>PMEM01000012.1:47785-111980 GCA_003155795.1 Gemmatimonadota bacterium
GACCTTCGGCGGGATGACGACTCACTTCCCGCTTGTCCACTGTTTCAACCATCCGATCACAGTGTCGTGCCACAAGATGCTGTTGTGTGGTTTCTGTACCCAGTGGCTCTCGTCGGGGAAGTACAGCAACTTGCTCGGAATCCCGCGCCGCTGGAGTGCGGTGAATGCGCCGATTCCCTGACTATCCGGGATCCGGAAATCATGTCCGCTGTGAATGATGAGCATTGGCACACGCCACTCGCTCACGTGATTCAACGGATTGAATTTTTCATAATTCGCTGGCTGGTCGTACTGAGTACCACCGTTTTCATGGTCCTCGAACCAGAGTTCATCGGTCGCATACGCCATCATGCGCGTGTCGAACACACCGTCGTGATCCACCATGCATTTCCACGGTTCATTCCAGACACCGGCCATCCAGTACACCATGTACCCACCGTAGCTCGACCCAAGAGCACACGCCTCGTTGCTGTCGAGGAATGAGTAACGCTCAAGCGCCGCGGCCCAACCCTTCTTGAGATCTTCGAGCGGCGCCCCGCCCCAATCGCCGGAAATCTCGTTTGTGAATGACTGACCGTATCCGGTCGATCCATGCGGGTTGATCGCGACCACCGCGAAACCGGCACCAGCGTATGTCTCCGGATTCCACCGATAGTGGAAGTCTTCATTCCATGCGCTCTGCGGGCCGCCGTGTATCATGAAAGCGACAGGATATTTCTTACCAGCCTGGTAACCTACAGGCTTCATGACGTATCCACGCACGGTGTCGCCCTTCGCGCCGGTGAAGCTGAAAAATTCGGCGTCGCCAAACAGGATATCGCGCAGTCGGTCGGCGTTGAAGTGCGTTACTTGTATCAGACCGGAGCCGCGGGCATCGAGAGTGTAAAGATCCGTGGGATGCTTGAAGTCCTGTCGCGCAGCGATGATCCGGTTCCCCGCAACTGCAAATCCAGTTACGGTTCCACCGCTCAGCAACTTGTGCGGCGTCCCACTTGCGATGTCGATCGCGTAGAGTGCGTGCATCCCTTCGTCATCAACAGTCGTGTACAGCGTTTTGCCGTCATGCGACAACGTCAAGCCACCAGCCGAGCGGTCCCACTGTGGAGCGAGCTCACGTTTCGCGCCGGTAGCGAGGTCGAGAGCCATGATGTCGAAGCGATCGGCCTCGAAGCCAGGGGTCTTCATCGCCAGATAGTACAACGTCTTGCCGTCGCTGGACGGTACCGGCGTTGCATCCCATGCGAGATTGTTTGCAGTGAGATTCTTTGGTGCAGACGAACGATCGGCTGGTACTGAGTAGATGTCGAAGTTGGTCGACCATGGTTCGGTCATGCCAGCTATTCGAACGTCGAAGTACACCGTCTTTCCGTCTGGCGAGAAGCTGTACTCGCTTTCATCACCGAAGGGTTTGGACGGCACGTCTCCATCAATGCCCAGCGTAAGATGAAGCGGCTCGGCAGCCGAGCCGATTGGTGTTATGAAAAGTTGTGAGCGACGTCCGTCGGACCAGGTGTCCCAGTGGCGGATAAAGAGGCGATCGTAGACTCTGCCAGTAGCCTTGTCGTTCTTTATCGCCTCAAGACGTGCGGCGGTGCATGCAATTGTCTTGCAGTCTGTGAACACCTGCGCGGAGAACAGCAGTTGCCGCCCATCGGGCGAAATCCGGTAGTTATCGATGTCGACGGGTACATGCGTAACCTGTTTCGCGGTACCGCCAGCTGCAGGCATTGACCACAATTGCGTCACACCGGATTCCGCGGCGAGGTAATAAATCGTCTTTCCATCGGGCGAGAACCGGGCAGTACCCGCGTTCAGTTCTGGAGCTGTGAGTCGGTGGGGCGATGCTCCGGCCGTCTTGAGGTCGAGAAGCCAGAGGCTCGTCAATCCCTTGTTTGCGTCATAGTCGGTCGTTCGCACGCTGAAAACCACGCGGCTGCCGTCGGCGGATATTTGCGGATCGGAGACCCGGTCCATCATCACCAGGTCGTGCGCATTGAAGGGGTGCGGTGAAGTCTGAGCCATTCCAGGGGCAGCAGTGAGCGCGAGCAGCGATCCAGCGACGAGGCTTTTCATGGGACGTCCGGTTTCTGCGGTTGAACTCAAGGCTACAACGTGCGCGCGACTCGCGCTAGCAGTCTGGGCGCCTCGATAGCCGTATCGTTCGGGCGCCCGGGGCGGAGTGTGCGACTATGCGGCGCGATCCTTGGGGCGTATTGCAACTCCGAGCGCAATAACTGCAATGACGAGCGCCAGCCACTGAACCCATTGAAACGAAGATGCCGGGGCGATCGCGCCGGGTGCAGCAGCACCAGCACCAGCACCAGCAACGGCCGCCGAATCCGCTGGCGAAATCTCCGTCACCGATGCAGGTGTTTTCGACCCTTTCGGGCCCGTCCATTCGACACGGGGCATCCCCTCATACGTTTGATACACCGGCCAGACCAGGCTGGTTGCGGTCTTGGGGTTGGCCGCCATGAACGCGAACTCCACAAAGCGCTGCGGCGGGAGGTTACCTGTCCAGACTGCACCTACGATTCGCTTGGCGGAATCGGTGAGCACCTGAAGTGTCCAACCGGGAACTTCCTGAAAGTCAGTGATGCGGAGTCCTTCGGGAAAACGGATCTCAACGCGCGTCGTCGCAACGTTCTTCTCGTTTGGTACTCGAAGCACGTAGCGCTCGTACGCGCCGGCTGTCGATTTCTTCGGGTACACGACAGAGTGTGCGAACGCGATTGCTGGCGTGAGCGTCGCAAGCAATGAGAAGAGTGCCATTGGTGTAGCGCGTCTTGCATGGCGACGCATTTGTCCGAGCAAATTCAGCATCCCGTTCATTCAGAAGAAAGGTTAGAGTGCATCTCCATCAATGCCATACCGTGCATTGACTGGTGCGGCGGTGAAACATACGCGAGCAATCCGCCGAGCATCACGACGACTATCATCACCGCGATTTCACTTCGGAGAGTCGTGGTGAAGCGACCCGCCAGACGTTCTTTCTGTACGATTCCGGGAAGGATGCGGTACCGATGATACGCTCCGAAAGCAATCAGAACGAGCAGGCCCACAACTTTGGCGAGCAGAACGGTTCCGTACGCGGACCCGAAAATATCGAGTGGCGACGGCAGGAAAGAAAGACCCTGGATGACGCCGGTGATCGTGACGACGATCGCGGAGACGAGCGCAATGGTCGAGACACTGAATGCTGCGCGCGCAAACGAATCGACATCCTGTCGCTCATGCGATACGAGATATATGAGTGAGCCCAGCCATGCCCCGCCGGCCATGAGATGCAACGCTCTGGCGGGCTCGGTCCACATTGGGTGCATCGCTGCGGAGTGGCCGCTGGCACCGCTCACCACCAAGGCAAGAAATGCAAGAACGAAGGCGATTCGAGGGCGCCGTGCCAGCGCGACTGCCCAGAGTGCGAGTAAAGCGAGCCCAGTGCGCCAGGTCTCCATTCTTCCGATGTTACTTGAGATAAGCGCGCTAGTTGAACTACCACCTATGCTGTGGTTGGGTGCCGCGTTAAGCAACCACGCCGCAAAATTCAGCGCCAGGAACACGACTGCACCCAGTGCGAGCCATATCGCGATCTTCTCAGCGCGACGTTGCCGAGGATCATGACGCGCCCGCGCGCGCATGAGACAAAATATCAGTCCGGCGAACGCCATCAGGAATCCAACCCCGATTCCACGTAGTGCGGCTGGAATAATGGGTGCACCAACTACAGTCGGGCCCCACGTTGAGGGCACATCGAGATTCGCAGGGGCGGGTGGTGCGTTCGCAGCGGCATCGCCGACCCGGAATACGAAGCTCCCTTCAACCGGATGACCATCGGCGGAGACTATGCGCCACATGACGCGATATGCACCGGTTGCGAGCGTCGCAACCGGTGCCGTGATTGCGTACACGTTATGCGGATCGCCGCTGACGGCGAGCTTTGTAACTGTCCCATCACCAGATACCAGCGACAGTTGTGCGAGTGTTGGATCCAGCTCTTCGCTGAAGACAAGCCGAACGTGATCCGGGCTCACAGCGAGACGCGCACCCGCCGCGGGGTCCGTGTGTAGGAGCGCGGCGTGCGCAAAAGCAGTCGCTCGGCTGACCAGCAGCATTACGACGCAGCACGCGACCACGCTCGCTACCAGCCGCGAAATCGAGATTAATCGATTTGGCGCATGCGGGTGTGCTGGCAGGCCTCTCGTGCGGGCCACCGACTTCATTGACGTAACCTGTGCATCGTCTGATTAAAGCGTGTACTTGAGCCCCGCAACCACAGTGCGCTGTGGGAACGGGTGGAAGAGGAAGTATTTGCGATTCAGGAGATTGTCCACTCCCAGCGATGCGCCCCAGTTGCGATCGACCTGGTAGTTTGCCTTTGTATCCATCACAAACCACTCGCTGAACCCCTGATAGATATTGAAGTTCACATCGGAATTGTCCAGTGTCGTGTACATTTTGGAGCTGTACCGTCCGGCGAGGGACACCGAGAAACGCATGGTCGGGTGATAGGTGCCGAGGACGGTCCCACGCCACTCAGGAATGTTCGGAAGGAACTTGCCTACGGCGGAACCGGGCGGGGCCGATGCGCTGGCCCGTCCGGGAAGGGCGAGTGTGCGAGCATCGACATACGTGCCGCTTGCAGAGAAGTCGAGACCGCGCACGAAGACATCGTTCGCTGTGCCGGAGAGCTCGATACCGCGCGCCCGCACGTGATCCACGTTTGATACGTAGGAATAGAGGGTTGGCGAATTGGGCACGAGCGGCAGATACTGTGAAATGATCGCATCGTGAACGTCGTCCTGGAACAATGCCATCTGTGCCGTCCCATGCTGGAACGTGCGCATGAAACGAAGCTCAGACGAAAGATCGTCGTCCGGCTTTAGATTGGGATTTGGTGAAGTGTACGTCGCGCCGGTTGACACGAGCTGGTACAGCTCGGCGGCAGTGGCGAAGCGGTATGCCTTTCCGACCGACGCGGTAATTTTCCAGTCAGGTGCAGCGTCCCAAGTGAGCACTCCTTTGGGCGAGAAGCGTGATGACTTGACAGTCGGCTGGACAACTGCGATTGATCCGTTGACGTTGTATCCATCGTAACCCCGCCAGTCCTCGTAGCGGCCACCGAAGGTGAAATTCAATGTCGGTGTCATGTACCAGCTGTCCTGAATCCAGAGAGCGGCTGTCCGTGTCTTGCCGTCGCCTTCAGTGGATACGCCGCTGAACGAGCCGTTGCGCCAGTCCGAAGTGTTGTAAGTCGGATTGGAGAGCGCGTAGCGATCGCTGTGAGCACCGAAGCTCACCGTATGCGTGGCGCCAACACCGCCGGCATGCCATGCAGCCTTCAAGTCCAGCGTCTCCCAGCCAGTACCGTCCAGTACTGCAACTCGACCTGGTGTCCCGAACGTTCCGCCGCTGGCGGATGCCGAACCAGGTGTGCGTTGTTGATCCTTGTCGAAGTTGTAGAGCGTGCCGATGGCTTCGAAATCCCAATCGCCTCTGACATTATTCGTACGAAGTGACAGGCTCTGCGATGTGTGACGTTCCACCAGGTTGTAGTAGCCATTGGCAAAACTGGAGACTCCCGCAAACGTGGGCTGGCCGCTCTGATTGAGATATGTATCAACGCCTGCATTCGCGTCATTGCTCCAGAAGCCAAAAGTGTAAGCGGCGCGGAGTATTGGCGAGACGTCATACGCAAGTTTCAGCTTTGCGTTGGTCATCCCAGTGTGCAACAGGCCGCTTGCACCAATCACGTTGGCTGGTCCACCTGACTTGTTGGATGAAGCATAGCCACCCGTGGTACCGGCCGGGAAGATGGCGTTCGTCACGAAAAGTAGTGGTTGGCTCTGGCTGTTCTGGTAGCTGCCACTCGCCCAGAAGGAAAAATGTCCCAATCGATTTCCAACTACCGCGTTCGTAAGCGACGTAGCAAGGTTACGCCGCGTTCCGTACAGATCGAAATGCTGCAATGCCTGGGTCTGGTCGACCGATATCTCAAGAGAATCCGGCTGACGCGTTGTAATCGCCATCACAGCACCCATCGAGTTACCGGGATAGGCGGCGGAGAAGGGGCCGTACATCATGTCGATGCGCGATATCTCCTGCGGCGAGACGAGGCCCCACCGCGGTCCACCAATGGTGTTGTTGTTTGCTATGAGTGCCGTCAACGGAACACCGTCGGCGTACACGAGACTCCGCGCACTGGAGCTTACCCCCCAGACACGGGTGCCAATTGTTGCCTGCGTATCGCCGTAATTGCGTTTCCGTACGTAAATGCTCGGCAAATACTTCACCGCATCTTCAGGATCGATGAGGTTGACGGTTTGGTTTGCTTTGGATGCGGTGATACTTGCCGTTACCGGCAGGGTGAGTAGTTGAATGGTGTTGACGCGAGTTTCAGGCGTGTGCTTCGCAGTTACCTTGACGGTGCGAAGTTTGGCGGTGCTATCAGTGTGCTGAGCTACCGTGTCCGTGTCCGCTTTGGTCGAATCTCTGGTCTGAGCATTTAGCGCGGCCGCGTTCAGGCAACAGCCCGCAACGGCGAGCGTGCCGAACACGCGCCACGCGCGGGGGTGGATGGATTTCGTGATTCTCATTTCCATATGTGAAGAACGACGGATCGTTATGGTGAGCGAAACGCCGCGTATGTCGATTGATGCGCGCGCCCAGGTTTGCGGTCATTCCGGGAGCAGGCGTGCGGATGTTTTACGGATCCCGGGGGATCGGTCAGCGCGATGTCGGTTGACGTCGAGGGGATGCCGTTGCCGGCATCCGCCTAACAGATGGTCAGACCGGGAATTCTGCTGGAGGGCCGTTCGCGAAGGGGAGCGAATACGGCGGCAGTGCGGCCGGGCCGCGCGCGTCAGCATTGACGGGGACCGCCAGCTGAGGTGCAACCACCCTGGTCTCAATACCTGTGGCAACGCGCGATGGGGCGATTGCCGGTGGTACGCAGCAGCAGTTACAGATGCAGGAGCAGTCGTTACTGGAGCCATGCGACGGCATGTGATCGGTCGGGACATCGGAACCTGCCGACTGATCCATTCCCGGCATCCCATGCGTTCCCGCCATCTGCGCGGTGGACTGCCCGGCCATCTGCATTGGGTGCATCGCCATGGGCGTGGCCAGAGCGGCTCCAAGCCAGACAGCCCAAATGGCCGTAACAATCCGCACCCACAGCGATCGCCGCATACTCGAAAGCTAGTCAGTTCGTGGTTCGACGCGTCGGATCACGATGGATAAACAAGTGATCCGTGGCACGCGTCCACACGACAAGCCGCACGTCACTATCCGTTGGCTACCGGGCGTAGAACTCGATGATGAGCGACTCTGCAACTGGAAACGGAACGTCAGTTCGGGCCGGCAACGTCACCATACGTCCAGCGAAGACATCGTCGGGCATTTGTCTGAGGTAGCTCGGTAACCGCAGCAACGGTCCCGCTTCCGCGGATGCCCTGAGCGACTCGCTATCTCTCGCATGCGAATCGAGCGAGATCGTCTCTCCGATCACGAGACGGTAACCTGGACGATCGACTCTCCGATCACCAACGCGCACATGACCGTGCGAGATGAGTTGTCGCGCTGCTGGAATGGTTCGCGCGAGCCCAAGGCGAAACACCGTGTTGTCGAGACGTCGTTCAAGCAGTACCAGCAGATTCTCTCCAGTATTGCCTGGCAGCGCGCGCGCCTCCACGAGATAGCGTTCCATCTGTCGTTCAGTCACGCCGTAATTGAAGCGCACCTTCTGCTTTTCGTCCAGCCGCTGTCGCAGCGCACTACGTCGGCGTCGCGTTGTTGATTGNNGTTTTTGCTGTCAGTCCCGGGAGCTGCGTGCCCAGCCGCCGGACAATTCTTAAACGAGGACCACGTACGGACATTGTGTTACAAATCTCCTTGTGAGTGCTGCTGTGTGGGTGTGACGGATTTACTCGATTGGTCCGAGTGCTTCCAGAAGTGGACAGTCGCCGGTGGGCCCGGAATCTCCGTGGCAGTTGCTGGCGAGATGAGACAATGCATTTTTGATGCGCTCGAGATCGTGAATTCTTCCTTCAATTTCCTCAATCTTCTCGCTCGCGCGTATCCTGACTGTGCTCGCCGATGTCTCTGGATCGAGGCGTAGCACGAGAAGTTCGCTAATCTCGCCAAGAGTGAATCCGAGTTCCTGCGCGCGGCGAATGAAACGAAGCCGGTGAATCGTTGCGGTGTCGTACTCGCGATACCCGGCTGCAGACTGGCGTGGATCAGCCAGGAGGCCGCGCCGTTCGTAGTAGCGCACGGTCTGGATGTGCACACCGGCATTACTCGCCAACTCACCGATCTTCATGCGCAATGTGTATGGTGCTTACGTGATAATGGCCGTCGGAGTTGCGCGTGGGTGGCACGCTCTGATTTTCACGCTGCGTGCGCCATTCCTCAGCGCCGGTAATACGTCGGTCGGGGGCCATCCCAGCCAGTTCGGCCCACACGTCCCAGCCACAACACTCTGTCTTTCCCGTCATGTCCCCCCCTTGGCGCAATAAGCCCCGCTCTCAGTCGCGTATTGATAATGATAGACCCTATACCATGGTATAGGGTCAAGGGGGGTCATCCGAATGTGCCGAAGCGCGTCAGCTCAGCCCGCAAGCAGCCAGGGGTCGCGGGACATCCAGTTGCTGTCCGGTGCGAAGAGAAAGACCAGGCCGCCGTTGGCGAGCTTGGGGAGAAGCCGTTTGGCGCGGGTGGTTTCCATGGCTGGGCATCCCTCGCTCCGCCCGGCGCGAGTGGCAGTGACATATGGCGCGCCATGCGCGACCACACCTCGGCCGAGGGCGTTGTCGTTGAAGCCGTCAGACACGCCATCGAGCCTCAACCCGACAGAGTGGTACGCGCGCCCGCCGGAGTGGCCGGTGAACGCGTAGAGGCTCTGCGCGACGTACAGTCCGAGCGAAGTTGTCGCGGCACCGAAGGCGTTGGAGAAGCGCGTCGGAACTCCGGCTGCGGTCGGCGCGGATCCACGACCGTGGGCGACCATGAATGGCCCATCCACGATCGAAAGTGCATTCATGTTGAAGACGTAGCCGCGGGGGGTGGAGCTCGGGAGGCCGTAGTCAACGAAGTACAGGTATGGCTCGCGGACTTCTCCCGGATGTGCGGTCTTGAAAGCGAAATAGCTCTCAAAAGCATCGCGGAGTGCGCTCGGATGGCTAAGCGGTCTCACCGTGGTCGCCAGTGCGCCGAGGGCGCTCTCTGTGTTCGCTTCGATCTCGGTGCGGTGCGCGACAGGGGTTGCACTCGCTGTGAGCGTAGATCCGATTACGGCGCTAATTCTCGCACTGGATCCTGCGCTCAGCATCTCACCGGGCCGCGGAAGATCCACAGCCGCAAGTGATGCCGGATAAACCGAACGAACGTTCGAGACAACATATACGAATGCTATCGCAGCTATCAATACGGTGGGGAGCAGTTTTAGATAGTTGCGTGAGGCCATTCGGATTCCTGGAGCGCGATCTAGGAGGCCCGCGACCAGGTATAGCGCGGGGCGGGCGTGGTTTCCATCAGGGGTATGACGAGCAAGACCCTTTCATAGTACACCCGAGACCAGAAACGGTCTCCAATCCAGCTGGGGACCGCACGACTAGTCGTGATTCGGCAGCTGGATGGACTCCACGCTCGCAGCTGGGTGGACAGCGGTCCATCGCAAGGTCTCCTCGACTGCGCCGGACGTATAGCGACGCGTAGCGGTTTCGTAATCGGCGGAAGTTGCTATTCCGCCGATATTGAGGAGTGCTTCCACAGCTTTCTGTTGCACTGTGGCTGCCGTCTGCGTCGCGCCGGCTACGACATCCAGAAGATGCTGCTCATCGTCGGTGCGCTGCTGTGATTCGGGATGGCGCCGGTATTTCCGATAAAGTGCGTGACAGTCCTTCGACACTCGGCGGTGTGCGCGAAACATCTCTCGGACGCTGAGAAGCGTAATAACGGTCTGGGCATCGAATGCGTCTGCGATCGACAGCATGCGGTCGAGTACTGGCGTATCGGGGAGCGGCCTGAACCGGCGTCTGGTTATCGCAACTGGAAATGATTTAAGAGCAGCTTCGATGTTTGCGAGTTCATCTATCAAAACGCTTGCGAGCACGCTGCGGCGTTCATTTCGCTCAAGTGCCGCTCTGTGTCGCGCCTGGCGTGCCGTGAAGTGTGCGGATGCCCAGCCGCCGAGTATGGCGGCACCGGCGCCGGTGAGAGTTGCCAGAGTTGAGGGTAACGCAATGGCGAATGTGTTTGGGTTGCCAGGCATGGATTGATGTTGGTTACGGCTCGGTCATTTGCAGGCTATCTCACCAACTTTTGCAGCCACGCAATGACGGCGCTTTCCATTGCGATGCGCTGATCGGAATACGAATGGTCCGTCGGGAAGTGCGCGGTTGCAATTCTCGTATTGCCGCGTTTGCGCACCGCGGCGACAAGCGCGTCGTTGGATGGTGCCAGGCCATCATTTGATGTGATGACGAGCATTGGCATCGACGCGAGCCCATCGTATGCGGTAGCGAAGCCCCAGTCGGCCTTGTGCGCGATGATTTCATCGGCCATCTGCTCGGGACTTGTGCCGGCGAGCGATTCCATGTCGCTTGCCATTCCGGCTACTACCTGCGCTCTGGTGGCTCCGCCAAACGCGGTCATGTCCGCTGCTGAAATGAGTACTGCTCCTTCAAGCCCGTGTTGGTGCGCGGCTGTGAGCACGGTGACCCAGCCCCCCATGCTGTGTCCCGCGAGCACGAGATGTGTGGTATCGATACCTAGCGCTTGCGAGTTGACAGGATCGCGGAGGAAGGCGAGCACTGCATCTGCGTCCTGAAGGTTCTGCGCGAATCGGAAATCGCCAGGACTGCCCCACGAGCCGCGGTAATTGAAGGTGATTGCGTTCCAGCCGGCACGTCGCACCGCCTGCGCGAGGTCAAGGTTCTTCTCGTTGCCAGGCAATCCATGGAGCAGGACAAACGTAGGGTGCACACCCGCTCCAGCCGCCAGATATGCAACGCCGTTGATCTTTACATCACCCGATGGGATGTGAAGCACCTCCATGCGTGCAGGATGCTGAGTATTGTGCGGAGGGTCGGTATAGATCGCCTTCGGAACCTGTTGCGCTCCGAGCGCCGTACCAGCGGCGAGCACAACTGCAGCGGCCATTACCAGCGAGCGGGCGCGGAGGGGCATGAAGCGAGTCCTGGGTTGGTGTCCGGAGTTACAGAGCGGGTGAAGCGTAGTCGCTACTCTCAGGGGCCGCAAGGCGGTACCGGCGAACGCCCCACCATGCGGTCAGGGCGTCTCCATGTAGGACGCCGTCAACCATCTGCCGCCTCGTCGTACGTATGTGGACATCGCGTAGACTGATGGTGGGACTCGTTCAGTGCCGCACATTTCGTCCTGTTTCGCGGCGTAGCTCAGGATCAGTGCGTTATCGTCGAGCATGACGATCTTGAAGTTCGTGAGAGAATAAGACTTCAGATGGCACGCTGTTGGAGCAGCCTTGATGAGATCAGCTTTGTTGGTTGGCCCATCGCCGTTGGTCGAGACAAAATCCGCGGTCGTATTGTCTCTGTACCACGCACCGTTCCCATCCTGCCACGCTTTCCACCCCTGTTTTTCAAGTGTGATGATGCGTGCTTCGAGTTTGGGATCGATCGATGTCTTCGTCTGTCCGAAGGCGGGCGATGCGGTAGCAAGCAGGATCGTTGATAGCAGCATGAGTCTTTTCATAAAACCCCGTTTGCTCCTGTTGACTTGGATGGCTTTGGTCAAGCGGCAAACTTAGGTACGCCGATGATACGCGGCCAGAGGAACGTGTGGATCCCGGATAAAAGCAAATTGAGTGTTATGCTATCTAACGCGCAGCACCGTGCGAGGCGGCGGTCACTTCCTGGATATGTCGAGCCGGCCATTGGTCATGTCGATTCGGACTACGCCGCCACGTCCGGCGTCGGCGCCAAGTGTCCCATCCAGCGTGAAGATGGTGGGATAGTGGGCCTCATAAAGAAAGATTCGCCTGAAGACGAGGGGCACATCGCCAAGGAAGAGCCGGACGGATGGGATTACAACTCCGGGTTCACTCACGCTGCCGCCGAAGCCCTTCACGATGCGTCGCTCTGCCCTTTGCCACGACGCACCGCTCTTGCGCGCCATTCCTGGCGTTCCAAACGTCTCATCGGCGCCGGTATCCAGGGCTAGATGAACCGCGACCCCCTTTTCCGATAATAGTGTCACAATTGGCACGCCATACCATGATAGGTTGCGAGGGCGCTTCACAGTTGGAGGGCGGAGCGAGGGCTTCCGGATGATTACTCTGCCAAGGTTGTCGTCGATGGTCAGGTCCAACTGTCGGATCAGATCGAAGCCAATAACGCCGTCGATCGCTTCTGGAGGTACTTCATCTACCGGCCCTTTCAGCTGGAGCACCGACCCGGTGACGATCATGGCTCGCGCGTTGGCAACGGTCACACCGCCCAATCTGAGTGATGGAATGACCGCTGCGTGAGCTGGGAGCCGCCCCACGGCTGTTACCAACTCCAGCGAGTCGCCAAGCACTGTTGTCACACCTGACGCATCGGCCACGGCTGACGAGAGTACCGTAAGACTGGACCCTGTATCGATCCAGAAGTACTTCGTAACACCGTTGACGCTCACTGGTATTGTCGGTATCCCGCCACTGGATCGGCTAAGTGGTACTGACGATACGGTGTCCGCGAATGTGAGCGTCGTTGACATACCCTTGAGGGTAGGCGCCCAAGCTTCAACGCTGGCTGGGTCATGTATTCTAATGCCGCTGTATTCCTGAATATTCGTGTTGACCGTGTCTGCGTAAGTGGCCAACCGCAGCCAGTCGCCTTGTGCCGAGAGTATTGCACCGTATGTGATGCGTGCAACCTCGCGGACTTCACTGTCATCTGCAGATAGTAGCTGAACGATTGTCGAGTCAGCTTCCGCATTATCGCCATTCATGAAGTCTTGGATGCCGTCTGCGAGTTTTCTTTGCTCGCTCGAGCCCGCAGCGATCCACGCCGACTGGAGATTGATATCCGCCAGTGCGCGCCAGAAGTCGTCGTAGAAGTGTATTTCCGGGCGCGGCGCGCCCTGGTCGGTCGGCCGCACAGCTTCCACGGCTGGAGGCGCGGTTATGACGAGCGGTTTGCTGGAGACTACGCACGAAACCGCCAACGGCAGCGCGACGGCGAGGATAACCATGCGACTGGCCGAAGCGTATCTCGGCTGTTGAGTGCTGGAATGGGCCATTGCTGAGTGTGGTCGCCCCACAAATGGTAATATGGCGCGCGGGCCGCCACTCTCCCAGCGACGATGAGCACTACACGCTGAAACCGCGAGCGTGCCGTGCGACCCTATCGCGACAGCCATCCGCTGACTAAAGTGTGACGGATCATCGAGATGTCGTCGGCCTCCGGGCCGGCGCCAACTGACGCACCAAGCCACTGGACCGTTATCGTGACTGACCGCCCCCGCCTAGTTCGTTCGCTTCTCATCATTCTTGTGTTGGCGAGCACTGTCGCCGCTCCGGTCGCCTCCGCGCAGCAGACCACGCCTCGGTCCGACCGTACTGTCTGGCCCGACGAAGGTCCGCGAACGTGGACACCTCGACCGACGGAATCGGCGATCACACCGAACGATCTGCGGACACGCCTTTACCAGATCTCCGACGACTCGATGGAAGGTAGAATGATCGGCTCGCGCGGCGACTACAAGGCCACCGCGTATATCGCCGACGTGTTCAAACGCCTCGGCCTCAAGCCAGCGGGAGAGAACGGCACGTATTTCCAGGATCTACCGTACGGTGACTTCACTCTGCAGGGTGCGGCACCGCGCCTCACGGCCGGCGGGAAATCGGTTACGATCGGCGCGCGATGGCTCCCGCTCGCACCAAGTGCGGCGAGTGGTACCGGAGCGAGCGCCAATCTTCGCAATGCACAGGTGGTGTTCGCTGGTCGGTTTGGCGACACGTCCATCGTGCTCGATCCGGCACGCTTCAAGGGCAAGGTCGCGGTCTTCGTCGGCGGGCCACGTGTTCCCGGCAGTCAGGGGACAGGCGCACCGCTCCAGAGTTGCGGTGCGCTGCCAGATCGCTTCGGCGCCGACGCAGCGATCGCGGACGATGCTCGTCAGCGCGCCAAGCCCTTAGTAGAGCGAGCGCTTTCACGGCGAGATGAGCGGGCACGTGAAGCCGGTGCTGCAGCTGTTCTGTTCATCGAGCCGATTGATGGGTCCGCCGCAGCTGCGGCCCTGCAGCCACACGAGACGATGCCGGTGAGCGCTTCGGTCGTCGCAGATCCGGCTGGCGCGGTGATCGACAGCGCAATGGCGCAGCAGCTCTTCGGAAAGCCGGCGAGTCAACTGTCCATCGGCGACACCGGTACGCCTGTAACTGCAGCATGGAACTACGCGTTCAAGGTGTCACCGACTCCGGGTCGCAATGTGATCGCGATCCGTCCTGGTAACGACCCGGCGCGTGCTGGTGAGTACGTATTGATAAGTGCGCACAACGATCACGTCGGTTTGCGCCCGGAGGGTGTTGATCACGATTCGCTGCGTGCGTTCAACATGGTCACGCGCCCGCAGGGTGCAAACGATCCAGTCTGCATCCCGACGGCGAAACAGCAGCACGAAATCGACTCGCTCATCGCGTACGCGCGCAGCATTCGGCCACCGCGTCGCGACTCGATCATGAACGGTGCCGATGACGACGGTTCCGGCACTGCCATACTCCTGGAAGCAGCGGAGAAGTTCGCGAGTGAGCACCCCGAGCGCTCGATCATCTTCGTATCGCATACAGGTGAAGAGGGCGGGCTGCTTGGTTCCAAGTGGTTTACTGATCATCCTACCATCCCACTCGACTCGGTTGCTGCGGCGATCAACATGGACATGGAGGCGAAGGGTCACGTCTGGCAGGTGAAGTTTGGCGGACCCCACTCCATCCAGATGCTCGGCGCACGCAGACTGTCACGTGAGTTCGGCGACGTCATAGACTCCGTGAATGCCGTGCGGCCAGAGGCGATGGCGATCGACAAGTCATGGGACGTGCCCGCGAACCCGTGGAACCGATTCTGTCGCAGTGATCAGGTGAATTATGTGCTGCATCGCGTGCCGGTCGTGTACGCATCTACCGGATATGCGCTCGATTACCATCAACCGACCGACGAGCCACAGTACGCGGACTACGATCACATGGCGCGTGTTGGAAACTTCGTGTACGACATCGCGCTCGCGGTGGCAGACAGGCAGAATCGGCCGGTGATTACGGGTGACGATCCAGCGTTTCCGAGGTGTCGCTGAGCGAGGCGCGGCCCAGCAACCGCGTCGAGCGGCTTGGGGCGAGGTAGAACTTTTTAACCCCCGGGGTGCCCCGGGCTGAAGTTCATCCTTGACAGGTTCGGCAGGCAGTAGCAGAATGGTAACTAGATGGTTACCATTGAAAATAGACTTGACCTGACGTTTGCGGCGCTAGGCGACACGACTCGCCGAGCCATCCTGGCGAGGCTCTCGGTTGGCGAGGCGACCGTGGGCGAGCTGGCGTACCCGTTCGATATGTCCAGACCAGCGATATCGAAGCACCTCCGTGTACTTGAGGACGCCGGGCTCGTGCGACGCACGAGAGACGGCCGAGTGAATCGCTGCCGGCTGGAGGCCGAGCAGATGCATGTGGCTGCAGCGTGGATCGAGCAGTACCGCGTCTTCTGGGAGGGTCAACTGGACGCACTGGCTTGTTTCATGGCGACAAACGCCTCGGCTGGCTATGACAGACCCGGATGGTTGTAGCCACGTGGTCGTTGGCATTTACCGTGAAATCGTGCCGTCCTCGCGACTCGCATTTACCTGGGACTGGGAGGATTCGGCGACGCGAGTCGGTGACACGCTCGTCACCGGGACTCAGGTGCTGGAGCTGATCGACAATTATGTCGTGGAGGGAGCGCATGACGACGCGCGCAACGATCGATAAATACTTCGAGCGACTCAAGGGCGGCGGCGGGTGGGACGAGTGTCTGTCTGATGACATGGTGTTCACGAGCCTGACGAGCCCGGCGAAGACAATTCCTGGCAAGGCGTCATATCTTCAGGCAACGCAGCGGTTTTACGCGAGCATTGCGAGTGCAGCGGTGCGTGATATTATCGTTGACGGCGACCGCGCCTGTGTGCTCACGCGCTACACGATCAAGCCGGTCAACGGTGCGCCGTCATTCGAAAGCGATGTTGCCGAATTTTTCACCGTACATGATGACCGGATCACGGCATTTACGATCTGCTTCGATACCGCGCCGTACCCCAGGTAACGTTCGGGATGCACGGTAATGGCAGCAAATGAATCGCTCGCGCGCCGCGTCCGTTTGGCGCTAGCGCACGTCAGGGGGTGGAGGAGAAGTTGATGTTCGGTGGTCTCGCGTTCATGGTCGATGGGTATGGCCAGCCATCGCACACAACAGGCAATTGCAATAGAAGAAGAGACGAAACATGCGCAAGCTCATAATATCCGAATTCATGACGCTTGACGGCGTGATACAGGCGCCGGGCGGCAAGGACGAAGATCGTGACGGCGGGTTCGAGCACGGGGGCTGGACGTGGCCCTACTGGCATGATGATATCGGCAACAGCTTCGGCGCGTTGATGCAGGATACCGATGCATTTCTGCTTGGTCGGCGCACGTATCTCACGCATGCCGCGGCTTTCGAGCCCATGCCTGCCGGCGACAAGTTCGGCGACATGATGAACGCGCCGAAGAAGTATGTCGTGTCACGGACGCTCAAGGAGCCCACCTGGCGCAACACCACGATCATTCGCGACAACGTGATCGAGTCGATACGTGAGATCAAATCGCAGCCGGGAAAGAATATCATGACCGACGGCAGTAGCGAGCTTGTGCACGCACTCTTGAAGCACGATCTCGTGGACGAACTGCACCTTCTGATCTACCCGCTGACGCTCGGCGGCGGCAAGCGATTGTTCGCCGACGGAGTTTATGCGACCTTCAGGCTTGTGTCCGCGACGCCGTACCCAAGCGGTGTGGTAGCGCTCGACTACTTGCGCGAACGGAGCTGACGGCGAATCGGACAATGGCTTGTCTGGCGTCTTCGGTACGCAATAAATATTTGGGCAAGATTTGACGATTGATGGATCGGTTGCTTGACCGAATTCTCGGGGACCCGCAGTTTTAGCCGTCCCTAACGTTATGATGAGGTCGGCGAGATGCGTTGCCTGAGCTATTGCACGTTGGCGTTCCTTGGGGTGCTTGGCTGCGCGGCGGCATCGCCGTCTTCAAATGGAACCGCCGACGCGTCCACGGCCTCCACCAAACCGACGCTTGTGCGCGTCGTGGCTCACGACTTTGCCTTTGACAGCGCGCATAGCGTGCCGGCGGGGCTCGTTGCCATTCGCCTCGTGAACCAGGGGCATGCCATCCACATGCTTGGCATCGCGCGGCTGGATTCCGGCAAGACCGTGGCTGACTTCTACCAGGCGATGATCGGGCATAAGCCCGCGAGCTGGTTCAGCGAGTTGGGCGGCCCAGGCGCGGTATCACCCGGGGACAGTGTGACGCAGTATGCCGTGCTCGAGCCAGGTACGTACTCGATGATCTGCTGGTGGCCGGATTCCACAGGCAAGGAGCACGTGATGAGCGGGATGATGTCGACGCTCACCGTGACTGGCCAGACTGCGGGTGCCGCTGTGGAACCAACTCCCGACATTTACCTTCGTGAGCGCGACTATCAAATCGCGACGACCGGTGCGTTCACTGCTGGTCGTCACGTGTTTCGCGTGGACAACGATGGTCCGCAAGACCACGACGTCACGATCCTGCGAGTGCTTCCTGGAAAGACCGACGCCCAGGTAGACAAGTGGCTTGAGAAGCCCGACATGCGCGATGCGCCGGTCGAAGCAGTGGGCGGAATCGTCGGAATAGCGCGTTGGGGGCACTCGGAGTTCGCGGCTGATCTCAAGCCCGGGAACTATCTCATTCTCTGCATGATCCCTGACGCCAAGGATGGCAAGCCGCACTTCATGCACGGGATGTCAACCAAAGTGACAGTAACGTAGCGATCTGTGCAGGACCCGCACGTGATGAGAACCGCCACCCTTATTGACCGATCCACCGGTAGGGTTCATACTTGACCCTCGTTAAACATCAACGAGGTAGCAAGTAATGAATGCAACACGAATAGCGATCGGTGCTCTGGCGTCCTTCCTGGCGGTCGGCCCGGTGAGCGCACAGCGGACCGGTCGGGTGCGTCCCGGTGCAACCAATCGAGGAGACTCGACTTCGGACACCTCATCGCGGAGGATGCCGGCACCCGGCACGAAGCTCCTTAGCGTCTCCGAATTCCCACGGACAGGTGGCAGGCCTTCGGAGGCTTCACAGGAGATGCCACCGGTAGACTCGACCGTCGTCACCCAGCACACCGCGACGATCGGTGGCCAGCTGATCCACTACACCGCGACCACCGGCACCTACGTGATTCGCGACGATTCCGGTGCGGCGAAGGCCACCTTTTTCTTCGTAGCATACACGAAGAACGGGGTAGATGCCTCTCGCCGTCCGCTCGCTTTTGTGTACAATGGCGGCCCTGGTTCGGCGTCGCTCTTCACGCACATGGGACTGGGCCCCAAGAAAGTTGTGTTGACACCCGACGGTCATGGCATGCCTGCACCGTACCAGATCACGGATAACTCGGATTCATTCCTCGACGCCACCGACATGGTGTTCGTCGATGCGATCTCAACCGGATACAGCCGTCCGGCGCCGGGACAGAAGACGGCGCAGTTCTACGGCGTGAGGCAGGATGCCACATGGTTTTCGGATTTCATATACCAGTACGTCACGCGAAACGAGCGGTGGAATTCGCCCAAGTTTCTGATTGGCGAGAGCTACGGCACCACGCGATCCGCTCAACTGTCGCAAATTTTGATGCAACGCCACGAGATGTATCTCAACGGCGTCGTGCTTCTCTCATCAGTTGCATTCGCGCAGTGGGGCGCTGACGATCGCACCGAGTTCTTCTTCCCGGGCTACGTCACTACAGCGTGGTATCACCATCTGCTGCCACCTGATCTGCAGTCGCAATCACTCGATCAGATCGCGGCGCTCGGGCGCTCGTTTGCGCACGGTGAATACGCGCAGGCGCTCGAGCAGGGTGACGAGATCAGTCCTGCGGCGTACCAGAAGGTTGTCGCCGACATGGCTCGCCTCACAGGTCTCTCGCCGACTTACATCGAACAGTCCAACCTCCGCGTGAGCCCGCAGCGCTGGTTCAATGAGCTTTTGCGCAACAAGCGCCAGGTGCTCGGCCGTCTCGATTCCCGGTTTACCGGTTACAACCGCGATGCAGCCGGCGAACGGGCAGAGTACGACCCCAGCGAAGCGTCATACGAGGGTGCATTCACGGCTACGTTCATGGACTACGTGCGCCGCGACCTGCACTGGACCAGCAACGCCTTCTACACAGTTACGGCGAACGTCAGGCCGTGGGATCAGACGGGCGGAGACCAGGTAGCCGAGGCACTGCGTCAGGCGATGACCCAGGAGTCATCGATGAAAGTTCTGGTGTTGGCGGGATACTACGATTTCGCGACACCGTTCAATGGAATTGAAGAAACCGTATCGCACATGCAACTCGAGCCGTCGATCCGTAAGAACATCTCGTTCGCGTACTTCCCGACAGGTCACATGGTGTACATCGACCAGAAGGCGAGCGACAAGCTGCACAGTGACGTGGACGCGTTCATCAACTCGAGTTACGCGCATTGAGTGGTAGTCCGCAGTAGTAGCTGAAAATGTGATTCTCAACGGCGAGCTAAGCTCGCAAGTCGAACCGTGGCGAGAGGATAGTCTCCTCGCCACGGTTTGTGCATTTTGTGCATCCATGCGATCCACTTGTACCAAAGAGCCTCCCATCGCTGCGCTTCGGGAGCGCCGGCTTGGTCATTTACATTCTTTCATCAGGATGCGCGTGGCGCCAGGTCCAGTACGCCCGCTGCTCGGCGATGACTCGCTGCTCATATGCGATGTGGCGAAGATGCTGTTCCGCTTCCCATCGAGCGTATGCTGCTTCCTCGCGCCGGTCCCATCGATGGTTGTCGTTGTACGATGCATCATAAACTGTACGATGCGGGGCGCAGGCAGTCGCCATGCCCGCAGTTGTCAACGCTACTGCCATCAATGGCAGGCCACATAATATCGACTTCACTCGCATGAGGACTTGAGTCTCCATCAAGGGAATCCAGCGTGCGCGATGAAATTCCATGCACGCTGATTTGACGGAGACTCTCGCGGCTTTGTTAAGCGCGCGCTGGGCTGCTGGACCTGGGTGGCTCCTGGTGCGGGCCGAGGACCTTTTCTATTTCCCGGTATCACTCCGCATCAAATGTGAACGGCGCGGCTCCAGGTAACCGCGCTCATCGGCCTGCGTGGTCAGCGAGATGGCCCTATCATAGGCGGACAGCGCCTCGTCAACCAGCTCGGCCTCGGCGACCGGGCCGTCCTGCACCTGCAAGCTGCCGTTCTTCAGAGAAACGCTCGTTGCACTCGCAACCGTTTGCAGCACCTCGGCGGAGAGAAGAACCCCCGCGTCATTGAGTGCTTTCGGCTACGCACAGGCCTGGCGTGACGGAGCGCTAGCGCACAGACCAGTCCGTCGTTTTCGTGTTGCCAGACTCCGGACGATAGAGCTCGCTCAGGCCACACGGCGTGGCCGAACGACAGACGGCCGCGACACGTATATGTTGGAGGGCAAAGACCCTTCAACCTCTCCCGTGTGAGATAAAAGTGAACCATCGCTTCATTCCCCGCGCCGCAGCCGCGCTGTCCGTGGCGCTTGCGCTCGCCGCGCCAGCACTCTCGGCGCAACAAAAGTGTCCGGCCGTCGAGCCGGGCGTAACCATGCCGCTCAAGTACCATGGCGGTCCGACGGTTCCGGCGATTACCGCCTGCGACCTCATGACGCGCCTGTATATCTATTCGGATGATTCGCTCCGCGGCCGCGAAGCGGGAACACCCGATGCGATGCACGCGACCAATTATCTCGAGCGCCAGGTACGGCAGCTCGGTCTTCGCCCAGGTGGCGATCACGGGACTTACTTCCAGAACATGGATGTAACTGCCCGGACAGTAACGCCGACATCGAAGATCACGACCGGCAGCCATACGTTTCATGTGAACACCGACTTCGTCCTTTCGGCGCCACCGGCTGACCACACGGTTTCGGGAGCGGTCATCTTCGGCGGTACGCTTGGCGATACGACAAACGAACTTGCTGCTGGTCAGGCCAACGGCAAGATCGTTGTAATGATGGAGCCGGCAGGTGGTGGTCGCGGCTTTTTCCGTCGCGCACCGGGCAGTGTGAACCCGCTCGCTGGCGCTGAAGCGATAATCACTGTCGCGCCGATCCTTCCAAAGCCGCGCTTCCAGCCGACGCTGGATGACACAGTGCAGAATACAGGTCGCACTGCGTATGCGGCGAGCCACCCGACGCAGGCCAACGCAGGTGGCCGCGGCGGATTTGGCGGCGGCGGGCTGAATATCACCGTAACACCGCGGGTTGCCAGCGCACTGCTTGGTAAATCGGTGGAAAGTGCTGCGAAGGGCGATGTGGGACCATCGGCGACAATTGACATCCACGTCAAGAGCGTCGCCGCGCCCACGCGCAATGTCATAGCGATTCTACCCGGCACCGATCCCAAGTTGAGCAAGGAATACATCGTGATCGGAGCACATGCTGATCACATCGGCGTTTCCGGCGCGCGACCGGTCGTCGAGCACGACTCACTCAAGGCATACAACGAAGTCGCGCGTGTCGAAGGCGCGGATACTCGCACTGCGACGACGCCGACAGCAGAGCAGTGGGTGCGAATCAACGCAATCAAGGACTCGCTCCGCAAGATCTATCCGGCACGGCTCGACTCGATCAACAACGGCGCGGATGACGACGGATCGGGCTCGGTTTCGATTCTTGAAATCGCCCAGGCGTTCGCACAGGGACACGTCAAGCCGAAGCGCTCTCTGATCTTCATCTGGCAGATGGGTGAGGAAAAGGGACTATGGGGTTCGGAGTGGTTCACGAATCATCCAACCGTTCCACGCGATTCGATCGTTGCAGATCTGAACCTCGATATGGTTGGTCGCGGTGCACCAACCGACATCACTGGCAAGAACAAGGCTGGTGAAGAGTTGAGTGGCGCGAGCAACTATCTGCAACTTGTCGGATCGCGTCGTCTGTCCACGGAACTTGGCGACATCGCCGAGAGCGTGGATAGCAGCGAGCCGGTTCCATTCAAGTTTGATTATTCCATGGACGCGAACGGACATCCGCAGAACATCTACTGCCGCAGCGATCACGCCAACTATGCGCGTTACGGAATCCCGGTCATCTTCTTCACGACCGGTGGCCACGCGGATTATCACCAGGTGACGGACGAGCCGCAGTACATCCAGTACGAGCACATGGCTCGCGTGGACAAGCTTGTGTTCGACATTGCGATGCATGTGGGCGATCTGGATCATCGCGTTGTAGTGGACAAGGAAAAGCCGGACAGCCCGTTTGCAAGGTGCCAGCAGTAGGCGGGAGGAGATTCGCAGGTTGGGAATTTTCGTAATAGACAGCTCCGGTATCGAGATGGGTCGATACCGGAGCTGTATTTAGTTAGGCGGTGTAGTTGACATCCGGCTATTCGAGCTCAAATCGCCGCGTGATTCCGCGGCATCGTTTTCAAGAACGGGCGCGGAATGCGTTGGGTGCCACTCTCGCAATTTATTGAACCCGCGTGCAGCTTTGGCTGGGCGCCACGGCATTTGAAGCCCGCTTTCTGTCACCGTCGCAGACCCGGACCATTCCTATATCCTCGAGATTCCTGAATTACCGCGCCGTTGTCGATAAAACCAAGCCCGGAAGTCCGTTTGCGCGGCGTCCGCAGTAGGTTGCAGGTATGAAACTCTCCGCAGGCGCACTGGCGCCGGACTTCAAGCTCGAAAGTACCGATGGCCCGGTATCACTCTCCGGGCTGCGTGGCTCGCGCGTGGTACTCTATTTTTATCCAAAGGATGACACGCCCGGTTGCACGCGCGAAGCATGTTCCTTCCGCGATAGCATGAGTCGACTCCAGGGTCATGGCGCCACGATACTCGGCGTCTCAAAGGATTCGATCGAGTCACACGAACGCTTTCGCGAGAAGTATGGTCTTCCCTTCGCGCTCGCGTCGGATCCTGAAAACGTCGTTGCGAAAACTTACGGAGCGTTCGGGACGAAGATGATGTACGGCAAGGAAGTCACGGGAACTATCCGCTCCACGTTTCTCATCGATCCGAACGGACACATCGAGCATGTATGGTCACCGGTGAAAGTTGATGGGCACGTTGATCAGATACTTGCTGCACTCGATGAGACTGGTTCATCGGCGAGTGGGAAGAAGACTGCGAAGTGACGTTCTGGTTCGTTCCCGCGACGGCGGGCCCAACGAGGCGTTGACGCGGAGCTGCTGAGTACATGACATCTTCGACGGCATACTGGCGCGGCGCATCAATGTCGCGACGCCGAATCTACGCCGTCTGGACAGTATTACCGACACCGCATTTTATGTATGCACTGCAATTGCGATCTGGTATCTCTATCCCGGCGTAATATCGCAGCACATTGTGTCCCTGGCCGCTCTCGTCAGTTTGGAAGCTGTGCGGTACATCTTTGACTTCCGCAAATTCGGCCGTGAAGCGAGTTATTACATGTGGTCGTCCAAGTTATCTCCGTAGTCATCAACGAATGGGAATCCGATATCCCGACGTTCGTGCACGCGTACCGGCGGCGAGACGCGAAGACAGCTCGGCTCCCGGTGTAGCCGGCCTGCGCGCCTCGTGTAGCGCTGCTGACGCATAGTTGCGATATTGAGGATGGGTACGGCCGTAACTCTGAACCTCCGCTACTTCGACTGGATCACGATGCGAGCATTCTATTCACTCGGAAGGCATCCTCACGCATTGATCGATATGCGATCCGTCGTGGTGGCGCTTCTGGCAGTCCAGATTGCGGCATGTGCGTCAGCCGGGAGCGGTGTCATACCGGTCACATCGTCCGCACCCTCCCTGGAAGCATCTGGCTATCGAATCGTGTCACCCGCCGACGGACGCGACGTGACAATGCAGCAGATGCTCAACCGACTTTCGCGCGCCGACGTTGTGTTCTTTGGCGAGCAGCACACTGACCCGGAAACTCACCGAGCGGAGGCCCTCACGCTCGATGCCATCGGCAGACTTGGGCGACCCATAATACTTTCGCTCGAAATGTTCGAGCGTGATGTACAGCCGGTGCTGGACGATTATCTGGCGGGTCGAATCAGCGAGGCTGATTTCCTCGCACGCTCGCGTCCGTGGCCAAATTACGCGATCGATTACCGGCCGCTTGTGGAGCTGGCTCGTGCGCACCACTGGCCCGTAGTCGCTGCTGACGTGCCCAGGCCGCTCGCGTCAGCGGTGGGCCGAAAGGGCCTGGCTGCGCTCGACACGCTCACGCCAAGCGAGCGTCTGACAGCTGCGCGCGAGAACGCATGCCCGATCGACGACTACCACGCTCGTTTCATGGATGCGATGCATGCGCACTCCACCGGTTCGGGCGGTGCGGCGGAGCCTGGCGATTCACTCCCAACGGCGATGGCAGAGCGCTTTTATCTTGCGCAATGCGTGAAGGACGAGACCATGGCGGAGTCGATCGTGATGGCGAAGCGAGCGGCTGCGCGAGACGCACTCGTTGTTCACTTCGACGGTGCCTTCCACAGCGATTATGCACAGGGCACGGTCGCGCGTGTGAAACGACGTGAGCCATCGTGGGACGTGGTGGTAATCAGTGCAGTGCCCGTTGCCGATCCGTCGGTTGCGCCGATCGCGCCGCAGACTGGTGTCGGAGATTTTGTCATCTTCACGAAGCAGTCGCACTAGTCCGTGATAATTCGGTGTAACTTTCGCCGTGCCAGAACACACAAGGAGACCTAAATGAAGATTTTCTCGAGCCTAGCGCTGAGTCTGACGTTCATAGCGACCACGGTCGGTGCGCAGATCAACGCGGGCGAAAAGAAGCCCGAACCGAATCTGCCTTTCACGATGACGCAGGTCGCGACGTTCAATTTGCCGTGGCGCATCGCATTCCTGCCCGACGGGCGAATGCTCATCACGGAAAAGGTGGGTCCGCTCTGGCTGGTAACGCAGCAAGGTGCCAAGACACCGGTAACGAACGTGCCGGCCGTTCTTGCTCAGGGGCAGGGTGGCATGCTTGGCGTGTATCTGTCACCAAATTACGCGACCGACCACAATGTCTACCTCACGTATTCGGAGCCGGGCGACAACGGATCGAGTCTCGCGTTGGCGCGAGCCAAACTATCGATCACCGAAAACTCGGCGAGCCTCGATGGACTCAAGGTCATCTGGCGCGACGGTGCACGCGGTAAGGGTGGACAGTTCGGCGCGGCAGTCGCGTTCTCTCGGGACAAGCGATTCCTGTTTCTGAGTGTCGGTGATCGGCAGCGCATGACGCCTGCGCAGGATCCCAACTCGCCGTTGGGCAAGATTCTGCGGCTCACGCTCGACGGTAAACCAGCGCCGGGCAATCCTGAAGCTGGAAAAATCGGTGCGCCGACTATTCCTGTGATCAATCCACCGCGGAATACGGAGCTGGCGAAGACTGCGCCAGTTGTATCGACGTATACGTTTCCCGGACCAAACCTCACTCCGTCGGAAACGTGGGCAATGGGATTTCGCACGCCGTATGGCCTCGCGTTCGCACCCGACGGCCGGCTGTGGGAAATGGAGCATGGACCGCGCGGCGGCGACGAGCTGAACCTGATCGAGCGCGGCAAGAACTACGGCTGGCCGCTCGTTTCGTACGCTGTTAACTACGACCAGACTCCGATCCCGAGTCCCGATACTCGTCCCGATCTGGCCAAGCCGGTCATCTACTGGACGCCTGTCATCGCGCCCGGAAGCCTCACGTTCTACAACGGAAAGATGTTTCCGGCGTGGGATGGTTCAGCGTTCATCGGCGGGCTTGCTACCAAGACGCTCAACCGCATCACGTTCGACAACAAGGGCGGTGCAACGCCCGCCGAGCGGTGGGATGTTGGCCATCAGATTCGCGACGTGGCAGTCGCACCAGATGGCGCGTTGTGGATGATCGAGAATACGAGCACGGGCGGATTGTTTCGCGTGACACCGAAGTAACACCGGTTGTAGAAAACAGCTCCGGTGTCGAGATATCGATGCCGGAGCTGTTTTCGTTGCGTTCGCGTAATAGCGGGCCAGGCATGGCCAGGTTCAAATCCCGTGCACTCGTCCTTACAACGACCTTCATCACGCTGGGGGGCGGATCCCCACAAGTGGCACCCTGCTTGCAATGAATACTTGTTTGCAGCTCACCAAGGAGAATCATATGCTTACGCTCGCCGAGTTACAGGAAATGCAGCGAGAACTTGCCGGCACTGAAGTTCTCAGTGTGTACCTGGAAACACGTGCGACCGACCCGGCAATGCGTGATGCATGGCGAGCCGCGCTCCAAACTACGATTCGCGACGTACGCTCACGCATAAGCGATGACGGTGCGCGCGCCGAGTTCGACAGTGCGGCCGCATTCCTCCGGGACCCGAAACCATCACCAGGTGGAACGTGGCGCGCACCGGGATGGGTCGCGTTCGTCACCGCCGACGGAGTGCGATACGCGAGCGATCTACCTGTCGCGCCGCACACATACGCGACCTGGCGCAGCGGGCCGGTGGTCGCGCCGTATTTGCGCGCACTGAAACAGTCACACCCGGTGCTCGTCGCACTTGTTGAATCGGATTCAGTGCGGCTCTTTCGCTATATCACGGGCGTGCTGGAGCCGATTGAGAAGCTGGATGCCCCGGGATATGATGCGGAGCGTCCCGGACGGCCGACCGCGCCGTCACTGCACGGAACTTCGGCTGCCACGCCGCGCGGGGCAACGGGTTCGGATGCAGCCAGTCGTCGACGTCACGCGTCGTTCGACCGACTTGTGGTATCGCTCGGCGAGCGGCTCGTCCAATTGGGGAGCAACGATAGCTGGGTTCTCATTGGTGGTACGCGCGAATGGGCGAATCTTGCAGGTGATGCGCTCGGGCGTCAGTTTGCGGGACGCATGATCGTATCTACATCGCTGGATCACGACGCGAGCGATAGTGAGATCGCCAGCGCTGCAAAACACGCGGCCTCCGATTTGCGCGCCACACGTGGGCTGACTCTCGTCGATCAACTCATTGACCAGGGTGGGGGTAAAGGGCACGCGGCAGTGGGAGTACCGGCGACACAACGCGCGCTGCGTGCACAGGCCGTGGACTTGCTACTTGTAACGCCGCGATTCATCAGCGCACACGAGGACGAAGCCGAGGATCTCGTGCGTGCGACGATTGCATCTGGTGCCGATGTCGACGTTCCGTCCGGTGAAGCCGCGGAGCAGCTGGACCGCGCTGCAGACGGGATCGCGGCACGGCTGCGTTTCGCGATCGATGAACCGTCAGTAGCAGGTGATACGGCTAACCCATGATCACGCTCAGCGGAGTCCTCACGCTGTGTGTTGATCTCACTTTCGTAGTCTCAACGGAGCCACAATGCGAGTAGCTGAGCTTATGCGGGGCTGGACGTTTATAAGCGGTTCGTACGGCAATTGACGGGCGAATTGTTTCGGCGACTGTGTCGGACCCTATGGACGCGGCGCCGGCCACTAATGTAGCTTAGGTATGTGCCCACTGAACAAGCTGCGGGCCGCAGTGGATGTTTCGCTGCGGTGAACGTGTCCAGCGCCCGCCCGGTGGCGCCATGAATACGGCTCGGGCGATCGCGCGTCACGCACGCGATCGGGCCGTCGCGGATCCTGGTCGACTGGCCGCTGTGCGAGCTACGGCTCTGCTCGACACTCCGGCGGAAGCCGCCTTCGATCGATTGACGCGACTGGCGTCGACAATCCTGGAAGCGCCTATGGCGCTGGTGTCGCTCGTGGATCAGGATCGTGACTTCTGGAAAGCGTGTGTGGGTGTCCCTGAGCCGTTCGCAACGGAACGGGAGATTCGGCTTTCGCCGTCGTTCTGTCAGCACGCGATATCATCGGCTGCTCCTCTCGTCGTCTGCGACGCGGAGGCGGACCCCGTTTACGCAGATCTGCCTGCGGTCAAGAACCTGGGAGTTCGAGCTTACCTCGGGATTCCGCTGCTCACGGAGAGCGGAGACGCGCTCGGGAGCTTTTGCGTTTTTGATACGCGGTCTCGGAACTGGACTCAGGAGCAGGTCGCGATTTTGACCGACCTTGCCGCGGCCGCAATGACAGAGATCGAGCTTCGGGCTGCAACGAGCTCCGCAAAGCAACTCGCTTCCCAGGTGCAGGCGCAGGCCGAAGAATCCCGGAGGGTATCAGAGGAACTCCGACGTACCAACGAAGAGTTGACGGTTACCACGGCTGCCCTGGAGGATCGCACCGCAGAAGCTGAGCAGGAACGCAGGCGAGTCGAATCGGTTCTAGAGAGCATCACGGACGCATCCTTCGCCGTTGATTCGCTGTGGCGTATCACTTACGCCAACTCAGCATTTGAGGAACTGGCCGGAACACCGCACAAAGAACTCATCGGGAAGCAATGGCGAGCGGAGTTTCCAGTTGCGCTGGAGAAGTCGATTTATGAGGAATATCAGCGTGTCATGATCGATCGAACTGTTGTAGAGTTGCTTCATCACGATGTAGCGCATAAGAGGTGGTATCAGCTACGCGCCTTTCCAAGCAAGGATGGCGGCCTTGCTGTGTACCTGCGTGATGTGACGGAGCGCAAGAGTGCTGAGAACGAGCGCGATACTGCTTTCGCGTTGGCGCAGGAAGCGCAGAATGCGGCCGAAGTAGCCAACCACGCCAAAAGTTCGTTTCTCGCTGATATGAGTCACGAACTTCGTACACCGCTCAACGCAATCTATGGGCATGTTCAGCTCATCGAGATGGGGATCTACGGGCCCGTTACAGAACAGCAACTCGACGCCCTGGCTCGTGTTACGCGAGCGCAGCATCATCTGCTCGGTCTCATCAATGACGTGCTCAACTTTGCAAAGCTCGAGAGCGGAAAGGTCCCGTATGATCTGAGACCTGTCGTGTTGGCGGAGGTCATCGCGGATTTGAATGCGATGATGGAGGTTCAGGTCGCGACTAAAGGGCTCACGTATGAGATGTTGCTCCCGACCGACGACACTACGGTTTGGGCCGATCGCGACAAACTGCTACAGATTCTGTTGAATCTCCTTTCGAATGCAGTGAAGTTTACCGCTGCTGGCGGTCACGTGACGGTAGAAGTGACCACACGGGTCGATGGGCCACACTCGGAAGAGACTATTTTCATTCGCGTTGGTGACACCGGGTCCGGCATTCCACGCGACAAGCTCGAATCGGTGTTCGAGCCATTCATCCAGCTAAGTGACACGAGCGCTGCCCGGCGTCAGGGCACTGGCCTCGGACTCGCAATCAGTCGTGACCTCGCACGCGGTATGGGAGGCGACTTGCGAGCCCGTAGCGAATTGGGTGTAGGTTCGACATTTACCTTGACCCTCCGCCGTGTTCAAGCGGATAGCACCGATTTACCGGATCGCCGAACACACGACGAACGCCGGGAAGACGAACGCAGGACCGGTGAGGATTGGCGCGAGGACGAAGCTGGGGCCGAACCCGGACCACCCAAGGAGTGAGCGCAGGCGGAAATACCTCTTTGATCCGGTGCAGGGGCGGGTTATTGGCCCACGGCTTGCCCTTCTAAGTTCGCTCGGCTGCGATGGGCGGATCGATTGGATCTCCATCGTGCCGCCGATAGCGCTGGACGGTCAGCCCACAATTCTCACGTGAGAGGTTTCGGTGTTTCTAACTATCGCGCTGGTACTCATCGTTCTCTGGGCCCTCGGCTTTTTCGCATTTGCGGTTGGCGGCGGCCTGATTCACATTCTATTGATACTAGCCATTATCGCGATCATCTGGCACTTCGTTGCTGGCCGCCGTACCGTGGTGTAACCGCGGAGATAGCGTCCGCGACAAGCGACTGAACATGGTTGAAAGGGCACGATACGGACACCGGAGCGTCAATCTGTCACATGTCTTAGCCGACCGCTCCCGTCGGCTCGCGCGCCCGGCTTCGTCTGGTCATCCCTTAACGCCGTTCAGCGGCCCTCCTGTGACTTCGATTCGGTGAACGTAGGCGAAGGAGGTGCTTTAGTACTTGTTGTCGAGCGCGACCCGAACGTTCGCGAACTCGAATCGTTCTTTCTGAACGAGGCGGGCTACTCGGTGGATTTTGCCGAGGACGGGGTCGCTGCCTTGGCGCTCGCTCGGGAGCGCCACCCAGCCATCATAGTTTCCGAGATCATGGTCCCAAAGCTGGACGGACTGGCACTTTGCCGCGCCATCAAGGAGGACCCTGATCTCGCGGATACGGTTGTGCTGATATTCAGCATCCTCGCTGCGCACGGCCGCGCGCGCGATGCAGGCGCCGACGCGTTTCTACTCAAGCCGCTGGCCGAACAGAGGCTGGTGAACACTGTTCGTGAGCTGTTGGAAAGGCGGTCGGCGCTGGCTTCGTGCACAGCGCAAACGAAGCAACCCGCACACGGTCGATGACCGACGCATTCATGGATGAATCAAGCATGGCTGACGACATCGTCGAATTCCCGCGCATCAGTACAGGCAATCCGCAGGCGGATTCGATCCTCGGCGGCGGATTCCCTGCGAATTCCATCAACATTGTCATGGGCCAGCCCGGCACCGGGAAGACTATCTTCGCCGAGCAATTGCTGTTTCATAATGCGAATGCGGAACGACCTTTGTTATTTCTGACAACGCTGTCGGAGCCGATGACGAAGGTTGTAAGCTACGCGCAACGACTTGGTTTTTTTGATGTCGAACAAGTCGGCACCCGCGTGATATATGATGACCTGGGTGCAGAACTCGCCATGAACGGGCCGCGCGCGCTCGTGCCACATGTAGTGGAATCAATCAAGCGATTATCGCCTTCCATCATGGTGATCGATTCGTTCAAGGCCATACACGATCTGGCAGAGTCCACGCCTGAGATGAGACGCATTATCTCGGAGCTTGCCGGCGTCGTTTCAGCGTACGATATGACGGTATTCCTGCTCGGCGAATACACACAGGACAATATCGAGCAATATCCGGAATTCGCCGTCGCGGACTCCATCGTTCAACTTGAGCGGAATCGACTGGGGACTCGTGACGAACGATATCTCCGCGTGCTGAAGCTTCGCGGCAGCGGATATCGTGAGGGCCAGCACGCCTTTCGCATCACCGGATCGGGTCTCAAGATCTTTCCACGACTCGTAGCGCCGGCCTTCGAAGCATATACGCCAACCCTGGAGCGTACGAGCACCGGGGTAGAAGGGCTGGACGAAATCATCGGCGGCGGCCTCTGGCGAGGAAGCACCACGCTTCTCGTTGGTCCGACCGGTGCCGGCAAATCCACTATCGCCCTGCAATTCATGCTCGAGGGACACCGCCACGGAGAGGGTGTGCTTTTTGTGAATTTTCAGGAAAACCCCGCACAGGTAAAGCGCATGATTCGGGGTCTTGGTACCGACCCGGAACGTGCGTACGCGACCGGATTCTACCATATCTATACGTCGCCAGTCGAGTTGCAGATCGATAGTGTCATCGATGAAATCTTCAGCTTCATCGAGACCGCGCGAGTCCGACGTGTAGTGGTCGACGCTGTGGGTGATCTCGCAGAAGGAGCGAGCGATCCGCAACGGCTGCACGACTTCCTGTATTCGCTCGTTCAACACTTCGTAGTTAGAAACGTTACCTCCATTCTCAATCTTGAATCGGCACAGGGTGTGGCGGGTGGAAGAGATGAGGAGCAAAGGTGGAGTTACATGTCTGACAACGTGTTGCTCATGGAGCGCTCCGCGGGCGGGGACGGGGAGCGTACGATCCGCGTTGTCAAGACGCGTAACAGCAGTCACGATCCGCGGCCGCACCGCATGGAGATTCGTCGCGACGGCGTTCACGTCATTTGATTTTTTTACTGGGTGTGCAACTCGCGCGTTTGGATAGACTCACCGGTACTAGATGAAATAATGGGAGATGGCGAGCGCCTGAACCGCTTGGACAACCTGCACCAACTGACTCGACTCAGCAGGGAGTTCACGTACGCCCGATCGCTGGATGAGATTCTCCAGCTCGCTGTAGAGCAAGCTTCGGAGCTGCTGGACTCCGAGAAGGCCGTTCTGATGCTGACAGGCGACGACGGACTTCTCCGCGTTCGCGCCGCGAAAGGGGTCGGTCCGGAAATCGTGGAACGCTTCCGACATCCAGCTAACGAAGCACTTGTGAGCCGACTGCTCGGATTGCTTGGTGAGAATCTTGCCGCGGGCTTCATCGGAGTTCCGCTGGTGTCGCAGGGAAACGTTGTTGGATTGCTGGCAATCGTGCGTCGCGAAGGACTCCCCGTGTCCGAAGATGACGAATGGCTGCTTGCCGCGCTTGCTGATCAGATTGCAGCGCCGCTCGAAAATGCGCGACTCGCCAAACAACTTGCCAGCTCCACCCTGCTTGCCGAGAATGTGCGGCTATTTGAGGCGGAACGCGAGGCGCGACTTGTTGCGGAGGATGCGCTCAGGGAAGCGGAAGCCGCGCGTGATGCAGCATTGCACGCCGACAGGAGCAAGACCTCGTTTCTCGCCGCGATGAGCCACGAACTCCGGACCCCGTTGAACGCAATTGGCGGCTACGTTGAGCTGCTGGAGATGGGACTACGTGGCCCCATTACCGTAGAGCAGGCAGATGATCTCAGGCGCATCAAGGCAAGTCAGCGGCATCTGCTGCGCCTCATAACTGAGGTGCTCGATTACGCTCGTCTGGGATCCGGTCACGCAGACCTGAATTTTGACGACGTAGATCTGAACGACGTCCTTCGTGAAGCAGAAATAATGACTATGCCGCAGGCTCGCGCACGTGCGTTGAATTACACGTGCGAGCCGCTGACCTGTGACGTATTCGTGCGCGCCGATCCGCACCGACTGCAGCAGATCGTGCTCAATCTCCTCACTAATGCCATCAAATTTACCGACTCGGGCGGCGTAGTATGCATGATGTGCGAACTGGACGCAGATGATTCCGCCGACAAAAGATCCGTCCACGTATACGTGCGAGACACCGGACGCGGCATACCCTCTGACCAGATCGACGGCATCTGGCAACCATTCGTGCAAGTTGGACGGAAGTTGAGCCAACCCGCCGAGGGTGTTGGGCTCGGACTCGCGATCAGTCGCGATCTCGCTCGAGCGCTCGGCGGCGAGCTGAGCGCGACCAGTGAACTGGGACGTGGCTCGGAGTTTACACTGACCCTCCCGGTGCTACGCATCGCCGAGTGACTCGGCGGCTCGTGCGCGGATCCCGCGCGATGCGCGCCCCGCGAGTCCCGGCACTTCGCTTTCAGAACTCGAGTCGCTATTTTGAGATCATGTCCTGTTCCACAACGCATTCGATGATGTTCTGGCGTTGGCCGTCTCTCCGAGTGGCCCGCTAGCGCGCATTCATGTGATTGCGCAAGACTCTGGGGTCGCTCGGCATCGAGCGACCTTTTTTGATTTTCGCCAGGTGCCGAGTCGACCTCGCTCTTATTCCGAGGAATTGTCACGCCATGTCCGACAACACAGCATCGCAGCCTCGTGCCGAGGCGAATGACGTAGTACTCACGGGTGATCGGCCTACCGGGGCGCTGCACCTCGGCCACTACGTCGGCTCGCTGCGATCGCGTCTCGCACTTCAGGGACAGTGCGCGCAGACACTGCTGATCGCCGATCTTCAGGCGCTCACAGATTCGAGCGGACGTGCAGCGCACGTAGCGCAACATGTGCCCGAGGTCGCACTCGATTATCTCGCCGTAGGAATTGATCCGGCGCAGACTACAATAGCAGTGCAGTCACGACTGAGCGCACTCGCCGAGCTTACCGTGCTCTACCTGAACCTTGTCACCGTCGCTCGGCTCGAGCGCAATCCGACAGTGAAGGCGGAAGTCGAGCTACGCGGCTTCGAGCGGGATATACCCGCGGGATTTCTGTGCTACCCCGTGAGCCAGGCCGCAGACATTACCGGCTTCCGCGCGACTCTGGTGCCCGTGGGGGATGATCAGCTGCCGATGATCGAGCAGACTAACGAGATCGTGCGCCGAGTGAATCGTCTGGCGGACGCGAGCATTCTTCCTGAGTGTCGTGCGCTGCTCTCGAATACACCGCGTCTTCCCGGCGTCGACGGCAGAAAGGCGAGCAAGTCGCTTGGCAATGCAATACCACTCACTGCCTCGCCCGACGACATTCGCCGACTGGTGCAGGCGATGTACACCGATCCCGGACACTTGCGCGCGTCGGACCCGGGCCGCGTCGAAGGGAACGTCGTATTTGCGTACCTCGATGCGTTCGACCCCGATGCGACGACGGTCGAGGAATTGAAGGAGCACTACAGGCGCGGCGGCCTCGGCGATGTTCCGCTCAAACGACGGCTCGAGGCCGTACTCGAAGCGTTGATTGCACCCATACGCGCTCGACGTGCAGAGCTCGAGCGCGATCGTGCGTATGTCATGGATGTGCTGCGCGCGGGCAGCGAGCGCGCCGACGTCGTTACGAAAAGTGTGCTACGCGACGTGCGCGGGGCGTTCGCGCTGGATACGTAGCCGGAGTCGACAGATGGAACTAGTGGCTCGCCCCGGGCGGCGCGACCCACGCTCGGCCCGACGCAAGATCCAGCGTCACATCCCATTTTTCAAAGAACGGAACGTTGATGTTCCCGTCCATGATCAAGTGGCCCATCGTACGTGCTGGCGCTGTCACGGGAAGTTTGTCCGCCAGCGTAAAGCTTACAGACTGGGGTGAAGTGGACGCTGTATCGAGTTTCAGCAATGGCGCGATGTGGTTTGCTATTATGAACGCACTTCCACCGCCCGAATCAAGTTCCATCCATGAAAAGAGATCGCTCAGTAACAGTCGATGCGGCTCCGACGAACGCGAGGAACAATACACAGGCCCACGGCGGCTACGATGCATACTTCGTTACCTACAGCGTCGATGATTCTGGTGGCACCGTGACGCAGGTTCTTCTGGCTTCCCTGTCGTCAGGCAACGTCGGTATGACACTAACCCGTGCGATGAGAGTAACTGGCAACATCCTGATAATTGAGCTTGCGACTACCGCGGCAGACGGGATTCCCGTTGTTCGTACGCTCACCTGGCACCGTCTGGAACTGCATTAGTTGACGAGCATGTCCCGAGCTCCGACTTCGGGATCTGTTACGGCAGCGGCACGAAGGTCGCCTTTGCCGTATTCCTCGACGACGAATGCCTTCATTATGCGGCGCCTGCTATGAGGAAGCTGCTGAGGCCAGCCAACCCGATTCCCGTGACGTCATTTGTATCCGCCTCGCGAACGAATCTATGGCCTGAGAATCGGGCCCGATGGTGGGGCCGACAGCGTGTCGGCCCACAACCATCATACTGCGGCCGCAAGTTCGTCAGACTCTGCTGTCGTCGGATCGATGATGCTCGATACCTCGAGCACACGATCCGCGGGGAATCCTCCAAGTCGCGCGTGCTCCCGGATCACCTCTGCATTTGGAGCGATATATACACAAGTGATCTTGTCCTCGGTTACGAAACTCTGCACCCACTGAATACCGGGACCGAGCTGGCGCAGTACGGCGCAGGAACGCTGTGCGATACCCGTCAAGTCAGCCGCAGAAAGCGCCGCTGTGTTCGGAATCTCGCGCTCGATGATGTATTTTGGCATTGGAATTCTCAAGTCAAATGTTGAATTGGATCAGTGCGCCATCGTCGACGTGGCGCTCGCGTACTTGCAGGTAACACGCGGGTTCCAGTTGGCGAACATGCCGCTCGGATTGTGTTCCCATACCCATGCATGCAATCCCCAGAGTTGAAACACATCGTTCTGCAGAAATTTCTGGCCGAACAGCACTGGCGGTGCGGCGTCACGACTGTGCGCCGTGTACGGGATGATGTACTCCACTGCAACCAGTCGTAGTCCTCCATTCTTTTCCGGCTCGTAGAGCAACAGTTCTGGCGATGTTACACTCACGGACCCATCTATGAGTGCTGTATTGCCGTAATGGAAACCCATCCCGCCTGCTCCTGCCGGATCGGTCATGCAATCAGTGATCTTTGTCGACCAACCGGCGGCCGTCGCGGTCTTGAACCGGTGGAACCGCACTGTTGCCCGGCGGAGTGCAGCAAGCTCCTTGAGAATCTCTACTGGTGACTCGTGGGTTGCTGGCGCCTGCTGCGCGGCTGCCGGCGACAGTCCACTTGCTGCAGGTGCCAGCCGCGCCGCCACGGCTCCTGGCCGATTCTGGCTGGCGGTTTCGGTGGGGAGTTGCTCGCCGCGGCATGCGCTCAGGCATCCACCCAGCAGTGCAACGCCGGCAAAAAGTTGTACAGTTCGTTTCATCGTGGCCTCGTAGATGATAGGTTACCTGGTACCCGCATGAAACTTGAAGCAGGGCGATTAATCGCCTGTTGCGCTGAGAGTTAGCTACCAATTAGCTAGTGAACAGGAAACGATGATAACGGTCCAACTCCTCGGCGCCGCATGCCTGCGTTCCGGAGACGCTCCCATCAACGGCCCACCGGCGCAGCGCCACCGCGTAGCGCTGTTGACGCTGATCGTCGCCGCGTGGCCTCAGCCGCTCTCCCGCGACCGGGCGATCCTGCTGCTCTGGCCCGAGCGAGACACGTCCAATGCTCGTCGATTGCTCAATCTCGCAGTACACGTGCTGCGCTCAACGCTTGGAGAAAGCGCGATCGCCTCCACCGCGGACGGGCTTCTGCTGAACCCTTCCCGACTGAGCTGCGATCTGCACGAGCTGCGCGCCGCAATTGCGACCAATGCGTCCGAGCGTATCGTGCAGCTGTACACCGGTCCGTTGCTGGATGGATTTCATCTGGATGATTCAGTCGACTTCGGCTACTGGCTTGATGAGCGTCGCGCTGAATTGAACAATGCATACACCGATGCCCTCCTCGCGCTGGCCGCGAAGCAGGAGGAAGTCGGGGACGTGCATGGCCGGGTGCGCACCTGTCTCAAGCTTGTTGCTACTGATCCGTATTCGGGCGCGCATGTGCGAATCCTGATGCATGCCATGAACGCAGCAGGCGACCGGGCTAGCGCGATTCGGCATGCAAACGAACATGGGCGACGGCTGCGTGCGGACCTTGAGCTTCAACCGGACAGGGAAGTGGTTGCGTTGGCGGAACAATTGCGCAGCGCCGCTGCACGGGCCCAGTCAGGTCCGAACGTACCGGATCGACCTCGACAACCCTCTGTTGCCGTGCTGCCTTTTCTGAACCTGAGTGCGGACGCGGAGAATGATTATTTCGCGGATGGAATCACGGAAGATGTTATTGCGCATCTATCAAAGATCCGCGCACTCAAAGTGATTTCCCGCACCTCGGTAATGCGATTCAAGCAGCGACAACACAGCCTGAAGGAGATCGGGACCGCACTCGGCGCGACAACACTACTCGACGGAACCGTTCGGCACGTCGGAGACCACGTGCGCATCGTCGCCAAGCTTATCGATATCGAGACCGATCAGCATCTGTGGGCCGAGACGTATGATCGACACATGACTGACATCTTCTCGATCCAGACCGACGTAGCACTTCACATTGCTACCGCGCTCAAGGCAGAACTGTCCCGGGATGAAACGGCGCGCGTTCATCGGAAACCGACGAACGATGTCAAGGCATATCAGCTCTATCTGCAGGGCCGGCAGTGGTTCATCAGGTACACTCGGGCGGCAGTCGACCGTGGGATCGAATATTTAGAGCGTGCGATTGCGCTTGATCCGACATTCGCGCTTGCCTACGCAAATCTGGCCATGATCTATACCGAGTTGGCCGAGGCGGGTACAATGGCGCCGAACGTCGCGTACGGGCGTGCGGCAGAATTTGCGATGGAGGCGATGAGGCTTGATCCAGAGCTGGGCGCAGCGTATTGCACGATGGGACACCTCAAGGGCATTCGCGAGTTCGACTGGTCCGGCGCTGAGCAGAACTTCAAACGGGCATTGGAGCTGAGCCCGAACAGCTCTGACACTTATGATCTGTACGGTCGATTGTGCGCGGCGCTCGGGCGCTACGATGAGGCACTTGCCTTCCATGACCGAGCCCGCGAACTGGATCCGCTGGTTCACAGGATGGACGGTGTCACCACGCTTTTGCGTGCAGGGCGGTACGCCGAGGCTGTTCATCGTGCGGAGGACGTCCTTGAGCTGGATCCGAACTACGATCGCATGCGTGCCACGCTCGGGTGGGCGTATTTCCTCAGCGGCCGGGAAAACGAAGGGTTGGCCGAACTGGAGTGCGCTGTTTCGCTGTCTCCGGAAAATACGATGTGGTTGGGCCAGCTGGGGGAAGCCTATGCCCTGGCTGGCAAAACAGCAAAGGCGAGAAAGATACTGAGAGAACTTGAAGGGCTGGCGCGGAGCGTGTACGTCTCGCCCTTCCATCTTGCATATGTATACACCGGACTCGGCGACACCGATCGCGCAATGGACTGGCTGGAACGCGCAATGGCAGAACGTACCGGGCCGACATCGAGCATCAAGGGCTCGTTCCTGCTTGCGTCTCTTCAAACGCATCCCAGGTTTCGCGCGTTGCTGCGGGAAATGAAACTTGAATAACAAGCGGGTGTTGTTTCTTCTCTTGATGACCGCTCTGAGCGTAGCGACTAACAGCGCAGGTGCACAGCGTCTGTCACCGGTGGCAGTCGATTCCCGGTTCGTCGCGGCGCATTCGCAGGCGCCCCGTCTTGTCCACGCAGATGCTAACGCGCCGTTGACTGTCTTGACATCTGACCGTGATAGTCATGCCGATGTATGGGGCGCGATTATCGGTGGCGTCGCAGGCGGGGCGATTGGATATGCGTACGAGCGGGGTTCCTGCGACCAGCTTGCCAGGTTATGTACGGGAAGGCACGGCGCCGTGGCCGGAGTTATCCTCGGTGCTGCGCTCGGTTATGGGGTGGGGAGGATCCTTCGACACTGATCGAGCCCGTCGCATCGGTCAGAATCCATCCTCGTATGATGCGTGAGCGATGCGGGACAGCCAGGACGGAGCGCCGATTTTTCCCTCCTGTGCGCGTGGCGCGCCGCCCAAAGTCGCACCATACTTCCTCGGCTCCCCTCCACGCAGCCGTCCACTTTATCTACCCCAAAACGACGATGACGAACCGCCGACAATTCCTCCAGAGATCACTACTCGCCACCGGCGCGCTGACTTTACCGCGCATCAACATGGCGAGCAGCACCGTTCCCGGCCGTGTAGCCGGCGGCCGAGTGGTATCGACCTGGGACTTTGGCGTCGGCGCCAATAATGCGGCGTGGCCGGTGCTGGCACGTGGCGCTTCGGCACTCGATGCTGTCGAGGCCGGCGCGCGATGGGCGGAGGGGGATCTGTGCAACTCGACCGTAGGGCATTGCGGTTATCCCGATCGCGATGGGGTGCTCACACTGGACGCCAGCATCATGCATGGCGACGGAAGTTGCGGTGCCGTCGCTGCGCTCGAGGACATCGAGCATCCTGTATCAGTTGCGCGCGCAGTCATGGAGAAAACTCCGCACGTGATGCTGGTCGCGGAGGGCGCGCAGCAGTTCGCGGTATCGCAAGGTTTCGTGAAGAAACCGCTGCTGACCGACGCCGCGCGCAAGGCGTGGCAGGAATGGCTCAAGACGTCAAAGTACCGCCCGATGATGAATGTCGCACGTACCGGTATACCTGGCGACGAGCACGATCACGACACCCTTGGCATCGTGGCTCTCGATGCAAATGGCACGCTCGCGGGTGCCTGCACCACCAGCGGCATCGCGTGGAAAATGCACGGTCGCGTCGCCGACAGTGCGATCATCGGCGCCGGTCTCTACGCCGACAACGATGTTGGCGCCGCCACCGCATCGGGCGTCGGCGAGGAGATGATCCGCAACGCGGCCAGTTTTCTTGTTGTGGAGTTGATGCGTCAGGGGCGCTCGCCAACGGAAGCCTGCCGCGCAGCCATCGACCGTGTGGTCCACAAGCGGCCAGCCGCGAGCAAGACGTTGCAGGTGTGTTTCCTGGCCATCAACAAGGATGGCGAAGTTGGCGCGCATGCACTGCATCCAGGCTTCGTATATGCGATGCACGACGCGACGCCGGGGCCGCATGACAAGCTGATCGCCTCGGCATCAGTATACGGTGGCAACGTCGTCCGGTGACTCGATTCCTGCTCGAGATCGCCGCCAACTCGGTGGGCTCCGCGCTGGCCGCGCAGGAAGGTGGCGCCGACCGCATCGAGCTGTGCGACAACATCGCAGACGGAGGCACCACTCCCTCCTACGGCACACTTACCAGCGCGCGGGATCGCCTGCGCATCCCCATGTACGTACTGATCCGCCCGCGCGCAGGTGACTTCTGTTACGACACATGCGAAGTCGATGCGATGCTGCGTGACATCGAGATCTGTGTGGAAACGGGTTGCGACGGCGTTGTCATCGGGGCACTCGATGCGCAAGGCGATATTGATAAAGTTGTGTGCCGAGCATTGATCGCCGCCGCCGGTCAACTCGGCGTGACCTTCCATCGCGCTTTCGACGCCGTGCGCGATCAGGACAGCGCACTGGAAACGATCATCGAGCTGGGTTGCGAACGAGTGTTGACATCGGGCGGTGAAGCAAGTGCCGTCGCGGGCGCGAAGCGCATCGCTTCATTCGTGACGCGAGTAGATTTGCGCCTGAAAGTGATGGCCGGCGCGGGCCTCGACGCCAGCAACATTCGTGAAGTGGCAGTCCGCAGTACGGCAAGCGAATTCCATGGTTCAGCCAGTACGATGCGCAGATCGCTGATCGCGTATCGGAGCGATCGTTTGACGGGGCTGGAAGTGGATCGGAGACAAACCGACGCTGACATCGTCCGCGCGATGGTGAACGAGTTGAGGTATCAGGAAGATTAGTTTCGGGAGTTTTAGCGGGCCGAGTGCGTTGAGTGACGGTGGAATGTTCAGTACGTGTATGGTCATCATCAATGGCAACAATTTGCTTACTTGCGACGACGCCATTCGTGATTGCTCGCGTCAGCCCTTCGGTTCAAATAGCTCAATGCAATTTCCTGAAGGGTCATCGACGAGTATTTGATCGCCACCAACACCATGGACAATGTCGTTACGGAAGTGAACACGTTTTCGGCGCAACGTTTCGACTATGCTGGCGAGATCAGAGACTTGCAATGAAATACGATTCCAGCCACCTGGCTCGGGCTTCGTCCCGTCCGGCATGATCTGGCCACCACCTCCTTGTGAACTTACCGCGCTCAGTAGTAACCGTAGGTCGCCGCGATCGAGCATTGCAAAGCTGGGTGCTGGATGCATTGCAACGCGGAAGTCAAAAAGCTCCGTGTAAAATGCGATTGCCGCATCCACGTCATCAACGATATAACGCACGCTAACTGTTGCCATTGTTTATCTCCTCAACGTTCCCGCCAGTACGAAGATGATCAACGAGGTTCCCAACTGATCATTTCCAGCTGTGAGAAACGGCATAAATAGCACCGCAACCGGTTGTTGGGCCGCATCGTTAAACATCACCGCCGAACTTCGCTCATGAGCGCAAGCAGATTTTCGTCCGGATCCCGGAAGAAAGCCATCCACAATTCGTGGTCTGGTAGTGTTGCAATGAGATGAGGTTTTGCTTCGAAGACGACACCTCGTGCCGTCAATGCTTCGAAAGCCGTATCGAGGTCGGCGACCCTGTAGTAGATGACCGAGCTAAAATTTGCGGACTGAGCTTTGGCAGGCGCATCCAGCATCAGCCGGATACCTGCGCAGTCAAAGAAGCCGAGGCCTGGCGGCGCCTGAAAGAGAAATCGCATTCCGAGAATATCTCGATAAAACGCGACTGCTCGTTCGATGTCGCTGACCGGGACAGCAATTTGCCCGATTTGGTCGAGTTCACACTTGGCTGTCGCGGAGTCGCTCATCAAACCGGTGTCGCGGAAACATCCCGGTTGCAGAACCGGCAAATCTTTGCAGCGGCGAGAATGGTCTCCGCGCAGTATGGGCATTGCCGTTCTGCGCGCGCTGGTGTGTGTGCGGATTCGGTCGATGCCTGCTGATACGCCGCGGGCGCGTAGATCACGTTGATCTGAGCCTGCACCGCGGTGCGGAATGCATCCGGGTGGTTGACGATCGAAAATACTTCCTTCGTACCTCCGGTCCCACTCACCTGCAGCGTTCCGTATCCAAGCATTCTGCCGAAGAGCGATTGGTCGACATTCACCGCCTCAACCTTGTTCAGTTGCAGCTCCAACGTGCGACGCGATATCAATCCCTGTTTCAGAATCAGGCGCGAAGTTGTCACCGCGAAGTCTGCGCTCTTGTAGGTCAGCCACGCGATCCCGCCGATCACTACTGCTATGACCAACGGTGCGACTACAAGACCAACGGTCTGATGAGAGACCAGTGTAACCACTGTGGCTGCCGCGAACAACAGGACTAGCAGCATGGGAAGGACCAGCACGATCTTGTTCCGTGCCGTGCGAGCAACGATCCGTTCATTCGGGAGCAACTGCGACTCGATGTAGCTCATGACGGGTCCTGTGCGATTGGATGGCAAATCGTACGGTGGCCCGACAAGGCTGTCAAGAAGCTGGTTCCGCGGCGGTGCTCCGGCCCGGCAAACTGTCGCCGCGCACCTCCGACGTGATTACGGCGACGTGTTTGCCGTCCTCGGACCGGCTGACCGCCTTCGGCGCGCTTCCGGTGCAGCAGTCGCACTGTATGGCCGGTACCGAATTCTCCGATAGCCACGACAGATTGTTGTTCCTCGCTGAACGCCGGAATTCACCTACAACGATTTGTCGGCCATCCCGATGCGTGGACTTGCAGCGTACGCGCTTTACGCGCGGAAATCCTCGAGATGGAACCCGCCGCGATCAGCCGGCGGCATAACCCATGCGAGGACGAGGTAGGCGATGATTCCGGGGAAGCCAGCGGAGGATACGGACGCCAGGATGTAGAGCGCACGTACTGACTTCGGCGACCAGCCTAGGAAGTCCGCGATTCCACCACAGACGCCCAGGATCCAGCGATTCTCGGAGCGCGTAAGTCGATTGCGGTTCGGCATGTTACCTCCTGGAGCCAGTAATTTGGCTAACACGCATCAATCATGCGCCGTAATATGCTCGGCTCTCTCATCTCGGCAAGCCACTAGCCATTGTCAATCGCGCTATCAGGCCCAACAGCCGCTTGCTTTGGCGACCGATCAACCGCACAGAGCTTAACTTTGATACTATGCCGTTGCTATCCAGGCAACTGCAGTGCAATACCAGGAGAGAACCAATGATTGAACATCCAGATCAGCACACCATCCTTGTGAGCGGCGCCACAGGCAAGCAGGGCGGTGCTGTTGCACGACACCTTGTATCACTCGGCTTCCGTGTGCGCGCACTTACGCGCAAGCCAGACAAGCCCGCAGCCCGGGCGTTGGCGGAGCTCGGTATCGAAATCGCAAAGGGAGATCTCAACGACCGCCCAAGTGTCGACCGCGCTTTCGTCGGCGTTTATGGTGCGTTCGGAGTGCAGGATTCCTACGAAGCGGGCGTTGACGTAGAAACGCGTCAGGGCAAGACGTTCGCTGATGCCGCGAAGCACGTCGGCGTGAAGCACCTTGTTTACAGCTCCGTTGGAGGCGCCGAGCGCAAGACAGGCATCGAGCACTTCGACAGCAAGTGGCAGGTTGAAGGGCACATACGTACACTCGGCGGGCCAATCACTATCCTGAGGCCCGTTTTCTTCATGAACAACTGGCTTTATACGAAGGACGCAATCCTCGGTGGACAGATCGCGCAACCTCTATCGCCACACACGCAACTGCAACAGATCGATGTGGACGACATCGGTGCAATCGCTGCTCTCGCATTTGCAAATCCGGACAAGTGGATCGGGCGGACCGTCGAGATCGCCGGCGATGAGATGAGCATGACGAAAGTCGCGGAAGTGTTCAGTCAGGTTCTGAAGCGCGAAGTGAAGTACGTGCAGGTGCCCTGGGACATTTTCGAGCATAAGGCTGGCAAGGAGTCGACGATAATGTTCCGCTGGTTCGAGTCCAGCGGCTACAAGGCAGACATCAAGGCGCTACGCAAGGAGTATCCGAAGCTCACGACGCTGGAGTCGTTCCTGAATAAGCAGGGTTGGGGCGCGTAGCCCCGCCCTACGGAAAAACCCGTTGACAAAACTCCGCGACACCCATATACTACGGGAAAGGCAGTAGGTACCCTGGGGAATTCGTCACCATACGCCAGCACGACCGAATGCAAAACCACCTGTCGCTGCTCCGACTGGCGATAACCCTGATCCTCGCTGTTCCCCTGCTTCTGGGAACGAAATCCGCTGCCGCTCAGCAGGCGGACGTCATTCGCGGACACATTACAGATCCAACCGGAATAGCGATCGCCGGCGTTCGCGTCACCGTGACGTCTGTCTCCGGCAACGTCAGCCGCACGGCTCGGACCGACAACAGTGGACGGTTCACTGTGATTTTTCCGGGCGGCGAGGGCGACTACTTCGTAAGCATCGCCCTCCTCGGCTTCACTCAGAAGCGGTTCGAGGTCAAGCGGTCGGCCGACGAAGATATTCTCATCGCCGACGCGACCATGAGCACGGCGGTCGCACAGCTCGATACGGTACAGGTCGCTGGCGGCCGAACGCGGCCGACACGCGGAGTCGCGACGCCGGACATCAGCGGCACTGAACATAGTGTCGATGCCAGAAACGTCGATCCGGCGCAGCAGGGAGACCTCGCAGCCATGGCGGCCAGCATACCGGGCGTAACACTCGTCCCCGGCGCCGACGGAGATCCGTCCGGCTTCTCGGTGCTCGGTCTCTCACCCGATCAGAATGCCACGACACTCAATGGCATGTCGTACAATGGCTCGAACGTTCCACGCGACGCGGGGATCTCCACGTCAGTCGTGACGAATCCATACGACGTGTCGCGCGGCGGTTTTGCAGGCGCACAGCTCAATGTGCGCTCGCAGCCTGGCTCCAACTACATTACTCGCTACGCCAGCGCAAACGTGGACGCACCGGCTCTGCAGTGGACTGACGCTGCCGGCCGAGCGCTGGGACAACAGTACACCGACGTATCACTCGGCGGTCGAGTGTCGGGGCCGCTCGTGTTTGACAAGGCGTTCTATAACCTTGCATTTCAGGCGGGGCGAAGATCCAGCGACCTGCGCTCGCTCATCAGTACCGATGCGCTCGGATTGCAATCAGCCGGTGTGAGTCTCGACTCCGTCACGCGTCTCGTCAGCCTTCTGAATCGCGAGGGCGTGCCGCTCTCGGCACCACAGATCGGACCCACTCGGCAAACGGATCAGGCTTCTCTCTTCGGGTCCTTCGACTTCGCCCCGCCGAGCTCTACTCGCGGAACGGCCATCAACGTCACCGTGAGCGCAAACCTTACGGATATGTCGCCCGCTACCGCATTGAGCACCGAAGTTCCAGCACACGGAGGCGATCGCAAGTCTGCCCAGGGCGCGCTCCAGGTTGGACACAGTACCTATTTCGGCGTCGGCATTCTGTCAGAAACGCAAGCAAGTATCTCCACGTCCGCCAACCACGGTGATCCGTTCACAGCGTTGCCCAGTGCAAGCGTGCTGGTGGGATCGACATTCGCCGATGGAAGCAGCGTCGTGCGTAACATCGGTTTCGGCGGCAGCCCCTTCCTCGGCGTGCGCCAGTCGACGACGACTGCCGGACTCATGAATCAGCTCTCGTGGTTCAGCACGAACAACAAGCATCGCATCAAGCTCACTAGCGAGCTGCGCAACGACGCATACTCGCAGGATCAGACGACGAACGCGCTGGGCACGTTTACGTTCAACTCGCTCGCGGGTCTCGATGCGAATCAACCCGCTTCATTCACGCGGCAGTTGTCACGGAGCGTAAGAAGTGGCAGCGATCGCATCGAAGCGCTGTCGCTGGGTGATTCGTACAGGCCCAGCACTGAGTTTCAGTTGCAGTATGGATTGCGCCTCGATGCCAATCAGTTCAACACGCAGCCCATCGCGAATCCCGATGTCGAGCGCCTTTTCGGAGCTTCGAACGATCACGTTCCGAGTCACGCGTACGTGAGTCCGCGGCTCGGCTTCTCATGGGCCTATGGAACCGGCGCACAGATCGCCGCTTTCGCTGGGGCAGCGCGTGGACCGCGCGCCGTAGTTCGCGGTGGCGTTGGCGTATTTCAGAGCGTTCCGCAGGCGACACTGATCGGCGGTGCGCTCGACAATACCGGATTGCCCGCAAGCATTCAGCAGGTCTTTTGCGTCGGCCCTGCGACGCCGGTGCCGGACTGGTCAGCATACGCCGCAAACATCAACAGCATCCCGACTGCGTGCGCCGACGGTACGAGCGGCACGCCGTTCGCGAACACCGCGCCGTCGGTGACGCTGTTCGACAGAAACTATACGGCGCCGCGCAGTGTCCGGTCGAACCTGCAGTGGAATGGCGCGGTGCTCGATAACCGCTTCAACGCCAGCTTCGAAGGAGTGCTGTCGCTGAATCAGCATCAGCCGAGTTTCGTGGATCTGAATTTCAATGGAGTAGAACAGTTCGTGCTGCCCGGAGAAGCGGATCGCCCGGTGTACGTATCGCCCGCGAGCATCGTACCCGGCACGGGATCCATCGGTGGAATGGCCGGACGTGTCTCTCCACTCTTCTCACACGTGACAGAGCTGCGTTCCGATCTGACATCACAGAGCCGTCAGTTCACCCTGCGGCTGTCCCCGGTCGGCTTCAATACTCATTTCTCCTGGAACGTCGCGTACGTTCTCTCGAGCGTACGTGAGCAGACGCGCGGATTCACCAGTGCTTCGGGTGATCCGCGCGACATCGAGCAATCCCGGTCCGCGTTCGACTCACGACATCAGTTCACGTACTTCCTTGCGTACAACGCATTCGACTGGGTGCGCATGACGTGGTTTGGCAATCTTCGCTCGGGAACTCCGTTCACGCCGCAGGTTGCGGGCGACATAAACGGGGACGGATACTCCAACGACCGCGCGTTCATTTTCAATTCGGCGGGGACTTCCGATCCTTCGGCCGCTGCGATACGCTCGCTCATTGCGAACGGATCGAGTGAGGCCCGCAACTGTCTTTCTTCGCAGCTGGGTCAGATAGCGCAGCGGAACAGCTGCCAGGGGCCATGGACTTCGACTGCCTCACTGTCGTTCGCGTTCAATCCGCTGAAGGTGAGGCTTCCGCAACGCGCGCAGCTGTCGTTTGCGATTTCGAATCCACTTGGCGCCGCAGATTTATTGTTCCACGGCGCGAACAACCTGCATGGCTGGGGACAGTTCGCGGTTCCGGATCAGACGTTACTGTACGTGCGCGGCTTTGATCCGGCGTCGCGCCGATACACGTACGACGTCAACCAGCGCTTTGGCGCGACGAACGCCGCGTTCTCGGCGATTCGCGCACCGATTACGCTGACCGCGATGCTCCGGATCGACATTGGTCCGTCTCGTGAGCGCCAGCTTCTCACGCAGCAACTCGACCGCGGCCGAACTCAGCCCGGTCAGAGAGTTAGCGAGACGATCCTCAAGATTGTTTATGGAAGCGCCGACGTACCCAATCCAATGAACTCGCTGCTTCAGCAGGCGGATACACTGCACCTCACCCGACGCCAGGCGGACAGTCTGGCGACGCTGAATCGCTGGTACTCCATAAAGCGCGACTCCATATGGGATCCCGTTTCGAAGTATCTGGCTGCACTGCCCGATCATTATGACCAGGGCGACGCCTATGCACGGTACCGGCGCGCACGCGAGGCGTCGGTGGATCTGCTGCTTACCATAGTTCCCAGCGTGCGCAGCCTGCTCACGTCAACACAACTGCGGTTGCTCCCCGATTACATACGCGCATATCTCGACACGCAGTATCTCTCATCCATTCGCTCTGGAACGATGGGCGTGGGTGGTAATGCCAGCCTCTTCCCATCGCTACAGGGCGGCAAGCAGACCGTAATCATTCGATGACGCGCGCCGCCATCGCTCACCCGAGTCGAATCATGTCAATCCATTCACGCATTCTCATCGTTCTCGCGCTCGCCGGCAGGTCTCTGCTTGCGCAGAGCGCGTTGCCGCCGGTACGATCTATCGGGTCGATTACCGCGGCATCACCATCCGAGTTCGCGAGCATATCGTCGATACACGTGTTATCGAACGGAAGCGTTATGGTGAACGATCTGACTGCGCGAAAGGTTTCGCTGCTCGATCCAACACTCGCGCACAGCACGGTCATCGCGGATTCGACGAGCGCAACATCGATGGCGTACAGCTCCCGGCTTGGCGGCATCATCCCGTATCACGGTGATACGACGCTGTTCGTGGATCCGCAATCCAATTCCATGCTGGTGCTCGACGGCGCTGGCAAGGTCGTGAGGGTGATGTCCGTTCCCAAGGCGCAGGACGCGACATTTCTGATCGGCGGACCTTTCGGTAATCCCGGCATTGATCCTTCAGGGCGTCTCGTGTATCGCACGATGCTGCGGCCGAAATTTGCGCCACCCGGCGCTGACGGCAAATTCGCTGCTCCGATGTCGATAGACTCCGCGCCGATAATCCGGTTCGATCTCGACGCGCGTCGCGCAGACACTGCCGGTTACATCAAGGTGCCTGCACCCCGCGTGAGTATCAGCTCCAGCGAGGGAAGAATGCAGGTAACGATGCAGATGAACCCGATGAGTGTAACGGATGACTGGGCGCTCATGCCGGATGGAGACATCGCCGTTGTTCGCGGCGCTGACTTTCGCGTCGATCTGTTGAAGCCGGATGGCACAGTGGTGAAGGGCGAGAAGATTCCGTTCGACTGGCAACGACTGAACGACTCGAGCAAGCAGGCGATCGTTGATTCTGTGCGAAAGGTCGTCGAGGACGCGCGCACCCGTGAGCTCGCCATCGTGCAGGGGAGTGCATCGGCGACAGCGGGATCGGCGAGCGGCGCAACCACCGGCGGACGCGCTGTGATCCAGATGCGAGTCGGAGACGGCCCGCCGGCTGCGGGCGCGCCAGCGTCGCGCTCGGGAGGAACGTCGATCGAGATCCCGCCCGTTGAGTTTGCACCGCTCTCGGAGATGCCGGACTACCGGCCCGCCTTCTCCGCCGGTGCGGCTCGCGCTGACACGGACGGTAATCTGTGGATTCGTACCTCAACCGTGTTCAACGGCGCACCAGTCTACGACATTGTGAACAGCAGCGGGCAACTCGTCGACCGCGTCCAGCTTCCAGCAGGCCGCAGCATCGCAGGATTTGGGACGGGCGGTTTTGTTTATCTGGCTGTGCGCGATGGAACTGTTGGCGTGAGACTGGAGAAGGCGCGGACGAAGTAGCGGCTGCTTGAACGGGTTGGCAGGCGGCGGTTCCGGAAATCCCAATTTGGTACTAATCCGTCCAAAATCAGGATTTACCCTAGCTCGAAGGGAAAAGAGCAATGGCGACATTCGCGGTCGTTACCGAGCTGCAGCCACACGCCGGATTCGTTCCGTGCACAATCACAGAGTGGTCGACAGTGACGTACCCTGGTGCGCTCACTTCAAACGTGTAAGTACCGGCGGGGCCAGACAGATCGCACGAGCCGCTGCACGGCTCCGTGGCCATCACGGGTCCAGTTGCGGTGAGCGTACCGTTGGTAATCGCCGCCCCCGTGGTCGCAGAGGTCAGAACAACTGACAACGCTCGCGGCTCCGGACACGGCGGCGTCACACACGCAGCGTCCTGGCACCCACCGAGCCCGATGGCGATGACGAGCGCACGCCAAAAGAGCGTCCCGCGCCAGACGCCGCCCCAGCGACCCTTTGGCGAGGCCTTCGCGTCCAGCGGGGCCGGTTGCGTATCGCGCGTTGCGTACATACTTGTGAGCCTCGTCGCCATCTTGTATCTGACGTTTAGAGAAGTATGCAGACAAACTGATCAGGGCGCCAGCCCGATGTCGACTGGATGATGAACATCGTGCGTTACGGGTGACCGGACTTACGACAGACGCGAATCACCCACCACCCGTTGCTTCGTGGCTGAGCGGTTCCTCGTGGTCACCGGCTGCGTGACGAGCCAGCACATATAGCAGGTCGGAGACTCGATTGAGGTAGGCGAGCACGTGCGGGTTGGGCGGTTGTCCGGCGTCTGACTGGGCCTGGCACACAACCAGATGCCGCTCGGCGCGCCGCACTGTCGTGCGAGCCAGGTCCAGGGCCGCCGATGTCGGGTTGGCGCCGGGAACGATGAACACCGGCCGCAACGGTCGCTGCGCCATCAACTCATCGATCAGACTCTCGGTCCTGGCCACCATCGACGCGATCACCAGCGACACTTCAGGCACCAGCCGGTCACGGGCGTGCGGATTCGCGGCGAGATCCGCAGCAGCCACGAACAGGTCTCGCTGGATCCTCAAGATCCTCGCCACTAGCACCTGATCGCTGGTGCTGGCGCGGGCCATACCCAGTACGGCGACGGTTTCGTCGAGGCTGCCAAGCGTGTCGATGAGCGGATCAGCTTTCGAGACGCGCCCGCCAAACAGCAGACCGGTACTTCCATCATCACCGAGTTTGGTGTAGATCCGCGATTCGCTCATCAATCATCTCTCCGTTCGACGGGTGCAGGCGCATGAGCCGTCCAGGGCTGCGGCTCGGTGAAGAATTCTTCAGTATGGATTGCAGCGCGCTCGGCGCCAAGCGCCTCGGCCACCGCCGCGCAACCGACGACGAATCCGGACGGACCAGAGGCGAACACCTCCCAACCGGTCAGGTCGCCGAATGCGCCGGGAAGCAGGTCCGGTATCCGTGGGTGCTCGGGTGCGCCGGGATCGCGAGTCAGTGTCAGCAGGTATCGGAAATCGCGACGCGTATTGGCCCAATCCAGCCACCGCGCATGATCGATTGTGTCGGCGCTGCTGCGCGCCGAGAAGAACAATGTGACCGGGCGCGGCCGCGACGCGTCGAGCAGTGACTCGGCGAGTGCACGCGCCGGAGCCAGCCCCGACCCCGCAGCCAGCAGCAGCACCGGTCCCGTCTGATCCGGATCGGGCATGAAAGTCCCGTATGGGCCAGTGAGCGTGACTCCGCTTCCGGCGCGCAGCTGTTCATGTACCCAGCTGCTGGTCGGACCGTCGGGAACGCGCGTGACCAGCAGGCTTATTCTTCCATCCGAGCGCGGCGCATTGGCCACCGAGTAGGAGCGCAGCGGCACCTCGTGGAGGCGGTCGCTGAGCTGCACGTACTGCCCGGCCCGGTACGGCATCGCCGCTTCGTCCGGTGCCAGTTGCAACTCGCAGATCACCGGCGTCACCGATCGGTTGCTCAAGACATGGTACGGAACGTCATGGCTGGACATGCGCGAAGTCGTGGCGGTAAACGTGCGATCAGTATCCGGTGAATTCTTCGGTGCGGATGTTGTCTTCGTCGACTTCAAGGGTTGTCAGCAGTGTGCGCATCGCTTTGACCATGCCTTCCGGACCGGACAGGTAATAAACGGGTTTGTGCAAGTCGGGCACGTATTTCTTCACCATCGTGCCTTTGGCTACCATCTCTTTTCGAATCGGTTTGACATTTGTCTGCATGCCGTATTCTTCCTGTTCAAGTTCATTGCACGATCCTGGTTGCCGCCAGCGTAATGCGGAGCACGACGATGCCATGAACATACCTCGGCGGCTGATAAATCAGTTACCGCAGCATGCCCTGCGCCGAATCGACGGCCATCGCCGTCCCCGGCGTGCGGGCGGCTATCCCACTAACTGGCATATCGTTGGCCACCGAGCTTGATCGGTGTCAGTGGGTCGGGTACACTGCACACATCTACACTTTGCGTAGAAAGGAGAACGAATATGCTGGTCGCATTTTCCGTCTGGCCGAGCGGTGGACCAGGCAGCGACTCCGGACACGATGCCATCGCGGCGGCAGTCAGAGTGGTGCGCGCTTCGGGACTTCCGAATCGCACCGACGCAATGTTCACGACGATTGAAGGCGAGTGGGGCGAGGTCTTTGACGTGATTCATCGAGCGACCGACGCCGTGTTGGCGTACGGAACGCGCGTCGACTTGGGAAACGACGGGATGGGCATCGTNNGGGCATCGCGCACGTCGGGGTTACGATGCCCAATGAAATAGTTCAATTTGAGAACGTTCGGCAGCAGCCCTTCCTGGCGAGGCATTCAATGGACGATCATCAGCTGGCCGTCACGTCTGGTGGTTCGCGACTGACACGAGTGATCTGGCTCACGTGTCTCGGCTGTGCGTTCGCGATCGGCGCTGCTACGACGGGCCTGGCTCATCCCGGTCGTGTCGTCGCGACGGTTGCTGGTGTCGGCAGCGTCTTGTTGGGAATCGCAATGTTTGACATCGATCTCTGGCCGTCGAAGCTCCTCAGGGGGGTCGTGCTCGTCGCAAGCACAATGTTGTTTGCGTCAGTCGGCCTGCTGCTGCGGACGCTTCTGCAATCAGTGCTCGCTCGCGTTGGCTGAGGCAAATCATCGCGGCGGGAATCGTTTGTCATCTTCCCGCAAATTTCCCGGGAGAGTGCGGAGTTCGACCGACGTCACTCCGCCCGCATGCTTATCAGCGGATCCACCTGTGTCGCGCGCCAGGCGGGCACCGCGCATGCGGCCACAGCCACAACGAGCAACAGCACCACGACCACCGCATACGTTCCTGTGTCGAGCGCCGATACACCGAACAACATTCCGTTGAGTACTCGTGCGCCAAGCACGGCGCCCCCGAGACCGATCGCAATCCCGGCGAGCGACGTCGCGATCGCTTGCCCGACCACCAGCGACATCACTCGGCGTGACGATGCGCCGAGGGCGATGCGGATGCCGAATTCGCGCGTGCGGCTGGCGACGGTGTAGGCGAGCACGCCGTAGATGCCAACTGCTGCAAGTACCAGCGCGATGAGCGCAAAGCTCATCGCGAGCCGGAGAGCGAAACGACGCGATCCGAGGCTGCTGCCGATGACATCGTTCAGAGTCTGCACGTTGCTCACCGCGAGCGTGGGATCCTGCGCACGCACGGCGCGGCGGATGAGCGCTTCAGCGTCTGTCAAGCTCATCGATGTGCGCACGACGAGCGACAGTGAGCGCATCCATGTTTCCTTGCGGTGGTTTGCATAGAGCGTAGGTGAGACAGGCGTATCGAGTGTGCCGGAGTGAATGTCTCCTGCGATACCGACGATCGTCAGTGGACTGCCGTTGGGGTTCGGACCAATTCTGATTCTGCGTCCGACGGCGTCGCCATTCGGAAAGAAGCGTTTGGCGGCGGTCTCGTTGATGATCGCGGTCTCGGGGCGGTCGGGACTATCCTGGTCATCGTACGCGCGGCCGGCGAGGATGGGAATGCGCATCGCCTTGAAGAAGTCGCCCCTGACGTCAAGAAATGTTAGATCGGGAAGGCGCGCCTCGTCATTCTGTTCGCCGTCGATGCGAAGCGACGTGTTGGCGGTGCCCTGCGTTGGCAGATTCCGCACGGCGCCAACAGCGGCGATGCCGTTTGTCCGTGACAACTGGTCGATCACACCCTGATACAATGCGTCGACACGCGTGAGATCATTGTATTTGTCGCCCGCCACATCGAGATCCGCTACGACAACATCGGTGGGGTCGTAGCCGAGCGTGACGTGCGAGAGCTGGGAGAAGCTGCGCATGAGGAGTCCGGCGCCGATGAGTAGCATGAGTGCGAGCGCTATCTGTGCGACGACGAGCGCGCGCCGCGCTCGTCCGCTCGCGCGCCCAGCACTGGTGCCGCCACCGCCCTCCTTCAGAGAATCCTGAAGATTGCCACTCGACGCACCGAGCGCTGGCGGCAGACCGAACACAACGCCGGTCGCGAGGGAAACGATGACGCTGAAGACGAGTACGCCACCGTTGACCTTGACATCGAAGACCGAAGGCAGCGTCGTCGGGTTGAGCGAGAGAAGCCAGTGCGTGCCGATGATAGCGAGCCCGACGCCAATTACGCCGCCGGTAACAGAGAGTACGAGAGACTCGGTCACGAGCTGCTGCAGCAGTCTGCTACGGCGGGCGCCGAGCGCAGTGCGCGTGGCCAGCTCACGGCGTCGGCCCATGGTGCGCGAGAGCGCGAGATTGGCAAGGTTGGCGCACGCGATGAGCAGCACGAGAGCGGCCGCCACTTGCAGCAGCAGCAGTGCCGGGCGGAGATTGCCCGTGATGATCTCGCGAAGCGGATGGATGCGCGCGCTGCGCGCACTGTCGGCGTCCGGATATTGTCGCGCGAGTTGGGCTGCGATGAGCTGAACATCGGCGAGTGCGTGCTCTGGCGTCATGCCAGGCTTGAGCCGCCCCACGGCGTAGATGTAGTGCTGTTTGCGCGCGCTCACGACATCGGCGATCGTCTCGGCCTCCTGATACGGGATCCAGAGCTCCTCGCTGCGTCCGATGATAAAGCCGGACGGCATCACGCCGACGACGAGATATGAAGCACCGTTCAGTTGAATGGTGCGGCCGACTACAGCCGGATCACCACCGAAGTCGCGCTGCCAGGCGGTGAAAGAAAGAACGACTCTACTATCGTTTCCGGTCGCGGCGTCGCTGGGTAAAAGTGTGCGGCCGTGGAGCGCTGGCGTGCCGAGCACGTTGAAGATGTTCGCTCCGACGACGAGCGCGTTGATCGATTTCGGATCGCCGGACGCGAGGAAACTGGGGTCAGAGTGAAGTTTCCAACGCGGTGGAACTGACTGAAAGAAGGGTACTGACCCCTGTCAGGCACCATCCAAACAGAGAGCCTTGCCCCAGCTAAATCTGCGCCAGGTCGATTGGCTCTTCGGTCACGAGCGAAACGTGGGAACCGACACGTAAGCGGTCATAGAAGATCGCGAGGTTCTCGCCGTGTCCCGTTGCGGACGAAAACCGGATGGCCTCGTATCCCTCCCGCCGAGCTGCGAGCGCCACCTCCTGGCAGCGGTCGTACACATTATTAGTGCGAAGATCCTCTGGAGAAACATCCCACTCCGCACGAACACGCGCATGAGTGAGATCAAGCACTAATCCGAGATATGCGTCAAGCACGAACAGAGAACGCGGCGCGAACGATGTGACAGAGCGGCCCACCGGGTGTGTGACGCGAAAAACCGCTCCATCATACCGATCGTGCAGCTGCTCGGCGGTCTTCTCGCCAGACTTCAGAGCGAGACCCCGGCATTAATCGCGTAGAGTACTCCCGTCACCCGGTCCACATGTCCGGCCAGAATCATCTCGCGAGCTGAGCGATTACCGAAAGCAGGCACGCTCTCGTCCACCCACTTGCTCGCTTCCTTCTGCGTTCGGAACGTTCGGTTCAATTCCGCCACGAATGCTTCAAGCGCAGCAAGGCGAGCGAGATATACAGGCGTTGGTGGGGCACCATCATCTGACCGCCATCGATGCAGCGAACTTTCGCGCGTGTTCACAGCCGCAGCGATATCAGCGTAGGTGAAGCCGAACCGGTCGTGGAGATGCTCCACCGCCTCGAGCTCCCTGAGAATCATCGCCATAAATTCGCTCCCGAGCAGGGTCAACGTCTCGCCAGTAAGATACGGTTTCGGACTCCCATATGCAAGTGCATATGGGAGGTAGGCAGGCGAACCGGGGTCAGATACCGTTCGGAATCAATGAACGAGAACACGAGTCGGCGGACTTATCTGACCCACGGGATCTCTGACGCACGAGCTCAGTTGCCTGGAGTGCTATCAGCCTCAGCCGACCCGGCCGTTCCATCGAGATCAACATCCCGATTAAAATTGGCGCCGTCAAGACCGCTAACGCCTACGGGGAACTGGGGTCAGAGTACACTTCTCTGACTCGCGCGATCCTTGCGCGGCCGTCCGATTCGTGCCGGACCCGCGCGGCGCCCTAGTTGCGCTTCGATGCTCGCACGAAAGCTATCCGGACCAAGCGCATGCTGGCGTTGCAGCTGTAAGCGAATGGCATGAAGGTCTTGCTCGGCGATCGCACCGGTCACCAACGTCCGATATGCGGCGTACCTCGTTGCCGCATCCTCGCCGAGCGCGACGTAGTTCGGGTGCGCGCGAATCGCTTGATCCGGGGCACCGAGCGCGTTGGCCCCATAACTCGACCAGCGATAATCCCCGGGCTCGGCGACCATCCGCGCCCGCACGGGATTCCGTTCGATGTACCGATAACAACAAAGCAGGTAGCTGTCGCTGTCCACCAGAGATGCCTTGTAACGTCCTTCCCACAGCGTCCCCGTGCGGTGATAGCGATCGTTCACATAACGCACGTAGCGACGTCCAAGCGACTGCATCATGCGGGAGACTTGCCCCTTGGCCTCAGGCGTTACGAGCAGATGAACATGGTTGGTCATGAGCACGTACGCATGCACGGCACAATGTTCCCGCACGGACAGTTCACGCAGAGCTTGCAGATAACGAAGGTAGTCCGATTCACGAAAGAAACACGGCTTGCGATCGTTGCCACGTTGGATCACGTGCTGGGCGATACCAGGGACGTCCAGGCGCGGATGGCGTGGTATGGTGAGGCTCCGGTGAAGGGAGCCACAACATAGTATGGGATGGAGGTGTCGCTATTCAGTCGATTGCAACGTGTGGGATCGGAATACTGCTCTCTGACCCCTGTTTTCCTAGCTGCCGGTGATTTTGAGCGTCTTGACAGTTTTATTTCCAGCACGATCAATTCCTGTGATGACGATTGTGTTAACGCCGACCGGTACGGTGCAGCCAGAAAAGGACAGTGTGACAGGAATACCCATCACACGGATATACGTGTCTACCCCGCCCGTTTCGTTGTCAACACACCCGGGCGCCGGCGCTACCGCCCAGGTCGTCTTGACGGTGTAGCCTTGCACACCTGATTCAAGGTCAACGAGGTTGAACACAATTCGGAGCGGTGTGCCAGCCTTCCATGTCGTATCCTGTGAAGGAGTCAGCCCTTGAAGCTGAGGTGGAGTCGCGTCGTCATTCGAGACCACGAGCGGAATATGTGGAGCCGCAATCTCGAATGTCCCAGCGGTAACGCGCGCGTAAGCATCGTAGGTTCCGGGTGGTGTGTACATATCTCTCACAACTAGCGTACGAGTCTCGCCCGGTTGAATATTTGGCGCCGTGATCGGGCCCGCGATAGTTGGGCCATCGGGGGTATTGACCACAAGTGAAAGCGCATTCAGGACATACCCATCTGGCGGATTACGAACTTCTATGCTGACATTGAAGCTATCGGTCACGGCATTTGGGCCGGTGGCGCTGAGCGGCACCCCATTTATTGACACGAGTCTCAGTGATGGCAAGCTGATTTTGAGCCTTAACGTAGCCGTGTCAGCCACAGCGCCCGCGGTTGCTACGATACGGGCCGTGCCTCCACTTCTTACGATGACACTACCGCTGGAGTTTATGATGACGGCGGTATCAAGCGAGGACCAGGTCACTGGCATCGTGCCGGTCATATCCTTGTTCTGAGAGAGATCGGTCACGCTCGCGCTAAACTGGATAGTGTCTCCAATCGCATGGTTGAGCGTGGTGTCCGTCTGCGGTGAAATCTGCACCTGAATCAAGTCCGGTCCCGTAGGACCATTCGCATCGGAACCGCCGCAGGAAGTGACGGTGACAGCAACTGTTGCCCCGACCAGTACGACAGACAGTGTTCGCGGAAATAAACAGCAGAAGGTGCGCATGCGGATATACTGTCACATCCCGGATGATCCGTCAACACGTCGGTTCGGTCGCTCGATTAGTCCGTGTATTTATCCCGATCGCGCTATTGGAGACGGTACGGAAGTGCACGTTCTGGTGAATCAGGAATCTCTTGCCGACTCTGCGCTGACGATTCACATTTGTCGCTGGTCGATATGTTCTGTCGATTGCGGTTACTCTCGTGCCGCTCCTTAACTAAAAATCCTGACTGTGCAACAGGAATCGATGAGTGCTCCGATATCGCGTTGTCTATTTTCAGCTCTCGCTCTCGCAGCAGTTGCGTGTGGAGGGTCCGACACCACTAGCGGACCTGGCACGCCGCCGCCGGTTGCTGCATCGGCGGTCGTCATCGGATCTCTGCCAGATACAATAGGTGCGGGCGATTCGCTCAGCGTCACTGCGGTTGTGACAAGCTCCAACGGAAGCACGATCGCATCACCGCAACTCGCGTGGCAAAGCAGCGACACTGCACTCGCACGCGTGGATAACTCCGGCAGGGTCACGACTTTCGGGGTAGGATCTTTCACGTTGACAGTTACTGCGATCGCGCCAGGGACCAAGACGTCGGTGAGCGGGACAAAATCATTGTACGCCATTCGCACAGTCGAGAACGTCGTCGTGACGAGATCTGCAGGGACTGATACGCTCACAATGGGAGACAGTACGCAGTTCTCCGTTGTGGCGCGTGACGGATTGGGCGCGGTGTACCCCGGCGCAATTGTATCCTGGCGCGTCTCCGATACCGCGGCCGCGAGCATCAGCTCATCGGGTGTCGTTCTCGCGCGAGCCATGGGCCGAGACACAATTGTAGCAACCGCTATCGGACCTGCAGGCGCGGTGCGTGGTACCGTAACGGGGCAGGCGGGTGTCACGGTGCGGCTCGCATTCACAAAGATCGAAGCAGGTACTGAACATACATGCGGATTAGCACGCGGCGGCTCCATTTACTGCTGGGGAGAAGGCGCGTGGGGGCGCCTGGGGGACGGCGTGAACTATCCGGAGTGGACCTCCGTCGCGCATCCTGTTCGTGTGCTGAGCAGTGCGAGCTTCACGTCGCTCTCTCTTGACGAGCAGGCCGATTCAAGGAGTGGTCACACCTGCGCTACCACAACTGATGAGGCGCTGTATTGTTGGGGATCGGGATCGTGGGGCATGCTCGGCGACGGTGCTGATGGCCAGGGAATTCCACCGCATGCGAGCAGCATCCCCATACGCGTTGGCTCCGGTGCTTTTGTCGATGTTGCGGTGGGTGGAAAGGATACATGCGCGTTGACAGCGTCGGGTGACGTTTATTGTGCTGGATCCAACTACGGGGATCAGCTCGGTGTGGACACGGTGACGACTTCCTGTCTGGAGCCTCAGGTCCCGAATGGATACGCGGAGAGTTGCTCCAGTTCGTTTGTAAAGGTGAGCGGCGGAGACACATTCGCGCGGATCTATTCTGGATTGAATACGACGTGTGGTCTCACGAGTGCTGGCGAAGCGTTGTGTTGGGGATGGAATCCGGCGGGCGAGGCAGGCGTTGGTAGTTTTGATCGCCTTCCGACGCCGACCGCCGTCGTTGGTGGGCTGAAGTTTTCGACACTTACTGGCGGGAGCGCGGAAACGTGCGGCCTCACGATGGACGGGACCGCTTACTGTTGGGGTCGCGGAGGATTCGGTGAGCTCGGTGATGGGACTCAACAGCCAAGCACTGTGCCGATCGCGGTGACGACGGCGTCCCGGTTCACGCAGATCTCGGCGGGCGGAGATCATGTGTGCGCACTCACAGCGGCTGGCGACGCTTACTGTTGGGGCGTCAATTCTTCTGGCGAACTCGGCGTCGCGACGTCCGAAAGCTGTAACGGGAATTCGACGTACAGTCTCATTTGTTCGACTCAACCTGTTCAGCCGGTGGGTGTTCCGAAGCTCATCGGAATCGCCGCGGGCGCAACATACACGTGCGGACTGGTGGCGGACGGTTCGGTTTATTGCTGGGGTGGAAACGACCGCGGGCAGCTCGGTAACGGCACTTCGGTGGTGTCTAGCATGACGCCCGTACGCGTGAAAGATACGCCGTAGAGGAGGGAAACGGGGTCACGCGTTGCCCCGTGCGCCGCTTGCGGTTATCGCATCGTTTCGTTACACCGTGCGGCGCTTGAACCGCACGATCGGCGACCGGACCGAATCAGTCAGTAAGCGGGCGCGACCTATCGCATGCGTACCTCCGCACGATCTCGTGCAGACGATCGTGAAACCGCTGGAACCGTCCTCTATTTCTCACCTTTATGTCGCCCAGAGTGCGCGTGCTTGCCCGATTTGTCACCAGGTGCGGTCGTCTTCGTCGTTTTCGCTGTGGTGCTCCGCTTCTCGCCAGCAAGCTTGCTCCTCTTCGCAGCAGCAACTCTGAATTCGCCCGACCGCTCTGTGTGGACCTTGATTGCTGGGCGGCCGCCCCTGGGAGAAAACCGGGGTCAGAGTAGAGTTTCCTTGGCCCCTGCGGTGGAAGCGACTGAAGAAGTAAGCTCTCGTATCTGACCCCTGTTTCTCCGCTCGCAAAACGCCGAGCCGGAGCTACGGGAGTGGACAAACTTCCATGGCTCGGATCAGCCCGTCTTCGATGGTGAAACGGTGGCCGACGTGCTCGTCGCCGAGAACGGTCCCGGCCAGGTCGCGCACGACCTGATGCACATCGACGAGGATACGCCCCATGTCTTCACGGTGAAAGAAAACCGGCTCGACATGCGGGTCGATTTCGGACCACTGCTCGGTCCAGTAAGCGCGGACCTCCCGATGTCCTCGGATGGAGCCACCCTTGAACGCCATCGGCCAAGCCACGTCCGGAGTCATGGTGGCCAGGGCGGCGTCAGTGTCGCGCGCGTTGAAGGCGGCATACGCTGCGCGGAGCAGGTCGGTTTCGGGCGAAGGTTGATTGGGCATGAATGGTTCGCTGAAGTTTTCTGTGGTATTGGGGTCGGGTATTGGGGTCGGGTCTTGCGCTGTGCGGAATATGGCGCGCACGCGCGGGATGGCCTGGAAGGGGTATCTGACCCATCTTTACTTCTTCGGATGGGGTGCTCCCATGTTGGAGACGCTGTACCAGACGATCTTCATCGATCCATCGCTCTGGCGCTTGAACTCCGCAAGGAAGTTCGTCTTGTGCGTCGTCACCACACCTGCACTGCCGTTGTCTTCGTTATAGATGCCACGATAGACTGCCAGGTCTCCGCTACTGGCGACGTCGACGGCCTCATCAATGAGATGTACGTGCCAGTGGGGATCGTGCGCAAAGCCCGTGCTGAAGCCGTCTCTATCCGCTTCGATCCCAACGGTCGAAGGACTACCGCATTCCATGGAAATCACATTCGGCGCGTCATAGGCCGTTGTCGTGACTGCGTCATGAGCATTGAGTCCAGCCACCAGTCGAGCGACGTCTCTCTTGATGGTTTCCGCAATCACGGTTTTGTTACTCTGCGCGGCCGCTACCGAAGAGTCTGTCCCGGCAAGCGCCAGGACGATCAGGACTAGAGCCGGTCTCCAATGGGCGTGTGAGCTCATTTGACACCTCCGATTGAGTGAGTATCGCGGAAAACAGCGGGGGGAACAGGGATCAGATACCGTTTCCTGAGCCGAGGCGTTGGAAACGACCGTAAAGTGCACTCCGACCCCCGTTTCTCGTCATGTACCAATTAACGTCGCGATCTCGGCCGCGATATCCGCAGGCTCGCGCATCGTCGTGACCTTTCGTGACGGTAGATCCATGTAGACAGGGAAGCGTTCGTGGATCACGTCCTCCTCGCGACGATCGGATCGATGATGCGCGAGCGGGCGCTCTCTCTGCCGGCGTACGGTTTCCGTTACGCACTCCTCCAGATCCAGCGACGGGAGTAGAACAAAGGTTGACGGCTGTGTTGCGATCGACCGCCGAATAGTCTGCAGCTCCGGGTGAGCGTTTTCCGGATACGTCATGAAACCAGACGAGAGAGCAAGGACAGCGGGGCTGTCGGGTTCGATCGCCTGGTACGTGTCGACATTGGACCGCGCGTAAGCCGCATAGCCGCGAAGCCGGATGAAGTCATCTATGTCGCCGTGACGCTCCTCAAAGAGGCGATCGAGATCGTGAAACGGGCACCGGATCAGGTCCGCGAGGATCCGCCCGATGGTACTCTTGCCCGCGCCGCCAGGTCCGATGAGATGAATCACGGATATGCCCGATCTGCTCTCTAATGGCAAAGTTCACCTGTGGGCAGGTCGAATAAAAAGCAAATACACAGCATCCGCATTTCCCTAAACCAGTCGACTGGTACCGCGCTCATCAGACGCTCCGCGCATCGAACTATCGCCGTGCGACGAATCCAAAGGGTTGGCGACGTTGGTGAGCAATTCGCGGAATGCGCTAATCGGTGAGTTGGAACCGTAAATAACCAACAAGACGCCGACCGTGAATAACACTGCAGCTGGCACGAGCATGAAGGCAGCCATCAGGATGCGTTCGCTGAACCAAGCTACGCCGGGAATGGGCTCGAACAGCGCGAAAAGCGGTGCGGACGCAACCGCACAGAACCACACTGTCGTGAAGACGCGCGTGAACCAGTTGAAGCGCAATTCACCGATGATGAAGGAGCCCGGCGCCGAAGCCTCCACCGTGCCGACGAATCTGGGTAGAAACCCATTTCTCCCGGAGATTCGCGCCCGTATGACAAGCGTGCCGTCATGCTCCCGGAGCTTCCATTCGATAAGACCTGCACTGCGAGCCGCCGGTGTCAATCGAGATTCCCGCCAGTCAGACGTCACGCCGCGTAAACGTTCCAGGACGAGGGCGGGCGGGTCAGACGACTCAATTCTGAGGCTTTCGGACTGGAGAAGTATGTTGAGCATCTGCCTTCCGGCTAGGATAGAAGCAAAATCGAATAGAATGCGCGCACACGAAGCTCATTGCACCGCTGGTCCCCAAATCTCGCAAATCTCTAAACCGGCGGACTGGTGCCGCGTTCGTCGGGCAATGAGACGAGCGAAATTACACCGGCTTGGGTCGGCACAAAACCGCACGCGGCGTAGAATGGCGCGAGTTGCGGTTCGAAGTCAACGTGAACCTACTCGCAATTCGCAGCCCGAGCGAAATCGATCGCGGCGCACACCAAGCGGCATCCGAGCCCTTGTCTTCGATAGGCCGGATCGACGGTCGGATCGAGCAGGAACGCATGCGCACCGCCGTCGGTGGCAACGTTGACGAATGCGACCAGTCTGCCGTCGTCGAAAGCACCTATGAACCCGAGACTGCGCGCCAGGACGTCTGCGAAAGGCCGCGATCTGTGCTCAGACCATGACCGCGCGAATAACTCATTGAGCATCGCATCGTCGAGCATTGGATTCTTCTCAAAAGAGACCATGCGATCAGTGTGTGCGCGGGATTCGGCGTTAGATCTTGCATGATGCGAACTCGCACGAATATGCATCGGCGGGCGAGAATGTGATTGCGGGGCATCGTCCAGCGACCGTCGCTTCACGCTCCGGCGCGGTGCACTAATCGTTTGCATCATGCAAGATCTGACTCCGGTTCCGCGTGCTTTCAAGCGCGGCCAGTTCGGCTTCGTCCGCCGCATCTGCCGTTTGCGCGGCGGCAGTTGTCAAGGATTCCTTGATAACTGAATCCTCATCCAGCTCCCGATCCTCGAAGAGGTTTGTCAGGTGCACGGAGATATTGTCCTTAGCGGCGGCGAACAGCTTCGCCATTTCCAGTTCGGCCAGCCACAGGGTCGTCTCCCCGTCGGCGCGCAGCGTCGAGCCACGGCGTGAGCGCGTCGGGATCATGCTCCTTGAGCATTCGGCGAAACTCAATCGCGAGTGCGTGTACGACAGCAAGTGCAGGTGATACTTCGCAGATCGCCTCGACGTAGCACAGTTCCGGTGCTTTGAGTTGCTCCGATGGAGCAGTCAGCAGCCACGCAGCGCGACGTGAAGACGGGTGTAACGACGACGGACGTGGATTCGGCGTCAGATCTTGCATGATGCAAACTCGCACGAATATGCATCGGCGGGCGAGAATGTGATTGCGGGGCATCGTCCAGCGACCGTCGCTTCACGCACCGGCGCGGTGCGCTAATCGTATGCATCATGCAAGATCTGACCCCACTTTCCTACCGCTGCACTATCGCATCGCCTTCGCCGAGCTTGTTGGGATCGTTGAAGTCGGGGAAGTCGCTGCGTGCGAGCCGAGCATTGGCGTCGATCAGCGGCTGGATGATCTACGTGTTGATCTTGTCGCCGATGTCGCTCTTTCCCTTGAGCGCGATCATGTCCGAGAAGCTCGCGCCTTTCGGAATGGTGACCGGCGGTGCGAAGTCAGTGCTCTTACCGTACTTGTCGCTGATGTACTTGATGAACAGCATGAAAAGGACGTAGTCCTTGTACTGACTGGCATCCACGCTGTCAATGATCGTTTGAAATT
>PMEM01000061.1 GCA_003155795.1 Gemmatimonadota bacterium
AAATTCTGCAATAACAGGACAGGATCTACCACATGGGTCGGCGACAGTGCCGGACTCATGTGGTTGCAATGTATCGAACGTCTTTGTTACACGATCTCAAATACACGAGTTTAAAACATGCCACGCGATAAGATCATCCTAGCGTGCAACGACTGTAAGAACAGGAACTACTTCACAACGAAGAATCGCCGCTTGCACCCTGAGCGCGTTGAGTGGAAGAAGTACTGCCCGCGTTGCGATTGCCACACGGTTCATAAGGAAACGAAGTAGATGGCCAGGGAAGTGGTACCAACTGCGGGTGAAGCGCACGTGAATCCAGTTGTGCGCTGGACCCGGGAGTTAATCACGTTCTATAACGAAGTGATCGTCGAGATGCGCAAGGTCGTGTGGCCTGACCGTGCGCAGCTCAAGGACATGACGATCAAGATCATCATTTTCGTACTCTTCATCGGCGCTGTCATCGCGATAATCGACGTTGTGTTTCAGGCGATTTTCGTACAGGCAATCCCGTCGCTGTTCGCGGGGCACTGACCGTGGACTTTCGCTGGTATGCGGTGCAGACGACATCGGGTCACGAGAACAAGGTTCGCACTCTCATAGATCGCAAGATCGAGAGCGATCCAATGACGCCTGAGGAGCGGATGATTCGTCAGGCGCTGGTTCCGACCCAGGAAGTGGTTGAGATCAAGAACGGCAAGAAGGTAAACGTCGCCAGGAAGATCTTTCCTGGGTACGTGCTAGTCGAGATGGTGCTGAATCAGGACACATTGCACGCGATCAACGGAATCCAGGGCGTCATCAAGTTCGTCGGTCACAAGGACCGCGAACCGCACGCGCTGCGCCCCGAAGAAGTCAATCGCCTGCTCGGCCTCGCTGAGGAAGAGGAGACGGTTGTTACAAAGGAAGAGATCCCGTTCCTGATCGGGCAGGCTGTAGCGATCACGACTGGCCCGTTCACCGATTTCAATGGTACGGTCGAGGAAGTGCTTTCCGATAAGGGCAAGGTACGAGTGTCGGTGTCGTTGTTTGGGCGCCCGACGACGGTTGAGTTGGACTATCTGGATTTGAAAGGGTATTAGGGAAGGCAGGATTCGTCATCCCCGCGAAAGCGGGGATCCATGTTCGAACGATCGTGAAATTGGATTCCCGCTTTCGCGGGAATGACGGGAGAAGTCGGATACCACAACGACTCTAAACACACCGTGGGGGTTCGAAGCTCGCGTCGTTTTGCGAGTGAAAACGTTTAAGGAGTATCATGGCAAAAAAGGTTACCGGATTCGTCAAGCTGCAGATCCCTGCAGGAAAAGCGAACCCGGCGCCCCCCGTTGGTACGGCTCTCGGACCACAGGGAATCAACATCATGGCCTTCTGCAAAGAGTTCAATGCTCGGACGCAGGGTCAGGACGCGATTCTTCCGGCCGAGATCACGATCTACGCGGATAAGTCCTTCACATTCATTCTCAAGACACCACCAGCGGCATTTTTGCTGAAGCGGGAAGCTGGTGTCGAGAAGGGCTCAGGTGCGCCGAATCGCAATAAGGTGGGATCTGTCACAAAGGCACAGGTGCGCAAGATCGCGGAGTTGAAGATGCCCGATCTGAATACCGAATCTCTCGAGTCGGCAATGGCGATGATCGCCGGAGCTGCACGCTCGATGGGACTCGAGGTGCGCGACTGATGCGACAGCATGGAAAGAAGTTCGTCAACTCCGCCAAGAGCGTGCAGGAAGGCCTGGCGTATGAGTCGGCAAAAGCACTGGAGCTGGTCAAGACCGGTGCATTCGCGAAGTTCGACGAGACTGTCGAAGTTGCGGTGCGTCTGGGCGTCGATCCGCGTCACGCGGATCAGATTGTCAGAGGCACCGTGGTTCTTCCAGCCGGAACGGGCAAGACGGTGCGTGTGCTGGTCATCGCAGTTGGTGACAAGGCGCGCGAAGCCGAAGCGGCTGGCGCAGACTTCGTTGGAACGGAGTTCCTCGCGAAGATCAAGGACAACTGGCTCGACTTCGACGTGCTCATCGCGACCCCGGACCAGATGGGGCAGCTGGGTGCGCTCGGACGCATTCTCGGACCGCGTGGACTGATGCCGAACCCGAAGGCGGGGACGGTGACGTTCGATGTGGGTCGTGCTGTAAAGGAAGTGAAGGCAGGAAAGATCGAATTCCGCGTCGACAAGGGCGGAAACGTGCACGCGGCGATCGGGAAGGTCTCCTTCGCGCTCGAGGCACTGCAGACGAACTTTGCGGCGTTGATGGATCAGATAGTTCGCTCCAAGCCGGCAGCGGCAAAGGGCGTGTATGTGCGGAACGTGGCGGTGTCCAGCACGATGGGACCCGGCGTAACCGTAGACACCACGCCGTACCGCTAGGAGACACACATGAAAAGAACAGAGAAGGAACAGCTCGTCAGCGAGCTTACTGACAAGATCAAGGGCGCGTCGGCGGTGTATTACACCGACTTCACAGGTTTGAACGTGAAGCGGATGACCGAGCTTCGTCGTCGTCTGCGTCGCGCTGGTGTGGAATATGTGGTAATCAAGAATACGCTCGCGCTTCGGGCTGTGAACGACAGCGGACTTGTCGGAGAGCGTCTGCGTGGACCGACAGGAATTGTTGTGGGCAAGGACGCAGTTGCTGCGGCCAAGGTTCTCAGCGATTTCGCGAAGGAGAATGACAAGAAGCCCGAAGTGAAGGGTGGAATGCTCGATGGTCGCGCCATTAAGCCGGCCCAAGTGCAACAACTCGCATCACTCCCATCGCGGGAGCAATTGCTGGCCGAACTCGGAGCCGGCCTCATGTCCCCTATGGCAGCCTTTGCAGGCGCCATGAACGGACTTTTGTACATGTTCGCAGGGGCGCTCGATGCGCTCAAGACTCAGCGCGAAGGCGCCTAACACACTACGGAGATTCACTACAATGGCTAACGCTACCTCACTCAGCAAAGACGAAATCCTCGACGCGATCGGCAACATGACGGTCCTCGAGTTGTCTGAGCTCGTCGATGCATTCAAGACCAAGTTCAATGTTACAATTGCAGCCGCTCCGGTTGGCGCGGCTCCAGCAGCTGGCGGTGCCGGTGGCGCCGCTGCACCAGTAGCCGAAGAGCAGACCGAGTTCACAGTCAATCTCAAGGAAGCCGGTGCAAAGAAGATTCAGGTCATCAAGGTTGTGCGCGAGATCACCGGACTTGGCCTGAAGGAAGCGAAGGATCTCGTCGATGGCGCGCCACAGGCCGTGAAGACGGGCGTGACCAAGGAAGAAGCCGCCACCATGAAGGCGAAGCTGGAAGATCAGGGTGCGGTTGTAGAGGTGAAGTAACCATCACAACTGAAGGTCCTGTAACTCCCTAGTGCTCCACCCGGACGTCGCGAAAAAAAATCGCGACGTCCGGGTTGGAGCTGTTTGCGCCTGTGCCCAAAGGTGAATGTATGCCCGAAACGTTGAAGCAAATCTCGTTCGCGAAGTTGGAGACCGGCATGGAAATGCCCCATCTCCTAGATATCCAAGTGCAGGCCTTCCAAGCGCTCCTGCAGCGCGACGCGGCCGAGCACGAGCGCGAGGACCTCGGTCTTGAACGCGTTTTCAAGGATCTCTTCCCCATCACCGATGTCCACGAGAACTTTTCGCTGGACTTCAAGAGCTACACGGTCGGCGAGCCGAAGTACTCGGTAGCCGAGTGCATCGAACGCGACATGACCTACAGTGCGCCACTCAAGGCGACACTGCAGCTAGTGGTGTTCGAGGAAACTGCCGACGGCAAGCGCCCGAAGAACATCATCGAGAAGGAGGTCTACCTGGGCGAACTGCCCCTGCTGACTCAGCTCGGTACTTTCGTAATCAATGGCGCGGAGCGCGTCATTGTCAGCCAGCTGCACCGCTCTCCGGGTGTCGTGTTCGAGGAATCGACGCATCCAAACGGACAGCGTCTGATTTCAGCGCGCATCATTCCGTTCCGCGGATCGTGGGTCGAGTTCACTGTGGACATCCACGATGTGATCTACGTCCATATCGACAAGAAAAAGAAATTTCCCGCTACCGCGCTCCTGCGTGCGCTCGGGTACGGCTCCAATTCGGATATTCTCCGTTTGTTCTTCGCGATTCGCGAGCTCGATCTCGTGAAGAAGCGCGAGACGCGCATGGATCTCCGTGAAGTGATCGGTGCCATCATCGCCGAGGATATCAATCTCGCCGGTGAAGCAGTCGATCCGGACGCGCCGAAGCTGAAGACCAAGAAGGCACGTGCTCAGCGCGAACGCGACGAGTCGGAATTGCTGGTCAAGGAAGGCGATGAGCTGACCGAAGAGGTGTTCAACCGCCTCCGCCGTCTGAACATCGAAACGGTAAAGGTGTTCGCGTCGTACACTCTCGTCGATGTTCGTGACGAGATGGATGCGGCGGAACGTGGTGAGCGCCCATCTCGCCGTACGCTTGCGGTCGACGCTGTCGACAACAAGACCGGTGAAGTGATCGTCGACGCTGGTGCACAACTCACCGATGCCACCGCCAAGCGCCTCCGCGATGCGGAGATCGGAAAGGTGTATGTGTTCGTCCCGTCAGGACGTGCGGAGTCCACGTTGATTCGCAACACGCTCCTGAAGGATCCGACCGCAAACATCATGGACAAGGAGACCAAGAAGGCGCGCGGCGTGACAGCCGATGAGGGTGAGGAATTCGCTCTCAAGCAGATCTATTCGCTGCTTCGTCCGGGTGATGCGCCAAATCGCGAGACGGCTCGCGACGCACTCAACCGACTGTTCTTCTCGCCCAAGCGGTACGATCTGGGCCGCGTGGGACGTTACAAGATCAACCAGAGACTCAACACCAATCGCCCGGCCGGCGAGACGGTTCTCACGAAGGAAGATTTCGTCGCCATTATCCGCTACCTCATCGAGCTTCACGAGGGACGGGGCGAAGTGGATGATATCGATCACCTCGGCAACCGTCGTATCCGGTCGGTTGGTGAGCTGATCGCGAACCAGTTCAGTGTAGGTCTCTCACGCATGGCGCGCCTGGTGAAGGAGCGCATGTCGATCAATACTGATCCGGAAAAGATCTCGCTCGATGATCTGGTGAATGCGCGCACTGTGTCTGCGGTGATTCAGGCATTCTTTGGATCGTCGCAGTTGTCGCAGTTCATGGACCAGACCAATCCGCTCGCCGAGTTGACGCACAAGCGTCGCCTGTCGGCCCTCGGACCAGGCGGTCTCACACGCGAGCGCGCAGGTTTCGAAGTGCGCGACGTGCATTACTCGCAGTACGGTCGCATGTGCCCGATCGAGACGCCTGAAGGTCCGAACATCGGCCTTATCACGTCGCTCGCGACCTTTGCACGAGTCAACGATCTCGGATTCATCGAGACGCCTTACGCCGTTGTCAAGAATGGCAAGGTCACGAACGAGATTGCGTGGCTCGACGCCAATCGTGAGGAAGGTGCGATTGTCGCACAGGCCAACGCCGCGCTCAACCCGGACGGTACGTTCATGGAAGATCTGGTGCTTTGCCGCCAGGGCGGTGATGTACCGCTCAGCACACCGGATCGCATCGATTACATGGATGTGGCGCCCGAGCAGATGGTTTCGATCGCCGCAGCACTCATTCCATTCCTCGAGCACGACGACGCGAACCGCGCGTTGATGGGCTCGAACATGCAGCGTCAAGCGGTACCTCTTCTCAATCCACGTACGCCAATGTGCGGAACGGGGCTCGAGGAGAAGGTGGCGCGCGATTCCGGCGCCGTCGTAATTGCACTTCGCTCGGGAATCGTATCGAGCGTGACGGCCGACGAGATCGTTGTCGATGCCGACGATGCAAACCAGAAGGTGAAGAGCGAGAAGCCGCTCGCGCGGCTCACGCAACACGACAGGTACAAGATCAAGAAGTACTGGCGCACCAACCAGGACACCGCGATCAATCAGCGCCCGCTGGTTCACCGCGGACAGCACGTGGCCGCTGGCGATGTGCTTGCCGATGGTGCTTCTACGGAACAGGGCCAGCTCGCGCTCGGTGCAAACGTTACCGTCGCGTTCATGCCATGGTATGGTCACAACTTCGAGGATGCGATCGTGCTGAGTGAGCGTCTGGTGAAGGACGACGTCTATTCGTCGATCCATATCCAGGAACTCGAGCTTCACGTTCGCGACACGAAGCGTGGTCAGGAAGAAATAACGAAGGAAATTCCGAACGTCGCCGAGGAAGCACTCACCGATCTGGATGAGCGCGGAATCGTTCGCATTGGTGCGCACGTGAAGCCGGGCGACATCCTCGTTGGCAAGATCACGCCAAAGGGAGAAACGGAACTATCACCAGAAGAGAAGCTGCTTACGGCCATCTTCGGTGAGAAGGCAAAGGATGTAAAGGATTCTTCGCTCAAGGTTCCGCCGGGAATGGAAGGCGTCGTCATCGACGTCAAGATATTCTCGCGCGTTGAGGACCAGGTTGTTGAGAAGGATCGCGGTGAACGCATTGGAGAAATCCGTCGCGTCGAGGGTCTCGAGAAGATTCGCGTCAACGCGGTTCGCGATGGCGAGCTGGCTGATCTGCTCGACGGACAGACCATCGCGCTGGCGCTCAAGTCCGGTACCGTGGAGGAGGCAATTCCCCAGGGTACCAAACTCTCGACGACGATACTCGACGATCTCAACTTCGCAACGCTTGATCTCAAGACGCTGAGAGTTGAGGACAAGGATGTCAACGAGAGTCTCCGCGTGATCATCGATGCGGCAAACGATGAGAAGGCGAAGATCGAAGAGAAGGCAGAAGAGCGGATCGACCGTGTGTTGCAGCCGGATGAGCTGCCGCCGGGCGTGATTCAGCTCGTGAAGGTTTACATGGCCGAGAAGCGCAAGATCTCGGTGGGCGACAAGATGGCCGGCCGACATGGCAACAAGGGTATCGTTGCGCGTATCGTTCCCGAGGAAGACATGCCGTTCCTTCCAGACGGACGACCGGTGGACATCGTGCTTAACCCGCTCGGTGTCCCGAGCCGTATGAACGTTGGACAGATTCTCGAAACCCACCTCGGGTGGGCCGCGAAGCTGCTCGGCTTCTACGCGAAGACGCCAGTGTTCCAGGGCGCGAACGAGCGCGAGATCGGCATGCTGCTGAAGCTTGCTGCACTCACGTGGGTTCGCGATGCGTTGCAGTTGGGCGGCACCAACTTCAAGATGAGTGACGAGGAGATTCGCGCTCTATTGCGTGACATTCAACCGAAGTCGATCGACGCCGCTCCGCGGACCGAGCTGCTTTCGGATGCGACGCTCAATGATCTTGGAGCGAAGGGACGAAACGCCGGGACAAAGGCAATCTTTGCCCGCGCTCGCGACTTCGTGGTCGGGGCGACGCGCGACCTGGTTGCCCGTGAGGCGCTCGAGCTGGACACTCAGCTCTCGTTCCACAAGTCGGCGATGGAGGACGAGGAGTACACCGAGTCTCATCGCAAGTCGTTCGAAGTGCAGTTGAAGGGACTCGAGAAGCAGCGCGGCGCTGATGCGCCGACGATGCTCCGAAGCCAGGAGCTCCCAGCTCTGGCAGACGCCGTGGAGTCGAAGGACTTCGACGTCGATGCCGCAGCGACGGAACTCATTCGTCTGGCCGGTATCACACCGGGCGGAAAGGTTCGTCTGCGTGATGGGCGTAGCGGTGAGACGTTCGATTCACCGGTTACAGTTGGAACGATCTACATGCTCAAGCTGTCGCACCTTGTCGATGACAAGATTCACGCGCGCAGTATCGGGCCGTACTCGCTGGTGACGCAGCAGCCGCTGGCCGGTAAGGCACAGTTCGGTGGCCAGCGTTTCGGAGAGATGGAAGTGTGGGCGCTCGAAGCCTATGGTGCCGCACACACGCTGCAGGAGATCCTGACCGTCAAGTCGGACGACGTGAACGGTCGTAGCAAGGTGTATGAAGCAATTGTGAAGGGGCAGAACCTGCCGGAGCCGGGAACGCCAGAATCGTTCAACGTGCTCGTGCAGGAGCTGAAGGCGCTTGGCATCCATGTAAGAATGGGCGCCAACGAATCCGGGTTCGCCGCCCGGATGAACGCCGAGCGTGACGGCCTCATGGCCGCAGACAGCAATGTCAGCGGCAACGGGAGCGGAGAGTAAACTATGATTGACTTTCGCAACTCGCGCGAATCCCGCGCGTCGGCGTTCGATTACATCCAGGTCCGGATCGCCTCCCCGGAGGAGATCCGCGGACCCAAGGACCCCAAGGAGCGCGAGCGGCTTGCAATGGCCGGCCTGCGCGACTGGTGGTCATGGGGCGAAGTTCTCAAGCCTGAAACGATCAACTATCGGTCGTTCAAGCCTGAGAAGGACGGCCTCTTCTGCGAGCGTATTTTCGGTCCGGTAAAGGACTGGGAATGCCATTGCGGGAAATACAAGCGCATACGCTATCGCGGCGTGATCTGCGACCGCTGCGGCGTCGAAGTAACCCTGAGCCGCGTTCGTCGCGAGCGCATGGGTCACATCGAACTCGCCGTTCCCGTCGCGCATATCTGGTTCTTCAAGACACTTCCGTCACCGATGGGAAACCTCGTCGACCTGACGCTCCGTGATCTTGAAAAGGTCATCTATTACTCGAACTACGTCGTAATCGATCCGGGCCAGCAGGAAGTTCGCCCGAATCAGTTGCTCGACGAAGAAGAGTTTCTCAATCTGAAGGCGAAGGCGCGCGAGGAGAGCGACAGTGCCTTCCTCGCCGACATCGGAGCGCCAGCGGTGCGCGAGCTTCTGCGTCGTCTCGACGTCGATACGCTCGCGACGACACTGCGTGAGGATCTCGTAGATGAGAATTCGCAGCATCGCAAGAAGCAGCTTCTCAAGCGTCTCAAGATTGTTGACGCATTCCGTAATTCCGGCGACACTGGCGAGCCTCGCAACAAGCCGGAATGGATGATCATGGATGTCGTTCCGGTGATTCCGCCGGATCTGCGTCCACTCGTTCCACTCGATGGCGGCCGCTTTGCGACGTCGGATCTGAACGATCTGTATCGCCGCGTCATCAACCGCAACAACCGCCTCGTCAAGCTGATCGCTCACCGTGCGCCAGAAGTCATTCTGCGCAACGAGAAGCGCATGCTTCAGGAGGCGGTGGATGCACTGTTCGACAACGGTCGTCGCTCCAAGGCGATCCGCGGTCGTGGCAAGCGTCCGCTCAAGTCGCTGTCTGACATGCTCAAGGGCAAGCAGGNNCAGAACCTGCTCGGCAAGCGCGTTGACTACTCGGGCCGTTCGGTAATCGTCGTTGGTCCGGAGCTCAAACTCCACCAGTGCGGATTGCCGAAGGCGATGGCGCTTGAATTGTTCAAGCCGTTCATCATTCACAAACTCGTCGAGAAGGGAATTGCCGAGACGGTGAAGCGCGCCAAGAAGATCGTGGAGAAGGAGTCGCCCGAGGTGTACGAGATCCTCGAGGAGATCATCCGCGACCATCCGGTCATGCTTAACCGCGCGCCGACGCTGCACAGACTCGGCATCCAGGCGTTCGAGCCGGTACTGGTCGAAGGCAAGGCGATTCGTATTCACCCGCTCGTCTGCGCCGCTTTCAACGCAGACTTCGACGGCGATCAGATGGCAGTACACGTGCCGCTCTCGTTCGAGGCACAGCTCGAGTGCCGTCTGCTTCTGTTGTCGAGCAACAACATTCTCAAGCCGTCAGACGGTCGCCCCGTCGCGGAGCCCAGCCAGGACATCGTACTTGGCTGCTACTTCGCAACCAAGGCACCGCCGAATTTCGAGAACATCAGAGATACCGCGAAGACGTTCTCAACAATCGCTGAAGTTGAAATGGCGATGTCGCGGAATCGCGTTGGATACAGCACGCCCATTCTCTACTGGGTGGACGACAACGACGGCGCACGCTGGGAGTACACGACGGCTGGACGCGCAATGTTCAATGCGATCGTTCCGCCGGAGCTCGGCTTCCAGAACAAGGACATGAAGAAGAAGGCTCTTGGGGAGCTGGTCTTCCAGTCGTACCGTCACGCAGGCTTGAGCACGACGGTGCAGCTGCTGGATCGCCTCAAGGAATTCGGATTCCGGAACGCAACCCGTGGTGGCGTGTCGATCGGTATTGAAGATCTGCACATTCCCGCGGAGAAGGAAACGATTCTTCAGGAAGCTGAGTCGCGCGTCGAGCGGTTCGAGCGCGCGTACCAGACTGGTAACATCACGAACGGCGAGCGCTACAACAAAGTCATCGACACCTGGACGCACGCGAACAACGATGTCGCGGACGCGATGGTGAAGGCGATGCGCGAGTCACATCAGGGCTTCAATCCTGTGTTCATGATGTTCGATTCCGGCTCGCGCGGATCGCGTGACCAGATCCGTCAGCTCGCCGGAATGCGCGGACTGATGGCCAAGCCGCAGAAGAAACTGACCGGTGGTATCGGTGAAATCATTGAAAGCCCGATCAAGTCCAATTTCCGTGAAGGACTGTCGGTGCTTGAGTACTTCATTTCGACGCATGGCGCTCGCAAGGGACTGGCCGATACGGCTCTGAAAACTGCGGACGCCGGGTATCTCACACGTCGTCTGGTCGACGTTGCGCAGGATGTGACGATCACCGAAGAGGATTGCGGAACGATCCATGGACTCGAGGTCGGCGCGCTGAAGGAAGGCGAGGACGTCATCGAGCCGTTGTCGGAGCGCATCGTCGGTACGGTTGCGGCGGAGGATGTGTTCGATCCGCAGGAGCGGGATTCGAGCGACCGCGCGACGCTACTGGTCGAAGCAGGTCAGCTGATCAGCGAGGAAATGGCGAGTGCCATTGAAGAGTCCGGTCTTGAGACGATCAAGATCCGCTCTGTCCTCACGTGCGAGGCAAGACACGGATTGTGTCAGATGTGCTACGGCCGCAACCTGGCCACCATGGGCATGGTAGACAAGGGTGAGGCAGTCGGTATCATCGCGGCGCAGTCGATTGGCGAGCCCGGGACGCAGCTGACGCTGCGTACGTTCCACATTGGTGGAACGGCTGCGCGTATTGCTGAGCAGACGGCACGCAAGAGCAAGGTGGCTGGTACTGTCGAGTTCGGCGATCGCCTCGTCACGGTTACAAATACAGAAGGTGGCAAGATCGTCACGTCGTACGAAGGCGAGCTCACGATTCGCGCGACGACCGACCGTTCAACCGCCGTCGGTGCGCGTCTTCAGGTTCCGCTTGGTGCCACGATGATGGTGAAGGACGGAGACGAGGTGAAGAAGGATCAGGTGATCTTTACCTGGGATCCGTACACGACGCCAATCATTGCCGACGTCAAGGGTGCAGTGAAGTTCGAGGATCTCGTTGAGGAGGAGTCGGTGTCCGAGGAGCTCGATGAGCTCACCGGATTACGCCAGCGCGTCGTTATCGATGATCGCGAGAAGAAGCTGCATCCGCACATCGAGATCTGGAGCGCGAAGGGCGGTACCGATCAACGCCTCCGCGACTTCGTTATTCCGGTTGGTGCGCAGTTGATCATCAATGATGGCGATCAGGTCACGCCTGGTACCATTATCGCCAAGATCAGCCGCGAAGCATACAAGACTCGTGACATCACCGGCGGTCTGCCACGTGTCGCTGAGTTGTTCGAAGCACGCAGGCCGAAAGATCCTGCCACGATCTCGGAAGTAGATGGTGTCGTTCGCTTCGGTGACATCAAGCGTGGCAAGCGCGAGATCTTTGTTCAGCCGACGCGCATGGAAAACGGCGTCGCTGTGACGGACGATGCGGTGGAAGCGCAGGTTTACGAGGTCGCTGCCGGCAAGCACCTCCGCGTTCACGAAGGCGATCGGGTACGTGCTGGTGATCGTCTGTCCGAGGGCCCCGTCAATCCGCACGACATTCTGCGAATCAAGGGACCGCGCGCGGTGCAGGAATATCTGCTCAACGAAGTGCAGGAAGTGTATCGCCTGCAGGGCGTTAAGATCAGCGACAAGCACATTGGCGTGATCGTTCGCCAGATGCTGCAGAAGGAGCGCATCCTCGACTCCGGCGATACAGAGTATCTCGAAGCCGAGCATGTTGACCGGATGCTGTTCCGTGAAATGAATGCGCGCGTGGAGAAGAAGGGGAAGAGGCCGGCGACGTCGGAGCCTCTGCTTCTTGGAATCACGAAGGCGTCACTTACGACGCAGTCGTTCATCTCTGCAGCCTCATTCCAGGAGACGACCCGAGTGTTGACGGATGCAGCAATCCGCGGCGCGAAGGACGACCTCATGGGACTCAAGGAGAACATCATTATCGGGCACCTGATTCCGGCCGGTACTGGTGTGTACCGGTATCAGGAAGTGGACATCGAAGGCGTATCGGTTCCAGTTCCGATTGTTGAGGAGGCACCGGAGCCGACGATGGAGGAGATTCTCGCCGCTGGTGACGAGGACGAGGATTTCCGTCCGGGCAAGGCAGGAGCCGCGGTTGGTGTAGCGGCAAGCCCTCCGGGAATCGCGAAGCTACTTGGTGAGCTTGAGTAGCAGGGTACGAAGGAGTTGAAGCAAAAACGGCGCATCCGATTCGGATGCGCCGTTTTTGCACTGTGCTATGTCGTCTTTGGCGTTCCTCGCTAATGATAATTTCCGATTATCCAACCAGCACCGTAACCGATTACAGCGCCGATAATAACGCCACCGACAGCGCTTTCAGTAATGCAGCCGCGATGCGAACCAGCCGCGTCACAATCGCTGAGTCCCATGAGAAATACAGCTTGCTCTGGTTAGAAAACGACCGTATGATTGGGCCGCCCGCGTTACAACGAGCGGCTATTTCGCCACGCGTAAGACTTGGTTCCACTTGGCGCTAGCCTGACCGGCCGGCGGCGTTGCCGGACCACTCAGGATTCAGCGTATCCTCATCTCTTTCAAAAAGGGGAACGTCATGCGGATCGCGAACATTGGGGTTGCTGGGCTCGTTCTTGTGCTGGGCGTCACCGTGAAGGCGCAGACGACCGCGAGTATAGCGCCCGGGACGCGGATCCGAGTTACGGCACCGGGTATGCTGACGCCCGAGCAACAGGCCGGTCGTCTGATTGCGCTGCGACCAGACAGTCTTCTGCTCCAACCGGACGGCGCCGCCGAGGTTACAATCGCGCGCTCTGCGATCGGGGAAATTGACACGAGCCTTGGCCGCCACTCAGCGACGCGGCGCGGCCTCCTCATTGGGCTGCTAACCGGCCTGGCGACCGGCGCAGCTTTGGGCGCAGCGACCTGGCACGAGAGCACCTGCACCTCGCGCGGGCTGTTTGGCGACGAACCGCCCACCACGTTCAAATGCGGTTCACTCTTTGGCCGCGGCCAGGTCGCAGTTGGAACTGGGGTATTGGGGGGCCTGGCAGGCCTCGTCGTCGGGGGCTTGATCGGTCACGCGCACACCATAGAGGAATGGAAGCCCGTTGAAGGATTTGCGGGTTCATTAATCTGTTTCGTCCCCAATCACCTTGCCATTAATCCGGTTCGTCGTGGCGTGGGGCTTTCGATCGGCATGCGCATGTAGACCGATCAATCTCTACTCCAGAATTTCCGGTCGCCCGAAGAGGAGTCGCACTGTTGACTCCGCTTCGGGCGACGCAAGCACGTACACGTGATCTCCGGCTTCAAGAGTCGTCCCTCCGTCGGCGACGAGAAGGGAAGAACCTCGCACAATCATCGTTACGGCAGCGCCATCCGGGAACGGAATGTCGGAGAGTGGAACGCCGCAGACCGGGAGTGCGCGATCAATGAAGTAGGATCGTAGCGAGCTCCGCGTCGGTTCGTTCGATTCTACCAGAATGGTGGTCGCCGCGGCCGGCGGCGCGACACCAACTACGCCGAACTTTCGTGCGAGCCATGCGACGACGGTCCCCGGCATCAATGTGTTGACCACGATGACGAAGAAGACGACGTCAAAGATGTGTCGGGCGCCAGTCACGCCAGCCATTACAGGGATCGTCGCGAGAACTACCGGAACAGCACCGCGGAGTCCGACGATACTTATGAAGAGTGTTTCGCGCAGTGAATACCGGAATGGCGCGAGACAGAGGGCCACCGCAACTGGACGTGCGATCAGAGTCAGGACAATCGCGATCCCCAGGCCCGGCAGCGCGGCCCCGACAAGTCGGGTGGGGATCGCGAGCAGTCCAAGTACCAGGAACATCCCGATCTGCGCAAGCCAACCGAAGGCATCATGCACGCGGAGGATAGCCGGCCGGTGTGGCAGTTGATGCGTCCCCGCGAGTACAACGCCCGCGATGTACACTGCCATGAATCCGCTGCCGTGAATCAGTGTCGTGACGCCAAACACAGCGAGCGCGATCGCCAGCGTGAGTACTGGATACAGGCCCGCTGACTCGAGACGAACTTGTATTAGAAGTTTCCCTGCAAGAGTGCCAGCCAGCCAGCCTATTGTGCCACCCGTTGCTATTTGAAGGATCGCAAAGACTGGTAACAGCCAGACGCTCTGGCCGTTGTTGATATCTCTGGCCAGAACAAATGCGGTGAGCGAGATCGTGAGCAGGATCGCTACCGGGTCATTCAGCCCCGACTCGGCTTCCAGTGTTCGCCCGACACGTTGCTTGAGAGTGATACCGCTTCCGCGCAGAGTCGCAAAGACTGCGGCTGCATCCGTCGAGGAGACAACGGCACCAATGAGCAAGCCGATCGGCCACGCAGTGCCGCCGCCGAAGTGTGCGAAGGTACCCACAATCACGGCAGTGGCTACCACGCCAATTGTGGCCAATGTCAGCGAAGGCGCAGCAACGGGACGAAGCACCGCGAGCGGTGTGTTGAGCCCGCCATCGAAGAGAATCAGAACAAGGGCGACAACGCCCGCGCGGAATGCGAGCGAATAGCTGTCGAGATTAATGTGTCCGAGGCCTTCGGATCCTGCGAGCATCCCGACTGCAATGAAGCCGAGTGCGATGGGAATGCCGATACGCGAAGTGAAGCGGGTGAGAATCACCGAGCCGCCGAGCAGAACTCCGACGGTGGCTAGAATCACTGCGATTGTAATCGGTGCGTTCATCGGTCGCGGCGCGGATTCGACTGGCGCTGCGCGGCGCCGGCTATCGCGGGAACGATAGCCGGCGCGTCCAGCTTACCTGCAGAGACTGTGTGGATCTCAGTCGTTCTTCGGTCGGTCCGGCCCATGGCGCAGAGTTAGAAAGACTCCAACGCCGATGACGGCAAGCGCCGGGTAGAAGGCGAACGTACGATGCTCCATCGGAAGAATCAATGCGATGAGCATGATTGCAAGGCCGAGGATTAGTGTGGCAATTCCTGGTTCGCGTCGGTGGAAGGGCCGTGTGTCAGCCTGGATGGCCTGCGCGCTGGCGGTCGTGAGGGAATCTGTCTGTTGAGGCATGTGAGAATTGAGGAGTAGGGGCGAGCCCCCCTTCATCAATTCAGATGGTCAGGTAAGGCGCGCTCTTGAGATGGAAGCAGGGACGTGATGGCGTCATTTGGCGGCCCCGTCGCGTGGTAGCCGCGAAGGGTGACCGCCCAGCCGGCGTGGCGACCGTCGGCTTGAATCGCCTCGGACGCGTGGCCTTCAACGGGCAAATTGATCGCCGGGATAGCCGGTGCGGGGTGATTCTGACTGTTGCTTGGCGCCGTCTCTCGCTGTACCGGGGCGACGATGATTGGGGCGGCCGGAGCCCAGTTCGGATCGACCGCCGGACCATCCTGCGACGCGAGAGCGGCATGAGCCGGCGCCGGCCTGACCGAAGACGCTTGCGGGCTCGCGGGCGCGGCGCTGGCGGGAACGCCAGCGAAGGCAGCAAGGCAGGCAAGGGTAAGGATCAGGCGGGGCATCGTACCTTCAATTTAATGCTTCCTTAGTGGTTCCTGAATACATCCGGTCCGATTGGCTTGCCTGCGGGGCTGCTGGTCTCTAGATTCCTCAGGCTGTGGCCACTCCGTTGTGGATGGGCCAATCCGTGTCGATCCATGGTAAATGCCGACAATTAATCAGCTGGTACGCCAGAGCCGCAGCGATGTGGCCAAGAAGGAAAAGGCGCCGGCGCTCAAGTCCAATCCGCAGAAGCGTGGTGTTTGCACTCGTGTGTACACCACTACCCCAAAGAAGCCCAACTCCGCACTCCGCAAGGTCGCGCGCGTCCGTCTCACGAACGGCTTCGAAGTCACCGCATACATCCCGGGCGAGGGACACAACCTGCAGGAGCACTCGATCGTGCTCATCCGCGGTGGTCGTGTCAAGGATCTACCCGGCGTTCGTTATCACATCGTTCGCGGTACGCTCGACGCCTCGGGCGTGAACGGCCGCAATCGTAGCCGCTCCAAGTACGGAACCAAGAAGCCAAAGGTCGGCGGTAAGGCCGTGGCTACCAAGGGCGCGCCCAAGGGGAAGAAGTAAATGAGCCGTCGCAAAAAGTCAGTCAAGCGCACCATCCTTCCGGATTCGCGCTATGAGAGCCAGACCGTAGCCAAGTTCATCAACGTGATGATGTATCAGGGGAAGAAGAGCACCGCTGAGCGCATTTTCAATCACGCGATGGACAGCGTCGAAGCCAAGACAGCCCAGCCCGGTGTCACCGTCTTCAAGCAGGCGCTCGCCAACCTGAAGCCGATGGTCGAAGTGAAGAGCCGCCGAGTCGGTGGTGCCACGTACCAGGTTCCTGTCGAAGTCCGCCCGGAGCGTCGCACGGCACTCGCGATGCGCTGGTTGATTCTCTACTCGCGCGGCCGCAACGAGAAGTCGATGGCCGACAAGCTTGCTGCTGAAGTGATTGCGGCGAGCAAGGGCGAAGGAAACGCCGTGAAGAAGAAGGAAGACACGCACAGGATGGCAGAAGCGAACAAGGCGTTCGCGCACTATCGCTGGTAGTCGAACAACAGACCCACAAAAAAATCCCACCTCGCAATCGATCGCGAGGTGGGATTTTTTCGATTGGTTCGCTTGCGGGGCCACCATAGTGGAACCTGTCAACAGTTTTGGACACCGCGCGGTCAGAGTTACATGGGCATTTGCGCGGCGGCGGCGCACAGTCTTGCGCAGTCCCCATTGTGGAGGGATCTTTGCCGCATGCGCTCACCCATCCGTCTTGCCCTTGCTGCCATCCTCGCGATATCGAGTGCGGCCGCCGCCCAGACCGCTCCAACGTCCGGTGTCCGTCCCGGCCGTCTCATCATTCGGAACGCGACGATAGTCGACGGTAACGGAACGCCGGCAAAGGGTCCGTATGACATTGTAGTACAGGGCAACATGATCACCCAGATCGTCGCCCTGGATCCCGTGGCGCTGGGCAATACCAGCGCGAGTCGTCGCCCGCGCGCCGACGCGAACACGGTCGAGATAGACGCGACGGGAAAGTATGTTACGCCCGGGCTGATCGATGCACACGCGCATCTGCAGGATTCTCGCGGCGGCGAGGCGCAACCCATCGATTACGAATTGAAAATCTGGCTCGCGTGTGGGATCACTACTGTGCGCGACCTCAGTAGTGATACTCAAAAAGCGTTCGCATGGCGCGACGCCAGCGCAAAGGGCACTCTCGCTGCTCCGCGTATTCTCGTGTATCCGGTATTCGGCACGCAAACGAACGCGGACTCCGCACGTGCCCGCGTGCGCGCGCTGAAAGCGATGGGCGCTGACGGTATCAAGATTTTCGGTATCGATCGTGACATCATGCAGGCCATGGAGGACGAGGCGCACAAGCAGGGCCTGCGCATCGCGCATCATGCAGGTGTCGAAGAGACCAATGCGTGGGATGACATTCACTTTGGCACGACGAGCATCGAGCACTGGTACGGAATACCGGATGCAGCGATCCCCGACGGCGTACAAAATTTCCCGGCGTACTACAACTATAACAATGAGACTGACCGATTTCGCTGGGCGGGTCATCTCTGGCGCGAGGCCGATCCCAAGCGTCTCGACATGGTGCTGGATTCGATGGTGGCCGCGCATGTCGCGTGGGNNCATCTACGAAGCATCGCGCGATCTCCAGCGCGCGCAGACGCAACCCTGGTTCCGGGATTATCTGCACCCCGCACTCGAAGACTTCTTCCGACCGGATCCCAAGAATCACGGGTCGTACTTCATTGGCTGGACTTCGACAGATGAGACGTATTGGAAGGAGAATTACCGGATCTGGATGAACGCGGTCCGTGAATTTGCGCGCAAGGGCGGCGTTGTCGGCGCTGGCGACGACGCAGGGTTCATTTACGAATTGTATGGCTTTGCGCTGATTCGCGAACTCGAATTGCATGAGGAGGCGGGATTCAGCCCCATCAAGGTGATTCAGCATGCAACGTTCAACAACGCACGCATACTCGGCAAGGAAACCGAGATCGGTCGCGTGCGCGTGGGATTCAAGGCAGATCTGGCGGTCGTCAACGGCAACCCGCTGGAGAATCTGAAAGTGTTCTACCCGACCGGAGTCGACGACATCCGCGACGGAAAGCCGGTCCATACAGGCGGCGTCGAATGGACCATCAAGGATGGAATCCCGTACAACGGTCCTCAACTCATGCGCGAAGTCAAGGAGATGGTGGCCAAGGCGCGCGCGGAGCGAAAAGCGAAGGCGGCGCCGATATCGTGACCACCAAGCGAAGCCGCACCCGTCGGTCGAGCGGGTAGCTGGCGGGCAATTGCTCAGGGGTTAATATCTACCTGGCGTATCGGCCCCGCGTTTCCATCCCCACCATCTCCTATCCTGCGATGCTACGTCCAATGAGTCGCCGCGTGCTGACCGGAACGGCTTTCGTGATTTCGGCGCTGGCTCTGTCGGCGTTCACGCCGGTATTGCCCGGCCAGCGCACGGCGCCGGCCAAGCTGCCGCCTATCAAGCACGTCTTCGTAATTGTGCTCGAGAACGAGTCGTTCGAGACAACGTTCGGCGCCAATACGCACGCGCCGTATCTTGCCGACACACTGAGACGCGCGGGCGGTTTCCTGACACAGTACTATGGGACCGGACACGCGAGTCTCGACAACTATGTCTCGATGATCTCCGGGATCGCACCCGCGCCTGCCACTCAGGCGGACTGCGGGAGATACGACGAGTTCGTAGAGACCGGACTAGCGCCGGACGGACAGCCGATCGGGAGTGGCTGCGTTTACCCCGCGCACGTACCGACTATCGCGAATCAACTCACTGACAATCACCTGACATGGAAAGCATACATGGAAGGGATGGGCAACGACCCAGGACGCGAACCGGCGACGTGCGCACACCCGAAGATTGGAGAGCGCGATCAGACCAGCCGCGCGACGCCGACCGATCGGTACGCGACCAAGCACAATCCGTTCGTGTATTTCCATTCCGTGATCGATTCACCGTCGTGCGGCGAAAACGTAATTCCGCTCACCAGGTTCGAGGCTGACCTTGCCTCGGCCGCCACAACTGCGAATTACAACTTCATCACGCCGGACCTCTGCCACGATGGTCACAATTCTCCGTGCAAGAACGGCGAGCCTGGTGGCCTCGTGTCAGCGGATTCGTTTCTCGCACACTGGGTCCCGATCATCATGAAATCCCCCGCCTACCGCGATGCAGGGCTCATCATCATCACGTTTGATGAGGCTGCGAGCGCGGATGCGTCTGCCTGCTGCAACGAGCCGAGCGGGCCGAATACCAAGCTTCCGGGAGCACACGGCCCGGGTGGTGGCCGCGTCGGGGCAGTTGTTCTGTCGCCGTTTATCAGGCCCGGAACCGTCTCCAAAGTGCCCTACAACCACTATTCCATGCTCCGCAGCGTCGAGGATCTCTTCGGCCTCAAGCACATCGGATATGCCGGTCAGCGTGGGCTCGTTCCCTTCGGTGCCGATGTCTACACGAGGCCTCGGCGCGCCAAGTAGAGGCGGGTAGCCCCATCGGGACCGCTTTCATCGCAACGGTGTATCAATCGTTCAACAACCATCCGGGGACGACGGTGTTTCAAGATCCGTATGAACGTTCGGGACTGACCAGCTTCGCGCGCCATGGATCGGGATCAGCAGCGAGGGCAGCTGCGATCGTTTCCTGTGGATTCATGGCGTTGGCCACGGCCCTCGCGACACCGCTTCTCGCGCAGGACTCCGGGAATGGGTTTCTATTTCAGCAGCCAGCGGGTAGCATCACTATTCGCGGTGGGTATTCCCACGCGATGGCTGGCGGGGACCTCTTTCCGTTTGTTACGAACGAACTGACGCTCGGAAAGGGCGATTTCAGCGGTCCGTTGATCGGCCTTGATCTGGCTTACAAGGTAGCACCGCAGTTGGATGTGACCCTTGGTACGTCCTATGCTGGCACGTCGACGCCGTCCAACTACCGGGATTTCGTGGATGAGAATAACGCGGAGATTACCCAGGTAACGGATTTCCGCCGCGTACCGGTGATGTTGAGCGTTCGAGCGTATCTGACACCGCAAGGCCGTGCCGTCGGGCGGTTCGCATGGGTTCCGTCACGATTTGCGCCTTATGTCGGCGTTGGCGGCGGAGCGATGTGGTACAAATTCAGACAACATGGTGATTTCGTCGATTTTCAGAACAGCAACAGCGTCTTCCCCGGCGACTTTACGTCGTCCGGCTGGGCACCCGCGGCGCAGGGTCTGGCTGGAATCGATTTCAACGTCTCGCCGCATGTTGCGCTGACCGGCGAAGCAAAATACATCTGGGCCAAGGGAACCCTTGGGCAAAGTTTCTCCGGATTCGACAAGATCGATTTATCCGGCATTTCGGCTACAATCGGGCTCACATACAGATATTGAAGGGAGTGAACATGAACCATCACGTCATGTCAGCAAAGCGTTACCTGGTGTCACGAGCTGCGTTGCTACTGGCATCGGGAGTTTTTGCAGCGACTCCAGTTATGGTCGCAGCCCAACAGCCCCCGACGCAGCCGTCTCAAGCTGACGCACGGTGGCAGCCGTGGATTGGATGCTGGCGTCCGGCGGCGCCGCAAACGCCGGGGATGACGTTCAGTCTGCCGCGCAATACAGATGCGCCGCTCGTTTGCATCGTACCGGCGAACAATGCCTCTGCAAGCTCGAGCGTGTATGTGTTCACCGTTGCGCACGATACGATCGCCGCGCGCGATTCCATAAATGTCACGGGGCGTGATGTCGCGCGGATAAAAGATGACTGCACTGGTGTCGAAAACGCGGCGTGGTCACCGGACGGCCACCGGCTGTACCTGACATCGGACTTTACATGCCCGGGTGGGCTCAAGCGCACAACGTCTGGTCTGTTCGCAATGTCACCGCGAGGGGACTGGGTCAATGTGCAGGGTGTGACTGCCGGTGGCAACACCTCTGTGCATACGCTGCACTACACGGACGCTGGAATTCCATCGACGCTCCCGGGGGAGATCTCGGATGCGCTTCACGCGCGCGGCATCGCGCTGAGTACTGCACGTAGTGCCGCGGGTTCTCCACTTACGAGTGCCAACGTCATAGAGGCATCTCACAAGCTGGACTCTCTCGTCGTTGAGGCGTGGATTGTAGATCGCGGACAGAGTTTCAACGTGGACGCGAAGAAGATTGTCGCACTCGCAGATGCTGGAGTTCCAGGCAACGTTACCGACGCAATGGTTGCCGTGACGTATCCCAAGGCTTTTGCCGTCAACCAGCCGGCCGACGAGTCGGGGATCGCTGACATTCAGCAGTCTCAAGCCAGTAGGTCGTCTGCAGCGAATGGCTACAATAGCGACGACACGCGCGTCATGATGCTTCCGGGTTATGGACGCTACGACTACTCGCCGTTCGGATATTCGCCGTACGACTATTACGGATATGGATACTCTCCTTATGGCTACTCGCCGTTTGGTTACTCGCCTTACGGTTACTCACCCTACGGCTACTCTCCTTACGGTGCGTATTATTCGGGCTCGCTGGGTTATGGCGCCGCGTATGGCGGCTGGTACTCGCCGCGACCGATCATTGTGCTCAAGGGCACTGGCGTGTCACAACCCCGGGGTCAGGCGGTGAACGGACGCGGTTACACGCGCAGTCCTGCGGATCGGAATAACTCGTCCGGGTCGAACGGCTCAACTGCGTCACCGCGTCCAGTGGTTTCGCCACCGCCCGCGCAGCCTGCGCAGCCAACTGAACCAGCGCGCACGGCGCACAAGCGACCGTAGCAGTTACACANNAATGAAAGCGGGGCCGAGGCGAATGCCTCGGCCCCGCTTTCATCTGTCTTGCTTCAACCCTTCCGAATCACCGCGAGCTAGAACGCGTAACGGAGACTCAAGCTCGTGTAGAACGTTGCGTTGCACGGTGCCGGGATGATGTAACCATCGCCGTGACCCCCAGCGGCTGCAGTCGCGAGACCGGCGTAATTCGGTCCGACAAACAGGAAGCTGTAATGCGTGCTTCCGAGAATGTTGTCAGCGCCGCCGAACAGATCAAGCGACCAGTGCTTGTCAACCTGCTTCTTGATGCCGAGCTTGGCCCCGAGCAGGTCGTACGATTTGACGTATGTCGAGTTATCGAACGTCACCGGAACCTTGCTGACATACTGATATGTGCTGTTGAAGTATACGCCGTGATTGGTTGCAAGATCGAGCCCTGCGTTGATCATGTTGCGGGGTACGCGGGGAACCGGGTTCCCCGAGAAATCAACAGTCGTAGGGAGGTTGTTGTTGTCGCTCTTGAAATCCACAAACTTGGCATCGGTATAGGTATACGATACCCATGGACGCGCAAGCGACAATATGCTCGAACTGTCATCGACTGCGAGGATGCTCAACGACACTTCGGCACCGCGATTACGCTGCTTGCCCGCGTTCGTTGTGAAGGTTACCGAATTGGCCGTCTCGGTGACCAGCTTGTCGGTGTTCTCCACGTCGAACAGCGATGCCTGAGCAGTCAGGCGGTTGGCGAACAGACTTCCCTGTGTACCGACTTCATACTGAATTGCACGCTCGGGCTTGAGAGTCAGATCCACTGCGCCGGTGTTGGCAATCGTGTTGCTGAGTAGCGGCGGTGTGTAACCGGAACTGACGCTCGCATATACCGATGCGTTGTCGCCAAAGCCCTTGGTGATCGCGACGCGTGGGTTAAGAACAGCCTTGAACGAGCGAACTGCCAGCGTCGTCGTGTCGTACAGAACGTTGGCCTTGAGCATGTTGCGAATGCCGAACTCATCCTTGTTCAGGCTGGTACCGACAGTGACGTTGACCTGGCTCGGCATCGCAAAACTCCACTCGGTGAAGAGCGATGCATTCGTGGCGTAGTTCTCCTGATCTGTCGGACGCTCCGGGTACGGCGGAGCAGGAACGATGAACACGCCGTTCGATGTGATGTTGGTACGCTGCGCCGTGGCGCCGAGCGAACCGGTTATGCCAACCTCCCCAACCTGACCCGAGAAGCCGAATGTCGTGCGGGCACCGAAGCTGAACTGGTTCGCGTCGGTAAAGCCATGTGCAAACGGCTGACCAGCTGTGCGACCATTACCGAAGACCGTTGTCTTGTTAGTGAAATGGTCATTCCACTGGTAGTTATCGGTTACGCCTGCGAGGAAACTCGTGATTGCAATGTGCGAATCATTGGCGAGATACGCGGGATTGCTGAGCACGTTGCGATTATAGAAATCGGAACTGTCGATTTCACCAGCGAGTTCTTCAAACGAGCGATTGTAGGCGAAGTACGTCGATACCGTTTGATTGTTGCTGACGCTGAAGTCGCCGCTGCCGCGCACGTAATCCTTGACAGATGCGCTGTGTGGGCGGAACGCGTCGTACGTCTGGTGGCCGTAATTCAGATCGAGGTCAGAATTGTTCGTTGCCGTCTGAAAACTTGAGTTGGTGCGAATGAGGCCATAGCTTCCGCCCATGATCTGCTGGCCGAAGCTCGTCTGGTTTGGCGTCGGGCGCTGAGTATTGAACTTCACCGTGCCGCCGATGTAGCTCCCGTACTGGCTCGAAGCTGGCCCCTTGATCACTTCCGCGTGGCCGAGTGACGAGTAGTCAACGTCATCGAGGATCGTTGTTCCAGTCGCATCCGTGAGTGGAATCTCGTTCAGAAAGACCTGATAACCGAGTCCATTGGAGTTGGGGCTATTGCCACTCGTGCTCGGGTAGTATCCGCGCAGTGTGATGCGGGCACCACCGAAGGGCGTGCGTGACTGCATGAACACACCCGGCACGGTGTTGATCGAGTTTTCGAGGCTCAATCCGTCGGCGCGGTTGAGATCGTGCTGCGAAAGCATCGCAACAGATGGCGTCGGCTGGTTGGCAACAACCTGAACGCCAGCGAGTTCGGCGCGCGGGGTGAGACGAATATGGAGCGCTGCCGCTGGGTCCGTGACTGCAACTTCTGCAGTGGCATAGCCTGACCGCGATACAGTGACGCTGCTGATTGCGTTGGCGGCTGAGAGGTTGAACACGCCAGCGTCATTCGACTGCGTCGACGATGTGGTGCCAGTGGCCGTTACGGACGCCCCGGCGATCGGGTTGCCGGTTTGCTGATCGGCTACGGTCCCGTGAACGGAGCCCTGCGCCTGAATCAGTGCCGGAGCGAGCACCAGGAAGATGGCTGCGAACAGCTTCTTCATCAATTGAATCCTGTGTTGTAGATGGCTGGTGTCTGCGTTGAGACACGTTTGGTTACTGCGACTAACTCATTACGGGCGGCCGCGCCCCGGTGTTGCTGTCAGGAACCTTACAGACTCCGCAGGATTCTGTCAGCGACGGGTTCGGCAGATCCGGAGAGGATGGCTTGGAAGTGAATGAAACACTCCACGTCCAGAGCCGCTCCAGTCCTGTCGGTTTGCAGGCGGACCACGATCCCCAGCGGAAAGATGAGCGGAGGAGAGTCCGCCGCTGGCTCAGGCTGCCACGGTTCGCGCGGCAGGTCGGCGGCTGGGATGACCGCCCCCAGCTCGGCGCGGATCGTCCCTCCGTCGATTTCGGCTGCCTCGTAGCGAAGCCGCCGGGGTGTGTCGAGGAGGCCGAGATCTGCCTCCGGTTCCCAGTCCGCCTCAGCAACCGCCCGAGTGAGGAGAGCGTCCCCGAGGTAGGTGCCGACAATGGCGGCACCGGTGNNAGGGGGCGAGTTCCGGATCGTCGTCCAGGCGAACGCGGGTAAGTGTCAGCTGCTCATCGGTTGCGAGGATTACTGCTGTCATGTGCTGATTACGGTGTTGTTGGGTGGAACGCTAGCGAGTGTACAGCCAGGCCGACAGGCTCGGCAAGGTTTCCGGTGCTGCTGCCGATGCTTGGTGCATGCAAACTGACCGCTGACGTGTGCTCCGGGAGTTGGTGTAGCATCGCGATTGACGTTACTGCAATCGTCGCGCTCACGATCGTTGGATGCATGTAATCAGTGGTGGGTTTGGATCGTCTTGATGCAGAGTGATGCGCCGGTGCGAGCCGGACGCGCCTTTTTGGGAGGTAGGCTACAGCCAGATGACAATGACCAAGCAGGTCACAGAGCGCCAGATTGTTGACGAAACGGGAACGATGTGGCGGGTGACGGAGATGCGCGTTTGGGACGCGAGTGGCCGCGGCGCCACTTCCTTGATAGCAGCCCACGCGCGAGGTTTTCGGCGACTTTGGGATTTTCCGGCCGAATGGGCCGAGCTGGATGACGTAAAATTGGCGGAGTTGGTGAGCAAGCCAGCGAGGGGTGTGAGGCATTAGGGGTTGGCGCGTGGCCTGATACCCCATGGGGGTATCGATTAATGGAGACCGGTCGCGGCAGATGCGACCGGTCTTTTTTTTGGTCCTCGGGGCGTTGACTTGCAGCCACACCGCGGTATAATTAGAGGCTGCACTGAAAAAAACCAATCGCTGGCAGATGCCAGCGCGCCTCGAGTCCCCAGCTGCGCATCAATGGCGGCTGCACCCGGCGGCGGCGGATGGATACCGGTCCCGAATGGGACGTCCGGTCCACCCGCGTTTTTGTTGCTAATAGACGACTTGACCCGCTGATATAGACATGGCTCGCCACACACCGCTCGAACACTATCGTAACATCGGCATCATGGCCCACATTGATGCGGGTAAGACGACCACGACCGAGCGTATCCTTTATTATACCGGTAAGTCGCACAAAATCGGTGAAGTTCATGAAGGCACTGCGACCATGGACTGGATGGAGCAGGAGCAGGAACGCGGCATTACGATCACCTCGGCTGCGACCACCGCATTCTGGCGTCGTCATGGCCAGAGTGATGAGAAGGGCAGTGGTCCCGAGTACCGCATCAACATCATCGACACCCCCGGGCACGTTGACTTCACCGTTGAGGTCGAGCGTTCGCTGCGTGTGCTTGATGGCGCCGTGACGCTTCTCGATTCGGTCGCAGGCGTGGAGCCGCAGACCGAGACCGTGTGGCGTCAGGGCGATCGTTACGGCGTGCCACGGTTGATCTTCGCCAACAAGATGGATCGCACTGGCGCAGACTTCGATCGCTGCATACGTATGATCCGTGACCGCCTCGCCAAGGAATCGTATCCGATCCAGCTGCCGGTTGGTTCTGGTGACACGTTCACGGGCCACATCGATATCATCGAACGCAAACAGTACATCTTCGATGATGCATCACTCGGCAAGAACTTCGCTGTTGTCGACGTGCCTGAAGAGTTCAAGGCTGCAGTCGAAGAGGCGCGCCATGCGGTGGTCGAAGCGGCCGTTTCGCATGATGAGCCGCTGCTCGAGAAGTACCTGGGCGGCGCGGAGTTGAGCGCTGAGGAGATTCGTCACGCCATCCGCGTAGCGACGATTGGCGGTCATATGGTTCCGGTTCTTTGCGGAGCATCGTTCAAGAACAAGGGTGTTCAGGCGCTGCTCGACGCTGTCATCGACTTCATGCCGTCGCCGCTCGACGTGCCTCCAGTCGAAGGGCACGTACCGGATCACATCGAGATGATCGAGACGCGCGAAGTGTCCGACGAGGCTCCGTTCGCCGGACTCGCGTTCAAGATCGCGACAGATCCATTCGTTGGTAAGCTGACTTTCTTCCGCGTTTATTCAGGCGTGCTGCAGAGCGGCTCGTACGTGTACAACGCGACGAAGGGAAAGCGCGAGCGCATCGGTCGTTTGCTGCAGATGCACTCGAACAAGCGCGAGGAGATCGAAGAAGTGCATTGCGGCGATATTGCTGCTGCCATCGGACTTCGCGATACGCGGACGGGCGACACGCTCACGATGGAAGATCAGCCGATCGTTCTGGAAGCGATGAAGTTTCCGGCTCCGGTCATCGACGTTGCAATCGAGCCGAAGACCAAGGCCGATCAGGACAAGCTCGCAATCGCATTGCAGAAGCTGGCCGAAGAAGACCCGACGTTCCGCGTGCATTCCGATCCAGAGACGAATCAGACGATTATTTCGGGGATGGGTGAGTTGCACCTTGAGATCATCGTCGATCGCATGCAACGCGAGTTCAAGGTCGATGCAAACATCGGGCGCCCGCAGGTTGCATATCGCGAGACGATCAAGAAGCGCGTCGACAAGGTTGAAGGCAAGTTCATCCGTCAGTCCGGTGGTAAGGGACAGTACGGGCACGTTGTCATCAATGTGATGCCAGCAGAGCAAGGTCAGGGTTTTGTGTTCGAGGACAAGATTGTCGGTGGCGTCATTCCACGCGAATTCATTGGACCAGTCGAAGCGGGAATCAAGGAAGCGCTTGAGGGTGGTGTCATCGCCGGCTATCCGATGGTCGATGTGAAGGTGGAGTTGGTGTACGGTTCGTACCACGACGTCGACTCAAGCGAAATGGCGTTCAAGATTGCCGGCTCGATGGCTGTGAAGGATGGCGCTCGCAAGGCTGGCGCGATCATCCTCGAACCGATCATGAAGGTTGAAGTTGTTTCGCCGAACGACTACATGGGTGACGTGCTTGGCGACCTCTCGGCGAGGCGCGGACGCATCGGCGGAATGAATCAGCGTGGCGAGGCGCAGGTGATCGATGCGCAGGTTCCGCTCGCGGAGATGTTCGGCTATTCGACCAAGCTACGCTCCATGTCGCAGGGTCGCGCAGTTTATTCGATGGAGTTCAGTCATTACGAAGAAGTTCCGAAGTCGGCGGCTGAGGAAATCATGAGCAAGGTCAAGAAGTAGGGGCGAGATATATCTCGCCCCAACGAGGGCGACAGTAGGGGCGACGGGGGCAGGGACGACTGGGACAGGGGCGACGCATGCGTCGCCCCAACAACGAACCGGATAAAGGGACAGACCATGGCGAAGGCGAAATTTGAGCGGACGAAGCCGCACGTGAACGTTGGAACGATTGGCCACGTTGACCACGGCAAGACGACATTGACGGCAGCGATCACGACGATCCAGGCGGCCAAGGGACTGGCGTCGAAGGTAGCGTTCGACCAGATCGACAAGGCACCTGAGGAGAAGGCTCGCGGTATCACGATCGCGACAGCGCACGTGGAGTACGAGTCGGACAAGCGTCACTATGCACACGTTGACTGCCCGGGGCACGCCGACTATGTGAAGAACATGATCACCGGAGCGGCGCAGATGGATGGCGCGATCCTGGTGGTGAGTGCAGCCGATGGGCCGATGCCACAGACGCGGGAGCACATCCTGCTGGCGCGTCAGGTGAACGTGCCCTACGTGGTCGTGTTCATGAACAAGGTGGACATGGTGGACGACCCGGAGTTGCTGGAGTTGGTGGAGCTTGAGGTGCGCGAGCTGCTGAGCCAGTACAATTTTCCGGGCGACACGACGCCGATCATCAAGGGTTCAGCGTTGAAGGCACTGGAGTCGGGCGATCCGAACAGCGAGTACGGCAAGAAGATCAGCGAGCTGATGGATGTTCTGGACAGCTACATTCCGGAGCCCAAGCGTGACGTTGACAAGCCGTTCCTGATGCCGGTGGAGGATGTGTTCTCGATCACGGGTCGAGGGACGGTGGCGACGGGACGAATTGAGCGTGGCCGGATCAAGGTAGGGGAGGAAGTGGCCCTGGTTGGCTTCAACTCGGACAAGAAGACGGTAGTTACGGGAGTTGAGATGTTCCGTAAGCTGCTGGACGACGGTCAGGCGGGAGACAACGTGGGGTTGTTGCTTCGTGGAGTGGGCAAGGAGGACATCGAGCGCGGGATGGTGTTGGCGAAGCCGGGTTCGATCACGCCGCACACGAAGTTTCAGGCCGAGGTGTACGTGTTGACGAAGGAAGAGGGCGGCAGGCACACGCCGTTCTTCAAGGGGTACCGTCCACAGTTCTACTTCCGCACGACGGACGTGACGGGCACGGTAGAGTTGCCGGAAGGAATGGAGATGGTGATGCCAGGGGACAACGTGCAGATGACGATCGAGCTCATAACGCCGATCGCGATGGACGAGGGACTCCGGTTCGCGATCCGCGAAGGTGGCCGCACAGTCGGTGCTGGCGTCGTCGCGAAAATTCTGCAATAACAGGACAG
>PMEM01000064.1 GCA_003155795.1 Gemmatimonadota bacterium
CGCAGTAGACAACACTACCGCAATAACGAACATGCCCCTTGATGCAGGCCGAACCAGCATATCACTCACATTCAGATATCTGTCCCCACTTTCGTGAGTTCGACGCTCACGTTCCAGAGTTTTTCCTGGAGCGGTTCGTCGCGACTCAGTGGCGTGGTTTTAGCAGGCTCGCACTTGACGAAATACTTTCCCGTGACGCCAGCCACTTCCGCCGATGCGGCGAGGTACACGGTAGTGCGCGCGCCCTTTTCTGGCGACAGCATGAACCAGCGACTCAGCATCGCCAGAATCGGAACCTGGCGCCAGATCTCGGTCGCAACGACACCGGGATGGAGCGAATTGACGGTTATTCCCTTCCCATCCAGGCGCCGGGCAAGTGCATAGGTTAACATCACGTCCTCAAGCTTGCTCGCGGCGTACATCGGGACGTTCCTGTACGAGCGTTCTCCCTGCAGATTCCCGAAATCCAGTCGCCCACCTTCGTGAGCACCCGATGCGACGTTGATTATGCGCGACGGCGATGCTGCAAGGAGAGATGGAAGCAGCAGATTGGACAACATGAAGTATGCGAGATAGTTCACAGCAAACGTACGCTCGATACCATCGATGGTAACTTCGCGCTGCTTGAGCGCGACACCTGCGTTGTTGATCAGCACATCCACGCGCCGATGTGCGTCGATAATTGCCTGCGCCACGGCTCGAATTTCTGCCTGAACGGAAAGATCTGCAATGCGAAGTTCGGTTCCGCCCCCAGCGCCGCCTGTCTGGGCCGCGCGTTCGACCTCCGCCCGCGCGGTTTCGCCGCGCTCTCGATTGCGACAGACCATTACAACGTGCGCGCCGAGTGCAGCTAGCGCCGTTGCGGCCGCCTTACCTATTCCGGTATTGGCCCCCGTGATGACGCATGTCTTGCCGCGCATGGAAGTTGTTACTGGCGCACATGCCATTGCACTCTCGTAGTTGCATCGATTCGGAAAACGTACGACCGATCTCGTCTGTCAAATCTAAGATACGAAAACGGCCCTGACGAACATGTTGTCGTCAGGGCCGCTATTGAATGTCACGCGTCAGATGACGCCGTTCGATGCCGTGCCAGCCTGAACTGACATCGGAGAATCGAGTCGTACGACGACTCTGCCGCCACTGGGAAGACATGCATCATACTTCTCTGTCTGGTGAGCGAGCACCGCACCAGCCGCCGCGCCACCGGCTGCACCGATGATCGTCCCTTTCGTCTTGGATCTGTTGCCGCCCAGGATCCTGCCGAGTATAGCTCCAATGACAGCACCCCCAGCCACCTTGGTTGCGTCGTTGTTGTCGGCGGCCTTCACCTGCTCGACCCCAGCGCTGACAATTTCGCCATTTACCGGATACGTCTTGCCACCGTAGCTGATGGAGCGCACGACGAACCCGATGCTCATGTTTTCGCCGGCCTGATTGCTGCGGCCCAGCGATGTTACTTCGAGCACAGCGGTAGCGCCGGCGGGAATCATCACACCATTTGAGGCCGTAACAGCTTCTGCGAGTGTTGCGGTAATGCGGTCTCCCACGCTGTTCGTGTTAGTACACACGCGCTGACCCGAACTCATCGAGATGTTCGTCCCGGCTGCCACCACCCCGACTGCGCCTTCACTGCTCGCTCCCGTCGAAGGGGCAATTACAACAGTGTTGCCGGACGGCGTTGTCGTCACCGGTTGCGGAGTCCGTGCTACTGGCTCCGGCTGCCGCGGAGCAGGAGTAGGAGTACGGCGGCGCGGCGGCGGTGCCGACGCTACGCGACGCTGCTCGACGACAGCCGCCTTGGGTGGTGCGGGTGGCGGCGTTGTCGGAACGTCCTTGAGCTGCGGTTGAGCGGCCGTGTCGGCGTTCGCGAGCTGTAGATCGCGCGTGAGCGACGTATCCTGGGCGAGAGCGTCCTGGCCCGCGTCCGGTTTGTTGCATGCGGCGACAGCGAGAAGTGTGATTGCTGCAGCTGTATAGATCGCCGTTGGGCGGAATGATCGCATGTGTGCTTTAGTGTTGACTAATAGTTACCACGGAATATCGGTCCGCGCCGGTTAATCAAGATACCGCCGCCGCCGTGTCCCCGCGGATCGCAATGGTCTCCATCAACAACGCCACCACGGAGAATTGCACCGCCAATCGCACCGAGAATGCTNNCGCCGCCGCCGCTCCGCCCGCCACGCTCGGAACCGGTGCTGCTACCCGGGGCCGGAACGTCGACTGGTTGCGGAAGTGGCACAGGTGGTGAAGATGTCGCCGAAGGATCGGAAGGCGTTACACTCGGGGCGGGAGCAGTCGATGCAGCGACCTCAACTGGAGTCGGCGCTGGAGTCTCCGCGGATGCCTCTGACACCGCAGGTGTAATCCTTTCCTTGTGAGGAGTGCGATGCGCTACTGTGCGAGACGACCGATCAGACGACTGCACTCGCGTTCGTGCTTCTGGCGACAACTCTACGGTCGAGACGACAGTCTGAACTCCAGAATGTGGCGCGAGAGCGAGCGCGTCAGGCGTCCTGGCGGCATCAAGGTCCTTGGCGAGATCGGCATTTATTTGGTTGTTGCTTCCCTTGCAAGCGGCGATGCCAAGTAGTACCGCGGCCGCACCAATCAGCGATCTGTAGCGCATATGCCCCCCTCGGACACGCGTCGACGATATTTTGACCCTTGTAGCCAACCCCGGGTATTTACCAAGGTTCCATGACCATGACCCGATCCATCGCGTCAATCGTAGCCGTCCTCTCCTGTGCCTGCACCGGAACCAGTCGAGATGTCAGCCCGCTGCAGCGACTGACAGCCGAACGAGCGATCCGGTCGGAGGTTGTGGCGGCATACGACTTCAGCCGGCCCGACGTCCCAGTCAACCTGATGGCGCTTTACGCACCCACCGGGCCCATCATTTCTGCGAGCGGCGGCCGGATCACGACTTCGAGAGATTCGCTCCGGGCGGGGATCGACGCATTCTGGTCCAATGTGGGAGTCAACATGCGCGACGCCCATGTCGAGTGGACCGCCATGCATATCCAGGTTCTGGCCCCCACAGTGGCCGTCATGACAGCCACCTACCGGATCCCCCACAAACAACCCAGCGGCCTGCCGCACGTGATCGGCGGGGCGTGGACAGCTGTCTTCCGACTGGAAAACGGACACTGGTACGTCATCGACGAGCATCTCTCGGACGACCCGTTCGCATCCTGATCGGTGGTTCGATCGGTGGTTCGATCGACCGTCGGATCGGGCGGGCGGGCACCTGATCGGCTGCTTGCGGCTCGGCCGGTGTGCCCTTTGCGGCATGAAAGTCGTCAGACTTGACAATGACGGACACGAAAACTCCGGGTACCCCCTATCTGATTCACGCCTTTGAGCACAAGGCGTACGGCTTTCCAGTGGAAAGGCCGCTTTGCATCGGACGGGAAACGACCTGCGACGTGATCGTGAACGAGGTCGCAGTCTCTCGGCACCATGCCGAGGTACGGCAGGAAGGAGATGACTTCGTGCTTTATCCGGTTGGGTCGACGACAACCGTCATGAATGGCTTCCCCGTTATTGCGCCCCAACCCCTCCATGAGCAATCGATGTTCATGGTTGGGAGCATGAAGTTCATCTTCACGAAGGAGCGGCTTCCGGTCGCGATGAAGATTGCGACTTCGACTTCGCGCCCGTCCAGCGTGGATGATCGCCGACCGACGCTGACTTTTCCGGGCCAGCCGAATGCGCCCGAGATCCAGCAACCGCCCGGTGAGCTGGCGAGGATGATTCCGATCATAGCGATCGTAATCGCTGCCGTCATCGGCGGCGCGGCCTACTGGGCCTACAGCCTGCGATGAAAAAAGTGGCCGCATCCGAATGGGTGCGGCCACTTTTTTCACCTTCAGCAACGCTGCCCGTCGCGATGTGGAGTTACGGGACCGGGTTGCCCTGATCGTCGATCACCACCACAGGCGCTACGTTCGCGGCCTTGATACCCGGTTCGATTACCTTGCGATCGCCGACGATAACTATCGCCATCTTCGATGGATCCATGTGCTCATCCGCGGCTTTCTGAACCTCGGGTAGTGTAACCGCGCGATAGTGCTGCACGATGGTGTTGTAGTAATCCAGCGGAAGGCCTTGCGTGATAAGGTCGCCAATAGCGCTCGCTTGGGATGACATCGTTTCAAATTGCAGCGGGAGTCCCTTGGTCGCGGTTCCCTTCGCAAAAGCCAGTTCGGCTGGGGTAATGGGGCGATCTCCGCGAACGTCGCTGAATTCCTTCGCTATTTGAACAAGCGAGCTGTCGGTTGTCGGTGTTGACACTGCCGTCGCTACAATGAACGTGCTGGGTTCCGGTACGCGCCGATATAGAAAGAATGAATTAGCGCCGTAGGTGTAATGCCTGGCCTCCCGCAGATTCAGATTGATGCGGCTCGTGAATGCACCACCAAAAGTGACATTCGCAAGATCTGTAGCGAAATAATCCGGCGCATTGCGTGGCGGCCCGAGCGTTCCGACATAAAACACGCTCTGCGGTGAGTCAGGACGGTCAACAATATAGACCGTCTCCTTCGATACACCCTTTGGCGGTGCGATGGCCATCATTGCTTTCGTTCCGGCCGTCCACGATCCGAAGGCTTTCGAGAGTTTGGAGACCGCTTCGTCAGCGGTTATGTCGCCACCAACTACAAACGTCACATTCGGTGGGCGATAGTACTTCTCGTAGTACGAAGCGAGATCCGCGCGTGTGATCGACTTGACCTCGGGCTCGGTAGCGGCGCGCGCGTACACACTCCCCTGACCGTACACGACATTGGCAAATGCACGACTCGCGAGGTAGTAAGGACTTTCTTTCGCACGTGTGAGCGCCGCGACCTGATTCGCCTTCACTCGAGCCAGGGCGCCGTCAGGGAATGCCGGGTGCATGAGCTGGTCCGCCATCAACGCGAGCGATCGATCGAAGTTTGCAGTAATAGTGTAGAAGCCCGTGGGGCTGACTTTGTTGCCAAGATCGGCGAATGCGTTTGCAAGCTGGTCGGCCGTCATGGACGTCGTGCCTTCGCTCAACATCGACGTGAGCACAGCAGAGATTCCGGTCTTGCCCGCCGGTTCAAGCCGCGTTGGAACGTATACGATCGCTACGACGCTCACTACCGGTGACGTGTGATTCTCCAGTACGACAACTGGAACGCCGTTTGGCAGTGTGCGCGATTGAGCCTTGGGGAATGTGAGAGGCTGCGCGGCTGGCACGGCTGGCGGCTTGGTGCGGTCGAGCGTCGATTGCGCATTCAGTCCGGTCGGCTCGAATGCTCCGAGCGACAGCAACGCGAGAGCGGCTACGAGTAAGCGTGGTCGCATGTTAGTTGCCTCCCTTGGCAGGCGCCGCTTCAGCTGCGGGCGTAACGTTTGTGTATGGCAAGGAAGGTTTCGATATCTCATCGAGCTTGCCCGTGGGAACCATGCTGAGCACTATCCGGCCGGGTGTGAGATACTCCCTGACGACGCGTGCAACATCATTTGGCGTCACAGCGAGCGCTTCCTCAATCTCCGTTACGTAATGCAATGGATTATTGAAAAATGTCTGTCCCTCCGCAAGAACCTCGGCCTTGCCGAGTGCGCTCTGAATTCCAATCACCGCCGACACTCTCTCGAAATTCTTGAACCGATCGACCTCCTTGGTATCCGGAGGCGATGACGCGAGCGAGGCGAGCGTGCTGTCTATCACGTTCTCGATATCTGTGAGCGAGGTTCCGGGGCGCGGCGTGACACTTATTGTAAATCTGCCGGCATTTTCTGAATCTTCATCGTTCTGCGCCGCGGACACGCGCGTTGCAAGCTGCCGATCATAAACAAGCAACTTGGTCAACCTGCTCGTGCGATCCTGCGTGAGTATCCGCGCAACTGCGGTCAGCGGTGCGTTATCCGCATCAACGTCGCCAACTGTCGGCCACGAAATTGTCAGTTGCGGCAGCTTGGCGCGCGGGTCTTCCAGGACAAGCCGCTTTTCGGCCGGCAGCGTTACCTTGGCCACGACTGGTCGCGTGATCTCCGGTCCTCTCGGAACAGGCCCGAAGTACTCTTCGATCAATTTCTTCGTGGCGGCCGGGTCGATATCGCCCGTCACTACGAGCGTGGCGTTGGTCGGCGCGTAATACCGCTTGAAGAAGTCCTTCACATCATCCAGCGAAGCCGCGGACAGATCAGTCATCGAACCGATGACCGGCCATGAGTATGGATTGGATGCGGGGTACATCGCATGGCCGATCACCTCGTCTTCGGATCCGAATGGAACGTTGTCAACCCGTTGACGTCGCTCGTTCTTCACCACCTCGCGCTGTGCATCCAGCTTCGCCTGATCGAGCGCGGGCAACAGATAGCCCATTCGATCGGACTCTAGCCAGAGCGCTGTCGCCAGCTCATTGCTCGGCAGTGTCTCGAAGTAATTGGTTCTGTCGTTCCATGTCGAACCGTTCAGGTTCCCGCCGGCGTTCTCGACAGTCTTGAAGTGCACACCGTAAGGAATGTGTTGCGAGCCCTGGAACATGACATGCTCGAACAGGTGGGCGAAGCCAGTTCTTCCGGGTAGCTCGTTCTTGGACCCGACGTGATACCAGATGTCCACCGCTACGACATGCGCAGAGTGATCTGGCGATAGAATGACGGTGAGTCCGTTCGGCATGACGTATCGCTCGACGGGCAGCTTGGGGATTGTGAACTGGCTCTGCGCTGTAGCGCGGCTCGCGGGAAGCGCGACACACAGTGACAACGCGAGCCAGCCCCGTGTAAGCCATGGATTATGGCGCATGCGGGCGTGGGTGATGGTGGTTGACAGGGATCTCTTCACTCTAAAGTGCAGGTCTTGCTACCGGCGCACAATAGGCAGTTGCGCGGCTTGATGGTAAGCAAGTCCAGGTCGTCCCTCAGTCCCGCGGGTCCCGCCGAGGCCGTGATTCCCCGGCGACGTGACACAGCCGCCGGGTTACGCACCCACAGCGAAACGCTCAAACGCCAAACGTTCGAGTTTGTCGCGGACCGCTGGGATCGTGAGCTCCTCAAGAACGTCTGCGGCGAATGCATACGTGAGCAACCGCAGAGCTATTTCGGTCCCGATGCCCCGGCTCTTGAGATAAAAGAGCGCAGTCGAATCCACCGGACCGACCGTGGCCCCGTGAGTGCACTTGACGTCGTCCGCGTAGATCTCAAGCTGCGGTTTTGTATCGACCCGCGCGCGATCCGAAAGCAGAAGGTTCGCGTTGCTCTGCTTTCCGTCCGTCTTCTGCGCTTCCGGACGTACGTAAACCTTGCCGTTGAACACGGCATGCGACTCCCCATCCATCACGCCCTTGTAGAGCTCGTGACTGGTGCAGCTCTCCTTCGCGTGGATCACGCTCGTCTGATGATCTACAGTCTGGTCGCCATTCACCAGGTACAAGCCATCCAGCGACACGTGTGACCCCTCACCATCCAGCAGCGTCGCGATGTTGGTTCGCGAAAGTTCTGCGCCGATGGCGAATGAGAATGCCTCGTAGGCACACGTGCGGCCCTGTGTGACGTACCAGGATCCGACGTGAAATGCTTGTGTGCTCTCACGCTGAATCTTGTAATGTCTCAGTCGCGCACAATCTGCGACATAGACTTCGGTCACCGCATTCGTGAAGTAATTCGCGTTGCCGATCGATACGTAGCTCTCCATCACCGTCGCCTCGGCGTGATGGCCGAGCACGATCAGATTGCGCGGAGAAACAAGCGCACCTTCCGCGGCGTCGTCGGAGACGAACAGCAGATGGATATGCTGCGGCGTCGTGGTATTCGGCGGTACATGCACGAGCGCGCCGTCACCGGCGAACGCCGCATTGAGCGCGGTGAACGCGTGCGTGTGACTTTCAGCGAGCCCGCCAACGTGACGCTCCAGAAGGCGCGCGGTATCGTCAGACTCGAGCGCAATGGATACCGGTCCAACGAAGACGGATTCACCCGACGCCGGCTGTGATAGCCGCGGTACGTAGTGTCCATTCAGAAACACGAGCGTCTGCCATCCATCTTCAAATATGAACGGCGCGATGTCATCCGCAGTGAGTGCGGCCGAGTCAGGATCCGCTGGCGCATACGCACGCTCGAGGAGCGGCGAGACGCTCGTAAAGTGCCAGTCTTCGTTCTTGCTTGTGGGAAACCCAAGTTGCGCGAACGAGTCAATTGCACCGCGGCGTTGCGCTCCGATCCAGAGCGGTTCGTCACCACGATCCAGATCTTCGAATGAAGATACGTACTCGTCGACACGGTCTTCGCGTGTCGCGTGCGGAGCAGTCAACTGAGCGTCTTCCGCCGTTGCAACATCCGATGCGTGTGTCAGGACGGCGTCAGTCATGCTGCGTCGAGCAGCCAGTCGTAGCCGCGCTCTTCAAGTTCGAGGGCGAGTTCCTTGCCACCGGATCGAACTATCCTGCCGTTTGCGAGAACGTGCACGAAGTCGGGAACGATGTAATTGAGGAGCCGTTGATAGTGCGTGACGACGATTGTCGCATTGTCCGGGCGACGCAGTGCGTTCACGCCACCAGCCACGATGCGGAGTGCATCGATGTCGAGACCGGAATCCGTTTCGTCGAGAATCGCGAGCTTGGGCTGCAACACCGCCATCTGCAGAATCTCGTTGCGCTTTTTCTCGCCACCCGAAAATCCTGCGTTTACAGATCTGTTGAGCATTGAGGAATCCATCTCGACCAGCTTCATGCGATCTTCGATGATGTCGAGGAAGTCGAGTGGGTCAACTTCTTCCTCGCCACGCGCCTTGCGGATCTCGTTGTACGCCGAGCGGAGGAAGTACGCGTTTGTGACACCCGGAATTTCGACCGGATACTGGAACGCGAGAAACACGCCCTTTTGAGCGCGTATTTCAGGTTCGAGCTCGAGCAGTTCCTCGCCGAGGAAGGTGGCGGATCCGCCAAGTACCTCGTAAGCCGGATTGCCCGCGAGCACCTGCGCGAGTGTGGATTTACCTGAGCCATTCGGCCCCATTACGGCGTGTACCTCGCCGGCCTTGATGTTGAGATCGATTCCCTTGAGGATCTCGCGCTCAGCAATTCCAGCACGGAGAGCAGTTATATCGAGCATTGGATTACTTGGACGGAAAATGGATTCCCGCTTCCGCGGGAATGACGGACTGCATTGGATTCCCGCTTTCACGAGAATGGCCGCGCGCGGTACTCAACCTACGCTTCCTTCCAGTGTGATACCCAGCAGTTGCTGCGCTTCGAGCGCGAACTCCATGGGAAGTTCCTGGAAGACTTCGCGACAGAATCCGCTGACGATCATGGATACTGCCTGTTCCGCGCTTATCCCTCGCTGCTTGCAGTAGAAGATCTGATCCTCGCCGATCTTGGACGTGCTCGCCTCGTGTTCGACAGTCGCGGTACGATTTTCTACTTCGATATACGGAAAAGTGTGCGCACCGCAGCGATTGCCGATGAGCATTGAATCGCACTGGGTGTAATTTCGCGCGTTTTCAGCACGCGGCATCACCTTCACTCGGCCGCGATAGCTGTTGTTGCCGTGGCCTGCGGAGATTCCCTTGGAGACGATCGTCGACTTTGTGTTCTTGCCGATGTGGATCATCTTGGTGCCCGTATCCGCCTGCTGGTAGTTGTTCACCACCGCAACCGAATAGAATTCGCCCACCGAATTATCACCGACTAGCAGAACACCGGGGTACTTCCAAGTGATCGCGGAACCGGTTTCAACCTGGGTCCATGAGATTTTGGAGTTTACGCCAGCCGCCTTGCCACGCTTGGTGACGAAGTTGTAGATCCCGCCCTTGCCTTCCTCGTCGCCCGCGTACCAGTTCTGCACAGTGCTGTATTTGACCGAGGCATTGTCCAGCGCCACCAGCTCGACGACTGCAGCGTGCAGCTGATTCGTCGACCGCTTGGGAGCGGTACATCCCTCGAGATAGCTCACCGAAGCGCCCTCGTCGGCAATGATGAGCGTGCGCTCGAACTGGCCCGTGTCTGCCGCATTGATGCGGAAATAGGTGGACAGCTCCATCGGACACTTCACGCCCTTGGGCACGTAGCAGAAGGAGCCATCGCTGAATACCGCACTATTCAGCGCGGCGAAGAAATTGTCGCTGTACGGCACCACCGATCCCAGATACTTGCGGACGAGCTCGGGATGCTCCTTCACCGCATCACCGAATGAACAGAAGATCACGCCGTGGCTCGCGAGCTCTTCCTTCATCGTCGTCCCCACAGAAACCGAGTCGAAGATCGCGTCCACGGCGACGCCCGAGAGAAATTTCTGCTCGTTGAGCGAAATTCCGAGTTTCTCGTACGTGCGCACCAGCTCGGGATCGACATCGTCGATCGACTGCAGAGGCTTCACGCTCGTTGGGGCCGACCAGTAGCGCGCAGCTTGATAGTCGATCGGAGGATACGTGACGTTGGGCCAGTGCGGCTCCTTCATCGTCAGCCAGCGACGATATGCCTTGAGGCGCCAGTCGAGCAGCCACTCCGGCTCGTGCTTCTTGGCCGATATGATCCGGACGACTTCCTCGCTCAGACCAGCCGCGACGGTGTCGGACTCGATGTCACTTACAAAACCGTACTGGTACTCACGGTTGACGAGGGACTCGATTGTGGTGCTCATTAATACGTCTAACTCCTTGGCGTTACTACACTTTCGCGTAGATTGACGTAAAGGTAAGTGATTTTGTCGGCTTTTTGTAGATAACCCCATGCCATACCGCTCAGATTTCCCCCTGCTGGTCGCCAACCCGGCGCTGCACTACCTCGATTCCGCTGCCTCCGCGCAAAAGCCGAAGGTGGTGCTCGACGCAATCCGCGATTTCTACGAAACCAGCTATGCCAACCCGCATCGTGGCGCCTACTCACTTTCCAGTTTAGCTACGGCACGGTATCATTCCGCCCGCCAACGGATAGCAGAATTCCTCGGTGCCGTAGATTTCGAGGCACTTATCTTCACCCGAGGAACGACAGAGGCTCTCAACCTCCTGGCGACTGCCCTATCCGTCTCGAACATTCGTTCGGGCGATGAGATCGTCGTTACGGCCCTGGAGCACCACTCGAATTTCGTGACCTGGCAGCAGGCCGCTCTCGCAACCGGGGCTCGGTTCAGGATCTGTGAGATGACGTCGGATGGGCGCGTCGATATGGACGTGCTTGAAGGGATGCTCAACACGCGAACCCGGGTCGTAGCTTTCGGTCACGTATCAAACGCGCTCGGCACCGTGAATCCCGTTTCCGAGATCGTGCGGCTGGTCCGTGAACGGAGCGACGCGACGATTATATGCGACGGTGCGCAGGGAGCGCCGCATATACGGGTGGACTTCGACAAACTGGGTGTGGATGCCTACGCCTTCAGCGGTCACAAGATGGGAGGTCCAATGGGGCTGGGTGGCCTCGTCGCTCGTAGAAAACTGCTCGAGCGGATTCCGCCATATCAGTTTGGCGGCGACATGATCGAATTTGTGGAGGATCAGTCGAGCACCTGGGCACCGTTACCGCACAAGTTCGAGGCCGGCACTCCAAACGCGGCTGGCGCAGTGGGGCTGGCCGCCGCAGTGGATTATCTGGACGGGATCGGCATGGAGCGCGTCCAGGCGCACGAAAAGGCTCTCGTCGCTCTTGCCCAATCCAGACTCGAAGCACTGGACGGTGTAACCACATACGGTCCACCCGCCGCAGAGAGAAGCGGCGTGCTGTCGTTCAATGTGGACGACGTACACGCCCATGACCTTGCCACGATCCTCGACAGTACAGGCGTCTGTATCAGGTCGGGACACCACTGCGCCCAACCGCTCATGCGGCGGCTTGGTGTGCCCGCCACCGCTCGCGCCTCGTTCTACATCTACAACGACGAGAGCGACGTTGATGCACTGGTCGCCGGAGTAAAACAAGCCTCAACGTTATTTGCCGGAACTATTGCAGGAAATTGAGCCGTGGAATCGTCGGTAGTGTGCGGCGGGGGTCATTAAATCCTGGAGCGCGACATGAGCGCAAGGGCTCAGAATCGGAACGACACGCCCAGGTGACAGGCAATGAAGTTGGCGGCTGACTGGCGCGGAGTGATGATTATTCCATACTGCGAATTCGGGTCATCCATGATGTCCCCCTTCGTCAGATACCTTGCGCTGTTGACCGAGTTGTAGCGCGCACCGACGTCCATGCTCACGTAGTCGCCGGCAAAGCTCAGCGGAATGTTGAATCCGGCTCCTCCTGTATAGAGGAGGGAGTTATCGCTGTAATTGGTAGTCTGCGCGATCTGATATGACTCGTCGTCGGTGTTGAGAGCGGTCTGCGTATAGAAATACGCGAGGCCGACTCCGGCATGCGCGGCGTGCTGCGCACAGCGAACTGCGCGCTCGCGCTGGCTGACAGCGCCATTGTGGCCAGAACGGCCAAGACCGCCCGGGTCGTCTTTTGGCACAGTGTTCCGCCCATCGAAGCCCTCTTTCCCTAGCGTTTAGTCCAGACGAGCACCACCCCGCACCCATTCGCCTGATATTGAACGGGCGCCTCGCTCACCCCTGCGTAAACTTCGATTCCCGCGACCTGCCCCGGAGGAATGTCGTCCACGCTCTCGTATCCATCACTCATTCGCATACCGTCGAGGTACACTTCTGGGACACATCGACCGCGGAGAAGAATTACGTGGCCGAAACTGCCACTAGGCACAATCTGAACCCCAGGTGTCAAGCGGAGTGCATCGGTAAGCGCGAATGCGTTCTTGAGCACGTTGTCGTTCGCGGTTATGTAATGACCCGCGCCGCTCTGCGCACGGCGGAGGAAATCCGCAATGTCTGGCGCGACACGTGACGCCTTGCCCATGACCACGACGCGTGATAATTCCTGGACGCGTTCCTTTAGCAGGATGTCAACAGATGCCGGTTGGCGAGCTGAAAGATCTACGGTTTCCAATCGTGGCTCGAATCCGAGCGATCGCGCTTCGACGCTGAAAGTTCCCGCCGGGAGGCTGTCCAGGGTAAAACGACCGCTGCTATTCGTTGTAGTCTCGAGACCGGTGCCCCAGACTAGCACCCTCGCACCGGACATCGGTTTTCCATCGGGTCCGTGAACAGTGCCCCTGAGTGTGGCAGACCCGCGAAGAACAGTGGTCTTCTTGCGCGCCTCGACGCTGATTGCCGAAGCAGGCGTGAAGGCAATCGCCGTCGCGGAGTCGCCGAGTGAGAAATCACGACGCACGATGCCATCGACCGGAATCGCTGCATTCACGAGGCCGGAATGTCTGCCATTCAACTCGGCGCTTGCGAGCACCGTGTCGGCGCCGGGCAGGCCGCATGCGAAATATCCGCCATCCGCTCTCGACTGCACTGGGACGCGACGAGTCTCCGATCCAAGGCCGCGTTTATCAATGACAATTTCGAGCCACGAGACAACCACCTTTGCGTCGGCGATTGGAAGCCCGGACTCGGCGTCGCGCACGACTCCGACCATCGCTCCGATCGAGTCACGCGGCGCAACGGGTCCGCAGAGTGCAGCCAGGATTCGCGCCGGCCCCGGGATCGCCAGATCGACAACATTCGGCGATCCAGCGGTGACGGTGACTGCGCGAAGCGGTGGTTCGATGCCGAGCGCATCGACGGCTGAGTGAAAGAAACCAGCGATGTACTGACCCGCACGAACCGAGTCGATTTGGAATCGTCCAAGAGAATCGGCGCGGACAGTGTACGCTTTCGTGTAATCCGCTCCACTCACGAACTGGACCTGAGCGCCCGCAAGCGGCTGCTGCGTCACGCTGTCATAAACGGTGCCGGTAACGCGGACGGCCGCAGTCGTATCAGCCGGCGGCGGCAGCACACCCTGCGCAGCAATGTTCGACAAAGGCGAACCAAGCGCGGCGAGCGCCAGCGGCAGCCAAAGTGCGAGCTTTGTCAACACCCCTCCTGCAACGTGGGGTAACCGTTCAATTGAGCGTGCCGCATGGCTTCGGCATCCGATGTGGTGACATGGACGTTGAGCGGCCGACGCCAGCAGCGTCGTGCCGGAGAGAAGATACACCAATCCTGGAAATCCGCTTGACTTGTTTCGCGTACCGCATTCCCCCGCGGACAGGTCAGATCGCAAATCAGCCTATATTTCACATGCAATGGCAGACGCATCACTGACGGCGCTCTATCAGGACATCATCCTGGATCATTACCGGCGCCCACGGAACAAGGGCACGCTGGAGCACGCGACTATATCAGTGCCCATGCGGAACCCCTTCTGCGGCGACGAGATAACGCTGGAATTGGAGATGAACGGCGACCAGATATCCGATGTGCGGTTCACCGGCCGAGGTTGCTCCATCTCCCAAGCCTCCACCAGCATGATGACCGAAATGGTGAAGGGCAAGCATGTGTCTGAGATCGGACACATCGGCGAGCGCTTCCGTGCCATGATCATGGGCGATGCAGATGCTGCGACCGACGACGCACTCGGCAAGGCGCGCGCGCTCGCAGGCGTCGCGCGGTTTCCGGCGCGGGTCAAGTGCGCATTACTTGCATGGAACGCGCTCGAGCGCGGATTGGCGCAATCAGCTGAACAGAACACCGCGGAAACGCGCGACACGGAGACCTGATGTACGCGATTGCCATCATTCGATATCGACGACCACTCGCGGAAGTCGTGACCGTTACGGATAAGCATCGCGCGTATCTGCACTCGCTGTTCGAAAAGGGGATCGTGCTCGCTTCAGGCCCGCTCGACCCCAGAAGCGGCGGTGCATTGCTGCTTCGCGTTCCCGATTCTTCGGTACAGGAGTCGCTGGACGCGGTGCGCGACAACGATCCGTATGTGAAAAGCGGCATGGCGCAGTACGAGATTCTTCCATGGGCAGCTTCGACCGGCAAGGAAAAACTCGACCAACTGTAGCGTTCGAGTAATGTCACCCCGCCGAATGTCGGGGCCCAGTATGTCACCCCGCCGAAGGTCGGGGTCCAGGATGTCACCCCGCCGAAGGTCGG
>PMEM01000055.1 GCA_003155795.1 Gemmatimonadota bacterium
GGAAGGCCTGGCGCAGCGCATCGCCGACGGGGAAGTGCCGTCGTTCCTGGCGGACAAGCGCATCCTGGCGCTGGACATGGGCGCGCTGATCGCCGGCGCGAAGTTCCGCGGCGAATTCGAGGAGCGGCTGAAGGCCGTGCTCAAGGAGATCGTCGAGAGCGAGGGGCTGTTCGTCGTCTTCATCGACGAGTTGCACACGTTGGTTGGCGCCGGCAAGGCAGAAGGTTCGATGGACGCCGGCAACATGCTCAAGCCGATGCTTGCGCGCGGTGAGCTTCGTGTCGTCGGAGCGACGACGCTCGATGAATACCGCAAGTACATCGAGAAGGATGCCGCGCTTGAGCGCCGGTTCCAGCCCGTGTTCGTGGGCGAGCCGTCGGTTGAAAGCACGATCGCGATCCTGCGTGGTCTCAAGGAGCGCTACGAATCGCACCACGGTGTTCGAATCACGGACGGAGCAGTAGTTGCTGCGGCTACACTTTCGAATCGCTACATCGGTGATCGCTTTCTGCCCGACAAGGCCATCGATCTTATTGATGAGGCCGCATCCAGGCTGCGGATCGAAATCGATTCCATGCCGCAGGAGATCGATGAAGTCGAGCGCAGGATCACGCAGCTGGAAATCGAACGACAGGCTCTGCAGAAGGAGAAGGATCGCGCATCGCGCGAGCGGTTGCATACGCTCGAGAAGGATCTGTCCGACTTGCGCGAGCAATCTGGCGCAATGAAGGCGCAGTGGCAACACGAAAAGGAGTCACTTGGTGCGGTTGGCAAGATCAAGCAGCAGATCGAACAGGCGCGCACCGAAGCGGAACAGGCAACGCGCATCGGCGATCTCGGCAAGGCGGCGGAGATAAGTTATGGCACTATTCCGCAGCTCGAACGGGACATGGCGGTAGCGGAGAAAGCTGTTTCGAGCAACACCGGTGGCGCTCGCTTCCTGAAGGAAGAAGTCGGTGCTGACGACGTCGCAGAGATAGTTGCGAAGTGGACTGGAATCCCCGTGTCCCGCATGATGGAAGGCGAGCGCGAGCGGCTTACGAAACTCGAGTCCGTGCTTGCCAGCCGAGTGATTGGTCAGACGGAGGCAGTGGAGGCCGTGTCCAACGCAGTGCGTCGTTCGCGTGCAGGGTTGCAGGATCCCAATCGTCCGATCGGATCATTCATTTTTCTCGGACCGACCGGCGTTGGCAAGACGGAAACCGCGCGCGCGTTGGCGGAGTTCCTGTTCGACGATGAACAGGCAATGGTACGCATCGACATGTCGGAATACATGGAGAAGCACGCGGTCGCGCGATTGATTGGTGCGCCACCGGGCTACGTTGGATTCGAGGAAGGGGGGCAGCTGACGGAAGCCGTTCGTCGTCGCCCTTATTCCGTAATTCTTTTCGACGAGATCGAGAAAGCGCATCCAGATGTGTTCAACATTCTGCTGCAGATTCTGGATGATGGACGACTGACGGACTCACAGGGACGCACGGTTGATTTCAAGAATGCCGTGATCATCATGACATCGAACGTCGGAAGTCAGTACATCCTGGAGAATACTGGCGGCGATTTCGACAAAGTCGAGGCGCAGGTGATATCGACGCTGCGGCAGCAGTTCCGGCCGGAGTTCCTGAATCGCGTCGATGACATTATCGTATTCCGGCCGCTCGGCGAGGAGCAGATTGCGCGCATCGTGGATCTGCAGTTGAATCGGCTTGAGAAGCTCCTTGCCGATCGCAAGTTGAAGATCGAACTGACACCAGCAGCGAAGCACTACCTTGCGCATGAAGGCTACGACGCGGCATTCGGTGCGCGGCCACTGAAGCGTACCATTCAGCGGATGGTGCAGAATCCACTCGCAATGGCCGTGTTGGAAGGGCGCTTCGTGGACGGTGATACAATTCGCGTGGACGTTGACAGTGCAAATCATCTCACATTCACGTCGGAACGCGAAACTGCCGCGAAGTAACGATGCGGACGTAGTGTATCTGCGCCAGGCGTTGGAGCTGGCACGCGAAGCGGCGGCGGCTGGCGAGGTTCCGGTCGGAGCGGTCGTCGTGCATGATGGCGTCGTTGTGGGCACGGGCGCGAACCGCACACTGCGCGACAACGACGCGACGGCTCACGCAGAGTTGCTTGCGATCCGTTCCGCCTCGGCCGCACTCGGCCGCTGGCGTCTCAACGGCTGCACGCTGTACGTGACGCTGGAGCCGTGCGCGATGTGCGCGGGTGCAATTGTCCTTGCCAGGGTCGATCGTGTCGTGTTCGGCGCGTGGGACCCCAAGGCGGGCATGGTGGGATCTGTTGGCGACCTGCTGCGGCATCCGCGGCTGAATCACCGGCCGGAGGTCAGTGGCGGGATACTGGAGGAGGAGTCCGGGGCGGTGATACGAGAGTTCTTCGAGGCGCGGCGGCAATGACTTCGGCGGAGTGCTGTCGCAGATAGAGAAAGGGGGGAGCCGCGTTTGCGACTCCCCCCTCTTTCCTGTCAGTAACGCAATCGCGTCACTCGAAAATCAGACCTTGCGCTTGCGACGAATCATTGGGACGAGGCCGATGAGGCCCGTGCCGAGGAGCGCAATCGAGCTGGGCTCTGGAACGGAACTGAACGCGACGTCGACTCCATCCGTGGTACCGTCGCCGTAAGTGGACAGTTGGACGCTCGTAGTACCTGTGGGCAGCAAGAACGACCGTGGCGCACCAGCTCCAAAATCACCGGGGGAGGAAGCGAGTGTCACTGGCGTCGATGATCCGCCATTCGTTGCGAACGCCGTGAAGAAGTTGTCTGTCCACACGCTCATCGTCAATGGTGACGTCGTCGCCGCAAACGTTTGGGAGAATACATAGTTGTAGTTGTCAGCGTTGTTCGACGTCTTTGCACCGGATACGCTCGCGGACGTAGAGGTGCTAATCCAGGCAGCCGATGGAAGGTTGGGCCAAACGCCCGGTTGACCTGCGACAACGTAGGCGCTACCGCTGTGACACCCGCCAGCCGCAATTGTGAAGCTGCACGCCACCGTCCAGTTCGGATCGACTCCGGGACCGCCCGCGCCTGAGTTTACCTGTGCAAACAGTGGCGTAGCCGCTGCGGCGCAAGCGAGCGCCAGGGACGCACCGTACTTAAGGAACGAACTTCGCATATGGGTTCTCCGATGTCAGGGATGTCGGCCTGTAGCGCCAGCCGTAGCCGCGTGGAAGAGCAACCCCCGTGCCGATCGAGTCCGGTGAATCTCCGGTGGTACGCCGCGTTGGCCAGCCGATAGGTAACGCATTTATTCCCATACAGTTACGTTGCTGGAGCTGCGATCCCCATCTCGTTATGACTGGGTTGGGACGCCACCCTGTTCGGCGCAGCGTGTGGTTCCCATGCCACACAGTGTTGCGGCCAGCCACGCTGGAGCTCGGTCAGGACGCAATCGCGAGAACATTTCTGTACCCGAGGGCCCGTAAGAGCCCACAGCCACGTTCGTTGACTGGCCGGGGCCGCTGGACTAGCTTGCAAGGCTGTGGAATCGGCGGCTCACCACCGCGATACTGGACAGGTGGCAGAGCGGTTGAATGCACCAGTCTCGAAAACTGGCGTACCCGCAAGGGTATCGAGAGTTCGAATCTCTCCCTGTCCGCTTTTTCGAGCCGCCGTCANNAGGTGGCCGAGCGGTTGAAGGCGCACGCCTGGAAAGCGTGTATGCGTGAAAGCGTATCGAGGGTTCGAATCCCTCTCTCTCCGTTGTAGTGCCGTCGTTCGTTGGCTTACGGTGTATGAGTAAGTGTGCGGCATCGTCCCGCCCGGGACGAGGAAGCTGTTACCCGATACTGAACGTCCCGGGATTCTCGTCGACCCCTCGCCCCTTTTGACTATGACATGGGAAGATCGCATAACCACAAAAAAGACTGTGATGCTCGGGAAGCCGGTGATTCGCGGCACACGGATCACCGTTGAGACGGTGATGGAACGACTAGCTTCCGGCTGGTCCGTGGATCAAGTCGTAACGAGCTATCCGGGTGTCACGGTGGCCGATGTGCATGCGTGCCTTGCATATGCAGCTGAGGCGGTAGAACACTATCGGACAATTCAAATCGCGGGCTGAATGCGATTCCTCGCCGATGAGAACTTTCCGGGCCCTTCGGTGCGGCTCTTGCGATTGGCGGAACACGACGTCTTGTGGATTCGCGAATCCAGCCGGGCATTGATGATTTAAGTGTTCTCGCCCGAGCGCAAGATCACGATACTCGCATTTTGCTGACGTGCGACAAAGATTTCGGTGAACTCGCGTTTCGCGTGGGTTTGCCGGCTGCGGGGGGCATAATTCTCTTCCGCCTGTTTGATAGTGACCCCGCCGCAGAAGCACATCGCCTGTTGTCGCTGATTAAGGGCGGTGTCGAATGGACCGGTCGCTTCTCGGTTATCCGCTCCGCGAAACTTCGACAGAGTCCGCTCCCAAGTCCCGACCAAAACAAGTGACGGCGCTCGCCATTCTTCCGACGGGCAGCCCATGCACCGATCCCTTGTCAACGTCGCACTCGCCGCTACCGCTACGATCGCGACTGCCGCACTAGCCCAGGATCCGGTCAGTCCGCTCATCGATTCGATCAGACGAAGGTTGGTGCGAAGCCTGAAGATCAATCAGAAATACATACGCAGCTTGGACGCGCACCTTCCAGCCGGAACGGGTGTTTTCGCGCGGCCCATGTCTCGGCGACAAGGCAGGAGCTCGGGAATCGGATTATGATCCGATCGTGCGTTCCAACGAGACTTCTCCCACTCACGTCCCAGGCGAAGAACCCGGCTCGTCGCACACGCCGAGGCGGGTGGTCATAGTCGGAGCGGGCGCCGCGGGGACCATGGCCGCGATTTTCGCCGCGACTGCGGGAGCTGAGACGATTCTGCTGGAGCGCACAGCGGACGGCGGCCGCAAGATTCTGATCAGCGGCGGAGGACGATGCAACGTGCTTCCGGCTGAGCTGGATGAGACGCGGTTCGTCACCGAGTCGTCGCGAAATACGCTGCACAAGCTGGTACGAGCATGGCCGCTCGCTGAACAGCGTGCCTTCTTCGAGAACGAGCTCGGCATTGCGCTCGTCGAGGAACAGGAAACGCGAAAGCTCTTTCCCGTTTCCAATCGTGCGCGCGACGTGCGCGACGGCCTGATGGCGCTTGCTGCTCAGCGCGGTGCACGATTGGTGATGAACACGCGAGTGACGGCTGTCGAGCCGATTGGCGACGGTCGCTGGCGCGTGACGCGGGACGGCGACGAGCCGATTGAGTGTGACGTTGTAATAGTTGCAACTGGCGGACTTTCGGTACCAGCCACCGGGAGCGACGGCGGTGGGCTGCAGATGCTTGCCGGGCTCGGCCATACGATCCACACGACATACGCCGCGTTGACACCAGTGACTGCGGATCCGGCGCCGTTTGCAGAGCTGTCAGGTGTGTCGCTCGCTGTTACGCTTACGGCGACGAGTCCGACACGTAGCGCGACCGCGTCGGGTGGATTCCTGTTCACGCATCGCGGCTACAGCGGACCATCGGTGCTGGACGTCTCGCACGTTGTGGTGCGCGCTGCGGATGAGAATGACCGCTCGACGGCGCGCATTATTGTGCGGTGGTCCGCTCTCGATGATCATGATTGGGAAGTCGCGTTGCGCGGAGCCGGCGCGCGGACTGTGGGCGCCGCGGTGCGCTCGCACATGCCGGATCGTCTGGCGTTGACGCTGATCGCTATAGCCGGAGTCGATCCACTGCGGCAGTTGGCGGAATTGCGCCGAGAAGAGCGACTCGCGCTGATCGAGACGCTGGTAAGAGGCGAGCTACCGTGGACTGGGAACGAAGGCTACAAGAAGGCCGAAGTTACTGGTGGTGGGGTAAGTCTCGCGCAGATCAATCCGAGGACGATGGAGAGCAAGCGTCATCCGGGGCTGTTTCTCTGCGGAGAGGTGTTGGACGCGTTTGGTCCGATTGGCGGATACAACTTTCTGTGGGCGTGGGCAACCGGGCGCGCAGCCGGGCGCGGTGCGGCGGGCGAGCGGTCGTAGCGGCGTTGTTGAAAAAAAGCGAGACGGTCGTTGTACGCATTACAAAACAGGCGCAGCCACGGCAATCAGTGGCTGCGCCTGCAAAACTCTGTATGCCGGGCTAGACTATCCGGCGAAGCAATAGGTGCACTTGTGTTCCTGTGCGCGGTTCACAGCGAGCACACCTGCTGGTACGACGACGACTCCAGGAATGAGGTTCGCGGTCCATTCTTTCAGCGCACCGGCCGCTGGGAGACCCGCGGCGGACGCTGTGACGCCGCTCATTGCAGTAAGCGCCATATTGCATACTGTGAATATGACGCCGCGCGCCATCAGCTCCTGGATACCAGCGTCTGGCATCGGCAGGTCGCCCGGCTTCAGATGAGAGAAAACATTCCGTGCTGCCGGTGCATGGGTACTCTTGTCGGTGATCTTGAAGAACTCGCCGAGTTTGTATTTGTGCCACATCGCGTCGTTGAGTGCGAGGGGCACTGACATGTGTCGCAGTCCGACGACTGTTGTGATGTCGGATTGCTTGAGATTGTACGCCTTCATGTTCATGTCGAGATAGTTCGCGGCGAAGACGAGTCCCCATCCGTCGTTCGCGCTGATCGCGTCGAAGTACTGGCGGTGCTTTCCATTCAGCCGCTGCAGCCACGCCTCATCGGGCGCATCTGTCGTCGCCAGTGGCTCCGCGCCGGCGCGGACGCCGATCGCGGTGGCGGCGATGGTGATGGCTCCGACTCCCACGCTTTTCATGAACGCCCGCCTTGGTGCCACCTGCTCCGTATCGTCCGTAAGAGCCCCTGGTTCGGTTGTGTATGACGCGCCGATCATCAACTCGTTTGGCTTCCAGCCCCGGATGTAGGGGGCAACCACAAACGGATTCGGCATCCGAATTATGCGGTCGCCGGAGAAAAGCGCAAGCGAGAGGGGAGGGGTGGTCCGGCCGTCGGAGGTCGGCTGTCATCCCGCCGAAGGTCGGGATCCACGGACGAGGCTTTGTCTGCGCAGCGATGCCGAAGCGCTAGTCGACATTGTGCGCATGCATAGCGCACGCTGCCGATGTAAGCTCGTGTATCCGGTCGCGACACGCCGTTGGGTCGCTCTTCGTACCGTCGTCGATGGATCCCGACCTTCGGCGGGATGACAACCATGGATCCCGACCTTCGGCGGGATGACAACCATGGATCCCGACCTTCGGCGGGATGACAACCATGGATCCCGACGTTCGGCGGGATGACAACCATGGATCCCGACCTTCGGCGGGATTACCGCCTTACGACGCCGTATTCGCCTTGAAATCGCCGGTTCGGCGGAGCTGGATGACGTCGCGGGCGGTGTAATCGCTGCCTGTCGCCTCGCGCTGGAAGTCCGGGACCAGCGCAATGAGCATCTCGCGCAGCTCGGCTTCGCCGGACGTTTCGGTTGCGGCGACGAGACGCTCGATCCGGCGCATGAGTCCCTCCGGTATTCCAGCCTTTTTCGCCCG
>PMEM01000065.1 GCA_003155795.1 Gemmatimonadota bacterium
ACATTATCATCCGCGCTCAACAGCGCGACATATGGCGATAAGATTGATTCTCGTACAGTTCTACTGTTCCGGCTCGGTCAACTGCCACTGCGCAGTGCAATAACTGGATCGGCGCACATGCTCAACCATGCCGGAATGAAGCTCGCAACTGACGCCATAGCCAGCATCAACATCGCTACCTCTACCACCGTTGCAGCATCCGTAGGACTGATCTCGAATACGAGCGCCGAGAGTAGCCGACTGATCGCGAGTGCGCCGCCAGTGCCGATTGCTACACCAGCCGCCGCGAGCGACATGCCGCGAACCATGATCATCCGGCGGACGCGGCCGGCAGTCGCACCAAGCGCCATACGAATCCCAAATTCATGCGTGCGTTGGCGAACCATTGTCGCAATGACCGCAAGGAGACCGATGGCAGCAAGTGATATGGCTGCGACTGCGAACAGAGCGAGCACCATCGCGTTCAACTGTGGCTGAGCACGAGCAACATCGAGCGGCGTCTCGATCGACGAGGCACCAAGCACGACCAGGCCTGGGACATCAGATACAGCACCACGCACAGATGGTAGTACAGCACCAGACATGATGCTCGTACGAATCAATAACGTCGACGGTACGGGCAGCGGCGATTGAGGGGGCGAAAAATACACGCTCGGCCACGGCGTTTGCAGCTCTCGGTACCGCGTATCGGGAACGACACCGACGACAGTGAAGTTTTGTTTGGAGACACTGAGTTGCTTGCCAATTGGATCAACGCCGGGCCAGAAGTGCCCGGCCACCGAGCTGCTGATGACGACCACCGGCTCCGATTCCTTACTGTCTTTATCACTGATGGATCTCCCGCGAAGGACGGGGATCCCAAGCATCGAAAAGTAGTTCGGCGCAGCAACATCCATATTCACAACCGGGTTTTGTGCTTGCTCTTCGTCGCTCTGCCCGGGTATAGACACGCGTCCATCGACCCCACCTCGCTCCCCGACGAACGGCACAGCAAACACGGGCGTGACGTCGCGCACACCAGGAAGCGCCTTTGAATTCGCGACTGCCATGTCGATCGCTCGCCGTTGTCGTTGAGGATCACCAAGCTGGTCCGGTTGCATGGCCAACTGGACGACAAGGAGATGCCCGGGTGCGAATCCCAGATCCACATGCTGGAGATTGATGAAGCTTCGTACCACGACTCCCGCGGCGACCAGGCTGACGGTGGCGAGGATGATCTGGACCACAACCAATACCTCAGCCAGTTTCCGTATTCTGCGGCCGCCGCTGCTGCGGGAGCCCGAGCCAAGGACTTCGGAAGCCTGGACACGCAATGTGAAAGCCGCTGGTCCCACCACCGAGAGCAGAAGCGCGACTACCGTAATAACGAGCGCCGGAAGGAGCATCTCCTTGTTCACGCTGATCTCGTCGATCCGCGGAACTGTGCTCGGCGCCAATCGCACAAACAGTTTCACGGCAGCGGCAGCGAACGCGGTACCAAGCAGGCCGCCGCCGATTGCAAGCAGACTGCTCTCAGTGACGAGTTGCGCTACAATGCGTCCGCGTCTGGCGCCGAGTGCCGATTGCACCGCTACCTCCTTGATGCGCCCAAGCGAACGCACGAGCAGGAGGTTTGCGACGTTGACACAGGTAAGAAGCAGCAGCAACGCAGCTGCGAGCGTGACTAAAACAACCGCGGGCTTCGTGCTGCCGAGCATGACGTCGGCCAACGGACTCGCAACACCGAGGACGTCGCGCTGCGAGGTTGGCGCACCGGAACGCTCAAAATATGCAGTTAGTTCCCCGCTGGCTTGCTGAGCGGTTGCCCCTGGTTTCAGACGAGCAAGGACGTCGAGCTCTCCGGAGAGAATATCAAGAAATCCCCCGGCAGCACCGTAGGCTATGAGCGGAGCCCAGACATCGGTAGCGCGAGGATAATCGAGCCCTTTGGGCATGACGCCCACGATCGTATAATTGCGCCCCGTGTAAATCATCCTCAGCGACTTGCCGATGATCGTCGAATCACCGCTGAAGAGCTTATGCCACGCATGGTAGCTGATGACAACAACAGGTGCTGCGCCGGCGATATCATCTTCGGGTCGCAGAGAGCGGCCTATCGCCGGTCGGCTTCCGAGGACATCAAAGAAATCGCCGGACACGAGACCGATCTGAATCGGGATGGCTCTTCCGTCGACTTGTATCGGCGCCGGAACGGCGCCGCGGAAAGCAAAGAATGCAACGCTGGCCAACGACTGGGATCGTCGCTCGAAGTCGCGAACATCGTTCAGGGCAAACGGAATACTCGAAGACCGGTCGCCTCGCGCTTCACCCGAGAGGACCAGCACTCGATTCTGATCGGCTATCGGCAACTTGTGAATCAAAAGCGTGTCGGCCACTGTAAATACGGCGGTCGATAAACCAATACCCAGAGCCAGCGTGAGAATCGCAGCCGCCGTGAAGTACGGCGCCCTGATGAGGCTGCGCGCGGCGATACGAACCTGTTGAATCAAAGCCCCCATCCGCGCTCCGATACGGTTCAGACGATCGATACTAGAGATAGAAAAGTTATGAACCGGAAATCCGTGTCAAGTGCTGCACCGAAGCGAATTTGCACGAATTTGGGCCAGGTCTTGCGCTGTGCGCCCCTCAAACAACGAGAGCCGCGAGCGCGAATGTTGATTTTGCCTCAGTCCCTCACTCGCCGCATCGGATGGTTATAAAATGATACTATGCCGGAGATGCCCGAAGTCGAGACGGTCCGCCGCGCCCTCGACGCGACGGTGCGTGGAGCGCGCATTGAGGCGGTAACGGTGTTGTGGCCTCCGTTTGTCAACGCCACACCCGCGGTGTTCAATACGGCCGTGGTCGGGCACCGGATCACTGCCATTCGTCGCCGCGGAAAGGCCCTGATTCTGGACCTGGGCGGCGACCGGCATCTCCTGTTGCACTTGAAGATGACCGGCCAGCTCGTGGTTCACCGACGCGGCCGTCTCGTCGCTTTCGGCGGACATCCGACCGCCAATATTGTCGGCCCGATGCCGAACTCCTGGACACGCGTGGTGTTCACGCTCAGCGCCGCTCGAACGTTGTTCGTGAACGACCAACGCAAGTTCGCACGCATCAGGCTGGTCACCACCGCAGAGCTGGCCGCCGACCCGTTTCTGTCCGGTATGGGCCCCGAAGCGCTGAGCGATGATTTCACCCTCGCGGTATTCAAACAACGACTGGCTCGGTTTCGCTCGGCGCCAATCAAGGCAGCGCTGCTCGATCAGGCGACCGTCGCTGGCATCGGCAACATCTACGCCGATGAATGCCTGCATCTGGCGCACATCGACCCGCGACAGCCGACCGCCAGCCTCAAGCCAGCCCAATTACTCCGGTTGCACAAGGCGATTCGCACCATCCTTCGTAACGCAGTCGATCACTGCGGTACGTCATATCCGAGCTTCATCAACGACGGGCACCATCGCGACAGTTATCTGGATCATGCACGACTGTTCGGTCGTCAGGGCCAACCCTGCCCGGTGTGCGGTACACTGGTCAAGCGCATCCGCGTCGCCGGTCGCGGCACCAACTACTGCCCGCACTGCCAACACCAAACGATGCAATCAAAATCGCGACGGCAGTCAAGCCGTGAGTGATCTGGAAGAAGCGATGACAAAAAGAACGGGTCAGATCTTGCACGATCTTGCACGATGCAAACCGGCAGGAAGACGAGCCAACGCGGGCGAAGAAAGGCACCGCACGACTGGGCCGTCTATTCAGCTGATATCATCCAAGTACCGGCACGGCGACCGATGTCCCTGATCTCCTCTGCCCCACCACATCCTACATTTCTTTTATGCCAACCTACACACCGCCCCTCGACGACATCCGCTTCCTTCTCACACATGTCCTCGACGCCAATCAGCTCTCGCGCTTCCCCGGGTACGAGGACGCCACTACCGACCTCATGCTATCGGTCGCTGAAGAAGGTGGTCGGCTCTGCGCCGAAGTCATTGCGCCTCTGAATCAGATCGGCGACGCGGAAGGTTGCACGTACGATGATGGCAAAGTACGTACGCCGAGCGGATTCAAGGCCGCGTACGATGCGTATTGCAAGGCAGGATGGGCTGCCATGATCGCGCCCGTCGAGTTTGGCGGGCAGGGGCTGCCACAGCTTGTGGGCACCGTCATCGACGAGATGCTCTGCTCGGCGAACCTCTCCTTTAGCATGTATCCACTGCTCGCGCACGGCGCCACGACTGCAATCGAGAAGTGGGGCGACGACGAGCTCAAGCGACGCTACCTCCCGCGCCTCATCGATGGTAGCTGGTGTGGCACCATGTGTCTCACCGAGCCGCAGGCCGGCACCGACCTGGGGATCATCCGAACGCGCGCCGTTCCAGCGGGCGACGGGAGCTACGCGATCACCGGCACCAAGATCTTCATCTCCGCCGGCGAGCATGACCTCACGGAGAACATCATCCACCTCGTGCTCGCGAGGCTGCCCGACGCGCCAGCCGGTACTAAAGGAATCTCGCTCTTCATCGTCCCCAAATTCCTCACGGACGAGGGCGGCAAGATCGGCAAACGCAACGGCGTGCGCTGCAATTCCATAGAACACAAAATGGGAATCAAAGGCAACGCGACGTGCGTAATGAGCTTTGACAACGCAATCGGGTGGCTGGTGGGCGAACCGCACAAGGGAATGCGCGGCATGTTCACGATGATGAACGCCGCGCGGGTCAGCGTCGGCATGCAGGGGCTCGGACTCGCCGAAGTCGCATATCAGAACGCGCTATCATATTCGAAGGACAGATTGCAGGGACGCGCAATGACCGGCGCGACGAATCCATCCGGTGATGCCGACCCGATCATCGTGCATCCCGACGTACGCCGAATGCTGATGACGATGAAGGCGTACATCGAAGGAATGCGCGCGCTCGCGTACTGGGTCGGGATTCTAATCGATGTCGAGACCAGGCACACCGATGCGGGCGCGCGCGCCGAAGCAGCCGATCTCGTCGCACTCATGACGCCGGTCATCAAGGCATTCTGTACCGACACCGGCTTCGACATCACGAACATCGCCCTGCAATGCTACGGCGGGCATGGCTACATTCGCGAGTACGGCATGGAGCAATTCGTGCGCGACGCACGCATTGCGCAGATCTATGAGGGCACCAACGGCGTGCAGGCGATGGATCTACTTGGCCGCAAGATACCGGACGACAACGGCCGCCTGGCGCGCCGCTTTGCCGCTATCGTGCAGCGCGATCTCGAAGCCGCTGCGAAGATCGGGACTGTCGCACCGCTCGTAGCACCGGTCGCCGACGCGATGAGCCGTTTGCAACGCACGACTGCAGCGCTGCTCGCCCGCGCTGCGAAGAACCCCGACGAAATTGGCGCCGCCGCGGTCGACTACCTCCACATGTTCGGACTCGCGTCCATCGGATGGATGTGGATCCGCATGGCAGTCGCAGCATCTGCGCTTGCTGACGACGATGCTGCACTACGCGACGACAAACTCGCGACAGCTCGGTTCTACGTAAGCAAGCTACTTCCGCAGGTTCGCGCACTCGAGGCACAGATTGACGCTGGTTCAGACGTGGTGATGGCGGCAGCGCTGACGTAGTGGGGAATTTGGGGAATTTGGGTCAAGTCTTGCGCCGTGCGCGCACGGCGCAAGACTTGGCCCCATCTCTACTGGCCCCATCTCTACTTCACCGCGCCCGCCGCGCCCGATCTCCGGGGATCCGCACCCGCAGTCACAGTCTTGTCCCCCAGCGTAATCGCGGCAGCATAACCCATCCTCAGCTCACCCGGTAAAGATATGAACCGAAGGCGATGACCAAGTTGTTCAAGCTTTTGCTCCGCACTCGGTGCGAAATCATCCTCCATCTCGATCAGGTAATCGCTGTGAGCCCCAACACGCTCGCGAGAAAGCAGGAAACGCGGTAACTCGATTGCGTGTTGCACGTCCAGCTTTTCGTCAAGAACTCCGACGACTATGCTGTACACTGCTGACGTTATCCACGAGTTGCCCGCAGCACCAACCGCAAGCACTGGACGGCTCTTCGCCCCAGAACCCTGAAAGACGATAGTAGGCGCGAGCGTACTTCCGTTGCGCTCGAACGGTGCACTACTTCCGTACGCAGTGGCATCGCTACCATACGATGTAAGCTTGTCGTTGTAGAGGAAGCCGAGCCCCGGCGTCACGTAGAAGCTTCCACCCCACGTACCAAGCGTCTGCGTTGCAGCTACCACATTGCCGTCGGCATCGGCGACCGTGAATGCAGTAGTACCTGTGCGATGACAATTGCTCTCGCCATCTTCCGCCTCCAGGCCACCGCACGCCGCCGCCTGTACGTCGCCGTCATTCCCACCAGTCGACTGACCGCCAGCATCGCTCAGCATGCTGACAGTACTGTCGCTTACCGTCGCGCCACTTTTCGGCGGCCTGGCACACTTCGGAGGGTCGCCGCTAAGCGCTTCGGCTGTCAGCGCGTGCGTGGGATCAAAGCACTTCCATCTTGCACGTGCACTGTCCTTGCTCGTGAACGCGCTGACGTTCACCGGCCAGAGTCCGGGATCGGCAATCCTGCCGCGCGATGACGGAACAAGTTTCCACGCTTCGATCATCGCGTGTACGGTTGCGGCATCTTCAGTGTACGACGCCAGTCTTGGTAGCTGCTCGAGCATGTTGAGTTGTGCAACAAGCGTCGCGCCGCCCGAAACTGGAGGCGTGCTTGAGTAAACCGTGTACCCACGGTAAGTACCCGAAACTGCATCGCGTTCGGCTGCGTAATATCGCGCAAGATCACTCATGCGCATCCCGTTCCCGTGTCCGCGCAGATCTTGCACCATCCGTCGGCCCACTGCGCCGCGATACACGGCGTTCGCGCCGCTGTCGGCAATCTGCTGTAGCGCCCACGCAAGATCAGGATTGCGAAGCGTATCACCGGCCTGCAACGGCTTTCCATTTGGAAAGAATAACTTCCGACTCCCTTCGTACTTGAGGAAGTGCTCGCGCTCCGTCGCAAGTGTCGTTGCAAGGCCATCGCTCACCACGTATCCGTTCTTCGCTGCACGGATTGCCGGCGCGACAAGATCTGCCCACTTCACCTTGTGACTTCCGTACTTCATCCACGCCGTGTGCATGCCTGCTATAGTCCCCGGGACATTTGGTAGTACCGGGCCATCATCCGGATACCCACCGCCAGCGCGAATGGAATGCTCGTTGCTAAGGACATCTTCCGGCAACCGCGTCATGAATTCGATGACAATCGGCCGCGGCATGGAGTCGAGTCGGATGAGCATCTGACCGTAGCCACCAATTCCGCTCGCATCCGGCTCGACGACACCGAGCGCAAATGAGACCGCAACTGCGGCATCTACCACATTTCCACCCTTGCTCAGAATCTCCAGACCAGCTGCAGTCGCAACCGGATTCGCGCTCGATACCGCTGCGCGTCCCGTAGCCGGCTCACGCAACGGCGGGCGGCGCAGCAACATCTCGTGTACTACAGTTGCGAGATCATCGTCGGACTTCGCAGCCAGCGCGCGCGGACGGAATGTATCGCGAAGTGCCTCCCACTGCGTACGACGCGCGGAAGCATCGGGAATCGAGTAATACAATTGCGCGGTGCGCTGCCATGCTGCATCGAATTGCGCGGCGTTACGATCGCTGCGATTCACCGTAATCGCAACCGTTGCTGTACTACCGCTATCAGGTGTTGACGGTGCCGCGACGTACCACAGAGCACCTGCACCCTTTTCGAGAGCACCGGCCGCGCGGTCGCCCAGGCGATCCGGATCTCCGTTGTAACCAGGCGGCGGTGGCGGCAGCTCAACGAGAGCGAGCGTATTTCCGCTCGGAGACCACGTCGGTGCGGCGCGCCGGCCGCTTACGAGATTCACGTAGTCGCCATGCGGCGTCGTGACCCAGACACCGGGCGGTCCACTCCGGGTGCCAAAAGCGATGCGGCGACCATCGTGAGACCACGTGGGATGCTCTACATCGCGGTTGCTCACAACGGTGTATGTCGAATCGGAATGTATTATCGCGATACGAAGGCTCGTCCCAGTCTCCGCGACCGAAACGAACGCAAGCTGCTTTCCATCTGACGAGAACGCAGGCGAGAGTTCCGCACCCGACTTCGATTTGGTGATCCGCTGTTCCTTTCCATCCGGAGAACGAACGTAGATGCGCGCAGTTGGGCCGCGACCACGCACGAATGCCAGCGTGCCATCCGGTGCTATGGATGGATCGCTTTCCCATTCGCTGGATTCGGTCACGCGTTGCGATGAGCTCGGCGCGCCCTGCGCCCCGGCAACATCAAGCTGCACTCGATACAGTCGAGAACTGCCATCGCGGTCGGATGCGAACACCAGCGACTTGCCATCCGCGCTCCACGCTGGCTCGCGGTCCCACGCCGGCCCGGACGTAATCTGGATCCAACCCGTGGAATCACTCAGGGATCGCTGAACCCAGATGTCGCCATCGATCGCCAGCGCGAGCCGACCATCCGGCCCGTAAGCAGCATCCTGTACGCCGCTAGCAGGTGAGCCCGTGCTCGCTACGGTCTGTAGAATGAGCAGCAGAGTGGCGATAGGAACCATCACCTGGTGATCTCCATGGTTTTGTGGACGTACACGAACTCGCCCTGATCAAGTCGCAATCGAAAATCCGGCTATGGGACGCGGTCCGGCCCTCAAGCGAGTGCGGAGAGCTATGCCCCGCCGCAGTCCAGTATAGCACGCGAGTACCGATCACGCAGCCTGCGGCAGGTCTCTACTTGAGCCCAATCCGTGTCACGAGATCCGCAAATCTCGGATCCAGCCGCAACGGCGCGTATGCGGGGTCGACGTGCAGGTAGATGAGGCCCGCCGAGCGCGCATGGAAGGCTCGCTCCAGCGCCGCGAACGCCTGGTCAAAATCACCAACTGCTGCGTACCCCATCGCAAGGATCTCGGACCGTATGTACTGCTGGCGCGACTCGTCCTCCAGACGCGAGAGGATCGCCTCCGCCTCGTCGCGCTGGCCAAGCGCAGCGAGTGCGCGCACGATCATCGCATCGTACGAGCGCACCGATTTCTCGAGTGCCTGCGCGCGACGGTACCACATGAGCGCTTTATCGGGATCACCTAACGCGAGAAACGCCGACCCGATGTAATGCGGTGCGCGGATGCATGCTTCATCCATTTCGAGCGCCTTGTGGCCTTGCGCGATCGCGCCATCGTAGTCGTGCGCATACAATAGAAAACGCGATAACCACTCGCTGTAGTACACTGACAGGGGATCCAGCTTCAGCGCTTTGGACATCGCCTCGATAGCATCATCCAACCGGCCGACGAGTGGTAGCGCAGTGCCGCGCACATAGTGCGCCTCGGCGTAGTTCGGACTGAGTGCGACGGCACGAGCGAGCTGCACCTCCGCACCGGCGAAATCCCACTCGTGCCAGCATAGCACCTTGCCAATCGACGTGATTGCTTCCGCGAGTTCAGGATCGCGCTGCAACGCCCGCTCTGCAGCGGCCTTGGCGCGAGGATACGCGTCATCGGGTGCGACCCAGTCGTCAGCGAGATTGCACCACACATCAGCGATCCCGGCGTACGCACGACCGAAACCTGGATCCTGCAACAACGCGTGCTGAAACAGATCGAGAGCCTTGTGCAGAGCTGGCTCCGAGAGCTTCACGAAGAAGAAGCGCCCCTTCAAATAGAGTGTGTACGCTTCCAGGTTCTTGGTCGGTGCCACTATCTGCGCCACATCATCCGCGAGTCGCACCTTGAGGGCGTCAACGATCGCACGCGAAATTTCATCCTGCACCGCGAACACATCTTCGAGCTGGCGATCATACGTCTCGTTCCAGAGATGGTAGCCATTCTCCACGTTGATCAACTGCGCGGTAAGACGGATCCTGTTTCCCACCTTGCGCACGCTTCCTTCAAGCACCGAGCTCACCCCAAGTTTCTCGCCGATCTCGCGAACATCAACTTCCTTCCCCTTGAATGCGAATGAACTGGTGCGCGATGCGACCTGCATTCCAGGCAGTTTCGCAAGTGCGTTGATGATCTCTTCCGTCATGCCATCGGCGAAATATTCGTTCTCCGGATCTGCGCTCAAGTTCGCGAATGGAAGGACGGCTATTGCCTTTGGCACGGTGCGGTGCGAGTCCGCAGAGACGCGACGCGTTCCGGTTTCAGTGTCGCGGATGATTGCGTGCAGCGCGGTCGCGAAGTCACTGGCAGACGGGAAACGATCTGCTGGAGTTCGCGCAAGCGCGCGCGTGACAGCGGTGTCCACCGACTCCGGCACGTCACGCGTAGCGCGCACCTTTGGGATTGGCGATACGAATCGTTTCGCGATGATTGCCTGCGCGGTGACCCCCGTAAACGGAGGCTCGCCAGCAAGCATCTCGTACAGAACACAGCCAAGTGAGTACAGATCACTTCGCCCGTCTGTGTCGAGCTCTCCAGCCGCCTGCTCCGGGCTCATGTATGCCGGAGTGCCGAGGGAGAGACCCGTCTGTGTGAGCGAAACTGCGTTGCCCGACAGCGCCTTTCCAATGCCGAAGTCGGCAACCATGGCAGCGCCTTCGTTCAGCAGAATGTTCTCCGGTTTGATGTCGCGGTGTACGACGTTGTGCCGGTGCGCATAATCCAGCGCAGAGGCAACCTCGCGAGTGATGCGCAGCGCATCGGTGAGTCCGAGTTGCCGCTCCTTGTCAATGCGCTCGCGCAGCGATAGACCTTCCATGCTTGGCATCACGTAGAAGAGCAACCCGTCAGCCTCACCGGAATCGAACACGGGAAGTATGTGAGGATGCGTAAGTCTGGCAGCGAGCTTGATTTCGCGTAGGAAACGCTCAGCGCCAATCTCCGCGGATATCTCCGGACGCAACACCTTGAGCGCCACTGGCCGATCGTGCCTGATGTCGTGGGCGCGGAACACGACCGCCATTCCGCCCTGGCCTAACTCTCGGTCAATGGTATAGCGGTCAGATAAGCCCCTTTCCAGGCGCGCACGGAGATCGGACATCAACAGGAAAATGCATCGGATGTGGGCGAACCGCGAGAGGGCGACAGCGGTTGCCGCCCGGAGCCGCGACTCTTTCGACAGAGTCAGCCATTGCGTATTGTATACAATCCCGACTCCGGTACCTCAATGCAAATCCATAAACTGGAATCCAACGCCGGTGGCAAGCTCACCGCCAAGCGCGCCGCTTCCGCCAAGGCTCCCCCCTCTCGTTCCACACCCCCAGAAAGGGTCACGCTTGGCGTGATCGTCGGCAACCGGGGCTTCTTTCCCGGTCATCTGGCCCAAACCGGCCGCGACGACATACTCAAAGCGCTGGCTGCCGAGGGGATCGACGCAATTGCGCTCGGCCCGGAAGATTCGGTCCACGGAGCCGTCGAAAGTCGGGACGAGGCCAAGGCCTGCGCCGCGCTCTTCCGCGCCAATGCCGATAAAATCGCCGGTGTGATCGTCACGCTCCCAAACTTTGGCGATGAACGCGCGATAGCCGAAACACTGCGGATGGCCCGCCTCGATGTTCCGGTTCTCATCCACGCGACCGCCGATGATCCGGCGAAAATGGGAATCGACGCCCGACGTGACGCGTTCTGCGGCAAGATGTCCGCGTGCAACGTGCTCACTCAGTACGGGATCCCGTACTCGCTCACTTCGGTCCACACTCAGCGACCGGAGTCCGAAAGCTTCCACTCCGATCTGCGCAACTTCGTCGGCGTCTGTCGCGTTGTTCGCGGTCTCAAGCACGCACGCATCGGCGCGATCGGCGCACGACCCGCAGCGTTCAAGACGGTAAGATTCAGCGAGAAAATTCTTGAAGCATCCGGTATCGCCGTCGAGCCGATCGATCTCTCCGAAATACTTGGACGCATCGATCACCTGCCGAGCGACGATCCGCATGTCCGCACCAAACTGGACGAGATCCAGGCATACGTCAGCACCGAAGGCATCCCGACGGAAGCGCTCATCAAGATGGCTAAGCTCGGACTTGTGATCGACCGATGGATGAAGGAAGTTGACGTAACGGTGAGCGCCGTACAGTGCTGGACTTCGATGGAAGAGTACTTCGGCGTCGTACCATGCACGGTAATGAGCATGATGAGCGACGTGAATTTGCCGAGTGCGTGCGAGATGGATGTGTGTGGCACGATCAGCATGTACGCACTGACGCTCGCATCCGGGACGCCGAGCGCTCTGCTCGACTGGAACAACAATTACGGAGACGATCCCAATAAGGCTGTCTGCTTTCACTGCAGCAACCTCCCGAAAGCATTCTTCGAAGACTCGAAGATGGACTACCAGGCAATCATCGCTGGCACAGTCGGGAAAGAGAATACTTACGGAACCATTGTCGGAAAGGTCAGACCGAACCCGATGACTTACGCGCGCTTCTCGACTGACGATCGAACCGGTCGCATCCGCGGCTACGTCGGTGGTGGTCGATTCACCAACGATCCGCTAACGACATTCGGTGGTGCCGGCGTGGTGGAGATTCCGCGACTTCAGGATCTTCTGCGATTCATCTGCGAGAACGGCTTCGAGCATCATGTCGCGGGCACAATGGCGACCGTTACTGATTCCGTGCACGAAGCGACATCGCGGTATCTGGGTTGGGACGTGCATAAGCACGCGTAGCAACGTGGCCATCGTAGCGGGAGTCGATTTCGGCACGCTGAGCGTGCGTGTTGCAATTGTGGATAGTATCGCCGGTCAACTCGGTGCCGGCGTTGCTGGCTACCCGGTGAAGCGCGATCGCAGCGACCCGGATTTCGCCACGCAGTCGCACGAAGCGCAGATGAATGCGCTGGTCGATGCAACGCATCTTGCACTCGCCGATGCCAAAGTATCCGGCAACGACATCCTTGCGCTTGCACTCGACACGACGGGTTCGAGTGTGATCCCGGTCGGCGAAGGGCTTGTTCCGCTAGACGATTACTATCTCTGGGCCGATCATCGCGCAAAGGACGAAGCCGCTCTCATTACAGAAGTCGCGCATCGCGAAGCATTGCCTGCGATCCAGTATTGCGGCGGTGTGTATTCCTCCGAATGGGGTTTCGCCAAGCTGCTGCACTGGCTGCGACACAATCCCGATAAACGCGACGAGTTCGTTACCGCGCTCGAGAACTGCGACATGGTCGCGGCGGTGCTGACCGGTGTCACGAATCCAAAAGACGTCGCCCGCTCGATCTGCGCGATGGGTCATAAGTGGCTCTGGAACGACGAACTCGGCGGTCTTCCGTCGGAAGAATTCCTCTGCGCAGTTGATCCACTCCTTGCCGGCGTTCGGGAGAAACTGCAGGGCCGCTACCTCACGTCCGATCACGTCGCCGGGTCTCTCACCGCCGAATGGGCCGAGAAGCTTGGACTCAGAGCAGGCATTCCGATCCCCGTCGGCGCGTTCGATGCACACTGGGACGCGATCGGCGCTGGTCTAGTGGAGGGAGATGTCGTCAACGTCATCGGTACCTCCACCTGCATTGTTGCCATCGCCAAGAACGTCGACTGCGTACCGGGAGTTTGCGGTGTTGTCCGCGGATCGGCGCATCCGGACTACGTTGGTGTCGAGGCGGGTCTTTCGGGAGTTGGAAATATCTTCGAATCGATCGCAGCGCGCAGTGGTCGCAGCGTCGAAGAAGTTTCCGTTGATCTTGCAAGCTATCGCGCGGGTCAGACAGGTTTGCTCCGCCTGGTCTGGGATAACGGCGATCGCACAGTCCTGGTCAATCCGAATCTCGGCGGCGTGACGCTCGGTTGGAATCTCAATCATAGTGCCAGCGACGAACTCTTCGCCGCGATCGAGGGAACTGCGTTCCATACTCGCATCGTGCTCGAACGAATGGCTGAGTATGGCGTGCCAATCAACCGAGTGATACACGGCGGCGGCATTGCACAGAAGAACGATGTGTTGAACAAGGTGTATGCGAACGTGCTCGGCAAACCGATTCTCGTTCCGGAGCGCTCGATCACTGGACTCGGCTCATCCATCTTCGCATTTCTTGCCGCAGGTGTGTTTGGAACTGTGGAGGAAGCCCAGCGTGCGCTCTGTCCGCCGTTCCGCGTCATTGAGCCGAACCCTGTCGAACGGGCGACGTGCGAGCAACTGTATTCGATGTACAGGTCGCTCTACTTCGCACTGGGCGACCCGCAGTCTTCAGCCGTACACATCGGCACCGTACTCCCGGAGTTGCGGCGTATCGCGGCAGAGCTACGTACAACGCGCGCTACGACATGACACGCTGCCGTGTACGTCGCTCCAGCTGGATCGCTCTTCGCGCGCCGTTCTTTATTGCACTCGCGACGACCCTGATGCTCGCTTGCGTGTCTGCGCCCCATGTCGAGCCAGATACGGTACAACAGCCCGAGGCGTACCTCTTCTCGTACTTCACGCGTAACGGCGAGGATGGAGTACACCTCGCATACAGCCGCGATGGCACCCACTGGTTGCCACTCAATGGCGGAAGGGCAGTCATCACGCCAGCGATCACCGGCTCAGGCGCGGGATGGCAGGAATGGAACACGACGGCCGCACTGATGCGCGATCCGAGCATCCTGCGCGGGCCGGATGGGATGTTTCATCTCGTGTGGACCATCGCGTGGACCGACCACGGGATCGGCGTCGCACATTCAAGAGACCTGATTCATTGGTCGAAACAGACGCGCGTACCAGTGATGGAACACGAGCCCACTGCACTCAACACCTGGGCGCCGGATCTATTCTACGATAACGCGACGCGGCAGTTTGTGATCGTCTGGGCCTCTTCGATTCCCGGACGATTTCCCGCTACGGACTCGCTCGCACAGATAACGTCGCGGGGCCGCGCCGATCATCGGTTGTACTACGTCACTACCAGAGACTTCGTCACCTATTCGCCGACGAAACTCTTATACGACGGCGGCTTCAGCGCCATCGATGGAACGATCACTCAGCGTGGCGACACCTACTATCTGGTGATGAAGGACGAGACATTCTATCCGCCGCATCGCGACCTCCGCATCGCGTCGAGCAAACACGCGACCGGACCTTACGGGCCCGCTTCGCCCGCTTTCACGGATCGTGATACGGAAGGTCCGTCGGTCCTGCAGACGGGTGGATACTCATACATCTACTATGACGAATACACGAGAGGACACTACGGCGCGGTTCGCACCACGGACTTCGTGCATTTCGAGCCCTTCTCCGATTCGCTGAAGACACCGCGCGGAATCCGGCACGGATCGGCGTTCCTCGCACCCGAATCGGTACTCGACGGATTGCTGGCACTGGATACCGCGCGGCGATAGCGCGCCTCACTGACCTCCGATCCGCTTCGGCGTACCGATCTTTACCAACAACACTCCGTGCCTTGGCACAATGGCAGAGAGCGAGTCGCTCTTTGCGCCCATGTCCTCCTGCCGCCAGAGATCGCGCACCGGCTGACTTCCTGACAGTCCGATGTCCGACCAGTGCACCGTGATTGTTCGAGCAACGAGGTCGCGATTGAACAATCCTACCGCCATCGTCCCGTCGGCGAGTGGCCGAGCCCACACCTCTACACGCCCCTGCTGGAGAGTGCGACCTGCCGCCTTTCCGAGTGGATCCTGATCGACAGCGAGTACCTCCGGGTTGCCAAGCAGATTCGTCGTGAACGTATCCAGCTGGGTGAGATCAGCACCAATGATGAGCGGCGCAGCCTGAAGTGACCAGAGACTTATGTGCGTAAGTTGCTCGTCGGGCGTGAGATGCGTCTCTCGAAGCGCGCGCCCCCAACCGAGCTTACCGACGACGAGCATATCGGTGTCGTTCCAGTGTCCGGGTCCTGCGTACTGCTCGTGCCCTGTCTGTGCGAATCCGATTCCCGACATGCTTGACCAGCTATCGGTGATGTCGCCCGTTACGCGCCACAGGTTTCCACCCACGTCTGCACCCCACGTCCAGACATCACCCCAGCCGTACTGACACAGCGAGAATATGAAGTCGCGATCGAGCCCATCGAGAATCGAACGCATGAGACGATATGGCTTCTGAAGTGTCGGAAGCGGGGGCATGCCGACGCGAGTGTCCTGGACTTCGGAATACGAGCACCAGTCGTACTTGATGTAGTCGAATCCCCACTTGGCCCATGTTTTCGCATCCTGCGCTTCGTGCTGATAGCTTCCTGCAAAACGCTGCTGGCAAGTGCGCGGACCCGGCGACGAGTAGATGCCGATCTTCAATCCTTTCGAATGGACGTAAGCTGTGAGAGCCTTCATGTCGGGGAACTTCTCGTTCGACGTGATCTCGCCATTCGCGTCGCGCGGTCCTTCCCACGCGTCGTCGATGTTCACGTATGTGTAACCCTGCGCGGCGAGTCCGCTCGTAACCAGCGCGTCCGCCGCTGCACGCACCTTTGCATCGTCCACCAGCGGTCCCCAGACATTCCAGGAATTCCAGCCGAGTGGCGGTGTCTGCGCGAGCGAGTGTGCGCCGCCAACTATCGTGAATTCCCCTGTCGCAGTGCCCGACGGACCTCTGACTGTCACCGTAATCGGAGTACGTCCCGCCTGCTTCAGCGCACCCGTGATGATGCCGGTTTGAGTATCGAGTTTGAGTCCCGCGGGCAGATTCTTCACTGCGAATGTGAGCGGTCCCTTGCCCGACGCAGGAATACGGAATAAAAACGGCCGACCTGGCGTCGCGCCGGTAACACGCGGACTGTTCAATCTCGGTGCATCCGTGCTGCTCGATGCGATCTGAGGCGCTGGCTCGCTCGGTGGCGAAGTGGTCGCAGGACGCACGGCTCCGTCGGCCATCACGACTGCCGCCCCTCCCCAATCCGCGAAATCGCCGGTAGTTCCGTCGCCGCCGTCGCCGACGAACAGAATCATCTGCCTGCCACCAGTCAGGTCAACGGAGATCGGCATGGCCGGCTGACCGGCCCTGATTACGCCGCTGTCGAATCGCTTCACCCCATCAACCCAGACCTCGAACGTCACCGAGCCGCCGCCGGTCCGGCGCCCGTCGTCGATACCGCCGATCGCGACGAAGCGTTTGGCCTTCCCGTCGAGTTCGATCCATAGCTCCGAATTGGCGGTGACACCGAGCCCGTGCTGGTAGACTGTACCACCGAGCGTGATCGGCGAGTCCGGCACTGCAGGCGTGTTGCCACGCGCGAGCCGACCGCCGAATGCAGCCAACCCTGGCCGCGGAGGACGACCGCCCATCGCCTTGCTCAGGTCGAGCGAATCGACCCAGACACCATTCGCCGGCGGACTCGCCCCATCAAGTGCCCCGCCGGCCTGCGCCAACGCGACGCCAGTCGGCCCGAGCATGGATAGGAGGGCCAAAATGGTCGCGAAGTCCTGACGCAATGTCTTCATCCGTGTCTCTCGTTAAGAGTGCGGTTGGCGGTTTGATCGTATAATGTATCCAATACAATTCTCCTTGAATACGAGGACTTACCGTGCCAGACCCCATCTCTCGGCGAGCCGCACTCAAGCGACTTGGTGCGATCGGCGCCGGGTTCGCACTGAGTGGCGATACCTTCGGCGGGCTGATCATCCGCCGACGCGGGCAGGATTTAATGATCGCCGGTCAGCCGGTCGAGATCACGGTCTTGTCAGTGAGTCCACAAACTGTGCGACTAACCGTCCGACCGATCCGGAATGGACAGGCAGAGCCGCTGCCGATCACGGGTGAGCTCGTCAGCCACGAGCTTGGAACGGTATCACGACGCAGTCGCACCGCGCCACGACTCGTGCGCGTCCGCGCCGGTGATCTCTTCGTCACAGTCAAAGACGGTCCACCCAGTATTCTGGTCGAGACTGCCGACGGCACCGTCATTCAACAGTTCGGATTCGACGCATCCACCGCCGACATGTCATTCGCGCTCGGATCTGCTCCACTCCTCGCACTCGGCGAAGGCGGTCCACAGTTCGATCGGCGCGGCACGACGGACCAGATGATCATCGGACAGGACGCATATCATCTCGAAACGAACGGCACACGCGCGCCGATCCAGTGGCTCATCGGGACCGAGGGGTGGGCGATGTTCATTCACCAGCCGCACGGAGCGTTCGACTTCAGCGGAACTGCAGGGAAGTTCACGCCACATGTGCCTGCGCATGATGCTTCCCATGCTGCCGCGCCCGCTGATCTGCTGCCGCTCGACGTCTTCGTCGTTTCGTCTCGCGAGCCGCGCGTAATAATGCGTGAGTACGCGCGAATCACTGGTCTTCCTGAAATGCCGGCGCTATGGGGATTCGGATACCTGCAATCCTCTCGCACGCTAGCCGGCCCTGACGATGTGATGGGCGTCGCGCACACCATGCGCGAGAAACGTCTCCCATGCGATGCGCTCATCTACCTCGGCACTGGCTTCTGTCCGTCAGGCTGGAACACTCGCAACGGTGACTTCACCTGGAACGCAGCGAACTTTCCAAATCCGAAACAGCAGGTTGCTGCGCTGCACGCCGAACATTTCAAGGTAGTGCTGCACGTCGTCGTGGAAGGGCACCATCTGACCGGCACAGTTGCGGATAAGTGTACTGCTGCACCGCTACCGAGTGGAGTCACTGCCGATGGACGCTGGCCGCCGGACAGACAGGTCGCATGCTACTGGCCAACACACAAGTCGGTGATGGTCGATGACGGCATCGACGGATGGTGGCCCGATCAGGGCGATGGCTTCGACGGCCCGTCTGAACTCAATCGGCATCGCATGTACTGGGAAGGAACGCAACTATTCAGACCGAATGAACGACCGTTCGCGCTGCATCGCAACGCATCCGCTGGTGTGCAGCGGTTTGGCGGATTCGTCTGGTCGGGCGATGTTGACTCGCTCTGGGAAACGTTGCGCACGCATGTATCAGTCGGCATCAATTCCGGCTTGACCGGACTGCCGTACTGGGGAACTGACATCGGCGGTTTTTATCCGACCAAAGAGTACACCGGTGAAATGTTCGTGCGCTGGTTCCAGTTCGGCGCCTTCTGTCCACTGTTTCGTTCGCACGGACGCAACTGGCATCTGCACCTGCCGTGGGGATGGGATGGCGGCGATGGCGGTCCGCCCGAGACGCGCGGCTTCACCGTGGATCCGGCCGAGATGCACAACACGATGGTCGAGCCGATCTGTCGAAAGTACATGGAGCTGCGTTACAAGTTGTTGCCGTATCTGTACACCGCCGTTCGCGAATGTCACGACACGGGAATGCCGATCATGCGCGCGCTGTGGCTGCACCATCCTGATGATGCAACCGCCGTTGCGCGCGGCGACGAATATCTCTGGGGCCGCGACCTGCTAGTCGCCCCAGTGGTGGAGAAAGGAGCGACGTCGCGACGTCTCTATCTTCCGCGCGGAAGCTGGTACGATTTCTGGAACGAAGAAAGAGTCGAGGGCGGTCGTGAAATCGATCGCGCTGTAGATCTTGCAACTCTTCCACTCTACGCGCGCGCAGGTTCGGTCATCCCGCTTGGTCCGGTCAGGCAGTACGTCGCCGAGCCGAGCGACGAGCCGGTGACATTTGTCGTATTCCCTGGCGCCGATGGCGAATCGTCATGGTACGAAGACGACGGCAACACGTTCGACTACCGTCGCGGCGATTTCACGCGCGTGAACATGAACTGGCACGATGCGGCGCGGCGACTCACGCTGAGCCTGGCGCCGGGCTCGCGGATGCGCGCACCTGCACCGCGACCCATCAATGTGCGCGTGGCTGGCAACACGAAAGTCACGTCCGCGTCATTCACCGGTCGGCAAATCGAGATCGCGCTGTGACCTTATGGTTGCACAGCCGCCGCCGGTCAGAGTAAAGTTGATGAGCACGGTGGCCACACCGCTGCTAATCCTGGCCACCCAAGGGGGTTATATGCGTTTTCTCCTCGCGGCATTGTGCCTGACTGGGCTCCTGCTCGTTACGGACGCCGCAGCCGCACAATCGGTTCCGCGCGCCCATGCACGCACTTCAACCAATTTGCCATACGCCTGCACGGCCCTGTTACGTGCAGGAATCTCATTCGGACATACTGATACGACTCTCCCCCTGCTTACTCAAACAGAGCGCACGCATCGCGTGAAACACGCCGCGATCGGCGCTGGGATCGGCGCCGGCCTCGGCCTCATCACTGGCGCGGTGATCGGCGCACGAATAGATCGCACGCGCCCAGGGACTATCTCTGCAATCCCGATTGTTGGAATCCAGGGCGCTGGCATCGGACTTATCGTTGGACTTATCGTCGGTGCGCTCACACCGTGACCGTTCGCACTCGGAATCAGCGCATCGATTTCTCGATACAACTATTCCCCGTACATCTCCGTAAGCAGCCGACGCAGCGCTGCTGCGTTCCGCGCCGAGAGTACACCGATCTTGCTGCCGATCCGCGACTTCGCAATGGTCCGGATCTGATCCGCCGCAATCTCGGCGGCCTCTCCTCCGCACGGCACCTGCAGACGTGACCGCCATGCGGGATGCAGCTGCGTAGTTAGCGGGCATACCGTGATCGCCTGCAGTCGTTCATTCAACGCATCCAGACTAACGATCACGACCGGCCGAGTCTTCGCCATCTCCGAGCCTTGGGTCGGGTCGAGCGACGCCCAGCGCAGTTCGTAGCGCTTCACGAGCGCTTCTTATTTCTGGCAGTCGAATAGGATGGCTTTTTTTCAGCAACGCGCCTGACGCGCACTGGCTCCCATGGCAATTCGCTCAGACCGTCGGAGTCTACTGAAGCCCAATCACTCCAGTCCTCGCTCGCGGCTTCCATCTCCTTCGCGGTCTCGACCCACGAAAGTTTCTCGACCGCCGGCCCCGTTGGACGCAGAAAGATGCCGTCGCTGCGCTGCTCCATGATGACCGCACTCCCAATCTGATACCGCTTGAGCGTCTCAGCGGGAATTCTGATCCCGTGAGAATTGCCAATCCGCGTGATCTTGAGTTCGATCGAATTCATGTAATTACAGTAATTACATTACCTGGAAGCGTCAACCAGAACATGGATTCCCGCTTTCGCGGGAATGACGGAGTCCTACCCCTTCCGCTGCCCATAATACGCCGCCGGTCCGTGCTTCCTCAGAAAATGCTTGTCGAGCAACTCAACAGGAATCGGCGCCGCCTCTGCATTCAACGCGATCGTTCCGTACGCCATGAACGCGACTTCCTCGAGCAGATCGGCGATCTCCACAGCAGCACTCACCGTCACCCCCCAGCAGAAGCTCGCGTGTCCCGCCACCAGCACGGCAGGTATCCGCAGCGGATCGATCTCCTCGAACCGACGCACGATCTCACGACCGGTGTTGGCTTCATAGTCCGTTTGAATGTCCTGCGCTTTCAGATGAGCCGTGACCGGTACCGGTCCGTGAAAGTAATCGGCGTGTGTTGTACCAAAGCACGGAATTTCACGGTGCGACTGCGCCCAGAGCGTTGCATAACGCGAGTGCGTGTGCACGACGCCGCCAATCTTCTCGAACGCACGATACAACTCAAGATGCGTGGCAAGATCCGATGACGGACGAAGATCTCCCTCGACGATCTCTCCGTTCATATCCACAACTACCATGTGCGCCGGCGTCATGGTGTCGTATGGCACTCCACTCGGCTTGATCACGACTAGCCCAGCATCGCGATCGATCGCGCTCGCATTGCCGAACGTGAATCGTGCAAGCCCGCGACTAGCAAGTTCCTTGTTCGCGTTACACACTTCCGTCCGCAGCTTCGACACCGCGTCGCTCCCGGCCGTCATACGATGCCCGCCCGCTGCTTCGCGCGCTGAATTATCGCCGCCATCACGTCGCGATGCTTGGTGAAGGTATCGTCCACAACTTGAAGCGTCGGAATGCTTCGCGGTGACAGCGACAACGTCTCCGCGTTGAAGTGACCGAACCCGGACTCATGCACCCCGCTACTACCGCGGCCCGGCGCCGGACTGCTCAGGTGCTGGTATGCATGACTGTACTTTGACCACAGCGGTCCCAGCCCAACCTGGAACATGGGAATGAATCCGTGCAACGCATCGTACGGCATCTCACCAACACACGCGACCTGAGGATACTTCGCGCGCAGATTCTCGACCATGCGTCGCGTTCCCTCATGCATGTCACCATTCGTGCTGTTCACATGACCGCCGACGATATCAAGGAAATACGCGTCGACGTTGTACCGGGATATCATGTCGGCGATCCGTCCCTCGAGGTGCTCACGCCAAGCATCGGCGCCGAGGTTCATGTATGCAAGCCAGCCATCACCATGACGATCGTTGTTCCAATCGACCCAATCGAGATTGTAGACGTTCCCGTCGATCTTTCTCGTTACTGCATCCGCAATCGAGGGCCAGTTCGGCAGCTTCGTGTTCGCTGCATTCGTGCCATACATCGGCATCATCTTGAATCCGAGCTTGTGACCTTCATCGATCAACCGGCGGAATCCGGCCTCACCACCCATGCGATCGGACACTTTATAAGTCGGATAATCCCAGTAGTAGCGACCGTCCCACGCAGGCAGAAACACCAGCACGCGATCACCTGGAATCTGCGTCGCGATCCAGCGCAGAATGTCCAGTTGCTTCGCAAAATCGTTGAACATGTAGCCGGTGTAGTGCATTCCGTGCAGCGTCGTCACCATTGCGAGATCGCGCATCCACGCCGGAACATCGGTGCGCGTCTCCCACGATTTCAAACCAAATGCCTTTTCGATGTGCTGCATGTGAACCGCGGTCGCGTCCTGTTCATTCGCGACGCGACCGAGTCGCCACGCTGGCACTGCAACATGCTTGTCCTCACGCCAGCCATCGTGCTCGTAGACCGCCTCCACGCGATAACTTGTCTCACCGGGCGCCAGATAGTATCGCTTGGGCCGCACGCGGTTGTCCAGCGACGATATGTAAAACACGTCAGTCGGCGTCTGTATCATCAGCAACGGCGTTGTCATGCTCGCACCGGGCCCATTCAGATCGCCGGCACCGAATGCGTAACCCCCAAGCAGCTCATTGTCGCGGTGATCGTTGAAACCGCCAGCGCCGAGTGAGACCTGGCCGCGCGGAACACTGCGGACGATTGTGGAGACAGATTTGACAGGGCGGTCCATATCGACCACAGCATCCCATTCGATCGTCGCACCGTGGCGGCGCAGCGATGCCGTCAATCGACCCGGCGCAGTCTCCTGTCCACCGGCCCAGACAAACCGATCGCAGGTGATTGTCAGCGCATCGCCGTTTCCGGTGGCTTTCAATGCGGTGCGATCAAGCCCGTACGTGTTCTCGCTTGTGAAGACGAGAAAGCCGAACGTGTAATCGCCAAAGGCGACCGACGGCTCGGGGAAATCGAAGCTGAACTTCTGGAATCCGTTGCCACGTGGCGGAATGAATATCTCGCTGGTGGAGACCAGATCCACGATGGTACCGGGCGGGTAGGTCGCGATCGCGGCAGTAACGCCCATATTCGGGACCGCACCGGAATTGGCGATCGGCGCCGGAATATGAAGCGCATCGGGAGAGACCAGGGCGCCCGCGCCTACCAGCCCCATCGTCTTCAGCCACTCTCGGCGAGAGACGGAGTCGCTCATGAGTCCAAACGCCGCATGGAAACCTGCCTCGAATGGTTGTCCGACACGGCCAGCCCGCGTCATGTTTGGTATACTATATCCGACTGAAGAAAGGAGCGCCAGCAGCATCACCGCCGTCGCCGTCATCCCGCCGAAGGTCGGGATCCACGCAGGATGCAGCTTCGCACGATGTCGCGTAACTGGCCTTCGACATCGGCCAGACGAATCACCAGGAGCACTCCATGACGCTGTCCCGCCGCAATGTTCTGAAGCTCGGCCTTGGTGCCGGCGCTGTCTCGCTACTCGATTCCATGACTATCAGGATCGCTGGAGCGGAATCGGCACCACACATGAGCACGCTTCTCAAGTCGCCACTGCATCCGATCCTCGCGGCGCGCCCGCTTCCGCTTAGCGATGTTCGACTACTCGGTGGCCCGCTCAAGCAGGCGCAGGAGGCGGATATCAAGTACCTGCTCGAGCTCGAGCCCGATCGCATGCTGGCGTACTATCGATCCAACGCTGGGCTCAAGCAGAAGGCCAAACCATACGGTGGATGGGACGGCGGTGGTCGCAACCTGACTGGCCACATAGCCGGTCACTATCTCTCCGCCATCAGCGCCATGTGGGCTGCAACCGGCGACAAACGCTTCAAGGATCGCGTCGATTACATCGTCACAGAATTCAAGCTGGTGCAGGATAAACAGGGCGACGGATATCTCTGCGCCCTCGAAGGCGGCAGACAATGTTTCAACACACTCGCGAAAGGTGAAATCAAGGCAGCCGCATTCGATCTCAATGGGCAGTGGTCTCCGTGGTACACCGTGCACAAGACGTTCGCCGGGCTGCGCGATGCATACCGTTTCACTGGAAATGAGACAGCGCTACATATCGAAACGAAGTACGCCGGTTGGGCAGCGGGAATACTTTCCGGGTTGAATCAGTCACAGATACAACACATGCTCGACACCGAGTTTGGTGGAATGAACGAAGTACTCGCCGACCTCTACGCCGACACCGGTGACAAGCGCTGGCTGGATCTGTCGTATGATTTCGAGCAGCCATTGTTCATCGGGCCGCTGGAGCGACATCAGGATGTGTTGAACGGGAAGCACGCAAACACGCAAATCCCGAAGCTTATCGGTTCGGCCGCGCGGTATTCATATACGCAGGAGCCAACCGATCTGCTCGCGGCGTCTTTCTTCTACGATCAGGTCGCACAGCACCACAGTTTCTCCACTGGCGGCGATGGCACCGACGAGTACTTCGGCCCACCCGATCATCTCGGCGCACGGGTGCACGGGCGCACTGCTGAATCGTGCAACGTGTACAACATGCTCAAGCTGTCTCGGCAGATGTTTTCCATCAATCCTGACGTGCACTACGCCGATTTTCAGGAGCGCGCGCTGTTCAACCACGCGATGGCATCGATCAATCCGGATAATTCGGACATGTGCTACATGGTCAACGTCGGACCAGGCGTCACGCATGAATATCAGGACATGTTCGAGGATTTCACATGCTGCGTGGGCACCGGCATGGAGAATCATGCGTGCGCGGGTGACGGCATGTATTTCGAATCTGGCGACAAACTGTGGGTCAACATCTATGCACCTTCGATCGCGAAGTGGACTTCCGCAGGCGTGCAACTCAGCATGGACACAAATTTCCCTGAAGGTGAGACAGCGAAGCTCACGCTCAAGTTGCAGCGACCACGACAGTTCACGCTCGCGATGCGCAAGCCGTACTGGGTCGGTGACGGTTACTCGGTGAAGGTGAACGGTGAAGTCGTCGCTGCAGCAGCTACTGAACCAACGCCGCCGAGCAGTCAGGCTGGTGCGCCGCATCGGCCGATGTACAGCTCACCGGTTCCCGTTGGATCGTACGTGGAAGTGAAGCGCATGTGGCACAGTGGCGACGTCGTCGAAGTCGCGCTCCCCAAGACACTTCGGCTCGAGCCGACGACCGACATGCCGCAGCGCGTCGCGATAATGTGGGGACCGTTCGTGCTTGCCGGCGATCTTGGCCCCGCGCCTCAGCGACGCGAGAGTGATGGTGGCAACGGTGAGAACGAGGGAGCGCGCAAGCCTGTGATAGTGCCGCTGTTTGTCGCCGCGAACGTACCGGTGGAGAACTGGGTGAAGCCTGTCGCGGGCGACGCCGGCCGATTCCGTACCGAAGGCGTTGGTCGCGAACCAAACGCCGCCGGACTCGCGCACGAAGTCGATCTCGTCCCCTTCTACCGGCTGCACGACCGCACGTACTCCACATACTGGGATCTTGTTAAGCCCGACGAATGGACTACTCAGCAGGCCGGCTACGTTCGGGACGATGAGCGTGAGAAGAAGCTCGAAGCAGCGACCGTGGGATTCATAAAACCAGGCGATCGGGCACTCGAACAGTCGTTCGACTACCAGGCCGGCAAGGACATCACACCGCAGCACGTGGTCGGGCGGACCGGCCGGGCGGGTCGGAGCTGGTTCTCGTATTCGCTTCCGGTCGAGCCGAATCACCCGATGGTTTTGCTGGCAACGTATTACACCGCCGACCGACGCACGTCACCCGCGGCCTTCGACATTCTGATCGACGGCCAGCAGCTCGCGGAACAGAAAGTCGACCGCACCGATCCCGGTCGTTTCTACGATGTTCGGTATCCGTTGCCTGCGGAGATGGTACAGGGGAAGTCGAAAGTCACAGTAAGGTTTCAGGCAAAGGAAGGGAATCAGATCGCGGCTGTGTTTGGGGTGAGAATGGCGCGGGGGGATGAACTGCCGTCTCCAGCGCCCGGCTAATCAATCGCATCGATCGCAGCCTGTGCTCATCGCGCAACGGACGCAGCCGCGCCGACTACTGCGCTGTCGTCCAGCGTCTTGAGCACATCGCGCCATGCAAACTTCTTTCCCGAGTGGCGCACCCAGTAATTCATCCATGCCATCTCGGCGGTTGACTTTAGTAGCTGATTACGCGGATCAGGAATCCCATGCGTGCTCCCAGGATACACAAGCAGCTCCGTTGGGACCCCGAGCCGCTGGAGCGCCATGTATAATCCCTCGCTCTCTGGCCGTGGAACACGTGGATCACCTTCCACTACGTGAATCATCGTAGGCGTCTTTGCATTCTGGATATACGCGATTGGAGACTGCTTCCACCAGTTCTCCATATCGTTGTCGTAATACATCTTATCGCCCAGGTACCATTGACGCACACGCTGCGTATCGCTTTCACCGTACATCGATATCCAGTTGAACACTCCCGCACCCGAGGAGATCGCCTTGAAGCGATTCGTGTGCGTGAGAATCCAGTTGGACCAGTGGCCGCCGGCACTCCATCCAAGCACTCCCATCTGCGCGCTGTCCACAATCCCGCTCGCGATCAGATGATCAACCCCCGCCATTATATCCTGGTAGCCCTTGGTGAAGTAGTCACCCTGACTCTCAATCTTGAACTGTTGTCCATAGTTGGTCGAGCTGCGATAGTTGGGCATTAGCACCGCGTAACCGGCACCGGCGTACACCTGCGCACCGTAGCCTCCATTGAACCGCAGCACATCTGCAGCGGCCGGGCCACCGTGTATGGCGACAATGAGCGGATAGCGTTTGCCAGGCTCATAGCCAACCGGCTTCAGAAGCACGCCTCCAACCGTACGACCATCAGCAGACTTCCAGCTGATCTCATCCTCTTCGCCGAGCGCGATACCGCGCACCCACGGATTCACATCTGTAAGCCCCACCCACTTTGCGCGCTCGCCAAGCTGGCTCTCCGAAGCCACGCTGAAGATCTCGGGTGGCGTGTCTGGGTCACTGTAATTGAGGAGTATACGACCGGAATCCTCATCCTTCGTTGCACGCATCGCCGCTTTCTCATGGGTGATTTGCGTTACGACATTGGCTGCAACATTGAGCGCCAGCACCTGTTCAGTCGCTTTCACCCCTTCATTGAAGTAGATGGTCTTGCCGTCGTTGGACCAGAACCCAATCGTGACGTCACCGTCAAAACCACCACCAAGCTTCCGAAACGGCTCGCCACCAGCCGTAACGCTTCGCACGTAAACCCGCTCGTTGTGCATGAATTTGAAATCGTCAGGCGCCGAGAAGGCGACAGACTTGCTATCAGGAGAGAAACTCACTGCACTCTCAGCAATATCCTTGTTCGTCGTCAGACGCTCAGTCTTCCCCGTGCTGATCGAAAGCAGGTATGGATCCGCGTAGTCGAACTGCTCCAGTATATTGCGCTCGTAGCGGTTGGCGGCGATCCCGCGGAAGCCGATCCACTGGCCGTCGTCCGAGATCGTGAAATCGCCAACGCTGTATGATGTATCGCGTGTCAACCGAGTGGCCTGATGCGTCTGGACGTCAACGCTCCAGAGGCTGGACAGGGGCACTTCCATGTTACGAATCCGCACGTCGAAGTGCTTGTCCAATCGCAATTGTTCGTCCGGATCGACCGTGTCCGCCGTGGCGAAATAGATATGCCTCGAATCGGGGGCCCAACGCCACATCCCAATACCCGTAAGCTGTCGCGTGACCTGTACAGGATGCAGGGAGTCGGTCGCCGTAAGTTCGGGCGCCGCAAGATCGGCAACCGGAAGCGCGTAGAGCTGCGCGTGCGCACCGACTCCCGAGCGATACGTCAGCCACTTACCGTCTTTGGAAAACGCGAATGTGGTCACGCCGGCGCGCGCGCTGGTGATCTTGCGCGCCTCGCCGCCGTCCGGTCGCATCATGTAAAGCTGGTCGGATGCACCTCCGCTACCGCCCCCTGCAGATGGGGGAAAGTACGGTGCTCCAGGTCCGCTCGTCGGCAGGACGCTTGGACGATCGGCGCCGGCCTGAGTCGCTGCTGCGTCACGGTCCGACAGGAAAACAAAGAAGCTACCATCCGGCGCCCAGGTCGGGCTTACTTCGTTCTTGGTCCCGGTGAACGTGAGCTGTTTCGTGCTCGATACGCCGCGCGCGGTACTCACAAGATAGATGTCGCTCTGGCGTCTGGCCTGCTTCCAGTCGGGAACGCTCTTCGTATAGAGTAGCCACTGGCCGTCACGACTCACTGCAGGAGTCCCGATCTGACTCATGTTTTGATTGTCGACCCACGTCATTGGTCGTCGAGTAGCGCTCGACTGCGCCTGGACAATCGAAGCTGTACACGCGAGTGAGAGATACGCCGCGGTGCACCGCGCATATGATGAGTAGGAATGATTACTCCGCATCATAGAACCTTCCCAAAAGGATGAGTAACGAGCCGACGGTTGCAGCTTGAGCGCGCGGTGCCAGTAATCGGTGCTCCGGTCATCGGCGCGAAGCGCGTTTCTGATGTTGTCCAACAGATGACCGAATCGGAGTTCCCCGACACCAACTCATAAACGAGCACGCTGCGATACAGATCGACCATTCTAGTATGGCGTGATGAGCGGGCGGGTCGCAGGCGCCATTACGTCGACTCTTACGGCGTTGACGGCGCTAATATACGATGGCAGCTCAGGCGAGGCAAGCTTGCATGGAACCTGATCTGGAGCGCAAGGATCGATCGTCTGTGCGCGGGAGATCGGTGTCACGTCTTGCAGGGAGATCGGTGTCAAGTCTTGCACAGTGCGCGCTGACTTGGCGCACCGCGCAAGACCTGACACTAATCCCCACCCAATCCCGCACCAATTCCAATCCCGATCCCAATCGAGCCCGTGATCTACTGGACGCCGGTCATCGGGCCGGGAAACCTCACCTTGTTCAACGGCAAAATGTTTCCGGAGTGGGACGGCCCGGCGTTCGTTTGCGGATTGTCCAAAAAGCCGCTGGTTTGGATCACGTTCGACGGCAAGGGCGGAGCGACAGCGGTGGACCGCTGGGATCCAGTCCGGCAGGTTGCCGCTGCAAGCCCGTTTGGGCCAGATTCAGGTGACCATGATTGAACATAAAAAGTTGTTCACGCTCATATTCACTGTTGCACTGCCTGCCAGCTCAATCGCGCAGACGTCGCATCCTGTGGATCTGGCGGCCGCTCGCTCGCTGATTGCGCGTGTTGCGCCGACCAATGCTGCTGGTTTCGATGTCGCTGCAATTCCCGATAGCGCTGGCCGCGATGTATTTGAAGTGGCAAGCGTCGGGTCGCGCGTGATGCTGCGCGGATCATCGGGCGTTGCTATCGCATCGGCACTCAACTGGTACCTGGAGAATGTCGCCGGCGTGAACGCATCGCTGCCACTCAAGCCGATCGCGTTGCCAACGCCGCTACCGCACGTCACGGCGCCGGTGCACGTGTCAACGCGTTATCGAGTGCGCTATTTTTTCAACTATTGCACGTTCTCGTATTCGATGGCGTGGTGGAACTGGAACGACTGGCAGTCGATGATCGACTGGATGGCGCTCAAGGGTATCAACGCGCCGCTCGCTGTCACGGGTCAGGAAGCAATCTGGCGCTCGGTGCTCGGCGATTTCGGTTTCAACCGCAAGCAGATCGGCGACTTTATTGTGGGGCCGGCATATTTGCCGTGGGGCTGGATGGCGAACATTGACGGATTGGGTGGACCGCTGCCCGACAGTTGGATTGACAGCCACGTCACTCTGGAGAAACAGATCCTGTCGCGTGAACGCTCACTCGGCATGACACCAGTGCTGCAAGGATTCACCGGACATGTGCCGGAGTCGATCGCGCAGGTAATTCCCGGAACGAGGATTCATCAAACCGGAAATTGGTCTGCCGGGTTCTCCGGCACCTGGTTCCTGGATCCACAGGATTCACTGTTCCAGCGGATGGGGCGGAAGTTTGTCGAGAAGCAGACCGAACTGTTCGGTACAGATCACCTGTACGCCGCGGATCCATTCAACGAGATCGACCCACCGTCGAACGACTCGACGTTCCTCGCCGAGATGGGCGGCGCGATCTACAACGGCGTGCACTCGGCAGACACGAGCGCGACGTGGGTAATCCAGGCGTGGTTCCTGGTGTACGGCAAGAAGTTCTGGCAGGAGCCACAGGCCGAAGCGTTGCTTGGGGCCGTGCCGGATGACCACATGCTCGTGCTGGATTTGTGGGGCGATCGATCGCCTGGTTGGAAGGTGCGGCACGCGTTCTATGGAAAGCCGTGGATATGGAACGTACTGTACAACTTTGGCGGCAAGGTGAGCGTGAACGGTGACCTGCCACAGATTGCCGCGAATCTGGACACGGCCATTCGCAGTCCCGACAAGGGACGCATGGAAGGGCTCGGAATGACGATGGAAGGTTTGGGCACGAACCCCATTGTTCCCGATTTTGTGTTCGACCAGGTTTGGCGCGACACGGTGCCGGATGTGAATGCGTGGACGCGCGACTATATCACGCGCCGTTACGGACATTACAACGCATCGGCGTGGAGCGCGTGGCAGTTGTTGCTCGCGACGGCGTTCCGCTCGTCGGCGCAGACGGGGAACTTTCTGGGCGAGCGGCCTCAATTCTATGTAAAGGGGCGCGCATATCGAACCGAACCCATTCCGCCATATGATGAGCGCACTGTGGTGCGCGCGCTGGATTCGCTGTTGGCCGCAGCGCCGGCGCTGGGCGCGAACGACGCGTATCGCTACGATGTAGTGAACCTGACCCGACAGGTACTTGGTCAGCTCGCGCTACCGCTGGTGAATCAATTGCAGGCGGCGTACAACAAAAAGGATCACACAAAACTCATCGCAACCGAAGCACAGATCGAATCGCTGTTGCGCGACCTCGATACGTTGGTTGGCACGCGACAGGAGTTCCTTCTGGGTCGCTGGATTGCTGATGCAAAGCGCTGGGGCACGACGGACGACGAGCGCCGGTTGTACGAGTGGAATGCGCGCAACATCATCACGCTCTGGGGCACCAAGTGCACCGAGGGGCAGAATGACGATCTCAACCTGTACGCATTCAAGGAGTGGGAGGGAATGTTCACCGGGTACTTCCTGCCGCGGTGGAAGATGTTCTTCAAGGACCTGAACGCGTCACTCGACAGTGGCAAACCGTTCGACCGCGCGCCGTTTGCCGCCGCGTCGTGCGAGTGGGAGCAGAAATGGTCGCACGCGACAACGCCGACATTCAGGACAAAGCCGGCGGGTGATGCGGTTGGGACGGCGGAACGCCTGGTGAAGAAGTGGCGCCTGCGTTGACTTTGGCGTCCGTTTCTGCTACGAGCTGAACGAAACGTGAAGCTCGGTGCCCACAATGCTGAACGATGGCGTTGCGCCCCCCACCGTAGTTCCTGTGAACTGGTCCGCCGCGAAGCTCCCAAGATTGGGCGCGGTGAGAACGACGTACGATTCACCAACCGTAACGCCGTTCGCGCTCTTGAATGAAATGCGAACCGGTGTCGCTGTGATTCCCAGTTGTTCCGAGACAATCAGACAGGTTGTTTGTGCGCCGACCGAAACCACGATACAACCTCCCGCCGATTCAAGTGCTCCGATCGTCAAACCGGACTGTGTGCAACCGCTGATGTCGATAGTACCGCCGTCGTGCAGTTGAACGCTCGCGGTACCTCCGGATGCATCACCACTGAACACGATCGTACCGGCGCCGCCGTCATTGATACCACCAAACGCTATCAGTTCCGCGTTCATGGCGCTCGACGTTCCGCCGAATGATGTCTGACCTCCGCACGCGCCGGGAACAACCGCACCCATGTTGACGAATGTTGCATTACCTCCACTCGGACCGTTGCTTCCCGCGGTGGAGACTCCCGGGTCGGCGTAAACGGTGAACTGTGTGTAACCACCGGATGCGGTGTCAGAAGAGCCAGGCAAGTTCCAGAAAACACCGCGTCCAGCATCTGGAGAATAGTTCGCACTGGGTCCCGACCCGCAATCGGCCTCCCTTGGCAGCGAGATCGAGAAAACAGTGTGTCCTGCACACGACTGATTGCCAGCTACGGCGCTGCCGTAATTGATGAATGTTCCTTGAGCAGCGGTAGGCGAACCATACTTCGCCGTGAAATAGGTATGACCACCTCCCTGACCATCGCCGGTCGCGCCATGGTTGTGAAAAAAACCGTTACCCGCGGACGCACCCATGTTGTTGCTGGGAAGGCACGGATAATTGTTGTTAAAGCTCGTGACACCACCGAATCCACCGGCGGCAGTAGCGGCGTAGTTGTGGTACTGCCCTTGTGCCGCAGTCGCGCAACCATCAATTGCTACATCGCCGCCATTTGCGAGGCCAACGACTGCGCCTTCGTTATGATACACGCCGTTGGCAGCGGTCGCGTTGTCGTAGAATTGGGTGTTGCCGCCGTTACCGCCTGGAACAGTACCGCCGACGTTCGTGAATACACCATGCGCAGCGCACGACGTGTTGTGGAACACCACGTTGCCGAATGTGTCACCGTCAGTCGTGCTCGTGGATCCAAAGATTGTGAATCGCGCGGTATCTGCCGATGACGAATCGCTGAAGCTCACCTCGCCTCCAACGGTGCTTCCTTCGCTCGGTGGCGTACCGGCGCCGGTGCGCACGATGAACGACGCCGAACCCGCGTTGGAAGTATTATGGAATCCAATTACGCCGCCGGCTGCATGTGCGGGCGTTGATGGACCCGCTGCGTACTCGACGTCATTTCCACCAGCTGTCGCGGAATTGATGAACTTGAGCTGCGGATTTTCGTATCCAGCCGACGACGATGCAACCACGAACCGCTGAGGTTTCCCGGAAGAGTTCACCACGCCTGCGCCGGTTATCGTCAGTGCCGGAGCGTTGGGTGCGGGATCTGTAAACCTGATCGTGTATGATGGCGCTCCGTCGCCGAACTCTATGCTTTCCACAGTGGCGCCGATAGTCGCGACGAAACCAACTTCTGTTCGAGTTGAATTTCCGAATCGCGCAGTGTTGGTGGGCACCTGTGCTGGATTCCAGTTGGCGGCCGTGGTCCAGTGCGACGAACCGGGTTGCTCCGCCCAATCGGAACTTCCAGTGGCAGCTGATGACGATGCGCGGATATTGTCGATCATGTCGTTACGCGAGTTCGATGTTGAGGGCGGCCACAAGTGAATCGACCGATCCCACCCCGATCCCAACCTCCGTCCCTATCTCCCACCACGCTCCGGCTGTCCTCCAGCATTCCACGCCGGTTTGAAGTCGCTCGTCGCGAGCCACCGCAGCGGATCGATCAAACTCTGAATCGCAGATGTCATGAACGGAATGTTGAGAGTTGCGAACTCATCATCCGGTTGATGATAGGTGGGTGGTGTTCCCCAACCTGCTGCGGTATGCGCCACCACTCCCTTCAACGCGAGCGCATAGTTGTCCGAGCGCTCGAAGAAGTGCTGCTCCGGATACGGATCCGGTCCGAGCAACGCGCCGTGTGCTTTGAGCGCCGGTCCAAGATTCGATCGCTCCCATCCTGTGAACAACAACGTGCCCTTCGGCATCTTCGGATCCTGCGTGCCGATCATCTCGAATTCGACATTCGCAACCAGACTCGTCAGCGGTACCGGCGGATGTTCACCGAAATACGTCGAGCCGAGCTCACCGATTTCCTCGCTGCCGTAACAAACGAACAGAATACTTCGACGCGGCCTCGGGCCAGATGCGAGCGCATGTGCAAGCTCCATCACTGCCGTCGTTCCGGCCGCATCGTCGTTCGCTCCGTTGTAGATCGAGTCGCCCTTTACCGGCCGCCCGATTCCCAGATGGTCCAGATGCGCGGAAAGCAGAATCGTTCCTGCCGACGGGTCGGTACCCTGCAAGTATCCAATCGCGTTGTACGTCTTTCGCGCTTCAGCCTGCGGTACAACCTCTACCGCGAGCGTCGCGGTCGCGCCATCGGTTTCACGTGCGAGCCGAGTCGCTGCAGCCGCAGTGAGCACGACGACGTTTCGTGCAACTGCGGACTGTGGACCGTCCTTGAGCCGAACGCCGACGCGTGTACGTCCGCCGAGTTGCGTGGACATCGCGTCCGTTGCCGGACTCGCCGGTACCAGCACTACAGCGGCGCCCGCACGCACTAATTGCGTCGCCGCACCCATCGCTTTTTGTGGATCGCCGCCGACGAGAACGATCGCGCCCCTGGCGTGCGCCTGCGCCAGATTCTCGGGTAGGACTTTCACCAACTGTGCCGTTACCGGAACACCGGACGACATGAGCAGATGAAAATCACTGCCTTCCTTCAACGTCACATTGCCAACTGTGAGCGTCGCATTGCCTGACAACTCCGGCGATACCACCTCGGCGCTCTGTATGTAGCCCGTCATGCCTGGCGCGGTCTTCAGCCCGTAAGCCATGAACTCGGAAGCAACATACGTTGCCGTGATCTGTTCGTCGCGAGTCGCGCTTCCGCGACCGTGCATCGCATCACTCGACAGGAAACGTTCGTGCGCCGCCACCCATTCCGGTCGCACAACCCACGTCGATTTCTTTTGCGCTACGCCAGGTGAGCGAGATGCCGCTGCAGCCTGCTGCGCCACTGCCTGTGTGACGGGCAACAGCGCGCTCACCGATACCGTGACCAACAGCCGCACTAGCGGCGAACGACGTCCTGCTGTGTGACGCTCCTTCATTCTCCTGACTCCCATTGCGCTTGCGTGTATGTTTGCGTTTGATGCCGACCGATAGATCCATGTCCGCTCCGGTTTACGGGCGAGCGACATGCTGACGGCTATTATATAGTACCTTTTCAGCGACCGACCGGCCGGAATTGCGCGAAATCGACTCTGCAATCTGGCGGTAGATTCCCGGACTTTCCACCGCCCACCCCGAACCACGTTAACTCAACCATGACTCAACGACGTGAGTTTCTCGCCCAACTCGGTGGCCTCGTCGCCGCCGGCTCGCTCGATGCCAGCCGACTCGACGCGATGACCCCAGCTCAGACCCCCGATTGGGACCTCTCCTGGGTCGATCGCATCACCGCCGCGAAGAACCGGGTGGTGTACAATGTCAACGCGATCGCCGATGGTGATGCGGTGTACAGCGCCGCGGTTGTAATAGATCAGTTTCATGATGTGTACGGGGCCAGCGCCCAGGCGACATGCGCCGTACTTGTGTTCCGAGCCGCAGGCACTCCCCTCGGCTTCAACGATTTGATCTGGGAGAAGTACAAGGTCGGAGAAGAGGAAAAAATCATCGATCCGGCCACCAAAGTCTCTGCAACACGCAACATCTTCCTGAAAGCGCGCGAGGGTGCCAGCCCGATGGCAGCCGCGAGCAGCATCTCCGCACTTCAACAGCGCGGACTCGTCTGTGTAGTCTGCAACAGGGCAACCAAGGGCTGGGCCAGCACGATCGCAGAGAAGACCCAGCAGAAGGAGTCCGATGTCTACGCGGAGTTGCGCGCGAATCTCATCCCGGGCGCGTACCTCGCACCGTCGGGAATCTTCGCCCTGGTACGCGCCCAGAATGCGGGGTGCGCATACCTGCCGGGTGATTGAGGGGACGGAGTGGGGACGGACTCCGTTTGATGCGTATCATTTTTGTGATGTGCAGCCTCCGTCATCCGGCGGCAAGCCGGTGATAAACCCCGCACGAGTTTCGCGAGAACGGCTTCCTCGCCTAGGCCGCCGGCAGCGTCTCGTCGGTACCAGTCATCATTCGCAACAGACCTTCCTGCGTAGCTGCGGCCCGGGCGACCTCGCCGACAACGCGACCGTTCCGGAGCACCAGAATACGCGTCGACAAATTGATCAGCTCGGGAAGCTCGCTCGAAATCAGCAGCACCGCGCATCCATGAATTGCCAGTTCGTCTATCCACGCATGCAGCTCAGCCTTCGCACCCACATCCACTCCGCGCGTTGGTTCGTCGAGGATGAGAATGTCGCATTCAGCGGCAAGCCACTTGGCCATCACGATTTTCTGTTGATTGCCGCCCGACAACTCGGCAGTCACAGCGTCCGGCCGCGCGCGCACGCGAAGCCGCTCGAACAGTCGACGAACTACTGCGCCCTCGCGACGCTTATCTATCCAGCCGAGTCGCGCGAACTGTTGTAGTGTCGGCAACGTGCTGTTCTCATCGGTACGCATTGATAGAACAAGCCCCTGCTTCTTGCGATCCTCGGGCACGTATCCAATGCGCAGCTGCACGGCATCACGCGCCGATCGGATCTCCGCGCGCTCGCCGCGAACCCACACCGTGCCACGTCCAGCTCGCTCCAATCCGAATATCGATTGCGCAATCTCCGACCGCCCAGCACCGATCAGACCGGCAAGCCCGAGTACCTCGCCTGCATGTAGTGTGAACGAAACGTCCTCGAATGCTCCATCACGCGACAAATGCTCGACGCGCAGCCGCTCCTCGCCACACTCCTCTGCCATCGATGCAGGAAGGTATTGCTCGAGTTTCCGTCCGATCATCAACTGAATCAGTGCTGGCTCATCCAGCTCGCTGGCAGCGCGTGTCGCAACGTGGCGGCCATCGCGTAGAACAGTAATGTCATCGCAGAGGCGATGGATCTCTTTCATGCGATGCGATACGTAGATGATCGTCACACCGCGCGACTTGAGCTCGTCAATCAGCGCGAATAGCCGCTCAGCATCGTCCGCACCAAGGCTGCTTGTCGGTTCGTCAAAAACAAGCACCTTCGCCGCAGCGCGCACGGCGCAAGCAATCTGCACGAGTTGCTGCTCGGCGACAGTAAGCGTATCCATCGGCCGCGCGGGATCTATCGACGCGCCAATCGCGGATAGCAACTCTCTCGCTCGCGCATTCACGACGTCACGCTGCACAAATCCAAAACGCCGAGGCAACTGACCGAGGCAGAGATTTTCACCAACTGTGAGATTCTCGCAAAACGCGAGTTCCTGATGTACCATCGCAACGCCGGAAGCAAGCGCGTCACGAGGATCCTCGAAACTCACAACCTCGCCGTCGAGCCGAATCTCACCGGCGTCAGGTTTCTGAAGCCCGGAGAGAATCTTCCCAAGCGTGCTCTTCCCAGCACCATTTTCGCCGCAGACCGCGTGACAGGTGCCCGATCGAATATCAAAACTCACATTCGACAGTGCCAGTGCGCCGGGAAAGCGTTTTGTTATGCCTGAGAATGCAATTGCTGCCATGTCTTCCCGCTAGCAGTCATTCCCGCTTTCGCGGGAATGACTGATCAGCCGACAAATCAATTCGGCATCGCCAGATACTTCGGATCCACATCCGTGAATCCCCACGCCTTCAGCTGCCGTGCCCACGCTCCAAGATTCTCCTTCGACACACGCACAAGATCCATCTGCACGTGCGCCGGCACATCCTTGTGCAGATACACATGATCGAAGATGGTCTTCACGGATACATATCCCCAGAGGAACGTCGGCTGCGCGAGAAGCACCGGCGCAATCCCCTTGTCCACGTACGCCAGCTCCGCTGGCAATGCGTCAACGGAAACAACTTTCACTTTCGCCGGGTCCAGATCGGTAAGCAGCGTATTAGTGAACAGCGCCCATCCTCCGATCATCGCCCAACCCTGAATCCCGGGATACGCGTTCTGTGCGCGCACAACTTCCGCTGCTGCATCCTGCGGTGTTTCGGCGTGGTAGAAGGTATTGACAATCGTGATTCCCGGATAATTCTTCGCCTCGTTCTTCACTCCCTCTATGCGCTTCTGCAGATTCGGCGCGTTCTGACTGCCTCCGAGGATCGCGACCTTGCCCTTTCCGTTCATCTGCTTGGCAAGCTCCTGCATTACCTGCTTTCCCATCAATGCGTCGTCACCACCATAAAACGAAAATCGTTTGGAACCCGCGACGTCGCTGTCGAATGTCATGACGGGGACCCCGCGCGAGACAGCTTCGTCAACGGCGCCGACAAGTTTACCAGCATCACTGGCAGAAAGCAGAATTGCGTTCGCTCCACTATTGACTGCGGATGCGATTCGTTGCGCCTGAATCGTCGCATCCTCGCTCGGCGGCGTGAGCCAGTCCACTTTCACGTTTACGCCGTACTGTTTCGACAGCTCCTTCGCAGCCGAGTCCGCACCCGCTCGACCGGACAGGAATACCGGATTGGTCGAGCTCTTGGCAATCATTGCGATCGTGAATGTTTTGCTCGCGCTCGCGGCGTCTGCGCTTTTCTTCTCGCCGCCACCGCACGCGATGAATCCAGCGGAGCACAAAACAAGTGCAATGGATCCCCGCGTTCGCAGGGATGACGTACGACGGACGGGAGTTAAGCGCGGATGCTTCATGAATCTGCCTCGGGTGCAACGGTGGTTGGTTCCGGAGGAGACGAGCCGGCGGCCATCCGGCGCGCGAGCAGTCTTGTCCCTCCCTGATCCAGTACGACAGCGAGAATCATAGCGCTGCCAATGATGATCCATTCGTAATTCTGGTCCAGATGCAGCGTGCGAATTGCTTGGCGAATCATCACGATGAGAATCGCGCCAAGCGTCGCGCTGATCGCGCTGCCCTTTCCTCCAATCAGACTCGCACCGCCAACAACAGCAGCGGCAATCACATACAGTTCGTAACCGTTGGCGTCCGACGATGTGGCTGATCCGTAGAACGATGCGCCGAGAAATGCGGCGATGCCAGCGCTGAGACCGGAGATCGCGTAAACGCCCAGCTTGACCCGATCGACGCGCAGCCCGGAATAGCGACTCGCTTCCGGGTTCCCGCCAATCGCGAATACATGGCGGCCGCTTACGGTGCGACTCAGGTAGACCTGCCCTATTGCGGTAACAATCAACATTACGAGCAATGGCACAGGGAACAGATCGGCGCTCAACCCGAGTCGCGCCTTGGCGACGTTCGTGAGCGCATCTGGCACCAGAACGCTCTCGGCGTGGCTCACCACGAACGCAAGCCCGCGGAGAACCCACATCGTGCCGAGCGTGATGATGAAGGGGTGCACACCAAGCCCGATCACCATGAAACCGTTCGCGAGTCCGCAGAGCAGCGCGATCGAGAGGCAAGTGGCGAGAGCGACCGCGACCGTGGCAACCGGCCCCATCGGGCCCACTGCCCTGAGGACCATCGCCATCCCGACGCCGGAGAGCGCATAGATCGCCCCGACGGAGAGATCGATCCCGCCCGCGATGATGACGATCGTGGCGCCGACCCCCATGATCGCGAAGGAGCTGGCGTCCGTACCGATCTGTACGAGGGTGTACGCGTTCAGAAAGTTGTTGACCCGAACGCCGCTGAGTGCATCGATATGAGAACCGGCGGCGAATGTGAGCGCGAGACCCAGCACCAGAAGAACGGCAACGATTCCGATCTGCTGCGACTTCAGGAGCAGAGCGGCGGCTCGGCGGATTTGCGATGTCCCGGGCAGGGCGGAAGTCACGTGGTGCAGCGGACTGAAGGAAAGAGTACCGGCGTGCCCAACAATGGATGACAGCGTGGGCCTTGTCAACGGAGCCGGCGGTTATCCGGAGGAGCCAGCCCCTATGGGGCGAGTCCCATTGATAGCAGTGCCCCGGTCGCCAGGAACCACTTGGCGTCGGCAGGGAGCCGCGCAAACTGGTTGTCCGTCAGAACCGCACGCGTCATCTTCGCGTAGGCCTCATAATTGATTGCAGCTGGAGTGCGTGCGGCGGCAATCACGCGGGCTGCGTCCGCTACAGAGAGCCCGTTATGAATCTGCTCAGCAACAGGTCGCCAGATTGTCCGCAGCGTTTCGTCGAATGCTCGCCCTATTGCTGTTACACTGTCGCGCTGAGTCTTGCTCAGACCTACGCTGTCAGCCGATCTGAGAATCTCGAATCCGACATTTGGATATTGCGCGACGTAACGATCTATCAACGCCGTTGTACTCGGGTGCGTGCGTCGCATCGCGTCAATCACAAGCTGTTGCTCTCCACGGTCGCGCGCTAAAGCAACCAGGAAGTTCACTCTGATGCCGAACGGATTCTCGGAAGCGCTGTTGGATCGCACACTCCCAAAAGCTGGATTTACGAGATACGTGTAGCGTCGCCGTGAGGCATCGTAACCGGTTACGGTAAGCAGCGTGTTATCCGGAATTCCGTAACCACCCCACCCGCGCATCCGGTCTGCCCCATGCAAGGCCGCATCCAGCCCCGATATCGCATTGAATATCTGGAGCTCCAGCAACATCGTATGCGAACGAAAACTACCAACCATGGTGCGTGCCGAAGCATCCAGCGACGCGGTCCATGGTCCCACGCAACTATTTCTACCCGCGATAGTCCCGAGTGAATTCCTGAGGCAGTCTCGCGCTCCTGATGATACGGCTGTAAGTAACCGGCCGATCCTGTTCGCAACCGACGAGTCGGCGTCGTTCGAATTCGCAACATAAGCGCGATCATCGAAGCGACCGTCCCCGTTCACATCTCCGAACACGAGCGGAGTATAGCGCGTCCCCGACTGGAGCCGCCCATCCACGTTAATCGAACCGCGCGAGCCGAGCCGATGAAATGTCCTCAATGTCAGTACGTTCGCTGACGAACCGGCCGGAGACCAGGTCGCCAGACGAGGATCACCTGCGGTCAGTCCATCCACGCCGCGTGTCAGCTCACGCGCATCCGTGTGGGCGTATTGGACCTGGAACACGGTCCCGGTAAGCGCCCTGTACCGTAAGCCAACCAAGTATTGATTCGCCGACGAGCGCATGTCGCTCATGACATAGTTCACACTACCCAGGCTGTTCGTGATGCGAAGCGGTATCAACGTCCCGTATGCGGCACCGCTCGCTAACGACGCACCATCCGCAAACACCGGCCGACCCGCTTCCGACGGAATCGTGAATGCAGGACTGAGCGCCAGGTTCCCGGCCAACAAGCTCGATATGCGTGTCGTAACCGAACGTGTATAATCGAACGACAACGTCCACGGCGTTTGAAACTGTACGCTCCCACCGATATTGCCGCGCCACGACGCTGCCGGCTTCCAGTCCGCTGCGAAGACAGTGCCCGTAACGTTCGCTACTGCCGGGAGCGTACCATCAGAGCACGACCCCGGAACGGTTGCGGTGTTAATGGACGACCAGTCGATACTGGGTACGTTGGCCCCCGTGCAATCGAGTCGCTGGAGACTCCCGGTTCCCACGAATGGCACTGCTGCGGGAAGCAGTGCAGTGCTACGCACATCGTTTATGAACCGGCCAACTCCGCCGCGAAATGACAGCATCGCTACTTTCGTACTGGACACCGGAACATCCCACGTCGCTCCCAGGCGTGGACTCATGTCGAGACTATGTCCCGTAGCGGAGCTCGTAAGACCAAGCGCGGCGCTGGTTGCAGCTGCGTTCGCAGATGCATTCGCAATTGAATACTGATTCAGATCGAAACGCGCTCCGCCCTGCATGCTCAGATGCGGACGCAACACCCACTGATCACCCAGGAATCCCGACATCGTAGCAACATTGGCAGACGCTCGCGCCACGTTGAATTCACGCGAGTATGCAGAAGGCGTTTGAGCTTCGAACGAACTCAGCGAATCGAACGATACGACGCCAAACTGATTCGTGTTCGGATCCTGTGACTCACGTACAAATCGAAGAGACAACCCGGCATCGGAGTGGTGATGCCCGTCTGCGCTGACCCAGTAGACCGAGTGACTTCCATTAATACTCGTCCGGCGTGATGCCGACGCAGTCCCGATGGAAGATCCAGCGATCGCGTTCTGTGCGGATGCGATTCCATTCAGCTCGCCAGGGACGCGCAACTGTATCAATGGAAGTTGATACGATGGATCCTGCTGATCTACGCTGCTCGATACCGCCAGCACAGACTTTTGCGCTGCCCGATTCGATATGACCGACCGCTGCAGAGTGAGCCCCGCATCGGTGGACCGGTTATTTCCAAAGAGATCGCCGATGCCAGCCGGAGAACCGCCTGCATGTGCAGTTGCATCTGTGGCGAGACGAGCGATGACCGCGATCGAGTGATCACTATCCGAAACAAAGTCGAACCGATTGAGTGTCGAGAAGCTGTTTGTTATGGCCTGTTGTGCGACTGGCGTGCGAGTGATTCCGATCTGACGAAGCGCGTTGTTGAGCACCGTCGCGTCGATGGCATTCAACGTTACACCAGACGGCCCCGTTCCTTCGCGTGTGTCGAACAGTTGTGATGGGGCACTCGTGCGCGAGAATTCGGCGCTCGAACTGTACATGAGATGATCGAGGATCAGATATCCACTTGAAGCACCCGATGCACTCACCGTCGCGGATGGCGCGAGCGTGCCCACGTTCGCGGCGCCACTCGCTGTTACCCATCGATTGCCGATGTTGCCTCCGGGCTGCGCCGTGATATCAACCTTCACCCCGCTGAATCCACCCTGCGATGGATCGTAGAGACTCGTCGCAATCTGAACGGCGACCATCGCGTCGCGTGGAATGCTGACACTGCGGACGTCTGCACCGTCCACACTCAGGCTGGTCTGGTTTGCGCCCAGTCCCATCGTCGTTATGCCGGTAACCTGGCCCAGCGCGGATCGGGTAATGTTTAGCGCCGGTGAACCCGCAGCGAAGCCGAGCACGTCGCCGGAATACGAACCCGATGCCAGCCCCGATATGGTGCCCGAGGCCGCATTCGCTAAACCGCCGATGTCCGGCCTGAGATCCTGAGGCAGCGCCGGTCGCTCGCGCGTACCAATGACGCGTACAGCCGCAAGCGCTTCGGACGGGGTCTCGAGTTGCACATTGTGGGCGCCAGCAACCGAGGCGACGACGGTGCGCGATGGAGCGAATCCAGAAGCTGTCACTGTAACGAGCAACGGCTTGCTGCGCGATGCTTCGGGGACTGCGATTCTGTATTGGCCCGAACTATCGGTGAGCACGGAATCTGCGAAGACACCGTCGGACTGTCGAACCGTTACGCGAGCGCCGACGATCGGATGATTGCGGCCCTCGGTGACGGATCCGTGCAACGCGAGAGAATCCGTCACGACACCACCCTGTCGTGTGCGTCGTGAGACAGTGGACTGTGCGGCTGTTAGAGACGGCGTGATGAGCGCGAGACAAGCCCACGCAAGACATCTGAGCACGATCGGTCCCGTAGGCCGTCCGCACGTCGCAACTTTTGCGACGCTCCAAACCCTCGGCGATGACTGCACTGGATCGCAGATATAGAGCGCTGTGCCCCTTCCCGCAACCACGCGAGCTGAACGCGCTCCCCGGCGTTCAATTACAAAGGATCAGGCGGTCAGTACAACGACAGCCACGGCGAAAGGCTCGCCGCCTTACCCTACTCCCCTTCGCGTTCCCTGCGGATCCGCGCCCTGTTTGTGATTGCCTGGAAGGATCCGGCGTAATCTCGGCTTATCAACAGGATCTCGCGGGAAGTAGCCTCCAGAGTCGCCGAATCTCTGATGAACGGCTGCAACGCTTCACGTACACGCCGATTGATTGACAGCTCGAGTTCGCGGACCCTAGTTGGAACGTCAAATGTGTCGACTGAATTGAGCATGGCTGGTTTATCCGATACGGTGAAGCGGTGAAGTGCAAGGTCAGCGTGAGCGGTGACGTAAGGCACATGGCAAGGGTTACGCCGAACACCGCCGCGGCCCACTCTGACTCGATCGGTCATCGCGAACGGTATGCCTGTACATTTGCTTGGCGCAGGCACCGAAACAAGTGCGCGATCCGGCCAATTAGGTGCGATTCCCGGCCAACTTTCCATCTTGAACCAGATTCAATGGCCACTGGGGGGTGGCAGGCTCACCCAGGGATTAGCCGGGCGGGCGCCAGAGCCCCCTAAGCTTTGCCACCAGCGTCCTGCACGGCCACCGACACAAAAAAGCAGCGTTTTGGCGTGGCGGCGCATTTCGTCGGCGACGACGCTTTTGTAACATCCTGTCTGGACCTTTTCTGGAGAACGCCAGTGCAGCGAAACACCCGGTACGCAGCAGTCCTCACAGCGATCCTCGCAACGCTCGCGTTCGCCTGCGCTGAGCCTACGGCGCCGCGCCAGGATTCGCCCTGCCTGAGCGGCGGCGGGTCCCAAGGTTGGGATCTGTGCGACACAACAGCGGCCTCCGCAATTCACCTGGACAGCACAACGATCAAAAGCCGCCCGTAAATAAGGACGGAACCACTCGATCAGCACCGACCCGGCGCTTGAATATCGGTCGGTGCTGAATTTGGCTGGATTCAGCATCATTTGGCCGGGAAACGCATATCGGGCTGAGAATGCGAACACTACCTTACATAAGGGAACCAACCTTGTGAGGGTGCACTATGTGGCGTTCGCGCGCTCGCCGCAGACAGGCTTGAATTGAGGTACGCTGTCCTTCTGTCGCCGCAGGCAATTGCACGGGTTCACTCTGTGCTTGCCGATAACGGTGCAATTGATGTGCTACTTGACACCCGGGCCCTGTTAGCCGAGTTGGTGTCGCCGCACGATGAGGGTCTCATCCTCGACCCCGCGCTCCTCTCTACATCAATTGCCGATACAATCGCCTCCAGCATTGCAGAGTACCCTCGCGCATTGATTGCATACAGTTCGGTAACGACAGCGGCTCTGGAAAGCGCGGTCATCCTTGCTCAGCGCACGTCAGCACGCTTCGTCTTTCGCGGGACACCGAATGAGCGCTCGTTGTTGGAGCAAGCAGTGCTCCTGCTACCCGACATTAATCTGGGGAATGATCTGCTGGTTCTCCTCGAACCCAATCTCGAGCTGCTGCCACACGGTCTCCGACGGCGCCTGACCACAATGTTCCGCAACGGCGATGGTCCCTTCACACCCGACTCGCTGGCTGCAGCAACAGCAGTTGCACGGCGATCACTCGACAGGAATCTCTCGGCAGCTGGCTTTACATCCGCCCGCCGCGTCATCGAAGCTGTTCGCGTGGCATCCGCGTTTCGCGCGATCACCGCATCGCGTACGCCGTTGGGCCATGTCGCGATGGTGCTCGGCTATAAATCGAAGCGGACCCTGGATACGCAGCTCAAACTTCTCCTCGACATTACGAGCAGCAAGCTGCGGACTGATCCACTACCCAGCTCCGAAGCCGCGAATCGGTTGATGATTCAGCTGACTGCACGCGAGCCGGGAAAGTACGCGCAATCGGATCGCATGCCTCAAAAAATCCCTGGTAGCGGCAGAGCCTTGAAGCTGGTGGTTGACGATCAGTCCAACGAGGACGCACGTCGCAACGCGTCCGCCGACAAGTAGCCACAGATGAATATTGATGCATTTCTCGATAGCCTGGCTAATGCACGATCAGACGCGTCTTTTGCGCGGACCGCGGCTGGCCTCACCTCACTTCAGGCATACGACAGCATCCGCGCAAACGGTTTCGACCCGTTCGTGCACGAGGCGATCCTGGATCGTATTGCGCTGGACATTGAATCGATCCCCGTTGGCACGAGCGCGCGGGTCGCTCTGGATTCTGTGATTCAGGCGTTGCCGTTCTGGGACACCGAAGGCACGATTCGCATTGGGCATAGGTCGGTATACACAGCCCTGCTGAACTACGGACAGGCACTTGGCGATGAGGGTGAGTGGCCTCTTGCAGAGAATGTGTACGCGAGAGTCGGTATGGATGCCGAACTCGATGGCGAGACATGGCTGGCAGCGGAAGCCCGCCTGCTTATGGGTCGGGCTTGCAGAATGTGCGCCGATTGGCAAACCTCACAGCTCGCATACCGGCGTGCGTATGAACTTGGCATGGACGCAGGAGACATGGCAATCGCTTTACGGGCGCAGATCGGCGAAGCCAACAATCTCTGGACCCGTGGCGACTTTCCAGCTGGCAAACGGCTTCTCGCGAGAACCGCACACCGCGCCAGGCATTCCTGCCCGACGATCCTCCCACGTGTCACCGTGGCGATGGCTGGTTTGGCGAATGCGGCGGGCGAATATGAACGCGCGATCCAGATAACCTTCGATCTCCTGCAGACCGTCGCGCGCGACGATGAGGTGAGGTATCAGGCGCTTGTTGATCTCGCAGCATACCTGGTGGATTATGGACTTCCGTCAGTGGCGGCGAAGGCACTTCGACTCGTCGAAGCAGCTGCACCGGAAGCCGGAGTGCGGCGACATGCACAATTGAATCGGTTCTTTCTCGCGGCGCACCACGATACTGAGCAGGAATTCACAGCATCATACGTTGCATTTTCAGAAGAAGTTCTGGCCCCCCGTCAGCAAACACAACTTGCGCTCTTTGCCGCTCAGGGCTATCGCCGCTTCTCACGGTTCGACTCTGCTCAGACTTCCGCGGAGCACGCGCTTGTGCTCGCGAAACAGTACGAGTTCTTCCAGCTGGTGTTCGAGGCGGAGACTGAACTGCACGAGATCGAAGCAGCCAGGACAGTCGACGCCATTCCGCTCGCTCCGGCATCCGTGCCGCCTGCCAGAAAACGCCGAGGGAAAACGCTCTACAGATCTACCACCGGTGCGAGGCCGTCGCCGCGCATTCGACGCGTCGCGGAGTCGCTTGAAAACATGGCACGCCAACTCGGTTCAACGGATGGCTTGTGACTTTGATCGCTGCGATGCACAGAAGCCATATGGTGAATTCGCCCTGATGCGCGAGGTGCATGACGGTATATGAGGACGCTCGCAATGCTGCGGAAACCCTTCCGTGTCCGCGCGAGATCAGCCGTGGCTCCGCCAGACTACGTCGCGATGCGATCGGGACCTATCGATTTTATCGACGCAGTTATGCGAGGATCGTCCGATGTCGCACTCGTTGATCCCACGCTCGCAGAACGCAACCGCGAAATCTCTGAATCACTGTCGCGCGCGCACCTGGGTACAGTCCTCTACATCCAGCTTACCCCGGAATACGCACAGGCCGCCGTGGGGATGATCCGCGAAGTCGGATCGGGAGAGATCGTGACGTACGGGTACAATGATGATCCGACAACATTCGCTCGAATCCTGCGCCGCCACTCACGCACCAACCGCGGCCAGTTGCTGCTCCGCGCACTCGCGCCGCAGATCGCCAACCTGCCGCCAGAAGTAAGAGCGGGCGTACAAAGCATGAGCGAGTACGGCGATCGGATTGATTCGGTTGATTCCCTGGCGACGGTATGCGGGGTCACCCGGTCCACCCTGTGGCGCCACCTGAGAAGCGCAGGCATAGCGTCCGCCTGGGGGTTCGTCACGGGAATTACAATGCTTCGCAACTACGACGCACTTATCGACACAAACAACGGCCCCGTGGCAATAGCTCGTGCAGTCGGGGTCAGTTCAGCCCGCGCGCTACAGCATCGGTGCACCGTAGTTGTCGGCCTTAACCTCAATGAGATCCGGAAACCAATTTCAATCGAAGAGCTTGCCGACCGTATCGCGGCTGTGCTCACTACGCAGCGAACCACGGCGGGCGCTAAATCCGACAAGCCGACGCACGCGCTAGCAGTAGCGCCTGCTCACGATTATTCCGAGTAAGTGACGCCGCACGAGTAAACTCCTCGCGTGCCTCGTCGTTCCGCCGCGCGCATTCGAGAGGCCTGGAGTTCCATCAGCGCAACAAGGCCGCGTACTTCCGCATCGGCTGGCATCTGCGACTTACGGAATCGGCCGCAGCGGCAGATGCACCCTGGCTTCGCACCCGCGCCCGTCGATCAGCGTAAGACCACCGCCGTGCGCCTCGGCGATTTGCCGACTCAGGACCAACCCGATCCCTGACCCGCCCGGCTTGGTCGTGAAGAACGGCACGAAAAGATTCGTGGTCTCCGGCAAACCGTACCCCTCGTCGCGAACCGAGACATCCAGATACGAGCCGTCGCTGGTCCAGCTTATCGTCACGCCACCGCCGGTCTCGAGTGACGCGTCGGCCGCGTTCCTGACGATGTTGATCAGCAACTGATCGAGCTGGTCAGCATCGGCATCTATAATAATTGCGGGCCCTCGCTCGACTGCCACCTTGAGACGCGTTTCCATCCGCGCAATTCTCCCGATCCAGTCGGTCACCTCAATGGGCGCGAACGTTGGGGCTGGCATGCGCGCGAGCAGCGTGTATGATGCCATGAAGCGCGCGAGCGACGCCGAGCGACCACCAATGACCTCAAGTCCGCGATCCAGATCCTCCTGCCAGTCATCCGGTCGCGGCTCGCGCTTCACATGCTCTCGCAGCGTATCCGACAGTGACTGTATCGGCGCGAGCGAGTTGTTGATCTCGTGGCCAAGCACCCGCAGGAGCCGCTGCCACGCCATTCGCTCCTCCTCACGCAGCGCGCGTCGCAGATCGGCGAGCACCACCAACTGATGCGGTCGCCCACCCTGCCGAAAGGTCGTCCGCCGCAGTTGCCACTTGCTCACACCGGGCAGAAACTCGCGTTCGAACGCCCGTTCGGAATCGCCCGAAAGACACTCCTCGATGTCGAGCGCGGAGGCGGTCTTCCCGATCGCACGCTCCGACGGCTGGCCAATAAGTCGTTCGGCAGCGCGATTGATCAATCTGAGCACGGTGTCCTCGTCGAATACAAACACGGCGACGTTGATCTCGCGCATGACCGCACGTGCGAGCGCCGATGCGTCGAGTGCAGTCAGCCGCTGATCGGCCAGTATGCTGCCCAGCCGATTGAACTCGAGCAATGCGAGCCCGAGCGCGTCGCTGGTGCTCGCACCACGCGCGCGAACCGAAAAATCTCCCTCACGCAACGCCGCGGCGAGATTGGAAAGTGTTCGCAACGGATGAACGACGTACGCCCGCAGCGCCAATGCGAGCACCGCCCACGCAACAATGATGGCGGCGGTGAGCGACACGCGCGCTACCAACGCAAGCGATCCACTCCACAACAACACAAATGCCACGAGCGCACCAGGAACCGCAACCGCGATCGCCAGCCAAAGAACGCGACGCTCGAAGTGCACGGCGCCGCGCTCAGATCCGATCAGCTTCCCTTCAGAGGCCATGCGCCGACATGCGCCTGTACAACGCGCTGCGGCTCAATCCAAGCGCCTTCGCCGCATGACTCACATTGCCGTCGTACCGGGCCAGCGCCTTCTGGATAAGCGTGCGCTCCGCTTCGTTCAACGTGAGTTCTTCCAGTCGCTGCACAGTCGATGCACCACGATCGCTCAGCGCAAGATCAGTCGCGCGCACCATGTCCGCGGTCGCGAGGAGAACGGCGCGCTCGATTGTATGCTCCAGCTCACGAATGTTACCGGGCCAGGAGTGCTCCATCAGCGCCTGCATCGCGGACTGATCGAAACCGGTCAGTTGCTTGTCGTAACGTGCGGACTGGCGATTGAGAAAATGCGCAGCGAGCGCCGGAATGTCTTCTCTGCGCTCGCGCAACGGCGGCAACTTCAGCTCGATCGTGTTGAGCCGGAACAACAGATCCTCGCGGAACCGCCCCGCTGTGACTTCCTCGCGTGGATCGACGTTCGTCGCTGAAACAACACGAGCATCGATCATCCTCGGTCGCGATGATCCCACGCGCTCCACCTCACGTGTCTGCAACACGCGCAGCAGCTTGGACTGCAGATTGAGAGGAACGTTCGCGATTTCATCGAGAAACAGCGTTCCATGATCGGCGAGTTCGAAGCGCCCGGCGCGATCGGTCTTCGCGTCTGTAAACGATCCCTTCACATGGCCGAAGAGTTCGCTCTCGAAGACGCCGTCCGACAGGCCACCCATGTTCACCGCGACGAACGCCGAGCGAGCGCGGGGCGATGCAGCGTGCAACCACCGCGCAACGACTTCCTTGCCGGTGCCATGCTCGCCAGTGATAAGCACGTTCGCATCGGATGGCGCCACCCTCTCCATCATGTCGAGCACCGGTCGCATGCGCGCAGACGATGCGATCAGATCCGGCATCCCCGAGCGTTTGAATGCGCGATTCTCCCGCTCGAGCTGGCGACCGGCACGGACGGCGCGCCCAAGCTCGACCTGCGTCTTGATAGTCGTGAGCAGCCGCGTATTGTCCCACGGCTTTTCGATGTAATCCGATGCTCCCTGCCGAATCGCTTCCACAGCACCGTCGACACTTCCCCACGCAGTCATGACGATGATCGGAAGCGCATCATCCAGCTCTCTGATCCGCTGCACCGCATTGAGTCCTTCTCTGCCAGACGTCGTGTCACGCGTATAATTGAGATCCATGACTACGGCATCGAGCGCCTGACTCTCGACCGCAGCAAGAATGCCGGCGACAGAGCGTGCCGTCTCGATTTGAAAACCGGCACCCTTGAGCAGGAGACGCAGGGCTTCGATTATGTCAGGCTGATCGTCCGCAATGAGGATCGTTGGCATCGTGTGTTCGGCTTCCCCTTCCAATTACCTGACCTAAGATTACCCGAAGTTGAGTAATCCGCCAATCCGCCTCATGGAATCAGAGGCGCCTTACCGCAGCGGCCGCCCAACCGCGCTCTCCAGCGCCGCGAAAGCCTTATGGTAATTGTACACGGCGTTGATTCGATCTGTCTCCGCCTGCGCGTACGCCGTCCTGGAAGTAGTTAAATCCACAAACGTCGCGAGACCCACGCCGTATTCGTTCTGAACGAAATCGAGCCCCGTACGCGCCTTGGCTGCGTTTTCCTGCTGCAGTGCGACGGTCTGTTGCGCTGTTTCGAGCGATAGATACGCGGCCCTGATATCCGCATTCAGCGCCAGTTCACTCGACTTCTCCTTATAGCGCGCGTTTTCCTTCGCTACCTGCGCCTCCTGAACACGCTGCTCCCTGGAAAAGCCGTCGAAGATCGGGAGCGAGAGCTGCGCCGAAACGCTGGCAGGCGCACGCGTAAATGAGAATGGAAACTGCGAGTTCTGCGATCTCAGCTGCGCGGCATCAGCGTCCGTGAATTGGATCGAGCTGCACAGCGGGAGCGTGTTCGACAACCCGACCGCCTGCCGCACTTCCTGCGTGGCAATGCAACTCGACCGCGCGTTTGCGGTGCTCACCTGTGCCTGGTTGACCAGAAAATTGGGATCGCGATACTGATAGGTATATCCGCCAAGTCCGGTACTCAACGTAAGCGTGGGCGTGTATTCAGTCTTCTCCCGCGCTACAGTCAGATCGGCGACACTCTCGCGAGCCCGTAACGCCACAACACCGGGATTCTGCCGACGCGCCAGAGCAAGGATCGTGTCCAGCGCCGGTAGCGGATCACCAACTTTGAGATCGCTGACGAGTCTCGTGTCTTGCGGTTCGTCCATACCCATCTGTTGAAACAACCGGAGTTTGTCGATGTCATTCTGGTTACGTTGCTGTAGTAGCGTAACCTTCTGCTGACTCAACGCCACTTCGGCGCGCCGGACATCCAGCAACGTTCCGGTACCCACCTGCTGCCGAGCCTGCGCGAGCTGCAATTGAATTGCTGCGTTCGCCACGAGTGAGTCCTGCAACTCGGCCTGCGCGAGGCTCTGAAGCGCGGTCAGGTAATCCTGCTTGACGAGCGCCGAGAGGGTCGATGCCGCGCCAGCAATATCAGCATCCACCGCCCGACTGTTGGCCCGCTGCACTCTCGGCGCTATGAACGAGCCGGCGTTGATGCTGTACTGAACGCCAATGTCGTATTGAGACTGCAACACGTCACTGTTCGCACTGAGCGACACACCATTGAAGAACTGCTGACCACCCTGCTGGTACTGGCCGGACAGCGATGCACTCAGTTTCGGAAGCAGTGCACCGAAGGCCGCGCGTTCATCAAGAGATGCGTTGCGGCGGTTGTTACGTGTCGCGAGGAAGTCGGGATTGTTGCGAGTGGCAAGCGCTACCGCCTGAGCCATGGTGAGTACTGGAGCCGATTGAGTCGGCGTTTGTGCACCCGCAAGATCGACCGCGCAACACACCAGCACAGCTATCAGAGCTGCTTTTGTACGGTGTAGCATTAGTCCATCCTTAACGACGCTATTGGATCTGCCATGACAGCGCGCCTGCTCGGTAGGAATGACGCAATAGTTGTTGCTCCACCGAGGAGAAGCATTACCGAAATCAATATTCTGGGGTCGCTCGGCCCAACCTCGAACAACATGCTGCTGAACAATCGACCAGATACGAAAGAGAGCATCAAGCCAATGAAGAGCCCCAATGCAACTGGCGTGAGCGCCTTACGCAACACCAGCCTGTAGATGCTATTGGATCCGGCGCCGAGTACCATCCGAATGCCGATCTCATTCATGCGGAGTCCTACAGAATAGGCCGTCGTTCCATACAGTCCTACGCAGCCTGTCGCGAGCGCCGTAAGCGCAAATACTACAAGCAGGACCACTTCGAAACGACGTTCGGCAACTGTGCTGGATACCACTTGTGCCATGGTCCGAACTTTCGCAACCGGTACGGTAGGATCAACGTCGCGTATTGCCGCCCGGGATGCCGAGATGACGGTGCTGGGGTTTGTTGTTGTTCGGATCAGGATCGAACCAGCGAATGGCGCCAGGTTCCAATATGGAAAGTAGATGACGAGGCTCCCTGCGTGCTCCAGACTCGTAGTTGGCACGTCCGCCGCGACCCCGACCACCGCTGCCAGCGCGGCATTGTCGCCGGAAATCAGCCGCTTGCCAATAGGGTTTTCGCCGGGCCATAATGTGCTTGCTACTCGCTCCGAGACTACGGCTACAGAGCTCCCCTTGTCCGATAGATTGAACGCGCGTCCGTCGCGGATTGGCGTGCCCAGAGTCATGAAATAATCCGGACTGACGGAGCGCAGATTCGCAAGCGGGCGTTCGGCCTCGGGCAACTGGTCGTGCTGTACCGAGACGGAGTTCACCTGTAATTCCCCCGTTAGCGGAAGCGCGTCGGTGACTGCAGTAGACCTCACGCCGGGTAACGAGCGCAGACGGTCCATTGCGCTCTGGTAAAACTGTAAACGTTGAGCTTGAGTGCTGTCAGAACGCGGAAGCACGACATCCATCGCAAGAACGTTTGCCGGATCGAAGCCCTTGTGAACATTCATCACTCGGGCGAAGCTCGCAATAAACAACCCGGTGGTGATCAGCAGGAGTGTACTCACCGCGACCTGTACTGTGACGAGTACCGAGCGTGATCGATGAGCCCCTCGGCTTTCAGTATTCGTCCGACCGCCGGCTTTCATCAATTCGGCAGGATCAGCAGCGCCATATCGAATCGCGGGGATCGCGCCAAACGTGATTCCCGCAATTGTCGACGCGAGAAACGCAAAAGCCAGGATACCGGCATCAAGATGAACGTCATTTAACCGTGGAAGATCAGAAGGCGCGATGGCGATCAATGCTCGCAGCCCCCAATAGGAGAGCGCTACGCCGAGGATCCCGCCCGTCAGCGAAAGAATTACGCTTTCCGTGAGCGCGCTGCGTACAAGGCGCGAGCGCCTTGCGCCAAGTGCAGTGCGGATCGCCGACTCCCGAAGCCTGTTAGTGTTACGCGCGAGCAGGAGTATGGAGATGTTCAGGCAGACCAGTAGAAGCATCGCACCGACAGCGACTAGCAGCAACAGCAGGCCTCGCGCGGAAGATCCGACAACTTGTTCCTGCAATGGCTTCAATGCGACGCTGATCGTGAATTTCTCGGGACCACTGGCAGCAATCCCCCGCTCCACCGCATCGAGTTGCGCGGTCAACTGAGCTATTGTCACATCAGGCTTCGGCTTCACGAGCACCGCATAATCGAATGCGCCTGGGCTGGCCAGCTCATGCGGTGTCAAACCCAGAGGCACGAACGCATCCGTGCGAGGTGGAAGTTTTACAATATCGCCAAGTTCGTTTCCCCTTGGGAGTGCGAACGCCGCAGGCGTAACACCGATTACAAGATGCGGAGAACCGTCGAGCATTATAGTCCGGCCCAGAAGCGTCGGGTCAGCGCCGAAGCGACTTCTCCACAAGGCGTCGCTTATTACAACGACTTTCGTCCCGGGCGCATCCTCAGCAGTTGAAAAGAACCGGCCAAGTTCCGGCCGCACACCGAGGAGCGAGAAGAGCGATGCAGAAGCGCGCACAGCTCCGATTCGCTCTGCGTCGCCGACTCCACTCAGAGTGACGTCGCGAGGCGTGAGGGCCGCCATTCCAGCACATAGCGTGCAGTCACGTCGCCATGCGTCGAAATGCTTCGCGCCCACTGGCAGGGTCGGATACGCGTTGACCATTTCCTTGACGACGAGCCGCGCGACTACCAGCCGGTCGACCCCCGGATACGACAGGGGACGAAGCACTACGTGATCAACGATCGAATAGATGACCGTGGTCGCTCCAAGTCCCAGTGCTAGCGTCACAACCGCGACGATCGTGAATCCGATGTCTTTCCGCAACGACCGGAACGCATGACTGACGTCCTGGAGCAATGTCATCATCGATCGATTCCGAAACCGCTCTCCCTCAGCTCCTGCTGATCTGTGGTCGCCCGGTCGCCGCGCTCCTCTTCGACAATCCGACCGTCGAACAGATGCACCGTTCTCTCGGCGTGTCTCGCGAATCTTGGATCGTGCGTGACCATGCAGATGGTCGCCCCGTTTCCGTGCAATTCTGCGAGTAGCTCCATGATCGCTTCACCGTTCGCCGAGTCCAGGTTACCGGTAGGCTCATCTGCGAGAAGGATCAGGGGATCGCCCGACACAGCGCGCGCGACTGCGACGCGCTGCTGTTGACCGCCGGATAGTTGCGCCGGGTAATGATTCGTGCGGTGTGACATTCCTACGCGCTCGAGTGCCGCATTTACTCGCTTGCGCCGCTCGTCGGTCGGCATGCCCCGGTACGTAAGTGGTAGTTCGACGTTCTCATACACTGTGAGATCACCGATCAGGTTGAACGCCTGGAAGATGAATCCGATGCGCTGGTTGCGTACATCCGCTCGTTGTGACCGGCTGAGAGACTCCACAGGTTGCCCACCTAGCAGGTACACACCGCTCGTGGGTGAATCGAGCAGACCGAGTATCGAGAGCAAAGTGGTCTTGCCACCGCCGGATGGGCCGGCGATCGCGACGTATTCACCTTCCAGAATATCAAGCTGAATTCCAGCCAGCGCATGCGTCTCGAGTTCGTCCGTGTAATAGACCTTCGTTACACCGTCGAGCTTGATGAGCGACTTGCGGGATTCTGCAGTGGATGGCGTGGTTGGTGAAGCTGTCATTTGATTTTCTCGGTCATTGGTTGTTGTACTGCCTCATTCACTTCTCAGTGCAAGCATGGGTGCGATTCGTGTCGCACGATTGGCTGGAATCAGACTCGCCGCAAGGGCCACCAACACGAACACCAGAAGCACCGTTACGAATGTGCCTGGATCAGTGGGGCTGATATCGTATAGAAGCGACTGTAGTGCGCGGGTCAGCACTGGTGTTGCCAGGATGCCTACGACAAGGCCCAGCGCCACAACACGCATCGAATTGATCACAATGAGACGGCGCACTGATGCGGGTTGCGCTCCAAGCGCAATGCGAATCCCGATTTCACGCGTACGCTGGACAACCTGATATGAGACCACCCCATATATCCCAATGGCGGCGAGCAGCAATGCGATCACTGCGAAGAAGGTCAGCACCGAAGTGCTGAACCTTCGGCCGGCAACCGCGCCCGAAAGGCGCGAATCCATCGTCGCGAATGTCGCTGGCACTGCCGCTTTCCGAAGAATGGCCTGTACAGCCGGTACCAGTGATTCCGGTGGGACCGTACTCTGTAGTGTCAACGAAGCATACCGCGCTTTGAAAGGGCGCTGGTAGGGATTTACATAAATCGTGGGCTTCGGAGCACTTGTAAGCGCCGCTTCATGCATGTCGGCAACGACTCCAACAATCGTGACCCAACGATCTGGGCCGTATACCCAATCGTCGTTCGCGAGATTTCTGACTCGCCGTCCCACGACATCAACGCCAGGGAAGAATTGCTTCGCGAACGTTTCGTTCACGAGCGCGACGTCCGGAGTGCCAGGACGATCGCGATCATCGAAGAACCGGCCACGCTTCAAGGGTACTCCCAGCGATCGGAAGAAACCCGTGTTCGCTATGCTGTAATACGTATAGCTGCTGGCCCTTCCAGTTCCTTCTATGTCGAAGGCACCATTTTCACCGGAACCGCTCAGTGGTAGGTGGTGTGTCATCCCCGCCTGCTTCACCCCGGGAAGCCGCGCAAGTTCTGGAAGAATCTGTTGATAGAATGTGGCGATGGACGCATCATCAGGATATTTCGCCTGCGGTAACGCAATATCCGCTGTGAGAACCCCGTCGCTTCGAAAGCCGGGATCGATGCTCGCTACCTTCGCGAAACTTCGTACGAGCAATCCACACCCTACCAGCAACAGCAACGCCATCGCAACTTCCGACGCCACAAGTATGCCCCATACTCGCCCGCGTCCTCCAACATCTCCGCGCGTCACCAGATCATGAGTGATGCTTTCCGTTGAGAGACGCATCGCTGGAAACAGACTCGAGAGCACTGCGGCAAGCAGGCCCATCGCAAGTGCAAATGTGACTACCCGGCCATCAAGCGAGATCGTTCCAGACTGCGGTAGCGCACCTGCCGGCGCTAGCAGCTGCATGAATTTCAGCACTGCAGCCGCGAGCGCCAGACCTGCGGCGGAACCAAGCATCGCCAGCAGCAACCCTTCAGTAGTAAGCTGCCGCAACACTCGACCGCGCCTGGCGCCAAGTGCCGCCCGCACCGCAATTTCACCGCGCCGCGCTGCGCCAGCAGCGAGTAAGGTGCTCGCAACGTTGGTGCATGCCACTAACAGCACAAGCACCGCCGCCGCGAGCAGGAGAAGCAGCGGTGTGCGCACTGGCCCTACGATCTCGTCATGAAGCGTATTGATGTTGAATCCATACGCATCCATTCCCGTGCCGTAGTCATGTTTGAGCCGCCTGTAGATAAGATCCAGGTCGGTCCGCGCACTTTCGAGACTTACTCCAGTCTTGAGACGACCAACCACCTGAAGATTATGTGCGGTCCGTGTAGCCGCAGTACTGATCGATGACGGCAGCCAGACATCCGTCGCGTCGGGAAAATGGAATCCCGTCGGCATGACCCCTACAACCTGGTAACTCCGTCCATCAACGCTTAGAATGTGACTATTGATGTCAGTCGCACTGCCAAGGTGATCGCGCCAATAGTTGAAGCTCACCACCGCTGAGGCCGGTCCACCGGGCGCCGTTTCATCGTGTGTGAATACGCGCCCCATCAACGGACGAACCCGGAACACCGACATGAAATCCGTCGACACATTCGCGATGCCGGCCAGAATCGGCTCGCTACCTCCGAGGATTGTACTGGGGTAATTGGAATAGAACGCGAGGCTGCTGAAGCTGTGAGACTGACCGTGCAAGTCCAGAAAATTCGGATCTGCAACGTTCATCTCGCCACCGGACTTGGTCCGTTCCGAAAGCGCCACTATCTGATTCGAGTCCGGGTACGGCAAGGATTTCAGCAGAATACCATTGACGACACTGAAGACCGCCGTCGTCGCGCCGATTCCAAGAGCGAGAGTCAACACGCCAAGCGTGGTGAATCCCAGATTATTGCGGAGGCGACGACCCGCATAACGTAGATCGCGGAGGAAGGAAGTCACCAACCCATCGGCCCCGTGAGATTCTTGCGCAGTCTTCATTTCAACCTCACTCGGCTTTGACTATCGGAACCCGACATGTCTGATGTGATGATCTTGTCGCCAGCATTCAACCCGTTTACGATCTCGACCATGTTGACGGACGCGCGCCCGAGCTTCACGTTGACGCGTTGCGCTTCATTACCGTCCTTCGAGAGCCGGAACAATCCGACTGTGCTCCCCGGATCTCCGTACGCGGGGCGCCCAACATAAAGCACGTTCTTCAATCGATCCAACTCGATCGTACCATCGACACTCAGATCCGGACGCGCTCCCTTCGGCAACGCTCCGTCAAGCGCGACATCAACAGCCACCGTTCCATCGTGCGCGCCGGGATCGATGCGAATGACGTGTCCCGGAATAAGCCCGTTCCGCGTGTCGATTGACGCGACCTGTCCGATCTGAATGTCCTTCGCCTGCGTCGCGGGTATCTGCAACACTGCCTTCAGTCGCCCGGGTTGCGCGACCTTTGCGAGGATCGTACCGGCTTGCACGTACTGCCCTGGCTCGAGCGACAGCTCCTGAAGTTGACCCGCACTGCCGGCTCTCACCTGCATCGAAGCGATGCGATTGGTCTGGAACTGTGCGATGTCGCGCAGTTTGTCCACCTGCGCTTTCTGAAGCGCGATCTGCTCGTCAATCGATTTGCTCATCACATCGAGGCGCTGCTGTTCGATCGCCATCCGTGCTTTGAGCTCAGTTGCCTTGTCCTTGGCCTTGCTCACGTCCATCGGTGCAAGTAGCCCCTTGGCGAGAAAGCCTTTCTTCTCGAGCTCGTCGAACGCCGTCGCGTTCCGAATTGCGTCGTTGAAGTCAGACGTGGTCGTCGCAACGACTCCTTCCTGCGCGAGCCGTTGGTTTTCCAGACTGATGCGTAGGGTGACGAGCGACGCCTCAGCAGCGCTCAGTTGCTGCTGTGCGCTCAGTGATTCCAGCTGAACGTCAGGATTGCTCAGCTCGAGCAACGTGGTCGTATCCGTCACGGTCGCACCGGGTCGCACGTCAATCTTGTCGACCCGTCCTGCAGTCACGGCCGATATCCAGCGGATCTGCTCGGGCACGAGCGAACCAGGTCCACGAACGTCGATGACCATATCGCCACGACGCACTGAATCAATCACAACTGACGACCGATCCACACTCGGTGCCGCAGGCTTGAGATTGGCAATGGCGACAATTGCAGCGATCAATGCAATCAAACCGATTCCGCCGTATATGTAGCGCTTCCTGTCCGGCGCGCGCTCACGAGGTATATCCACTTGGCTTCTTTACTCTTTCAGGTTAACAATGAAATACATGGATTCCCGCTTTCGCGGGAATGACGAGACGGGAATAAATAGATTCCCGCTTCCGCGGGAATGACACCATAGATTCCCGGCTTTCGGGTGGATGACGACAATGTGTCAGTCGGCACGAAGTGCCTCGGCGGGATCAACGCTCATCGCTCGCTGTGCCGGCACGTAGCTCGCCAGCAGCGCGATGAGGAGCATGATCACCGACACCACTATCAACGTCGTCGGATCGGTCGCACTCACGCCGTATAGCACTGAACTCAACACGCGCGTCATAAGCAACGTCGCACCGATCCCGACGATGATACCGACAATCGCGAACTGAATGGACTGACGCACGACCAGCGTTCCCACGCGCGATGCGTGCGCGCCGAGCGCCATGCGAATTCCGATCTCTCCACGTCGCTGGCCGACGATGTACGAGATGACACCGTAGATCCCGATTGCGCTCAGAATCAGCGCCATCGCTGCGGCGATACCGAGTAGCGTCATCGTGAACGAGAGTCGGATCATTGACGCCGCAACGATGTCGTCCATCGTCCGAACGTTGCCGAGCGGAATGTCAGGGTTTATCTCGTTCACAATGCGGCGTAGCGAACCCGCGAGGGATCCGGGCGCCACACCGTTTGAGCGGAGTATCACTGTCATCGTCACCGGTGGACTCCAGAGGTAGGTGCCCGGGATCGGCAACATCGGGAAGAACGCGGCTTCCGCGGGAGCCGCCATGAGCGACGAGCCACGAATGTCGTCGGCTACGCCAATCACACGGAAGAACGGCGGCTTGCTGCCGTTACCCTTGATCCCCTTCCCTATTGCATCCTCGCCCGGCCACAAGTGCTCCGCGAGCGCCTTGGTCACAACTACACCGCCAGTCAATCCTTCCACGTTCGACCAGTTGCTCTCTGATCCACGAACCTTGATGCCGAGTGCCGCGAAATAACCTGGCGCAACCTGGTAAGTACCTTCACATCCGCCCGACTTGCCGACGTCGGAGCCGGGATTTTCGATGGCGAGCCCTGAACAGCCCGCGAATCCGCCGATGGCTGTGCCGTCGTTGGATGGTCCGAGTGGAACGACTTCGCCAGCTCCGGAAACCTTTACACCTGGAATTGCCGCGACTCTTGTCAGCAACTCGTGATAGAACGCTTCGACTTTCTCATAGCTGCCGTATCGCGCAGCCGGCAGATTTACTTCAGCCGTCAGGACATTCGCCGGATTGAATCCCGGCGACACATCTCTCAGATTCCGGAAGCTCTGCAGCATGAGGCCAGCGGCTGCAAGTAGCACCAGCGCAAGCGCGGTCTGCGCGGCAACGAGAATGCCGCGAGCGAAATGTTGCCGTTTCGACGACGTCATTCCACGTCCACCCTCGCGCAGCATCAACGCATCCCCAGTCGGTCCGGTTCCCATCAGTACTAGCGCACCGAACACCAAGCCGGCGACAATCGAAACACCAAGCGTAAATACGACACCCAGCCAGCCGAGGTGAACCTCGTTCATGCGTGGAAGATCCGGAGGCGCGAGCGCGGTCATGACATGAAGACCGACCGCCGCGAGCACCAAGGCAGCGCCACCACCAATCAATGCGAGGAGCGTTGTCTCGGTAAAATACTGCCAGGCAAGATCGCTCCGCTTCGCGCCGAGCGCGGTGCGGATCGCGACCTCACGCTGACGCGACTCGGCGCGTACAAGGAAGAGGTTTGCGACGTTACCACATGCAATGATGAGAACTAGCGCGACTGCGCCGAGTAGAATCCAGAGTCTTGTCGCAAGATCACCGATGATGCGCGTCCTGAGCGCGACTACTGCTGTGTTGAAGCCCGAGCCTTTCATGAACCCGTCGGTGTACGCAGTCGGGAACAGTTCAGGAAATCGTTTTGTGAGTCGCGACAGCTCGACTTGCGAAGATGCGACGGTCGCGCCCGGCGCCAGACGCGCTACGACCGGCAGATAGTGATAGTTCTCGGGACGCGCAGCGGGGTTGAGTGTTGCCGGTACCCAGATATCGACGCGTGGTGACGCGACATCCGGGATCGTCGCGTCCTCCCCCATGATTCCGATGATCTGAACCGACGTGCCGTCTGCAGTTATCGTCGTACCGATGACGTGCGGGTCACCGTTAAGCCGCGTCTTCCAGTAGTCGTAGCTGATGAGCGCCACCGGTGCCGCGTGCGGAAGATTGTCAGACTGCTGGATGGCGCGCCCCAGCATCGGATGCAATCGAAGTACGTCGAAGATGCTCGCACTCACCGTGACAGCTGGTACGCGCTCCGCAGCGCGCTTGCCGGTGATCGTGATCCGTGACGGCATCATGACCGCCGCATTCTCCAGCGTGCGCGCATTCTGCTTGAAATCGAAGAAGCCAGCGACGGAAAGACCCCATCGCGAATCAGGCTTCACGCCCGGTGTCGGCGAATCGAGCCAGACCAGCCTGTCGGAATCCGCGAATGGAAGCGCGTGCAACACAACGCGATCCAGCATCGTGAAAATCGCCGTCGTGGCGCCGATGCCGAGCGCGAGCGTCAGGACGACTATGAGCGTGAAGCCAGGGCTGCGCGCGAGCGAGCGGATAGCACGCCCGATCTCACGCCTCAGCGAGTCAGAGATCATCGTTACTCCACAGGTTGATCGTCGACATCCACTAATCCGCACGCAACGCTTCGACTGGATTGACACTCATCGCACGCTGCGCCGGTACATAACTAGCCAGCAGTGCGATGACCAGCATGACCACTGACACCACGATCAGTGTCGTTGGATCGGTCGCACTCACGCCGTACAATACTGAACTCAACACGCGCGTCAACACCAACGTCGCGCCGATCCCGACAATGATACCAACAATCGCGAACTGAATGGACTGACGCACGACCAGCGTTCCCACGCGCGATGCGTGCGCGCCGAGCGCCATTCGAATTCCGATCTCTCCGCGTCGCTGACCGACAATGTATGAGATGACGCCGTAGATCCCGATCGCGCTCAGAATCAGCGCCATCGCGGCTGCGATGCCGAGTAATGTCATGGTGAACGAGAGTCGGATCATCGAGCGCGCAACGATGTCGTCCATCGTGCGAACGTTGCCGAGCGGAACATCCGGGTCCATTTCGTTCATGATGCGGCGGAGTTGCACCGCAAGCGACATCGGTGGAACGCCGTTAGTCCGCAACAATACGGTCATTGTTGAGCCTGGGTGCCAGAGACCTGCGCCGGGAATCGGTATTATCGGAAAAAAGACAGCCTCTGCCGGAGGCTCCGTCAGCGATGTACCGCGAATCTCGCCCGTCACTCCGGTAACACGGTAGAACGGTGGCCTGTTTTCACCACCGCGTATTCCTTTTCCTATCGGGTCCTGGCCTGGCCAGAGTCGGTCCGCGAGCGTCCTGGTTACCACGACGCCGCCCGTGTGCTGGTCGACGTCAGACCAACTCGGCTCGGCTCCGTGCAGCTTGACTCCGAGTGCAGCAAAATAACCAGGCGCCACCAGATACCTGTCGATGCATCCCACCGGCTTACCGATGCTCGTGCCCGGATCCTCGATGTTCAAAGTTGCGCATCCGCCAAACTCACTACTGCCGTCGTCTGACACATCCAGTGGCACGGTTTCACCTGCCCCCGTCAATGTCACACCGGGGATCGCGGCTGCGCGTGTAAGCAGCTCATGATAGAACGCTGCCACTTTTTCGTAGCCCAGGTATTTGACGCGCGGCAGATTCACTTCCGCTGTCAACACATTTGCCGGATTGAATCCCGGCGAGACGTTCCGGAGGTTGCGAAAGCTCTGCAGCATGAGCCCCGCCGCGGCAAGCAAGACGAGAGCGAGCGCAGTCTGCGCGGCGACGAGCGACCCGCGAACGAAGTACTGTCGACGCGATGGCGTCATTCCACGCCCCCCCTCACGCAGCATCATCCCATCTCCCGCCGGCTCCGCACCCATCAGCGCGAGAGTTCCGAACAGTATGCCGGCGATGATCGATACGATGAGCGTGAACAGGATCGCTATCCACCCGAGGTGCACCTCGCTCATTCGCGGCAGGTTGGCGGGAGCTAACGCGACTATCACACGCAAGCCGATTGCAGCGAGTGCGAGTGCCGCGGTGCCACCAGCCATCGCGAGCAGGATCGTTTCGGTGAAGTAGTGCCACGCCAGATCGCCCCGAGTCGCGCCAAGTGCAGAACGGATCGCGATCTCGCGCTTTCGACCCTCGGCACGCACAAGGAAGAGATTCGCGACATTCCCGCATGCTATGAGAAGCACGAGCGCAACCGCACCAAACAGGATCCACATTCGCGTCCCGAGGTCACCAATGATATGGCTCCTGAGCGAAACCACCGCCGTCGTGAAACCGCTGCTCTTCATGAAGTTGTCGTCGTACGCTGTCGGGAACAGAGCTGGAAAGCGCTTTGTCATCTGCGCGACCTCGGCCTGTGCCGATGCAACCGTTGCGTGTGGCGCCAGCCGTCCGACTACGGGTAGGTAGTGGGAGTTCTCCGGTTGCGCAGACGGATCAAGTGGTGCTGGAACCCACAAATCAACCTTGGGTGACACCACATCGGGAATTGTTGCGTCCTCGCCCATCACGCCGACTATCTGGATTGGCCGCGCTGCCACCATGATGACGGAGCCGACAACTTTTGGATCGCTATTGAGCCGTGTCTTCCAATAGTTGTAGCTGATGAGTGCCACCGGTGCCGCGTCGGGCAGATTGTCCGCGGCGACGAATGCACGACCGAGCATCGGTCGCAAGCGAAGCACATCGAATATGCTCGCGCTCACTGCCACCGCCGGCACTCGCTCAGCCGCCCGCTTCCCCGTGATGGTCGCGCGCAGCGGCATTACCACCGCGACATTCTCCAACGTGTGCGCGTTTTGCTTGAAATAGAAAAAGCCAGCCACTGAAAGCTTCCAACGCGAGTCCTGCTTCACGCCCGGTGTCGGCGAATCGAGCCAGACCAACCTGTCGGAATCGGCGAATGGAAGCGCGTGCAACACGACGCGATCCAGCATTGTGAAAATCGCCGTCGTGGCGCCGATGCCCAGCGCGAGCGTCAGGACGACTATCAGCGTGAAGCCAGGGCTACGCGCGAGAGACCGCCCAGCGCGCGCAATTTCGCGCTTGAGCGACTCAAGCATGTGCGTTCCTTTCCCGGGAAGTCATACCCGCCCTAAAGGAACAAGCGTGCCAGGATAGTGGCATGAGCTATCATGCCGTCCCACAAGGAGTTAGCGCGATTTTGAAGAATATCGTGAGGGGCGTGATTGTTCGGATTTGGGATTGTGCGTCCCATTTCCGGACACCTCTCTTCAGTCGATCGAGCGGAGGATTTTGCTTATTCGTGGACTCAAAGTCATGCTCGATAGTGACCTCGCGGACCTCTATCAAGTGCCAACCAAGCGGCTAAACGAATCAGTGAGGCGGAATATTTCGCGGTTTCCAGATGATTTCGCCTTCGAACTCTCACCTGACGAGGTCGTGTCTTTGAGGTCGCAATTTGCGACCTCAAACGCCGGGAGGGGTGGCAGCAGGTATGCCCCGTACGTTTTTACCGAGCACGGAGTGGCAATGCTTTCCAGCGTCCTCCGCAGCGAACGAGCGGTCCATGTGAACATCGCCATCATGCGAGCGTTTTCGCGCCTCAGGGAACTGCTTGCAACCCACGCTGATCTGGCAAGGAAACTGGATGACCTCGAACAGAGATATGACCGCCAATTCAGGGTTGTGTTCGATGCCATTCGAGAGTTGATGGGATCACCGAGCGAGCATCCAACAAAAGAAATCGGATTCCGCCAGAGCTAACTGTTCGCATCGTTCGCCTGCGAGCATCTGCCCGAGCGAGTCGATCTCGCCGATCAAAAATTGTTGGTCAAGAGAATCGCCACGCATCTGCAAAATCGCCTGAATGTCCGAGACAAACAACGAAATCAGCTCAGGGGGTAGCATACAGGAAGCTGTCCCTGACCAGTCGTTGAATCTCCTCTTCGGAGAGTTCCGGATGCTCCGATCTCAGCAACGCCGTTTTGAGCGTCCATGCACTTTGCTGAAGATTGTGCAGCGTCGCGAGCTGTTGCGCCGACGTCAGATTCCGCGCAATCTCCACATACACTCTTTCCGCCTCCAGATGATGCGGCTGGGGCGGGGTCATGGGATCAAGCATCCCACAAATATTAAGGAGCAACAGCTGCTCCCATCCCCTTCACTGAACCAGCAACTGCCTCACAGCCGGCACCACGACCAGATGCAGCACGCCCTGCGGTTGATCCGCTGCCTTCAGGGTGACCATCGCTGAATCCGTCCAGCTCTTCGCGAGCGGGATTCCGCTCCTGCGTGCTTCAAGCGCCTCGAGTCCGATCGCGCTCACCCTCGCAAGTGCGTCAGCTGCCGGAATTGCACTCTGTGCGAGCGGCGAGCGATTCGCAATTGCATGCACCCGCGGTGCAAGATCGCGCCACTCGGCGAACCAGCGCTGCAACGTGTCGTGTGCGGCAACGTTCATCGTTGATGACGAACCGACAGCCTGCACGAGTTGCATGATGCGCCACCGGCCCGGTGGATCCGGGCGCGCGGCGTCTGCCATTCGCACCAGCGGCGTAGCCTGCCGCACACGTTCCCGCCCCATGCGCTGACCCAGGTTCGCAGACTCCACGAATTGCAACAGTTCGGCGAGAGGTCCGATATCGGGACCATTCACCATCCTGCGCAGGAATCTGGATGTGTGTGTTTCCTGTCCCAGCCCCAGTTGTTCGAGTCGTACGCTCTCAACACCAAGCCTGCGATACATATCGCCGACGTCCGTCACATTCCTTGGCGACCAGAAGCGCTCCGCCACTGCCGCCAGACGCGGCCAGATGCGCGAGTCGATCGTGCCATGCTGCACGAGCTCCGCCCACATCGTCGCTTCGCCACCCAGAACTCGCGCGGTCTCTGCGGCGGTGAGGGCGCTGTCACCGAGCAGCGGATCGGCGCCGTAGAGATATTCCGACGACCGCATCGCATCCAGATAGTATGGCGCCGACAGAATTCCGCTGAATCCCTTCTGCGCAGCCTGCGCGAGATATTGCGTACCACGCCACGACTGAATCACGGTGGTCGTTGGCAGTCCGGGATGCAGTATTTCGTCCCAACCTATCATGTGCTTGTGATGCTTGGTGAGAATGCGCGACATGCGCTGATTGAAATACGCCTGCAGCGCCGCATTATCGGCGAGTTTATGGGCGCGCATGTATTTCTGGATACGCGGATTCGCGTTCCATTCTGTTGCATCAACTTCGTCGCCGCCGATGTGCCAGTAGGCGTCGGGAAACAACTTTGACATCTCCCCGATGAATCCATCGATGAACCGATACACAGACTCGCGTGTCGGATCGAAGGTGCCCTTGAAACCGATGTAACCATCTCCGACACTGTACGGCCCCGCTGCGCTCGCGTATTGCGGATATGCCGCAAACCATGCATTGGAATGTCCCGGCATGTCGAACTCAGGAACCACTCGAATGCCACGATCACGCGCGTAAGTCACGACCTCGCGAATCTGTGACCGTGTGTAGTACATGCTGTCAGATGCGAGCTTCTGCAGTTTTGGATAGCGCTTGCTCTCCACCCGAATGCCCTGATCGTCCGACAGGTGCCAGTGCAACACGTTCAGCTTGACCGCGGACATTCCATCCAGCGTGCGCTCGATTGCAGACACCGGTTCGAAGTGCCGACTCACATCCACCAGCAACCCGCGCCAGCGGAAGCGCGGTGTGTCATTGACACTGACTGCAGGAATGAAATAGCGCGCTGAATCTGCATCGACGAGCTGCAGGACTGTTTCCAATCCGCGAATCACGCCAACAGTGGTCGCTGCATGCAACGTGATTGACGACGCGCCACTTTCAATCGAATAAGATTCATCTTCATCGTAACCCTGTACGGCCTCGCCAGCCGAATTGCAATCGATGATCAACGTGGCGCCGGCAGAATCCTTACTGACAACGTGTGACAGCGGTATCCCTGTTCGAACCTCTAGTCTCGGAATCATTCGCGCAATGGCACGCTGCATCCGTGCATCCGTGTGACGAACCACTGCAACACGAAACGTGGAGTCAATCGTGAGAGAACCAGTGCGCAACGCAAGACTCGACGGCACCGGCATCAGCGCAAGCGTCGTCGGCGCGCTCGTCGGCGCAACGGTCTGGGCAGAGGCGATAAGAGGCGGCGCACAGATAGTCGCGAGGATGGCGAGAACTGATGCTCGATTCACGATCGTCAAATTTGTGCTCATTCGCGTTGAGGTACGGATGTAGCCGCTCGTCACCAACGACCTATGATACGCAAAAACGCCTCGTGCCGACTTGAACAGAGTCGGCCACGGCCACAAACATTATCACATTCAGCCCCGGGAGGGAACGCGGAGGCCCTTTGTCGCTACTGTTGAACGGTCTTCAAACCGGCATCCGTGTACCGACCACCAGCCGCGGAGCCCTTGGGCGCTACTTCGTCGATCCGACGGAGATCGTCAGCCGAGAGCTGCACGTCGAGCGCGGCGATGTTGGTCTCGAGATGCTTGATCTTCGTGGTGCCGGGTATTGGAACGATGTCGTCGCCTTGCGCGAGCACCCACGCTAGCGCGAGCTGCGAGGCGGTGCATCCCTTTTCCAACGCGATTTCCTTCACGCGAGTCACGAGGTCCATGTTCCGCTGGAAGTTGGCGCCGACAAACCTGGGATTGGTGCGCCGAAAGTCGTCTGGCGCCAGATCGTCGACGCTCTTGATCGCCCCCGTGAGAAATCCGCGTCCCAACGGACTGTAAGCAACGAACCCGATCCCCAACTCTCGGCAGGTCTGAAGCACGCCATCTTCAGGGTCGCGCGACCAGAGCGAATATTCAGTCTGAAGTGCCGTTACCTGATGTACTGAACATGCTCTGCGCAACGTATCGCCGTTTGCCTCCGAGAGCCCGATATGCCTGATCTTCCCATCGCGCACCAGATCTGCCATCGCGCCCACGGTTTCCTCGATCGGAGTATTGGGATCGACGCGGTGTTGATAGTACAGATCTATGAATTCGATACCGAGTCGTTTGAGAGACCCCTCGCATGAGGCGCGCACGTACTCCGGCCGACCATTCACGCCCCGCTTTGAAGGGTCAGAAGGGTCGCGCATGATGCCAAACTTGGTCGCTATGACAACGCTATCTCGGCGGCCCTTGATCGCGCGTCCAACGAGCTCTTCGTTCTTGTGCGGCCCGTACATGTCCGCGGTGTCGAGCAGTGTGACGCCAAGGTCCAGCGCGCGCTGAATGGTGGCGATTGAGTCGTCATCATGTGTCGGTCCATAGAAATCGGACATCCCCATGCATCCGAGCCCGAGTGCGGAAACGTCGAGCTGGCCGCCAAGGCGCCGGTGGGGCAGGTGTTTAGTAGTCATTGGGTGGAGTTGAAAATGGATTCCCACTCGCCATGCATAAATACTACCAGTGCGCGATCGACGCCAATGACGTACGTTAGTGGGCGCAACAAACGGCAATATGTTGTGGTTACGGCCGGTGGTGGCCACCAGTTCGGCGTCGGCGATTACGTGTCGGCATTCGCACTGACCGAGTCACGCTGAGCTTCGAAATCAGGGGGAGTGTCGATGAGGCGGTTTGCGATCTTGGCGCTGGTACTTGCAGCAAGCGTAGGCTGCAAGGAAGAGAAGGTTGCGAAGCCGCAAGCCAATCACGCCGTTCGCATCGCAACCGTCGATTCAAATGCCGTGCACACGAACGGCGCCGTCGACACGGTAACATATCCAGAGGGACCCGAAGGAATTGCAGCGAGGCGCGGGTTCGCGATTCTTGCTGCGACTCGCGACAGCCTGCCGGACTACGTTGGCAATGGTCTGCGGTGTTTCAGTTGTCACCTGGACAACGGCCGTCGTCCGAATGCCATCCCTCTTACTGGCGTTTACGCACGTTATCCGAGTTACAGCGCGCGTGATGGACGGGTGCTCACAATCCAGGATCGCGTCAATAACTGCTTCCGCCGCAGCCTGGCAGGTCGCAATGTGCCGACTGACAGTAGAGAGATGCATGACATCGTGACATATCTTGCACTCATTTCACGCGGCATTGCAGTTGGTGCGCATGTTCCAGGACAAGGACTTCCGACGATGCCGCCGCTATCCGGCGACACGGCCCGCGGCGTCGCGATCTTTGCTGCGAGTTGTACGCGCTGCCACGGCGTGAATGGTGCGGGAATACCTCCCGCTACCGCTGTCTGGGGACCGCGTTCGTACTCTGTCGGCGCCTCGCTGGCGCGCGTCGAGCGTGCTGCATCGTTCATCCGGCATAACATGCCCTTCGATTCCGCCGGCGTACTGACCAATCAACAGGCGTATGATGTTGCGGCATACATAGTGTCACAGTCGCGCCCGAATTCGCGTGGGATTGAAGGCGATTGGCCGGACGGTGGTGCGCCGAGCGACGTGCCGTATAACACGAAGGGGCACGCGGCGTTCAATCCACCGAAGCATTTGTCAGCGCCGGGTTTTTGAGGGGAGGAAGTCATCCCGCGGAAGGTCGGGATCCGTTTGTCATCCCGCCGAAGGTCGGGATCCATTGACGAGGGCAGCATTGCGCACCTGCCTGCGAATCGGTGAGGGGATCGCGGTGATCGTCTGAGTTGTAATTGCGACTGTGGCCGTTCTAAACAGAGGTCGATGACGATTGCGAAGCTGCCGTGTGCGACCGGATCGTCGTCCGTGGATCCCGACCTTCGGCGGGATGACTACGCCGGCCTTCGGTGTGATGACTACACCACCTTACATCGTCAATCCCGCATGCACAAAGTAGTACTCCGCCGCACCGATCATCACCAGTGCCAGGACTCGCTTTACCCACACCATCCACATCCCCGATCGTGGCAATCTCGCAGCTGTCGCACCGAATATCCCGACAATAATCAGCACCGCACACATTCCGATCGAGAACACGAACAGATAGACAAATCCGAGCACCGCGCTTTTTGTCACAGCCACCCAGGTGAGAACCGCTGCCAGCACGGGCGCCGAGCACGGCGCGGCGACCAGTCCGGATGCGCAGCCCAGAACGAAGGCGCTGCCGATTGATGTCACGGAATCCGTACGGCCGCCACCGAGCAACGCCGCTGGAATCCGAATTGGGATCGCGTCGAGCATCCATAGCCCGAACAGCAGCAGCAGATTGCCGGTGATGATCAATGACCACGGATTCGCGCTGATCGTACCGAACAGTGTCCGCGTCAGCCCGGCGACCAATCCGAGCAGTGCGTAAACCAACGACAATCCAAATACATACGTCAGCGTCAGCACGACACCGCGTCGAGTGCTGCGACCGACAGACTGACCGCCGACTATCGCGGCGGTGATTGGGATCATTGGGTAGATGCACGGCGTCAGGCTGGTGAGGACGCCGGTGAAGAACAACAACGGGATGGCTGTCGCAGGGCTCTGCGACAGCTGCATCCCGATCTGGGACAGATCCATGTACTAGGAAATCGTCCGCAAAACTATCGCTATTCTGCCTTGGCCTTCGCGACAGCCGCAGAGAGGTCGTCGTATGCATGCTGGTCCAGTGCGCCGAACTTCATGTTGCGATACGTCACCTTGCCGTCCTTGCCGATGACGAAGACTGTGCGACTCGCGTACGGACGGCCCGTCATCATAGAGCCGTACTGACCCGCGATCTCACCCTTCGTGTCGCTCACGAGCGTGAATGGGAACTTCGCATCGCGCGCCCAGCCTACGTGCGAGGCGACGCTGTCTTCCGAAATTGGAAGCACCGTTGCGCCACTTCCGAAGATCGTCGAAAACTCATCACGGAATTTCTCCATCTCGTGCGTGCATCCACTTGAGCGATCCAGCGGATAGAAGGCAAGCACCACAACCTGTCCACGCAGCGCCTTCAGCGACACTTCATGAGTACCGGACATGCTGGCACCCTGTGCAGTGAAATCGGGGGCCATGGCACCGACATCAGGTACAGTGGACATCTCCGCCGTCGCGGGCGCCATCTTCATCCCTCCCATTGATGTAGTCTGTGCCTGGGCAAGACAGATCGGTGCAGCGAGCAACATGGCCGCTACTGGGAACTTCATGATTCTGAACATCGTCATCAACTCGCTTATGAAGTGTTATCGGTTAGCCACCACTACAAGACTTTCTTGATCGCCGCGTCGAGATCCTGTTTGTCGCCCACGCCCGTGTACGCGACCTTGCCATCCTTGCCAATGATCACGACGAACGACGTAGCGGCAACGTCGTACGCCGAAACCGCATTGCCGGATTCATCGTAGTACACCGGATACTTGAGCGAGCGATCCTTCACGTGCTTCGCAACCCGGCGCGGTGTCTGGTTCACGTTGACCGCGATCGCCGCGAACTGCACCTTGCTGCCGTACTTGCCATACACCGCTTTCATCGTCGGCTCGAGCCGTTCACAGAACTCGCACCAGGTGGCCCAGAACTCGATCAGCATCGGGCGACCGAGGGTCGGCGTGACGGTGACCGACTTGCCGGTATCGTTGGTCACAACGACAGAGGGCGCAGCCGCACCCACGGCGATGCCTTCGTCTGCCTGAGCCATCACGGGACGGGCAACGGCCATCAGGACGGATGCTACGACGATCTGGCCGACTCGGCTGGCAAAACGGGAACTGGGGTATCTGGATATCATCTTCACTATCACTATCACTACAGGATTGGAGATTCGACGCACTCTTAAATATGGCAACTATCCCGTAGGCCAAGCGGGCGCGCTTCGCCGAACGTCCTCGATTCGCCGCCCGTCGGTCCGCCGAGCATGTTGGCCGGCTCTCACGGTCGGGACGATGCGCATGCGTCAGTACCAGTCTCGCTCGGGGACGTTCCAGTCCGAGGTTGTCTAATGCTCACCGCGCGGGCCGAAGAGCGGTTGACCAAGCTGCTCCTGTAAAGGCTATTTAACAGGAGCAAGGAATGAGCGAATTTTGAGCTGGTAAAGTGGCATATACCGGTGCAGCGCCGATTTCACTAGATTCCCACGCATGGGAGTCGCAATTTCTCTCCGTCAGATGGACCCTATCACTCCGTACCGGTATGTAGGCGGTGACCGGAGTGTGGATTTCGTCAATACTGCCAACTGGGTCGAAGGCGGCATCGACAGGTTCAGCAGCTACGGGCGTGTGCTCGAATGGGCGGAAGGCGCCCCAGTCGTCAGTCGAAGTACCGCGGGCGCATTGCATGTGCTGAGTGAGGAGTATCCCGCGCGGGCGGTGCGGGTTCTCTCCGATGCTGTGGAACTGCGCGGCCTTCTGGAGCGGCTTCTCTTTCGGATTTCACAGAATCGACCGGCGGACGCTGAAATCACCGAGCTCAACGATCACTGGCTGAGCATCTCGCTCGCTGAGTCGGCGATCATCCGGACTGACGACGACCGCCTTACACTCGGCTGGCCCCGCGCTGACGCCGCGCTTGAGTCCCCACTCTGGGCCGTCGCGCGTGCCGCCACGACGCTGGTCACATCGGACGACGTATCTCGCATAAGGCGTTGCGGCGGCGAAGGTTGCGGATGGTACTACGTCGATCGGAGTCGCAACGGACTGCGTCGCTGGTGCGAGATGGAAACGTGCGGCACACGAATGAAATCACGCCGCCGAGCGGAACGAAATTCGGCGTCACATGAGGTGGGATAACGGGGTCGCAATTGTCATGGCCCCCGACCGTCAGCGTCCGTCACCACGGTGCGGCCTCATCAGTTCGTGCTCTTCACACGGATCGCAGGGCCCCTTGTCGGCCACCTGCTCCGCGGGTGGCTCGATCTCCGTCCTGATCATCAGCGGATGCCCGACGGGCGAGGAGCCGTCCTCGAGCTTTGCGCCGAGATGCGCTACACGTTCAGCAATTACCACCGCATTTTCCGCATCGGGAGTGGTAAGAAGGATATGGAAGGTATCTCTCCCCTCCGACGCGATCAGATCGGAGGTGCGCAGCTCCTGGCACAGCCGCCAGAGCAGTGCTCGGCGCGCGGCTTCGGCACCGCCACTGACCGCGACGCGGATGACCCGCACAAGCGTCTTGCGGCGACGGGCGCGTCGCTCCTCCCAATTCTGAATAATTCGGAAATAGGGGATGTTCGGCAAGCCGGTCGCGACGTCGGTAAGTGCTACACCCAGGAACGAGTCCACGCGTCAAATCCTCTCGGTACTAAACAGCACATGTCCTTGCACGAAACGGGCACGGCGACGCGATCTGCGCTAGTCTTACGCGTAAATCCTTTCGAACGCTCGTTCGGATACCCTGTGACGGCTCAACACAGGAACGGCTGTGTACATATAGAGTAGCTTTATGCTTGAAGATCCCCCGCGGAGGAAGTTGTGATGAAGCAGCGCACGCCATGGCTATCCGGAATTGCTGGACTATCGCTGGCAGTTGCTGGCGGAATGGTGGCTTGCAGCAAACCGGCTGGACCGTCCGCGGATCTTGCGCAGGATCTTCAGGCGGCATCGTCGAACTCGGCGTCCGCGTTGACACTCGCCCCGACCAGCAGCGGGCGACGTGATGTGATTTCTTCTGTCGAGCAATCACCGGAAGCGCGGCGAGCCGCATCCG
>PMEM01000007.1 GCA_003155795.1 Gemmatimonadota bacterium
AGCTCCCTTTGCCCAGCAGAGGAACGAACCGTACTGGTCCGGCCTCCACCTGCGTCAGCGCGTCTCCACGCCTGGTAATTACATGCAGAATCTGCTCGTCACGGTCGCCCAGCGGGATCACCAAGCGCCCACCTTCGGCCAGCTGTTCCGTATAAGCGGGCGGCACGGTTGGTGCCGCGGCGCTCACAAGGATCGCATTGAAAGGCGCGTACTGCCGCCATCCAAGCGTTCCGTCGCCGAGCAGGAAGGATACGTTGCGGACGCCGATCTCGCCCAAAACGTCACGCGCCCGATCCAGCAAGGGCGCGATTCTCTCGATTGAAAAAACCTGCGCCGCCATTCTCGCGAGGAGCGCTGTCTGGTAACCGGAGCCGGTACCGATCTCGAGCACTTTCTCATCCCCAGTCAGGTGCAGCAGCTCGAGATACCGCGCATGGATCATCGGCTGCGAGATGGTCTGTCCGCTCCCGATCGGGAGGGGCGAGTCCTCGTACGCGCGATGCCGCACGCCGCTTGGAATGAAGCGATGGCGCGGGACCTCGTCGATTGCATGCAGAACGGCAAGATCGCGAATGCCCTGCTCCTGCAGCAGTTCTACCAGGTGCCTTCGGGCACCGCGGAATTCGTTATCTACCGAGGCCGCCACCAGGTCTCCGCCGAATCGAACATTGCACCGTTTGTGAGGTCAAGGTGAAGCGGCGTGACGGAGATTTAACCATCAGCAACCGCGCGATAGTCGGAGTCCTCTCCACCCGTCCATGACATGGATCCAGCTCCGATCCAGTACAACGGCCGACCCCACGGGTCGGTCATCGGGCGAATGGAGTTGGTGTACTGGCGTCTGCCCAGTCGCGTGAGCTTGACCCCTTTTACGTCCGCCCCGAAAACTGGTGGCAAATTGACGTTGAAGAGCGTCGTGCTCGGGACGTTGAGCGACGTCAGGTGAGCAAGCAGATCAACTACGGCGCCAAAATGCTGTTCGAGACGCTCCGACTCGGAGCGCATCTCGCCTCCGGCGAACGAAAGTGCAATCGATGGCACGCCGAGCACCATCCCTTCCATCGCGGCTGCCACGGTGCCGGAGTAAAGCACGTCCTCGCCCATGTTCATGCCGTGATTGATACCACTGAGCACCCAATCCGGGCGTTCCGGCATCAGTCCCTCGATCGCAAGCATGACACAATCAGTCGGCGTGCCATCGACTTGATGGCGATTTTCCGAAAGTCGTACTGGTCGCAGGGGACGGTGAAGCGTGAGCGAATGACTGGTCGCGCTCTGTTCGCGGTCAGGCGCGACGACAGTCACATCACCCAGCTGCGATGCGGCGCGAACGAGCACGTCCAACCCGGCGGCGAATACGCCGTCGTCATTGCTACACAGAATTCTCACTTGTCGAACAATATCAATGTCATGAACGAAAGGCTGCCGCGCGATGACTCCACAGCACTCTTGCGACTCGCCAGCTATCGGCGATTTCGCGGAAATGGCTCGGCGGTCCGTAGATCGTGGGCACGGCGACTTCGGCGATGCGATAGCCACGTTGCGACGCGCGCACGATGAAGTCGGTCTCGTACTCGTAACGATCTCCGCGCGCGTCTATCGCAGCGACTACTTCCCCGCGTAGCGCGCGATAACCCGACTGACTGTCGCTCAACCGAATCCGCGTAACGGCGCACGTCGCCGCAGTGGAGAGCATGTTGGCTATCCGCCTGTGTGGCGGCACGGATGGGCATCGGATCTCGCGGGAGCCAATAACAATATCAGCGAGATCCAGCCCCTCGAGCAACCGCGGAGCAAACGCCGGATCATGTTGCCCATCGGCGTCGAGTGTTATGACCGCGCTACGCGGAAATCGATCTGCGACGTACGCGAACGCGGCACGAAGCGCGGCGCCCTTTCCTCGATTCGCGTCGAATGACAATACGTGGTCACACGTGTGCTTGAGAACACTCCGCGTACCGTCGGTCGATCCGTCGTCCACACCCAATACAAATACAGTGCCCAGGTGCCGCCGCACCGCGGCCACCACGCCAGCTACACTTTCTGAAGCATTGAACGCTGGCACGACGCATACCGGCACACCGGTCACGCACGGCGAATCGGTTCCAGAGATCACTCGCCGACCCCAAGTTCACCCTGTTCGTCTTCAGGTGCCGGATCTTCGAGATCGGTGCCATCCAGAGCGGCGACTACCTTCTGCAGCTCGGACTCGAGCGAATCCACCGCTGAGGCTTCGAGTGCGTCGCGAGACGCGGTCTTGAGCGTGCCATTCTTGCGGTACTCCTCGACTCGCGCGCGCGCGCCCTCGATCGTGTACTTGTCAACGTACAGAAGATCCTTCACCAGCATTATCAGCTCTACTTCGCGGCGCTGATACACTCGGTTTCCCGAACGATTCTTGGCTGGATGAAGAAAGCGGAACTGACTCTCCCAGTACCGAAGCACGTGCGGCTTCAGGTCGGTGAGGTCGCATACATCTCCGATCGAGAAGAACTCCCTAACTGGTATGGTGGCCATGATATCTCCCGTCAGTCGTCGCGCTCTGGGCGCGGGTCACGGTTCATCAATTCCACGATCGCGTCACGCGGCGCTTCTCCTTCGAAGAGGACGGAGAATGCTGCGTCAACGATCGGCATCGTCACACTAACCCGCTCGGACAGAGCCTTTGCGGATCGCGTTGTTATCACGCCTTCCGCGACCGTCTCTCGCCCCCTCAGTGCCTCATCCAGCGTCTTGCCGCGTCCGATCTCCACGCCGAGCGCACGATTTCGACTGAGCAGACCGGTACATGTCAGAACAAGGTCGCCAACACCGGCCAGTCCTGCAAACGTAGCAGGATCGGCGCCAAGCGCGACTCCGAGGCGCGTCATCTCTGCCAGCCCCCGCGTGATCAGGGCGGCGCGCGCATTGAAGCCAAGCTCGAGTCCCTCGGCAATCCCTGTCGCCAGCGCCATGACGTTCTTCACAGCGCCGCCAAGCTCGACACCAATGACATCGGGCTGCGTGTACACTCGGAAGGAAGGGCCATGGAAGAGTTGCTGAACGCGTTCGGCCGCCGCGAGGTCGGCGCACGCGGCCACTATCGCGGTCGGCTGCCCGCGTACTACCTCTGCTGCGAAGGTTGGACCGGATATCGCGACAACACCATCGCGATCAAACACATCCGCTGCAACCTGACTCATCCGGGCAAGCGTGTGCTGCTCTATCCCTTTGGACGCCACAACGACCACGGCGTCGCGCATGAGGTACGGCTGCGCCGCCTCTGCAACGACTCGGGTCACATGCGACGGGGCTACCAGAACGACGAATTCGGCACCCGTCACCACATCCTTGATTTCGGAGGACGCAACGAGGGAGGGTGCCAGCACGACGCCGTCGAGGAAGCGATTGGTGTGTGAGCTGTTGATTAAGTCCGCGACGTCCGGTTCGTACGCCCAGATCCGCACGCTGTGTCCGTTCCGGACCAATCGGTCGGCGAGCGATGCGCCCCATGCGCCAGCTCCGAGAACCGCACAATTCATCGCGACAAGTCCTTTACGCTGCGTGAGGTGGTTGAGGCTCCGGTGCCGCATCACCCCGGCGTCCGAAGCGGTGTTCCTCGCCGCGCCGCAAGCGCGTGATGTTCGCTCTATGTGTAAAGAAGACGAATATCGCGACGATTATCGACGCTACGAAGTACGGATCCGAAACTGGTCTGCCCGTGGCGAGAAAAGCCAAGGGGAGCGCAACCGCCGCGCTGAGCGATGCAACGCTGACGTACCGCGACGCCGCGAACACTATAATCCACACTGCAAACGCGATTATCGCGGGCACCCAGGCAACACCGAGGAAAACGCCACCGGCGGTCGCGACCCCCTTCCCTCCCTTTTGTCCGAGCAGGAAGACCGGGCGAACGTGACCGAGGATCGCGGCCGCACCAACCGTCAGGCTTACCATCTCCGGGTGAAGCGTACCGGTCAGTGCCGGTAAAAAGAAGACCGGGAAAAATCCCTTGAGGCTGTCAACCAGGAAAACGATGGCACCGGTTCGGATTCCCAGCACGCGCACAACGTTCGTAGCGCCAAGATTGCCAGAGCCAAGCTTCCGGAGATCCACTCCATGCCACTTTCCGGCGAGATACGCGGATGGTATGGAGCCCGCTACGTACGCCACGACGATCGCGACGGCTATTGGCAGATGGATTGACTCCATCTAGGCCGATTTGCGACGCAGCACGATGTTCAGCGGGTTGCCCGTAAATCCGTACGCCGCCCGGAAACCATTGTGCAGAAAGCGAATGTAGTGCTCCTGTACCAGCTCGGGATGGTTACCGAACACGGCGATCGTCGGGGGCGACGTCTCTACCTGCGTTGCGTAGTTGAGTTTGATCTCGCGGCCCGCCGCCTGCGGTGGTTGGCGCCGCGCGAGCAAACTCTGCAGCGTGTCGTTGATGTCCGACGTCGAGATCCTCTTCTTCCGTTCAGACTCGACCGTGAGAATGAGATCAAACAACCTGGTAACGCGCTGCCCGGTCAGGGCGGATGTAAAGACCCACGGCACGAAGGCGAGGTACGGGACCTTCTCGACGATGTCCTTCTCGAACTTCGCCGCTGTGTTGTTCTCCTTTTCCTTCAGATCCCACTTGTTGACGACGACTATCAGCGCTCGGCCGGAGTCCCATATCATCGTTGCGATCTTGAGGTCCTGATTGTGCAGTCCCTCAACAGCATCGATAACGAGAATGCACACGTCAGACCGCTCGATAGCGCGTCGCGTACGTAACGAGGAATAGAATTCTATTCCATCGTCGATACGCGCCTGACGACGCAAGCCCGCTGTATCGATGAATGTGAAATCCCGCCCGTGATATTTGAACGGAGTATCGATCGCGTCGCGCGTTGTGCCTGCAACGTCGTTGACGACCAGTCGCTCCTCGCCGAGCATGCGATTGACGAGCGATGATTTGCCGACATTGGGGCGCCCGACTACCGCGACACGAATCGCATCGGTTTCCTCCTCGTTGGATTCGGGGAGTAGCGCTGCCATCGCGTCGAGCATGTCGCCAGAGCCCTTGCCGTTCGTCGCCGAAACTGGATACGGCTCGCCGGCGCCAAGCCGGTAGAACTCGTAGAAGTCCGTACTGGCGGGATCGTCAACCTTGTTGGCGATGACCATCCACGGTTTGTCGGTCGCGCGGAGGAGATCCAGGACCTTTGCGTCGTTGGGATGAACGCCCGCCTGCGCGTCGACGACAAATGCCAGTAGATCAGCTTCGGCGATCGCTTCGAGAACCTGCTTGCGAATCTCGCCGTCAATCGCATCGCGAGTATTGTCTGGAAGACCACCGGTATCGACTATCCAGAACGATCTCCCATTCCACTCCGCGCGGCCGAAGTGCCTGTCGCGGGTCGTGCCGGCTTCCTCGCTCACGATTGCGGCGTGTCCGCCCATGATGCGATTGAACAGAGCGGATTTCCCAACGTTCGGCCGCCCGATGAGGGCGACGACCGGGGTACCATTCATGCTGCCACCCCACTCGGCTCGGACGCAAGAACGTCGATGAAATCGTACGAGGGGAATACAGGCATGGGGAGCGATTCCCGGACCCCGATGAATGATGCGTCGTCCAGAAAAACTCCGTCTTCGTTGATTGTTTCAGCCGGTATCAGGGCCAGATCCAGATCCAGCCTTTTCTCGAGCGAGCGCCGGATGTCGGCGCCGACCAGCAGGCCGGAGGCTGTCGTCGTTGGCCCGAACAACGAGTTCTCCGCGACGATGAGCTCGAAACTGGCGCCCGTGACTCTTGCCAGATCCTCCAACAACGGCGGCATGAGCGTACCCATTGAAACTCCAGTCACCACGCCGATACGCCTGCCCGGCATCGCTGGCAGACTCGAGAGCCCGTCACGTACTTTGACGCGCAATAACGCGACGGAACCGATACCGTTTTCAATCTGTGCAAAATCGCCGTAGTGCTCCTCGCCTGGCATTTCGCGCTCGGCCAGCAGATACAGTTCATCCGAACCGAGCACCCACGACTCGCCACGCTCGCGCATTCCCTTCGCGCTCCAGCGCTCGACGTGCTCCAGCAGGGAGCGCGCAGTTTCGCGATCCATCGATTTGCCGGTGTACAGATGCGAGAACTGAGTCAGCCCGACAGGGATCACAGCGGCCGATATCACCGCATCGCCCAGCCCCCACAGATCCTGGAGAGATTCTTCGAGCACCTCGCCGTCGTTCAGACCGGGTACGACCACCATCTGGCAGTGGAACTGGATGCCGCCCGCTGCAAGACGCGTGAGTTGCTCTACAATGTTCGGAACCCTGGGGTTGTTCAGGACAATCTTCCGCTTCTCCCAGTTGGTCGCGTGGACCGACACGTAGAGTGGCGAAAGACGGTATTCGAGAATGCGATTGATATCGCGATCCTTCACGTTGGAAAGAGTCGCAAAATTGCCATACGCGAACGAGAGTCGGTAATCGTCGTCGCGAAGATAAAGCGGCTTGCGCAGACCTGTAGGGAGACCTTCGATGAAGCAGAAATCGCAACGATTAGCGCACTGCCGGACTCGCGGCGGCTCGAGCATGATGCCCCACGGCTCGAGTTCCGGACGCTCGACATCGAAGATGACGATCTCGCCGTCGGGTTGTTTGACCTCTACTGAAAGTTCTTCTTCAGCGGAGAGAAATTCCCAATCGAGGAAGTCGGCAATGGCACGGCCATCGACGCTCAGAATCTCCGTCCCCGGGATAATTCCAAGCTCCGCGGCAACGCTATCTGGCTGGACCCGGGTGACTCGTACCATAACCAGGTAAATTTAGAAGGATCGGACCGGAAATCCAAGCAATGCAACGAGTTACGCTGCCCGAAGTGAAAGATTTCTCAGCAATTTCACCCGCGCAGGTGCGGAAAACTGCCGTCGTTCGGCTAGATTGCTCGCAGCCGGTTCTGTTTGGTCGACTGGGCGCTTCCCGCCGGCTAGGGAGGCAATGTTAAAGAGACTCGCGAAGGAGCACTGTTGAGCAAAGTGAAGAGCAGCGCCGCGGCACCCCGGACAGAGTTGAATCCGGACGAGGTCCTTGAAGACTATGCGATTGCATATCGGTCCAGGCAGGTAAGCACACTCGCGCGAGGCGAAGTCATGCTCGGTCGCGCGATGTTCGGCATCTTCGGCGATGGAAAGGAGCTTCCCCAGGTCGCTCTTGCGCGCTCGTTCGCCCTCGGAGATCTGAGATCGGGCTACTACCGGGACCAGACCCTGATGTTCGCACTAGGCCTTCTCACCGTACAGCAGTTTTTTGCGCAGCTGTATGCCCACGCCGACATCACCGCCGATCCCGCTTCGGGCGGTCGAGGAATGAATGCGCACTTCGGGACGCGAATGCTGGACGACGCGGGTCACTGGAAGACGCTCACAGATTCGTACCAATCGTCTGCCGATAGTTCCCCGACGGGCTCGCAGATGCCGCGACTGCTCGGGCTCGCTTATGCGTCTCGACTGTATCGCGATCTGAAGGAGCTTCACCAGTTCGCGCAGTTTTCCAATAACGGCAACGAGATCGCGTTCGGCACGATCGGGAACGCGTCGTGTGCAGAAGGAGTGTTCTGGGAGACAGTCAACGCCGCTGGAGTAATACAGGTTCCGATGTTGCTCTCGGTCTGGGACGACTGGTACGGAATCTCGGTCCCCAACGAGATGCAGGTTACCAAGGGTAGCATATCAGAACTGCTAGCCGGCTTCCGCCGCACACCTGGCACAAATGGTTTCGAGCTTGAGGTCGTCGCGGGATGGGACTACGCCGCGCTCCGCAAGACGTATAGCAAGACGGTGCGGATCGTGCGCAAGGAACACGTCCCTGCAATCGTACACGTTGTCGAGCTCACTCAACCCAGCGGTCACTCCACCTCCGGTAGTCACGAACGGTACAAATCTCCGGAAAGACTGAAGTGGGAGAAGGATCACGATGGAATCCCGATCTTCCGGGAGTGGATAATCAAGCAGAAGATCGCATCTGGTGCAGCGCTTGACGCCATTGAGGAGCGGGAATCCGACGCAGCCCGCGATGGCCGCGACGCTGCATGGCGCGAGTACCAGGCTCCGATAACTGCAGAGCGGGACGAAATCGTCGCGATGCTGACTGGCATCGCGACATCCGACGTCGGCCCGGACGTTGCCGCTGCGATTACCGCGGCTGCAAAGGATATGGCCGGTCGCCCGGCTCCGCTGCGTCGCGAGATTGCTGCAGCTGTTCACGCCGCCATCGTTGCGCTTCGCAACGATTCCTCCGCCGCAGCACCGCTTGTTGCGTGGAAGCGTGAGCAGGATGCGCTTATGGACGATCGATACCATGCCCTGTTGTATTCTGATTCCGACGCGTCCGCACTCAAGGTTGCGATTGAGCCAGCGGAGTATGCCGACGATGCGCAGGATATCGACGGGTACCTGGTGCTGAACGCATGCTTTGACGCGGCTCTCAAGCGCGATCCTCGTGTGATTGCATTCGGCGAGGATCTCGGTAAACTCGGCGACGTAAATCAGGGATTCCTGGATCTTCAGGCTCGCTATGGCGTGATGCGCGTCGGCGACGCCGGCATCCGCGAGTGCACAATCGTCGGTCAGGCCATCGGAATGGCTATGCGTGGGCTTCGCCCCATCGCCGAAATCCAGTACCTCGACTATCTGCTGTACGCGTTGCAGGTGATGTCCGACGACCTCGCGACGCTGCGGTATCGGACCCGCGGTGGCCAACAGGCTCCGGCAATCATTCGCACCCGCGGACACCGGCTCGTTGGGATCTGGCACTCCGGCTCGCCGATGGCGATGATGCTCAGCACACTACGCGGAATGTACATCTGCGTGCCGCGCGATATGACGCGGGCAGCAGGCTTCTACAACACTCTCTTGAAGAGCGACGATCCGGCGATTGTCGTCGAAGTGTTGAACGGTTATCGAATCAAGGAAAAACTTCCCTCCAACATCGGCACGTTTACAATTCCGCTCGGCGTCCCGGAAATAATACGCCCGGGCACTGATGTAACCGTTGTGACGTACGGCGCGTGCTGCAAGATCGCGCTCGACGCCGCGGCGTTATTGCATGAGAAAGCCGGTGTGGAGGTTGAGGTGATCGATGTCCAGACCCTGCTGCCGTTCGACCGCAACCGCACGATCGTCGAGTCGCTAAAGAAGACGAACAAGATTCTCTTCGTGGACGAGGATGTTCCAGGCGGTGCAACCGCGTTCATGATGCAGGAAGTGCTCGAGCGGCAGGGAGGGTTCTACTGGCTCGACGCGGCTCCTCGCACTCTGACCGCAGAACCACACCGGGCTGCGTACGGCCGGGACGGGGATTACTGGTCGAAGCCGAATGTCGAGACAGTGTTCGATGCGGTCTACAGCATCATGCGCGAGACGAACATCGCGAGCTTCCCTTCACTTTCGGAGTAGCCACCAGACTGCAACTCGCCCGCTCGTGCCGATTGCGCGAGCGAGGAGATTGAGTGTAGCGACTGGCAACGCCTCACAGCCGCGCCAACCCGCATTGCGAGCCGTTGATCCGGCGTTCTGTTAGAGGAGCGCTCCGGCCTGTCCCCTGCCCTCGCCGGAGATACGCAACAGGATGCCGACGCCCAGCCAGCTTGCAAGCATGAACGATCCGCCGTAGCTGAAAAACGGCAGTGGAATACCCGTGATCGGCATGAGGTTGAGCGTCATTCCGACGTTCACGACCACGTGAACGAGCCAGCACGACATCAGGCCGAATGCAGCGAGGCTCCCGAACGGATCGTTGGCGCGCGACGCGATGCGCGTTGCCCTCAGCAACAGTGCGAGGAAGAGCGCAAGAGCGAGCACGACTCCGATGAATCCGAGTTCCTCCCCAACTACAGCAAAGATGAAGTCGGTGTGTTGCTCCGGTAGAAAGCCACTTCGCTTCTGGGTGCCGAGCGTGAAGCCATTGCCGAATAATCCGCCGGAACCGATGGCGATCTTTGACTGCAGTACGTGATACCCCGACGCGCGCGGGTCGGCAGATGGATCAAGGAAAACCTTTAGCCGGTTCTGCTGATAGGGCGCGAGCTTCTCCCACAGAATCGGCGCGATCACACCCGTAGCGACGTTGGCGACAACGAGTACGATGCCTTCGAGGAGATACGGCTTGTACCACAGCACCAGCGCGATCAGTACCAGGAACCAGGCGCCCCAGAGTCCCGTGCTGAACGAAAGTACAAGACTGACGACGGGGCTGGCGAGCAGCACGAGCAGCGGCCACGGAACGCCAGACCAGAACAGCATTCCAAAGAATATTCCAACAAAGACGATCGCAGATCCCAGATCTGGCTGCAGCATGATCATTGCAAAGGGAATTCCAACGACCAATCCGGGCTTCCACAACTCAAGCAGTGACTTGGGTGCCTCACGCCGCTCGGCCAACACTTTCGCCAACATGAGCACGACAACAATCTTCGCGATCTCAGCCGGTTGGCCGAGGCGATGCCCGCCAATCGCGAGCCAGCTGCGCATGTGTCCGTTCGCGCCGGTGCCGGCACCGAGCACCAGTAGCGAAGCAAGCGTGAAGAGCATCAGCAGATACGCCGGCCACGTCGCCCACTCTATGAGCCGTACAGAGGAATTGCCGATCCCCCAGGCGCATAGAATGCCGAGGCTGAGCCACATCAGCTGACTCTTCCAGAGTGGAGCTACAAATGTCGGTACGTCCGTCTGGCCCGCGGAATAAACCATCGCAACGCCGAATAGCGATAGAGCAATCGCCGTGACAGCGAGCGGATAATCGGCGAGCGTCTTACGAAACATCAGCCCTCCGACTGCACCGCAGTCACCGGTGAGACCTTCAGGTAGTGAGAAATGATTGACGACGCGACGTGCGCAGCTCGACCACCGTGGCCACCGTATTCGAGCATGACTGCGACGACGATGGTCGGTTTATCAGCCGGAGCAAATCCCACGAACCACGCATGATTCAGCTCCACCCCATTGACGAACTTTCCTGTCTGCGCAGTGCCGGTCTTTCCGGCAAGCATGATCCCCTCTATCCGGGCCGACTGCGCTGTGCCCTGACCGATTACGCCAGCGAGGGCGGTGCGAAGACCTTCCATCTGGTCCGGAGGGAGTTTGAAGATCCGCGTCTTCACAGGAGTACGCTTCACGATTTCGGGTGTCGGAGCGCTCCCATCGGTGGCTAGTGCCGCATAGAACTTCGCCATGTTCACAACGGTCTGTGAATTTTCACCCTGACCAATCGCCAGATTCAGGGTGACAGCGTTGCTCCACCCTCGCACGCCGTATGTCTTGTTGTAATAGTCAACGGCATACGGCCAAAGTGCACGCTTTTCGTCGGGCAGATCGATGCCAGTCTTGTCGCGCAGGCCGAGCGAGATACCGCCGGCTATCATTTTCGCCAGACCGATCTTGAGCCCGAGTTGATAGAAATAAACGTCACAGGACACTTCGATTGCGCGACCGAGCGAGATCGAGCCGTGCCCCTTCTTGTCCCAGCATTTGAAGTATCGATTGCCGAACTGAAAGCCACCGGTGCACGGAACCGGCATGTGCTCATCCATCGTGACGACGCCGTCCTCGAGCCCGGTGACGGCAGTCGCGAGTTTGAACGTGGATCCGGGCGGATAGCGGCCTTGCGTGACCTTGTTCACCAGTGGCCTGCGTTCATCCGACAGCAAAGTCTTCCAGTAGTCAGCCGGAATACCGCCGGTGAACTTGTTCACGTCGTAGCTGGGCGCGCTGTACAATGCGAGCACGCCGCCGTCTCTCGGATCGATGGCGATCGCTCCACCGACGAGCGAATCGCCGAACACGCCGGCGACGTAACGCTGCAAGTCCAGATCAATATTCGTGTATAGCGGCGGTCCCGGTTCCGGATTGAGATCGAGTCGCGCTGTCGCCTGCCGGACCTGCCGTCCCCGCGCATCAACTTCATCGTAGCGAACGCCTTCTGTACCGCGTAGCAACTTCTCGTACTCCTTCTCGATCCCGCCCTTGCCGACTAGCTGGCCAGGTTTGTACCCTGCGTACGCCGGCGAATTCAGGTCGGCGTCGGTGACTTCACCAGTGTAGCCGACAAACGATGCAACTGCGGGCCCGTCTGGATAAAACCGCTTCGGTACGGACTGGATGATCAACCGCGGGAAGTTTATGCGATGCTCTTCGAGTACAGATACGACGCTCATCGAGGCATCCGACATGATCAACGTCGGCCGGTTCGGATCGCGGCGGAAACGCCGGATCGCAGCATTGATCTGATCCGGCGTAAGCGTGATGACGCTCGCGAGGTGTGTGAGCGACGACTTGAGTGAGTCGACGTTTACTGGCGCGAGGGATACGGCATATCCCGGAAGGTTCTCGGCAATGATGTTGCCGTATCTGTCGTAGATGATCCCGCGTGGTGCCGGCAACGGAAGCGCACGCAGTCGGTTCTCCTGGGACTGCAGCTTGTAGCGATCATGCTGCAGCACCTGCGCGTTGAAGAACGCAACCATCAACGAGAGAAGCAACGCACCAAGAGTAAGACGCGCCACGCGCGAGCGGCGCGCAATATCGTTCGGATGAACGCTCACGCGGACGAAGGCTCGAACAAGGGACGCATAACTAGCAGGACGAGGACGCCGGCTATGGCCGTAGCAGCTGCCGACAGTGGTGACCAGAGGAACAATTGCTGTACGAGATCAATGCCGGTCAGATGATGTTCGGCGATGAAATAAATGATGTCGAACAACCACTTTCCGACAAAGAAGAACATGGCGTTGAGCGGTAAACTGTCCGCAAAGAAGACCGCTTTCAGCCACGAAGCGAGATACGCGACGAGCAACATTGCGAGGGCGCCAGCACCGAGTGAGTCGGGAGCGAGAGAATCGCCTACCATCCCGACGATGAACCCGATCGCGGCGGCGCCAGCCGGTCTCACACGGACTGCCGCGGTCAGCACGGCGAGCAGCAGAAAATCGATGGATGCTCGCCAGCCAAGCAACGGCCGAAGCGTAAAGTGCAACAGCACCAACACCGCGAACGTGATGACAGCGCGAACCGATCCGGAAAGCGTCATGTGAGTCTTGTCACGGCGCGTGCGAGACTGCGGCACTATCACGCGCTGGCAGTGCGTGCTTCACAGCGGCCGTATGCGTCGTGTCCCTCCGAGTGGTGTCACTGCGGACGGCGGGACGGCGTATCGGGGGCGCGGGAGCGACAGGCGGCACTATCAATGATTCCGGAACACCTGCCTTGCGCAGGCTGTCGCGGGTTGCAGAATCCTGGGCTGCCTGACGCGCGGTGGCTTCGGCGAGCGCCGCGGAACGTGCGAGGGAATCGCCGGCGATCACAATCTTGCGCACTGACGAATCCGAGATTGCACCGACCGCCCAGACGTTATCCACGCCCGCGCTTGCACGGTCGGGCAGCAGAACCATGACCGCATACACGTCGGCCGGAAAAACCGCGGGACGAATGAGATATGTGCGTGCCCACGACTCGGCAGTTTTCGTTTCGCCGAGCACACGACCGATTGGGATGCCGCGCGGATACACTCCGCCAAGTCCCGAACTTACGATGAGTGTGCCGCGGCGGATCGAAGTACGGAATGGAACGCCACGCATCTCAAGAAGATATCGACCAGGACCGGATTCGAGATGCGCCTGCACTATTCCAAAGGCAGATGCGTCCTCCGACATCGCGCTGACACGAAAGTCAGGATGAGTCCACACCATCGCGTGACTGATTGACGGATCAACGTTGTCCACCACACCAACGAGACCTTCTGGAGCGACCACAGGGCTGAGTTTCACGACACCAGCCCGCGAACCTGCGCTAAGAGTGACTCCAAATTCGTCCTGCGAACCGCGGCCATGCAACGCCTCGGCGGGAACAAAGCCCCATTTCAACCGGCTCCCCAAGCCCAACAGATCGCGGAGGCGCGTGTTTTCGGCGGCGAGCGCCGAGACCGACATCGCGCGGATGGACACCGAGTCGCGCTGATCGATTACGGCATCGTGACCTTCGAGCGCTCGCCGGCTACCCTCCGCCCGTTTTTGCAGCGACAGGAACGGTGCTAGTACGCTTCGCCTCAGGCCGCTCGCAATCGGCTGACGCACCTGCGCGGGGAGCACCAGCGCAATAACTGACAAGACCGCGCACACAATGAGCACGGTCCCATCGAGCCGGTTGTTGGAGTTTCCGAGTCGCGCCACCCGCTACCTCAGGGGGAGAGAACCGACCAGTACTTTTCTTCGTCATCAAGTATCCGACCCGTGCCGCGAACGACACAGGTTAGCGGATCCTCGTCGACATGAATTGACAGGCCGGTTTCCAGTGCCAGCAATACATCCAGTCCGCGAATCAGAGCGCCACCCCCCGTCATCACGATGCCACGATCAACGATGTCGGCTGCAAGCTCAGGGGGCGTGATTTCCAGAGCGCGCCGCACCGCATCGACGATCTGCTGGATGGGTTCCTGAACAGCCTCGCGAATTTCTGAGGAATGTACGCGCACAGTCTTGGGAATACCCGAAACCAGGTCTCGGCCCTTTACATCCATCTCACGCTCGTCGCCAACCGGGTGGGCAGATCCGATCTGAATCTTGACCTGTTCCGCGGTGGCCTCGCCGATGAGCAGGCTATGGTTCTTGCGCATGAACTGGAGAATCGCCTGATCCAGCTCGTCACCGCCAGTACGGATGGAAGTGTCGCTGACGATGCCGGAAAGCGCGATTACGGCAATTTCCGTAGTTCCCCCGCCAATGTCGATTACCATATTGCCGGTGGGCGTATCCACCGGAAGACCGACGCCGATGGCAGCAGCCATCGGCTCCGCGACCATCATCACTTCCTTGGCGCCCGCACCCAGTGCAGAGTCGCGAACGGCGCGCTTCTCGACCTCCGTGATCCCGGAGGGAACGCAGACGATGACCCGCGGCTTGACCCTGAACACGTGGTTCTCGATGATGAGCGCGAGGAAATAGCGCAGCATTTTCTCGGTCACGTCGAAGTCGGCGATGACACCGTCTTTCATCGGTCGCACCGCAATGACGTTTTCGGGCGTGCGACCGAGCATGCGCTTGGCCTCGAGGCCTACGCCCTTGATCTTTTTGGTCTCGCGATCGAGCGCAACGACGGACGGCTCGTTGAGAACGATGCCCTCGCCTTTGACGTAGACGAGCGTGTTCGCCGTCCCCAGGTCAACGGCGATCCCGGTCGCCGGGAAGAATGATCCACCTTTAAAAAACGGCCAGCGCATGCGTGCTTCCTACGAGTTACGAGGGAGTTGCCGGACTAGCTGAGGAACGAGTCCGGATTGGATACCGGCATTCCGAAAGCTTCAGCCACACCAGGATAGGTGACCTTGCCCTCGACGATATTGAGGCCCTTTCGCAACGCCGCGTTGTCCCGCAACGCCTGCTTCCAGCCTTTGTTCGCAAGAAGAAGGGCGTAGGGCAACGTAGCATTGGTCAGCGCCAACGTGGAAGTACGGGGTACGCCACCAGGCATGTTCGCGACTGCATAATGGATTATCCCATCGACCACGTACGTTGGATTCTCATGCGTGGTAGCGTGGCTTGTCTCGAAACAACCGCCCTGATCGATGGCGACGTCGACAATCACACAACCCGGCTGCATCGTTTTCAGATCCTCGCGGCGGACCAGCTTGGGAGCTTTGGCGCCCGGAATCAGCACCCCACCCACGACGACGTCGGCAGTCTGGATCTGCTCAAGGATGTTGTGTCGGTTGGAGTAAATGAGCGTCACGTTGGCTGGCATGACGTCAGAGAGGTACCGTAGACGCTCCAGCGACACGTCGAGCACTGTTACCCTGGCGCCAAGCCCAGCGGCCATCTTGGCGGCATTAACGCCTACCACGCCGCCGCCTATGATCACTACGTTGGCTGGCGCAACCCCGGGGACTCCGCCCAGAAGCATGCCGCGGCCGCCGTACAACTTCTCGAGGTACTTGGCCCCTTCCTGGACCGCCATTCGACCCGCGACCTCGGACATTGGCGTTAGCAGCGGCAACTCGCGATGTGGAAGTTCTACCGTCTCGTACGCGATGCAGATCGCTCCGCTGTCCTGGTGTGCCTTGGTGAGCTTCTGGTCTGCGGCAAAGTGGAAATAAGTGAAGACTACCTGCCCCTTTCTCAGTCGCGGCCACTCGATCGTGATCGGCTCCTTGACCTTCATGATCATTTCGGCTTCGCGCCAGACCGTATCGGCATCAGACCCGACAGTCGCACCGACGGCCGTATAGTTCGCATCCGAGAATCCGCTCCCTTCACCCGCTCCCTTCTCGATCATCACCGAGTGTCCAGCGGCGACGAGAGCTTCAGCGCCTGCAGGTACCAGGGCTACGCGGTTCTCATTTGTCTTGATTTCCTTCGGGACTCCGATCTTCATGGCCGTGTCTACAGAATTGTTAGAGGTGCAGGTCCGAGGCTGACGACGGTCTGCCTGGATGGCGCAAAACACGCCGCACAAACTTCCGAAACCATCGGCTCGTCGATCCCGTCCACCAGCGAAAGCATCTCGTCCAGTGACCGAAAAGGCTCGCCATAGAGCTCGAGGCCAGCAGCGCGATACATCCGCGCACCAGGCGTCTCGAGAGAGAGTGTAATCTGACCCTTCAACTGTTGTTTGCCAGCCGCCAGCTCGTCCGCGGGAATTCCCCGATCCGCGATGCGCGCCAACTCCGCAAGTACGGCACCAGCTGCCTCGTTGGCAGAGTCTGGTGATGTTCCAACATACACTCCATGCATGCCCGCGCGCGAATAGAACGACGAAAATGTATGGACTGCGTACGCGAGTCCCAACTCTTCGCGAACGTGCTGGAATAACCGGGAACTCATCCCCCCACCCAGCAGCATGCTGACCAGGCAGAATGCATATCGCTCGGGATCACTGTGGGCAGGCGCAGAACTCCCGAAGACAAGCTGAGTCTGCGCGCCCGGTCGCTCGACGTGCGTGTACGAAGGTGCTTCAAAAACGGCTTCTTGAGCGGCAAAATCGACGCCGGGCGCGCCCGGAATGTCTGCCCAGCCAGTTTCTTCGAGAACCGACAACAGCTCTCCGTGATCGACGGACCCCGCGGCTGCCACAACGATATTCTGCGGCCGGTAAGCCAGAGAATGCAGCGCCCTGAGATCGTCAACGGTGAACGACGACACAGTGTCACGCGTGCCGAGAATGCGGTAGCCGTATCCGTTGTCGCCGAACAGGCGCTCGTTGTGAACTTCGAAGACAAGATCGTCCGGGGTATCGTCCACCATGGCAATCTCTTCCAGAACAACCTTCCGTTCGAGCTTGAGATCCGCTTGGCGTAACGTCGGCCGGAACATCAGGTCGCCGACAACGTCGGCTGCAGAGCGCAAATGCTCGTCCAGCACACGTGCCTGATACGAGGTATGCTCGCGAGCCGTATAGGCGTCGAGGGAGCCGCCCAGCGTCTCGAGGGCAAGACTTATTTCCTTGGAGCTGCGGTTCTCCGTTCCCTTGAAGACCATGTGCTCCAGCATATGCGAGACTCCCATCTTCTCTCGCTTCTCATGCAGGGTTGCCGCGCGGACCCATGCCCCAAAGGCAACAGACCGCACTCCCGGCACATTGTCCGAGAGTACGGTCAGTCCATTAGGGAGAACGGTCCGCTGGACGTCCGCCCCGCTTACACTAATCCCTGCGACCACGCCCGCCGCTACGTGGCCGACGCGGGCGCTCACTCCGCTCACCGCCATCCTGATGCTCGTCGCCAGAGCCCGAGGACGCATCGTCGCCGTGCGAGGATGCGCTGTTGGACGGCGCTCCTTCTGGTGCGGCTTCAAGCGCCTTCATCGATAGCCGCAGACGGCCGCGCTCGTCACGATCGAGAACCTTGACTCGTACGCGGTCGCCCTTCTTGACTACGTCTTCCGTCTTCTCCGTGCGGCCATGCTTGAGCTCGGAGATGTGAACAAGGCCCTCGGTGCCCGGCATTATCTCGACGAAGGCTCCGAAAGCGGTCGTACTCTTGACCGTGCCTTCGTATGTCGCGCCGATTTCGGGCTCGGCGGTAATTGCCTGAACCATTTGCCGCGCGCGTTCCATCGCCTCGCCGCCAACCGCTGCGATCGTCACAAGCCCGCTGTCACCGACGCTGATCTCGGCCCCAGTCTCTTCCTGGATTCCGCGAATCGTCTTGCCCTTGGGTCCGATCAATTCTCCGATCTTCTCCGGATTGATCGTGACCGTCACGATGCGCGGTGCGTACTTGGAGAGATCCGGGCGCACGTTTGGAAGCGCCTTGTTCATCTCGCCAAGTATGTGCAGCCGGCCAACGCGCGCCTGCACCATCGCTTCTTTCATGATCTTGAGATCGAGTCCCTGGATCTTGATATCCATCTGGATCGACGTGATTCCCTTCTCCGTTCCCGCGACCTTGAAATCCATGTCGCCGAGGTGATCCTCGGTACCGAGAATGTCGGTCAGGATCGCGTAACGCTTTCCTTCCTTGATCAGACCCATCGCCACGCCCGCGACTGGTGAGCGAATCGGAACGCCAGCGTCAAATAGTGCCAGCGAACCACCGCAGATCGTTGCCATCGACGAAGAACCATTCGACTCGAGAACGTCGGAAACGATTCTGATCGTGTACGGAAATTCGTCGAACGGTGGCAGAACTGCCTGCACTGCGCGCTCGGCCAGATTACCGTGTCCGATTTCACGACGGCTTGTGCCGCGGATCGGGCGAACCTCGCCAGTCGAGAACGGCGGAAAGTTGTAATGCAGCATGAACGACTTTGTCGTCTCGCCCGCGTCATCGATGGAATCGAGACGCTGTACGTCATTCGCAGTTCCAAGCGTCACCGACACGAGGGCCTGCGTCTGGCCGCGCGTGAACAGCGCTGAGCCGTGAGCACGTGGGAGAACCGTGGTATCGATTGTTATCTGGCGAACTTCGGTCGTCGTGCGTCCATCAACGCGATGCTTGGTATCGAGTACCTGTGAGCGAAGCGCACCGTATTCGAGATCGCCAACCAGGTTGGCGATGTCCTTTGGATTGTCCGGGAAGTCGGCAAGCAGGTCCGCGACAGCCGCTTTCTTGACCGCTTCTATGGCTTCGATGCGCGTGTGCTTGTCGGCCTGATTGATCGCCGCAGAGATCTTGCCCTCGGCCAACTTGTTTACCGCAGCGGAAAGGCCGGCAGGTAGTTCCGGCTTCTTCCATTCCATCTTGGGCTGCCGAACTCCCTCAAGCAGTTCTTCCTGCATGGCGACGAGTTCCTTGATGCCCTTGTGTCCGATAGTGATCGCGTCGAGAATGTCGTCCTCGCCGACTTCGATTGCTCCGCCTTCGACCATGACGATCGATTCATCAGAGCCAGCGACTACGATGTCCATTTCACTGTGCTGCAGTTGCAGGAAGGTTGGGTTGAGCACCCACTTGTCCTGCACTCGGCCGACGCGTACAGCGGCTATCGGGCCGAGGAACGGAATCTTCGATGCGTTCAGCGCAAATGACGTCGCGACGAGTGCGAGCACGTCTGCGTCGTTTTCCTGATCCGCAGAGATGACCGAGACGAAGACCTGCGTCTCGTTCTTGAATCCTTCCGGGAACAGCGGCCGGATGGACCGATCGATGATTCGCGCAGAGAGGATTTCGCTGTCGTGCGGACGTCCCTCGCGCTTGATGAAGCCACCCGGGATCTTGCCAGCGGCGTATGCCTTGTCACGATACTCGACCGTGAGCGGGAAGAACGGGAGCGAGCTTTCGTTGTCGCTGACAGTGACTGCGACGAGCACCATCGTGTCACCAAACTGCACAAGCGCGGATCCCGCTGCCTGTTTTGCCATGCGGCCCGTTTCAATGCTCAGGGTCCTGCCGGCGAACTGCCTTTCAATACGTTTCATCATTTCTCAGATTGTCTCTCAGATTGTCTCTCTGGAACACGAAACGCGCGCATGACGGATGACGTAGATGTCATCCTCACGACGCGCGTTTCCCCCATTCAACTTTCGTGTTAATAACGGAGGCCAAGCTCGGCGATGAGCTGGCGATACCCCTCAACTTCTGTCCGCTTCATATAATCGAGGAGGCGGCGACGCCGACCGACCATCTTCAGCAAGCCGCGGCGGCTGTGATGATCTTTCTTGTGCGTCTTGAAATGTTCGTTCAGGTAGTTGATGCGGTCCGTAAGGACGGCCACCTGGACGCGGGAGGAACCGGTGTCGGTCTCACTCACGCGATACTTCTCGATTGTCGGAGTCTTGTCGAAAGCCATGTAACAGGGTGTGCGTGTCGCGCGATCTGCGCGTCTGGTCGTCTAATTCTTGGTAAGCCTTTAAAACTAAGCCATCCGGAGCCCGTACGGTACCCCAAAAACAAACGGGAAACACTGGTGGCCGGCCAAAGCCACCAGCCTCAAGCGGGCCCCGACCCGTCGGACTACGCTAGCTCGCGTGGCCGGACACAGCGCCGACAATTATCCGTTTGATATCGTTGAACGTAACCATCACGAATAACGTCAGGATGAGCGCGAGGCCGATCCGCGCCACATTCTCCCGGGCTCTATCGCTGAGCGGCTGACCGCGAACGGCCTCGACGACCTGAACCACGATCTGGCCACCGTCCAGAATCGGGACCGGCAGAAGGTTGAATACAGCAAGGTTCACGCTGAGCAGCGAAATCAGGTAGAACAGCACCGACCCGCCCTGACGAGCCGCCTGCACCGACGTCGTTGCGATCAGGATGGGTCCGCCGAGCTCGCTTACCGAGGTCTTACGCGTGACTATCCGGCGCAACGACGTGAATACCAGAGTGGCCATGTCGACCGTCGCCTTGCCCCCGTCAGTGATCGCGCGGCCGATTCCGACGGTAGTCGCGCTCTGTCCCGCAGCGATGCCGATACGGCCTTCGCGGGAGGTCAGCCCCGTGTTCGGATCCGTGACGGTGTCCGCGACAGGAGTGACGCTCACCCGAACTGGCAAGCTGCCTCGGAGTACGCCGACCGAGACCGCCTTTCCGCTGGAGTTCTTGATGACAGCGACGAAGTCTTCCCAGGCATTGACCGGCGCACCATTAACGGACACGATGCTGTCGCCCTTCTGGAGTCCCCCCGCGGCGGCGGGCTTACCGGCTACGACATCGTTCAAGCGAGTTGTCGGAGCGCGCTCGTAAATCTTTACAAGGCTTATGTTTATGACCAAACCAAGAAGGACGTTCATCGTCACGCCGGCAAGCATGATGATCAGCCGCGCTGTCAGAGACTTGGATTCGAACCAGCGGTTTTCCGGAACCGGCTTGGACCCGAACGGGACCAGCTGGTTCGGGTCGAGGTTCTCCCCTTCCGGCTGAAGCTCACCGCCGCCCTCAAGCGCTGCCCCAGTCTCATCGAGGCGAGACGCCATCCGAACATAGCCACCGATCGGCAGGATCCCGATCCGGTACTCAGTTTCACCGATCCGCTTTTTCGCGATAGCCGGTCCGAAACCTATCGAGAATCGGGGCGCGTATACACCGAACGCCTTTGCAGCAAGGAAGTGTCCAAACTCATGTACAAAAACCACGAGGCCGAGCACAAATACGGGGGCGAGCCAGACTAGCATGACTTGGGATGGGAGGTTTGGCGCACGGCCCGCAAAGCGGCACCGACTATTTCGAACAGGCTTGTAATCTAGCCGGGAGACGGCTCGTCACGAGGCGCCTCGCCTGCGTTGTCATTGTCCCGTCGACACGGCAGCGAGAACGCGAATATTGATCCAACTCCGGGAAAATCCGCCCAGACGCGCCCGCCCAACTGGGCCACGGTATCGCGCACGATGCTGAGCCCCAGCCCCGTCCCATCGATCTCGGATGAACCGTTGCCCGCGCGGAAAAATCGCTCGAAGAGCTGCGCGCGCTGGTCAGCTGGAACACCGATGCCGTTATCGGCGACTTCGACGACGACCTGACTATCTCCGACGGTCTGAGCTTCGAGACGCCCACGAATCTCGATCCAGGGGTTGTCCGTTGCAGGATCACGATACTTGATCGCATTCGAGACAAGGTTGGTGAGACACAGTTCTACCGCAGCTGCTGCAACTTCTACATCCGGCAGTTCATCGGTGAGCCGAAGCGTCACTCCGTGCACCTGCGCCATGTCCCGCAATTCTCTGCGCACTTCGGCTGCAGCCTGTTGGAGGCGCACGTGGCGCTGCTGCCGGGAATCTGCGTCAACGCGGGACAGTTCCAGAAGGTTATCGAGCACCCCGTGCATGCCACGCACGTTGCGCACAATAAGAGCGGCTAGCTCCTCGCGCTTTCCGTCTGGGAGATCGGACAACTCAAGTATCTGCGCGGCTCCGAGTGAGGCGCCGATTCGATTGCGGAACTCGTGTGTCAGCGCTCGGTTGAATGCGCGCAGGCGAGCTTCGCGCTCGCCAACTTTGTCTGCCCCGAGTTGCAGAAACTGCGTGGAAGCTGCCTGCAGAATGAGTGAGACGGCGCGGTACACGCGCTGGGCGCATGCAAGCAGTTCCGATCGACCGCATGGAACGTCGGTTTCGTCTGCGACTTCGCCGAGGAATCCCAGCAGAATTCCCCCGAGTATTTCGAACTCCTTGAGAATCTGGTACTGATCAAAGCCCTGCGCGTGACGGAGCGATCCGAGCTCCCGGGCCTTGGCTACAACTGCCATGTCCGACGAAATCACGGCGGCGGGGTCGGCGACGTACGCCGCGATTCCCTCAATCAGAAGAGGCACGTGATCCAGCAGGTCCTGCGATGGGAACACAAGGCTTGCATCGAGCGAAATCCGTGCGGCAATCCGATCCAGCCAGCGCTTCGTGAGTGCATCGCTCGACTCTATCAGGCGTTGTGACAAGACTACCGCAAGCGGGCAATCCTCAGTCTGTTCTTTTGTCTCCGCTGCCATGGGAATCCCTGTGAGGCGATCGCCTGTTTCCTGATGTGATTTGACGTTTGCGACGGTAAATCTACGGCCTGGACCATCCGATAACGTGGTTCCGCGCCGCAAGATCGGCGGCGGACAGATCAGCCACGGAGACGCTTGGTAGCCCATCAATCGCCGCGAGCGCAGACGCAATCGCCCGAGCGATGTCTCCAAACCCGATCCGTCCAGAAAGAAACAACTTGACTGCCGCTTCGTTGGCCGCGTTGAAGACCGCAGGTGCGGAGCCATCCCTGACGCCGGCCGCCACTCCCAACGCGAATGACGGAAATCGTTCCGGGTCAACAGGCTCAAAGGTCAGTGGCGATGCGCTTGATGGGTCGAATGCGCGCGCCGCGATGTCATCGATGCGGTGCGGATGAGTAAGCGCATAGAGAATCGGAAGTTCCATATCAGGAAAGCCGACCTGTGCCAGCACGCTTCCGTCGATGAACTCGACGAACGAATGCACGATGCTTTGCGGATGCACCACAACATCCACCCGGTCGTACGGCAGGCCGAAGAGATAGTGCGCTTCGATTACTTCCAGTGCCTTGTTTACGAGCGTGGCGCTGTCGATCGAGATCTTGCGACCCATGCGCCACGTCGGATGGTTCAGCGCATCCTCGATCGTCGCGCTGGCGATACGCGATGCGTCCCACTCGCGAAACGGGCCACCCGAGGCGGTCAGTATGATCCGCCGCACCTCACCAAGTGGTCGCGTTCCGATGCACTGCAGAATCGCGCTGTGCTCGCTGTCAACCGGAACAATCTCACCACCGCCTTCAGCGCAGGCCCGCAGCACTGCATCGCCACCCATTACAAGCGATTCCTTGTTCGCCAGCGCGACGCGCTTTCCCGCGTGAAGCGCAGCGAGCGTCGCGGGAAGTCCGGCAGTACCGACGACCGCATTGACGACAATGTCCACGTCCGCACGCATCGCGGCTGCAATCAGGCAGTCGGTCCCGGTGCCCCACGCCGGATCGCTATCGCCATTCGGGTTTGCGATGCCTACGTACTCTGGCCGGACCGAAGCAGCCTGCTCCCTTAGCAGCGTGGCGTTGGACGACGCTGTAAGCGCCGTAATCCTGAAACGTGCCTGGTGACGCGCGATAACTCTGAGCGTCGCCGTGCCGATCGACCCGGTCGACCCCAGAACAGCAACTCCCTGCTGCTTCACACCGGCACCGGAATGAGCAGCGCGTGCAACAAGAGCGCTGCGACCGGGAGCGCAAACAGTAGACTGTCGAACCGATCGAGCACTCCACCGTGTCCGGGAATGATGGTGGAGCTATCCTTGAACCCCGCCTCTCGCTTGAGCAACGACTCGGCGAGATCCCCGATCTGCGCAACCGCACTCACACAAATTGCAAACACGACCGTTGCGATCGGCCTGAGTGAAAGCTGAGCGTAGGGATGCAATACGTAGCTCACATATAACCACCCAACCAGCACCGCGAGGACAAGCCCGCCAGTGGCACCCTCCACCGTCTTTCCCGGACTCACACTTGGCATCAGCTTATGTGAACCGAACATCCGGCCGAACATGTACGCGCCGACGTCTGTGGCCCAGGTAAGGAGTATCGGGAACGTTGCGAGAACCGTCCCGCCAAGTGCTGACACCACGTAGTCATCGTATCGTAGATCAAGTACGTAAGCCGCCAGACTCACATAAAGCACGCACGTGATTGTCGTCGCTGCTGCAGCCATTGGACGCCTGTCGACTCCGCGCCGGAATACAGTGGCCGCTATGACCGCGAGGACGGCTATTATAGCGTGAGTTATCGTCGGTGCCAGCAGCCTGAGATGCACTCCATAAACAAGGAGCGGCACGGCAGCCGACGCAACGATCGCAGCTGCATCGAATGGCTCGGCACCAGTTGCGCGCGCCATTCGACAGAATTCCCACGCACTGAGCGCTGCAATCACTGAAAGCAGTGTTGCGAGGAAGGGACCACCGAGATACACAAGCAATATCCCGGCTGGTGCCGCGATGATCGAAAAAAGTATCCGTTTGGAAAGTTCTGACACGCGCTGCGTCAGACTTCCATGATTTCCGCTTCCTTCGCTTTCAGCAGCGACTCAAGCTGAGTCATGTGGTCGTCATGGGCCTTCTGGAGATCCTTTTCAGCGAGCTTGACATCGTCCTCCGAAACCTTGTCGAGTTTCTTCAGCTTATCACGTCCATCGGTGCGTGAATGTCGAATCCCGATGCGGCCGTCCTCGGCCAGCTTGGCAACGATCTTCACGAGTTCCTTGCGACGCTGCTCGTTCATCGACGGCAGCGGAACACGGATCAGACCACCCTGAGTACTCGGATCGAGTCCCAGATCCGACTCGCGAATGGCCTTCTCGATCGCCTTGAGTTGCCCCTTATCATATGGAGTCACGATGAGGGAGCGTGGATCTGGCGAACTGACGCTGGCGACCTGGTTCAGCTGCATCTGCTGGCCATAGACATCGACACGAACAGTGTCGAGCATGTTTGGCGACGCCTTGCCAGAGCGGATAGAGGCAAATTCGCGCTTGGAGTTCTCTATTGCCTTGTCCATCGCCACACGAGTGTCCTTCAAAATCTCCGGAATTGTCATCATGATACGCGCGTCCCCACTGGTTCACCGCGAACGGCTTTCATCACCGCACCCGGATGGTTGATGTTCAGTACTATCAGAGGAAGGCTGTTTTCCTTGCACAGCGTCACGGCCGTCTGATCCATTACGCCGAGCTCTCGCTGCATTACATCAGTGTATGAGATCTTATCGTACAGTACGGCAGTTGGATCGCGCTTGGGATCAGCGGAATACACTCCGTCAACGCTCGTAGCCTTGATGATCACATCAGCGCGCATCTGGATGGCGCGCAGCGCGGCTGCGGTGTCGGTTGAGAAATATGGATTGCCAGTGCCAGCTGCAAAAATCACGGCACGACCTTTCTCGAAGTGGCGCAGCGCGCGTCGTCGTATGTACGGTTCGGCGATCTCTTCCATCCGGATCGCAGTCATTACCCGTGTGTCCACGCCGATGCGTTCGAGCACATCCTGCATCGCGAGGGAGTTGACGACAGTGCTCAGCATGCCCATGTAATCAGCGGCGACGCGATCCATGCCCATGCGCGATATCTGCGCACCACGGACAATATTACCGCCGCCGATCACCAGACCGACGGCAACCCCAGCGTCAACCACATTCTTGATCTCGTTGGCATAGCCGGAGATCACGTCAAAATCAAAACCAAAGCCCTTCTCTCCAGCGAGTGCTTCGCCGGAGAGCTTGAGCAGAATGCGGCGTAACTTGGGCTCGGTCAATCGCGTTTACTCCTCTCCGAGTTGGTAGCGCGTGAAGCGGCGAACCTGGATGTGTTCGCCCAGCTTGGCGGACGCTTCCTTGACGAGATCGCCGATCGTCTTCTTCGGTTCGCGAACATATGGCTGAGAAAGCAGCACGACTTCCTTGTAGTAGGACTCCACCTTACCCTCGACCATTTTCTGGACGATGGCGTCCGGCTTGCCACTTGCCTTGGCCTGCTCTTCGAAGATAGCGCGTTCGCGCTCGACCAGTTCCTGCGAAATGCCGTCCTTATCGACAGCCACCGGGGCGGCGCTTGCAATATGAAGCGCAATTTCGCGGCCGAGCTCCTTGAAGTCATCGGTGCGGGCGACGAAGTCGGTCTCGCAGTTGATCTCCACCATGACGCCAACCTTGCCATTGTGGTGAATGTAGCTCGCGATCAGGCCTTCGCTCGTCTGCTTGCCGGTCCGCTTTTCTGCCTTGGCGATCCCCTTCTTGCGGAGGTGATCGACGGCCTTCTCCATGTCGCCCGACATCTCCTCGAGCGCCTTCTTGCATTCCATCATTCCCGCGCCAGTCCGCTGGCGCAGGGTCTGAACGTCTTTAGCTGTAAACATCTTTAACCTTCGGTTGGTGATTATCGATATCTGTCAAACGAACGCCGCCGAGGTAATCCGCGGCGGCGTTCGAGGCTGATTGGTCGCAGTTATTCTGCGGCAGTATCTACGCTGCTGTCGCCGTCTCCACTTCCGCCCGCGTCGTCCGGAGCAGCTCCAGTATCGCCCTCGGCGCCCTCGGCGCCCGGAGCTCCCTTGAGCCTGGCTGCGATGGCTTCCTGATTTGCGCGACGACGACGCGGCCGCCGGCGGCGGCGACGCTCGTCGCCCGCTTCCGGCTCGGCTCCACGATCAGAGCTGTACGTGTACGACTCGGACTCCTCAACTTCAGTACGAACAGGTGCTTCACGACGAGCGTCGATGATGGCGTCGGCAATCGAAGCAGTCATCAGCTCCACCGCGCGGATCGCGTCATCATTGCTCGCGACTGGAACCGTGATGAGATCCGGGTCTGCATTAGTGTCCACCAGAGCGACGATCGGAATTCCGAGCTTGTTGGCCTCTGCGACCGCGATGCGCTCCTTCTTGGAGTCAATCACGTACATAAGGCCCGGGATGCGCGTCATCGACTTGATGCCAGAGAGGTTCTTGGCAAGCTTGTCGCGCTGACGCGTCATCATCAGCTGCTCTTTTTTCGTGTAGTTCGCGAAGTCTCCGCCACCCTCGATTCCCGCTTCGAGATCCTTGAGCTTGCGGAGCTGCTTCTTGGCCGTCTGAAAATTGGTGAGGAGGCCGCCGAGCCAGCGCTCAGTCACGAACATGGCACCGCAACGCTCGGCTTCCGACTTGACGATTGGAACCAGTTGGCGCTTGGTGCATACGAAGAGGACCTGATCGCCGCGGGCGACGACTTCACGCACGAGATTCTGCGCCAGCTCAAGCTGGCGGAGCGTCTTCTGAAGATCGATGATATGGATGCCGTTGCGCTCGGCGAAAATAAATCTGCGCATCTTCGGATTCCATCGGCGCGTCTGGTGGCCGAAGTGAACGCCGGCTTCGAGCAGCTGCTCGAGATTAGGCTGTGCCATTCTGAGTATTCCTTGCTTGGTTGATGTCGTCTCCTCCCGTCAGCGTCGCAACGACTGGCCGGAGCCAGCACCCGTTGAAACTCGGGGAGGATGAGGGATGTGTGGGGCGACGTATGGGCGACGCATGCGTCGCCC
>PMEM01000035.1 GCA_003155795.1 Gemmatimonadota bacterium
GAAGAAGGGCGGCTGCAGAATGGCGGCGGGAAACACAATTTCGTTGCCCGACGCGTTGTAGTAGGCATTCACTGTTTGCGGCGTCATTCCCCACCGCGTGCGGTCAACCGGCTTGCCGAGTCTGTCGGTCACGTCCGCGTACTTAAACTCATTCGATCGCATGGCGTTGCCGAACAGATCGTCGCGCTTGATGGTGAGCGCTGAGTAGTCGCGCCACTTGTCGGGGTATGCAATCTTGACAGTGAACTTCGCGAGCTTGTCCTTGGCCTGGACCTTCGTCGCGGGGCTCATCCATTCGAGACTGTCGATGCCCACCCTGTACGCGGCGAGAATGTTCTGCACCAGCGCGTCCATGCGCACCTTTGCCTCGGGCTTGAAGTACTGCGCGACGTACAGCTTTCCAACGGGCTCGCCGAGTATGCCCTCCACGCCGTCGACGGCGCGTTTCCATTTTACACTCTGCTCGGCCTGGCCCGACAGGGTATGGTTTCGGAATTCGAAGCGCGCCTGCTCGAAGCCTGACGGCAGATCGTTCGCGTACGCATCCAGCAGCTTGTACGTGAGATACTCGCGCCACGTGGATACGGGAGTGTTCGCGACAATCGAGTTGAAGCCCTGCACGTAATCCGGTTGACGAACAATCACGTCGGTTGCCTTCCCGAGGCCGGCATCGGACAGATAGCCTTTCCAGTCGAATGACGGCGAAAGAGCCGCGAGTTGCGCGACGGACATCTTGTTGTAGGTCGCGTTGCGGTCTCTGTTGTGCGCGCGGTCCCAGTGCTTCTGCGCTATCTCGGTCTCGAGCGCGATGATCCGGGACGCCGAGCCGACGGGGTCAGGCTGGTTAGCCAGCGTCAACAGCCGCGTGACGTAGGTCGAATATGCCGTGCGCGTCGCGAGCATGTTGGCGTTGTTCACCAGGTAGTAGTCGCGATCGGGCATGCCGAGTCCCGACTGACTGACGGCGACGATGTTGACGGTGGACTGCTTCTGATCGGGGCCAACCGTGACGGCGAGGGGATCCTGAACGCCGATCCGCGCTGCATGCGCGAACGCGGCGGGCAGTTGCTTGGGCGTCTGGATGCGGGCGATGTAGGCCAGCTCACTCTTGAGCGGAGTCAGGCCGAGCGACTCGACGCGTGCCGAGTCCATGAAGCTGGCGTAGAGATCGCCAACCTTGCGGCGGTCCGTCCCGGGAGCCGCATTCGATGAGGTCGCCGACTCGAGAATTCCGTGCAGCGCGGTCCGACTCGTCTCGTGCAACTCGTTGAACGCACCCCAACCGGACGCGTCCGCCGGTATCTTCGTGTGCTCCAGCCACCCGCCGTTGACGAAGCGGAAAAAATCATCCTGCGGCCGGACCGAGCGGTCGAAGTTGGCGGTATCGATCCCGAGGACGCGGCGGCTCGTCTGAGCCTGAAGAGGGACTGCCAGTGCTGCGGTGCCTGCCAGCGCGACCGCGCCTGCCAGCGCGGCGCCGCGGAGCACCTTCCCTGAATTGTGTGTCATTTGCTCGTGTGGAGAGAGTGTTGTGAGGCTGTCGGACAGTCGAGGAATGATTTCCCGCTATCTGTGATTACTCGCGTCGCCGCTGTTGCGTTGTGGTTGATCGCCCGCGTCATCGCGACCGATTCCGAAAAGGACCTACGCCATGAAGTCGATGGTCATGCTGCCTACGCACCCAAGACAAAAGGGGCACCCGAGGGTGCCCCTTTTGCAAATCTACGGCTTCCGGAATCGGCTTACGCCTTCCGGTCAATGCAGCCGGTGAAGAGTGGGTTGGTCCTTTCTGCATCTGGCACCGGGAACGCGACTTCGGATCCGTACGTGCCAGTCTTGAAGAACGTACCGCTGGGGAACACGGCGTCCTGCGAGCGCCCATACTGCCGCACGAGCCTGCGCAGATCGTCCATCCGAACGCCGCGCCCAAACTGCCAGAGCGCCTTCTCGCGGAACAGAAGATTGATCGCGTCGTCCTTGGTGGCTGGCGTCGTCGTCAACGGCGGCAGCACTGGCACGACGAACGTGCCGATGGTCTGCGAGCTGGCGCGAAGCGCATTTAGAATCGCCAGCATACCGGCGTAATCGGAAGCCTGGAGCTTGGCTTCGGCCTCTATCAACCGGGCATCGATACCCGAGGTGATGGGTAGCGGAGCATCACGACCGGACAGTACGGTCGGCCATCTAAAGATCGTGCTGTTGTCTTCCCCCGGAGCGCCGCTGACGGTGGGGTCAACCTTGACGCGCGGGTCGTTGAGCGAGACGAATGGAGTCGCGTTCAACACTGGGCCGCTAACGTCCACGCTATCGCCCAATGAATACCGCTTGACGCTCGGCCCAAGAATCCACCACTGGTTATCGACCGTGGTGTTCGAGTAATTGGCGACAAACTGGAAGTTTGTCGGCACGCTCGATACGAGTGTCGCCGCGGCCGCGTACTGGCCCTCATCGACCAGTGTACGTGCCTTAGCAACAAGCGCCGCATTCTTCACCTGAACGCTAGCTGCGTCGGTAGCGCCAGTGACGTACGAAAGAGCAGTATCCAGGCGCGCAGACGCCGCAACGAATACGTCCTGCGTGGTGAGCGGCGCGGTGTACTGCGGGGTTCCTCCCACCGTGAACCCGAGCGGGATTCCATTACAGAATTCCTGACCCAGTGTCATCTCGAGGAAGCCGATCTCGAAGTACATCTCTCCGATCTTGGCCTTCGCCGTCGGATCGAATTTCACGAGCGCATCCGCGGCTGTCCGCGAGTAACCGCGGCCCTGCTGCAGACCGGCCCAGATCTGCGTTACGAGAGCGTCGTTGTCCTGCAAATTGCGCTGGTCTGCGTCGTTGCGCTGCGAAAACGTATCGCCGGACTTGAATTCATCCGTGAACAGTCCGGCCCAGTTCCACGCGGCTTCCTGGTTGGAACCGCTGTTGGTGGGGCTGCCGTTCAGCGCTGTCGCAAAGCGACCCACAGCGCCGACGTAAAGACCGTCGGCACCGGTGGCACTCTGGATGTCGCTAGGCGAGATAACATTGGGCTGCTGTGGCGCCAGCAGTTGGTCCTTGATTCCGCAGCCGGTGGCAAAGACCGCAAAACCGAGCAGTCCCGCCGTCGCCCACGTCGCCCGAAATGAAAGATTTTTCATTGGCATTTAATCCTTAGCGGGAGTCTAGTAGTGGAGGTTGACGCGGGCGATGTAGTACGTGCGTGGCGCTGTAGTGGAGAAGTCCGTCTGAACATCGCCGGTGCTGTAGTTCGATTCCGGATCGACGCCCGTGTACTTCGTCCAGACGTGCAGGTTGCGCCCGGCGAACAGGATGCTGGCATCGTGCGCACGAATGGACTGTGCGAACTTGGTCGGCAACATGACCGTCGCCGACAGCTCACGCAGACGCCAGAACTGTCCGTTTTCGAGATATCCAGCCGCGGTAGTCGGATTCGGCGCGGTAGCGTAGCGCAGAGCCACGAGCCGGGCCTGCGCGGCCAGCGACGTGCCTGGCAGCGTCACGTCGGCGCACGTAGATGTCTGTTGGCAGTAGAAGCTGGTCGACTGATTGTACAAGGTGGCTCCGCCACGATAGTCGAGCAACGCCTGGAGGTGTATTCTGCGACCGAACAGATCGATACCGTTCTGCACAGACCCGATATCGCGTGGCTGCGAGTAGCCGTAGTACGCGTACTTCGATGACACGGTGACCTCGTTCGGCGTGATGATGCCGTCGTGGTTCAGGTCTGAGTACGTGTAAGGGTGCGCGAAGAAACCGTTGACCGACAGGCCAACCGAGTCACGCGTGGTCCCTGTACCGATCGTCGGATTGGGTTTGCCGTTCGCATCCAGACCGAGCGACAGGATCTTGTTGGTGTTGTGCGATCCGCCAAGGGTCAGATCCCAGCCGAAATTCGGATTATCCACAATTGTAGTTGTGATCTGCAGCTCGACACCGGTGTTCTGGACAGAGCCGAGGTTGCGTGTGATCGTCAGCGACGAAGCGCCAGCAGACGCCGCGATCGGCTGCGCGATCAACGCGTCCTTCGTCTTCTTGTTGTAATACGTGAAGTCGACGTTCATCCGGCTTGAGAACAGGTTGGTCTCGAAGCCGCCTTCGAATTCACTAGAACGTTCCGGCTTGAGGGCTGGATTGCCGAGCGCAGCAGCGATGAGTCCCGGCGTATCACTGCCGGTCGCGCTTCCCGATGTGTTGGCAGCGAGGTTCGCCGTGAGCGCGTTGAATGTCTGCAACGCCGTCGTAGCACCGGGCTGCACGCCCGAAGCTCCGTAAGCCATGCGCAGCCGGAAGGTGTTCATGAAATCCGGGTGCTTGAAGAAGCTTTCGTCGCTGAGCAGCCACGACAGACTGGCCTTCGGGTAGTACACACGCTGGAAGTTGGTACCGAACGCGCTGTTCTGGTCGGTACGAATGGCGCCCGTGAGGAACAGCCGATCGCGCAGAGCTATTTCTTCCTGCGCGTACAGGCCCAGCGTCTTGTTCACAGTCTGCAGCTGGGTTGATGCGTTCTTGATCGCCGCCTGGTTGACGTTCTGTGCACCCGGTGGCAGGAGCGTTCCGTTCGCCTGAACAAAATCCTCTTCGAGGTTGTTGTAATCGAAACCGAAGGTTGTCTTGAGCACGCTCCATCCGGTTGCTTGCCAGGTTGACGTGGTTATCAACTTGGCGGACAGGTTCCGGTCATTGGTCTGCTGATCGAAGACGAGTCCCTGACGCAGCGTTCCCGAGTTCGGGCAGTCGCCGAAGCGGCACAGGCGGAAATCGTTGCGACCCGCATGATCGAGTCCGATGGTTCCTCTGTTTGTCATCCACGAAAACGGGCGCCACGTAGCGTCGCTGCTTCCAATGAAGCGCTGCGTCCCTGACTCCGGGACGTACTGGAAGATCTGCGCTGGGCTGTAGACACCGTAACCATTCTTGTTCTCGCCCAGACTACCTATCGGGTTGTAGGCAAGCCCAGAGCTGGATGGCGCGGTTGATTTGAAGTTGAAGCCGGGGCCGTTGTACGCGCTGTAATAGACGCTGTAGATGTTGTTATCGGCCTGCGGGAGCCGCTGGTTGGTATTGATCCAGCCGGCATTCATGTTGAGATCGACGTTGCGGGTCATCGCCGCGCTCAGATTGGTGCGAAAGTTCTCGCTCTGAAACGCTTCCGGGTTCAGCCATTCACCGCGGATCTTCGTCCCCATTGTATCCAGGGTCTGCTGAGCGAATACTGGCATGTGAAACGGCCCAATCTCGTTCTGTACGTCGCCGCTGACGAAGAAGCGCACGGCGCTGGTTCCGCCTGCCGCATTCATGCCGACTTCCTTTCGGGTGCCGAGCTGTAGTGGCGTGGAGCCGGGAGCGCGGAGCGCATTATACGAAGTGGTGCTGTCGATGACGCAACTACCCTGGCCGACAGTCACGAGCACGCACCGCTTGAGAGCATTTGTCGTGGGGTCGTGACCCCAGTCGGCGTATTGCGTCGGGTAGGTATTTCGGTCGTCGATCGCACCCGCCTCGCCGAACCATGTCCATTGGGTAGGACCGGCACTCCCCTTCCTGGTCGTGATGACGATCACGCCGTTGGCCGCGTCGGTACCGTACAGAGTTGCTGCAGACGGACCCTTTACGATCTCGACGCTCTGAATTTCGTTGGGGTCGAGTTGGGCCAGGTAACTCACTCTCGTTCCCGTGAAGCCGACGGATGTATTGCTGGAGTTCATTCGGACGCCGTCAATGACGTAGATCGGATCGTTATTCAGAGACAGAGAGTTCAATCCGCGGATCTTCACCACCGGAGCGGATCCGATCATGTTGCCCTGAAGCACGGAAACGCCAGGCGTCTTGCCGACAATCAAGTCCGACAGACTGCTGACAGGAGCGGTTTCGACTTTCTTGGAAATGTCGCCGAGGTTGGCGACGGAGTTTCCAACCTCGATGCGCCGCTGTACTCCGGTCGCGGTCGTCACCATCTCCTGCAGCTTGATGACGGCTGCATTCATGGTGATGTCCACCGTCGTGGTCTGGCCGGAGACAACGTTGACCGGCAAGGTCTGCGCGACGAAGCCCACGCGTATCGCGCGGATGCTTGTCCTGCCTGCGGGGACCTCCCGAATGATGTAGCGTCCATCTGCGTTGGTAGTGCCAGCGAGGTTCGTGTTGACGACGCTAACCCGAACTCCGGGCAGCGACGCACCTGAAACGCTATCCACCACGTGCCCGGCGATGGACCCTTGTGCGAACATCACGCTCGGCGCAATCAGCAGCGCCGCAAGCGTGGCGCACCAGTGTAGAAACCGATTACGGCGCACAGTTGCCTCCGGGAAGAGAAGGAAAGGGATAAAATGTGTTGCTTGGGTCGTCGGCCATGCGAGGCAACGACGGGCGGGCGGCGGATCCTGGTTTTGCCACAACGAGGACCAGCGCTCCTTTGCAATGACGAGTGTTCATCGCGTCGTACGAGCTCCTAGCGAGGGTGGTTGCTAGGCGGACTCCGGCTCAATACGGCACCGGGCGCGACCGGTTGAGTGATAGCACTCCTCCGGTGATGCGGCTGGTCCCGAATCATCGTCGCATTGAACACGACGCGCATCGGTAGCAGGCCCGCTCTGGCAGGGGATAACGTACAGCCTCGCTGACGGCTGTCAATAGCATCCCTTATTAAATATTTCAGGCTTCGGATTCTTCTCGATACACCGTGTCGACCCCGGTCTCGCGCCGGGCCGAGCGCGGCGCCCACAGGCGATTTGCGCCTTGCGGTTCGCCACTCCGATCGTTGCTGTCAAGTCGCCACAGGACATATGCCCCAGGTGAACGGTCATTCTGTGCATGCAAGCGGAAACAGTACCCCCTAAGCAGAGAAGGGCGGCCCTTTGAGGGTTGCCCTTGTGTGTTCAATAACGCCATCCGGACGTTGCCGGATCAGCCAGGCCCGTTGGTACCGCAGGTACCGCAGGTACCGCAGGTACCGCAGTTGCCGCAGTTGCCGCAGTTGCCGCGGCGCGCACCGCGATCAGAGTTCACTATCCTCCCCGTCGTCGCTCGTGTCGTCGCTCGCGTCGTCGCTCGCGTCGATGTCCGCGTCTTCGTCCAGGTCGTCGTCGAAATCGTCGGCATCATCGATCTCGTCGTCGTCATCGTCGAGATCGTCATCGTCGAGGTCGTCGTCATCGTCTAGATCATCGTCGTCGTCGTCATCGTCATCATCCAGATCGTCGTCGTCGAGATCGTCATCGTCGAGGTCGCGTCCAACGCCCTCTTCGTCTTCCGGATCGTCGTCGTACGTTTTCGCCAACTCGAATCCCAGGACGTCAACCGGGAATGAGGCTGCGTGCAGGCCGGCCGTCACAGGCACGCCGAGTGCTTCCAACAGCATGTCTTCCATCTCCATCTGAATTACACGGGGTTCACGGAAAGTTAATCTAGCCGCGGCGCGCAATGTCAACACGTTATTGCGCGCGAATCGTCATCCGCAACAGACGTGCTAGTCGTCAGCCCGCAACACGCTCACGCTTTGCCTCACGCGACATCTTTTTGCGATCGTTTGCGCTGAGATGCCGTTTCCTGAGCCGGATGGCCGCAGGCGTGACTTCGATCAACTCATCCTCTTCTATATACTCCAACGCGCTTTCAAGGGTCATCACCCGAGGCGGCTCCAGTTGGATGTTCTCGTCGGTCGATTTGGATCGCATATTGGACATCTTTTTTTCGCGAGTCGGGTTGACGTCCATGTCGCCCGGCCGCGAGTTCTCGCCGATAATCATCCCCTCGTACACCCGATCCGTCGGCGATACGAAAAGGGTCGACCGCGCGGCCAGGTTCGCAAGCGCGAATGCAACGATCACGCCGGAGTCCATGGAAACCAGCGTTCCGCGAGACCTGCCAGCGAGCGGGCCGGCCCAGGCGCCGTATTCGAGGAACTGGTGGTGCATGATACCGGTACCCCGGGTATCCGTCAGAAACTCCGACCGATAGCCGAACAACCCGCGTGCCGGAATACGGTAGGTGAGACGGGTCATCCCCTGGCCCGGATTCTTCATTTCGATCATCTCGCCGCGGCGCGGACCGAGCTTTTCGATAACCGCACCCAGATGCTCCTCTGGCACATCGATCGACAGCTCTTCGTACGGCTCCAGTCGCTCGCCACCGGGCCCGTCCCGCGTGATGACGCGCGGCCGCGAAACCTGAAATTCGTACCCCTCGCGACGCATCGTCTCCATGAGGATCGTCAGATGCAACTCGCCACGGCCTGCCACAGTCCACGTGTCCGTTGCGACGGTGTCCTCGACCCGCAGTGCCACGTTCTTTTCGAGTTCCTTGTACAGCCGCTCGCGCAACTGACGCGAAGTTACGTACTTCCCTTCCTCGCCCGCGAAGGGCGAATTGTTGACGAGGAAGTCAACTGATATAGTTGGCTCCTCCACCGATATGCCTTCCAGTCGATCCGGGTGGTTCACATCGGTAATCGTGAGTCCAATTTCAACACCTTCGAGCCCTGCAAGCGCGACGATGTTGCCAGCCGTCGAGCTCTGCACCTCGATGCGATCGAGACCGTCATACGTGAACAAACGGGTCACGCGTGAAGTAACAGGCGAAGCGTCCGTGTCCATTGCGAGCAGCGCGACATTATCGCCAACGTTTACAGTGCCGCGCTCGATACGTCCAATCGCCAGCCTGCCGAGATATGGTGAGTGGTCGATCGTCGAAACGAGCATCTGAAACGGACCTTCGTCATCCGTCGGCGGCTGTGGCACGGTGTCCACAATCGTCTGAAACAGTGGCACCAGATCGACCGGAGTCACATCCATGTCCATCGTCGCGACACCTTCGCGCGCAGATGCGTAGACAACCGGCGCGTCGAGCTGCTCGGAATCTGCTTCGAGCTCGATGAACAGATCCAGGATTTCGTCGTGTACGCGAAGCGGATCGGCACCCGGTCGGTCAATCTTGTTAATTACGACGATCGGTGTGCGCTTGAGGGCCAGTGCCTTCCCAAGCACAAAACGGGTCTGCGGCATGGGACCATCGAACGCGTCGACAACAAGCAGTACGCCGTCGACCATGCGAAGAATGCGCTCGACTTCTCCACCGAAATCGGCGTGACCTGGCGTATCAACGATGTTGATCTTGGTTCCGTGCCAGCTGACCGCTGTGTTCTTGGCAAGGATGGTAATTCCGCGCTCGCGCTCAAGCGGGTTGGAGTCCATTACACGTTCGGCGACGATCTGATTATCGCGGAAAGCGCCGGCCTGGCGGAGCATCTTATCTACAAGCGTGGTCTTGCCGTGATCGACGTGCGCAATGATGGCAATATTTCGGATTTGCTGCTTCTCTGACATAGCCTTGGAATTTAACAGGTCGGGCCTGCTAAAACGCGTGTAGGCGACCACCCGGTTGACCGGGAAGACTCCACGGTGCCTTGCAACCTCCGACGGCAACCTCCGACGGCAACCTCCGACGGCAACCTCCGACGGCAACCTCCGGCGGCAAGCGTCCCGGAGGGTGGATCCCCGACTGGATGGAGAAAAACGTCCGGAACAACCCGGAATGAGGTATCTTTCATCTGTGTTGCTACGCATAGCGGCCGTTATCGGGCTGGTCCTGATCAACGCTTTTTTCGTGGCCGCGGAGTTCGCCCTCGTCCGATCCAGAAAGACGCGCCTGGAAGCCATGGCGCGAACCGGGGATGGGCTTGCCCGCGTCGCGCTCAAAGCCACCAAAAATCTTTCCGCGGCCCTATCCGCGAGCCAGCTGGGTGTCACACTCACGAGCCTCCTGCTCGGGTGGATCTCCGAATCGCTCCTCGTAGAGTCGTTTGCGGAGTCATTCTCCACGTTGCCGCTGGGAATCGCGATAGCGACCCGGACGACCATCGCAACGGTGGTCGCGCTGGCGTTCGTCACATACATGACCGTCGTTTTCGGCGAACTGACGCCGAAAACTTTCGCGCTCAATCAACCAGAACGCTGGGCGCGCTATCTAACGCCTCCGCTCCTCGCCTTCGCCTGGATCGCGCACCCGTTTACATGGCTGCTCAATCGCTCCGCCATCGGGGTCATGCACCTGCTAGGCCAGCGGCCAGTTCCGACAGCAGAGTCGGTACACTCGCCTGAAGAGCTGCGCATGCTCGTTGAGCAGAGCGAGGAAGGTGGCGCGATCGAGGGGACCGACGCTGCATTGCTGGATGCAGTGTTCGAATTCTCCGAAAAGAACGCTCGCGGGGTGATGACACCGCGAACCGAGATTGTTGCGATCGACGCTACCGCGACGCTGGACGACATCATCGAGCTGGTCAGTGAGAGCGGCCTGTCGCGCTATCCGGTGTACGAGGAATCGATCGACGATATTGTGGGGATAATCCTGTCGAAGGATCTCATCCCGATACTTGCCAACCGTCCCGCTGAATTCACGCTGAGGCCGCTGATGCGCCCCGCATACTTCATCCCGGGCTCGCGGGAAGTCGAGGATGTACTTGCCGACTTCAAGCGCCGCAAGGAGCACATGGCCATCGTGCTGGACGAGTATGGCGGCACAGCCGGCATCGTGACGATGGAAGACTTGCTCGAAGAAATCGTCGGTGAGATTCTCGACGAGTATGATATTGGCGAGGAGGTCGATGTCCGCACTACAACAACCGGCGAGACAGTTATCTCGGGTGCGACCAACATCTCCGAATTCAACGAGCAATTTGGCACTTCGATCTCTGAAGACGACTACACAACAGTAGGTGGTTTTGTCTTCGGCGAGCTCGGCCGTCTGCCTGTAGTCGGAGACCGGCTACAAGCCGAGAATGCGACTTTTATTGTTCAGGAGATGGATGGCCGAAAGATCGAAGCGCTCGGGGTTGAATTCGGCTCCGTTACGCCTTCTGACGACGCAGGACAATCTCCGCACACAGTCGAGTCGCGGCGATAAAGCTGGACGGATTGGCGACACCGCGGCCGGCAATGTCGAGAGCGGTACCATGATCGGGTGACGTTCGTGGGAATGGCAGTCCGAGCGTGACGTTCACCGCGCTGCCGAACGACGCGACTTTGATGGCAGTCATCCCCACATCATGATATGGCGCAATGACCGCATCGAACTCGCCTTTGATCGCGCGCACGAAGACCGTATCGGCGGGAAATGGACCAAGCAATCCAGACTCGCGCGCCGCAGGAGCGAGCAATACATCATCTTCATCACCGAACCTGCCGTGGTCTCCACCGTGTGGATTGAGGGCGCACAGCGCGATACGCGGTGATGCGATTCCAAACCAGTCGCGCAACCCATCCCGCGTGACCTGAGCGGCGGATTCAATCGCGGCGCGAGTAAGCATGGTCGGCACATCGCGTAAAGCGATGTGCGTCGTCGCAAGCACGACGCGGAGCCTGTCGGAAGCGAGCATCATTGCCACGCGCGAATTCGTCAGATCCGCGAGCATCTCGGTGTGGCCCGGGTAATCGTAGCCACCAGAGAGCAATGCAAACTTGTCTATCGGCGCTGTAACTATCCCATCCACTTCGCCGGCAAGAGCAAGTTGCACGGCACGCGCAATTGCGTCACCGCTGGCTCGGCCGGCTGCTGCTTCGCCAGCGCCATCGGTCCAGCTGCCCGCAGACACATCGACTGGAACACCAGCGCCATTGGGACCGACGATGACAAGGGTGCAAACGTCGCGCAGCGCTGAATCATTCAGCGCTGCGCGGATTATTTCGGGACCAATGCCGCGCGGATCACCGACCGTAACCGCCAGTCGCGGTCGGCGAGCGTTGCCGCGCGTCGTCACAACCTCAGAGATACGTACGTCTCCCTGCGCAGCTTATCGAGCAACGCACGAGCCTGTTTCTCGCCAGCGAGCTGCGACCTGATCAACTCTCGTTCCTCTGGCAAGGAATACTGACCTTCAGCGGTACGGTCGATGATCCTGACGACTGCGTACTTGGTTCCACCGCCTGGAGAAGTCAGCGCAAAAGGGGCGGTTACATCGTCATTCTTGAGATCACCAAGTGCCGTTTTGTATGCCGCCGGCAACGAGTCAATCGGATAAGGGAGGAGAACTCCCTTATCTTCCGCTGGATCGTGATACTTCGCGACGAGCGAGTCGAAATTCGCGCCCTTGCGCCACTTGGCAGCCACAGTATCCGCTCGCAGCAGAGCGATATGGACATCGCTCGAGTCGATCGTGGGGGCAATCAGAATGTGACGTGCTTTTACCTCGCCGGGCTGTACCCGGTCGACCCGAATAATGTGATACCCATACGACGTACGAACGAGCGGGCTCAACTCACCAGGCCGAAGCGAAAACATCATTGCCTCAAACGCAGGCACGAGTGCCGGCTGACCGGGACTCCCGCCGCGACGGTTCCAGCCAAGGTCGCCACCGACGTCCTTCGTGCTGGGGTCCATCGAGTACTTCTTCGCCATCTCGGCAAAGTCCGCACCCTTGTGAAGCTCTACCAGGATGGACTCCGCCTTGAAGCGCGCGACCGAGTCTTCCTGGCGAGACGGGAAAGTAGGCACAACTATCTGACGAAATGTCACAGATGCCGGCCGCTTCTGAAGTCTATCCTTGATCTTGTCAAATGCGGCCGTCACTTCTTCTTCGGTAACGCTGGCTGGCTTTGCAGTCTTCTGTAGTTCGGAGAATGTCTTGGTCTGAGTCAAACGACGGCGGAGCTGATCGAACAGCGATCGGCGATATTCTTCTGGCGAACCAAATCCTGCCGCCTTCAGCTCTGTCCGGTATTCAGCATCGCTCTTGAAGTGTGAGCGAACTTCCTTGATCTGCGCATCGACCTGCGGCGCGACGTCATCGTCGGTAACCGTGACTTTGACGTCCGGTGCCTTGTCGATCAGGATTTGCTCGTCAACGAGGTCACCGAGCACCTGGCGCGCAACTGCCAACTGGCCTGCCGGATCGGCTGGCAATTGCAACCCCGCGGCGCGCCTCTGGTTGACTTCTTCCGCGAGGTCGCTCCACGTGATTACAGAATTACCGACCACCGCAACAACGCGATCCACGGTGTCCACCACCAGACCCTGCGGTGCGAGGTGGGTCGACAACGGGATCGGCACTATGCTCTGCGCCGCCACGCCGAGTGGCGCGACGGCGAAGATCAATGCTACAACAGACTTCAACGACATTGTGGCTACGGCTTCTTTGGAGTAGAGCTATCTGGCTTTCCGGGCGCCGGGGCATTGCTCGTTGGCATCGGGACGGCCGTCGGCGGTACGGCTGCGCGCGCGGTTGAATCTTCTGCAGCGTGCTTCTGAACTGCACGCTCGACCGCGCGATCGATGCCGGCGGAATTCACACTCGCGTCTGTCTTGTCACGAAGCACGCGTGCGACGGGCTCAGGAACCTGAATGAACTGCGCCTTGCCGCTAACGAGTGCGTCCATGTACTTGTTGACGCGGGCAGAAGCAAAGCGGACTCTATCTGCCTCTGTCTTGCCACTGTCCGCAAGCGTCTTCGGGTCAACACCCAATTGAGTCCATGCGGCATCGCGTGCCTGGAAGAACGCATTGTGAAGCTGTGAAATTTCTTCGGGCGTCGGTCCGATCTTGGCGGCGTCAGCGGCCTTGAGCACCAGGTCATTGATGATGAAGTTCTTGACGAACATGTTGACCATCGAATCCGGCGCGTTCTGCAACTGTCCGCGCTGCTGCGATTGCTGCATTGGCGGAAATGTTCCAATCCAGCGAGCAAGCTCAGCTGCGGTGAAATCGCCAGCTGTGGATGTGGCGATCGTGCTCTTGTCGTTCCGATGTGCGTCAGGATCAGCAACGACAACGCGTGCCGTCGTCGCCGCATCCTTCTTCATCTCTACCTTGCCATCAGCCTCGAGCTTCGCGACAAACGTGCTTTCGGCGAGCTGAGTTGAACGACCCTTGGACGCCTGCAACACGTCGCTCTTCACTTCGTCATACGTAGGGCGACGGATGATGTGGTAGCCGTAGTCTGTCTGGACAACCTGAGAGATCTCGCCCGGCTTCAGAGCAACGAGTGCCTTTTCGAATTCCGGCACCATCGCTCCCTTCTGGAAGATACCGAGCGACCCACCGCGCACTGCCGACGCCTTGTCTTCGCTGTTGGCCTTGGCAAGCGCTGCGAAGTTTCCGGAGTTGACCTTGGCACGCAGCGCTTCAATTTCCTTTTTCGCGGCAGCCTGCTGGTCGGCCGACTTGCCCTTCGTAAGAATCAGAATGTGAGAAGCCGCGAGTATGTCGCCATCCTCGAACATCTTGCGCGCAGCGACGCTGTCCTCCACACCCCAGTTCTTCGACACCATGTCGTAGTACTTCCGCGCCTTGGCCGTCGAGATCGGCGCCCAGAGCGCAGCATCCAGCGCCTTGTCCGTCACGATCGTGTCGCCCTTCGCAGCCGACTGGCCGAGCAGTTCGTAGTCGAGCCATGCATTTGCTATGGCCTGTGCGACATCCTTGCGCGGCGGCACTGTAGCTTCGCCGAGCAACGACGCCAGACGCTCAACGGAGAGCTCCTCGGAACCGGCTTTGGCGGCCGTGTCGACATGCGCGCTCATCGCTTCCTTGAGGCCCGAACATGCCGTAACGGATACAAACAAGGCCGCAGCAGCGGCAAGGGCGAGCGAAGCTGATTTCATCTTGATGTTGGACTTGGTGTTGGAGTGGGTTTGATCAACGTGAGCGCGTGTACCAGCCCATCCAGTACCGACGCACCGCCGAGCCTGGTGAGCTTTAGCGACAGAGGGTGCGCACGACGCACCTCCGCCTGGAATTGTACCTCGTGGAACGCTGAAGAGATCCCTTTCATGGAAGGGACCGCAGAGCCTCTAAAGGTAATACGGGCTTCGTTCCCTCGCACCGATAGTGTCTCGATGCCGATCCATCCGCCGAGTACCCGGAGCAGCGCGGACATGAAAAAATGACTGGCCTCGGCGGGCAGGACGCCAAACCTGTCCCTCACCTCGGCCCTCAGGGCCGCGATCGCCTCCGGTTCGGTCATGGCGGTGAGCCGGCGGTACACGTCCAGCTTGGCGTCCTGCGACGGCATGTAGTCGTCCGGGATGTAGGCCGCCACGTCGAGTGAGATGTCCGCCGGCTGCATTTTTGGCCCGTCCCCGCCGCCGATCACCCGCTGGACAGTCTCTTCCAACATGCGGAGATACAGATCAAACCCAACCGCGTGCACAAACCCCGACTGCTCCGGTCCCAGAAGATTGCCGGCGCCGCGAAGCTCCATGTCCTTGAGCGCGATGCGATAGCCCGAACCCAGTTCGGTGTGGTGTTCCAGGATCTTCAGCCGGCGCTCCGAGTCGTCGTCGATGGCGTCGGCCGCCATCAGGTAGCAGTAAGCTCGTCGGTGCGAGCGTCCGACCCGTCCCCTGAGCTGGTAAAGCTGCGCGAGTCCGAACATCTCGGCGCGGTTGACGAACATCGTGTTCGCGTTTGGCACGTCCAGTCCCGACTCGACGATCATCGTCGAAACAAGTACATCGACTTCGCCTTCGACAAATCGACGCATCACTTCTTCGAGTTCGCGCTCGCGCATCTGTCCGTGCCCCACTGCGATTCGCGCACGCGGGATCATGCGGCCGATGTGTTGTGCAATCGCGTCGATCGTCTCGATGCGATTGTGGACGAAGAACACCTGGCCACCGCGATCAAGTTCGCGCGCAATGCCTTCTTCGATCAACGCGTCGTCCCATGGCTCTACATATGTGAGCACAGGCGAGCGGTCTCGCGGCGGCGTCTGCATGAGTGTCATGTCACGCAATCCGGCCAGCGACTGATGAAGCGTACGCGGAATCGGAGTCGCAGTCAGCGTGAGCACGTCGGTCTCGAGCCGAAGCTGCTTGAGGCGTTCCTTGTGCTTCACTCCGAATCGATGCTCTTCGTCGATGATGATGAGTCCGAGATCGCCGAATTTGACATCGCTGCTGAGCAGGCGGTGAGTCCCGATAACAACGTCGACTTTCTTCGCGGCTAATTGCTTCAGAACTTCGAGTTGTTCCTTGTGTGTCTGGAAGCGACTCAAGACTTTGACAACAATCGGAAAATCGGCGAAACGATCACCAAAAGTCCGTGCATGTTGATCCGCGAGAATTGTCGTAGGCACCAGTACCGCGACCTGGCGGCCGGACTGAACCGACTTGAAGGCAGCGCGCACCGCGATTTCTGTCTTGCCGTACCCGACGTCACCGACAAGCAATCGGTCCATCGGCCGCGGCCGTTCCATGTCGCCCTTGACGTCCACCGTCGCCTTGCGCTGGTCGTTGGTGTCTTCGAACAGGAAGCTTGATTCGAGCTGTCGCTGCCACGTCGTGTCCGGGAGCGCCGGCGCTCGTGTGGCAACACTGCGCCGAGCGTACAGATCAAGAAGCTCGACCGTCATCTCCTGAATCGCCGAGCGCGTCATGTCGCGCTGGTGGCTCCACCGACGACCGCCGAGCTTGTGAAGTCGAGGCGGTGGAACATCGTCGCCGATGTCAGCGGCAGAACGATACCGCTCGATCTGATCAACCTTGTAAAGCGGTACGTTGAGGCGATCGCCGCCCTCATACTCGATCACCGCGACCTCGACCGTGGCCTCCTTTACAAACAGTTGTTCGATGCCGCGATAGATGCCGATACCGTGTTCGAGATGTACGACATAATCACCGGGAGTAATTGCACCCAGCGTGTCGATCCCAGCGCCGGTCGTGTACTTCCGAGCGCGGCGAATGCGCCGCTCGCGACGGAATATCTCGTGGTCCGTGAGAACGCGAAGGCCCGGATCGCTGCCGCGCGCGGGCAGCCGGAAACCGCCCGTCAGTACGCCAAGCACGAGCGCGGCACCCATCGGGTCGCGCACATTTGTCGTGAGTAGTTCTTCCAACCGCTCTATCTGACCCGCGTTATCGCAGAGTATCAGCGTCGGCACGCCGTCACGCACGATGTTGTTGAGAAGCTTGAGATCCCGATTGATCGTTTCCGGGGCACGGAACGGGAAACCGATCTCGGGCTCGCCCTCAGTCGCGAGCGAGATCGTGCCAAAGTCACGAAGTTTGCGCGCAGCGACTTCTGGCGCGACGTACAACTCTTCGCGTTTGGAAACGTCCTCGCCGCGGCGAAGCGCGAGTTGAAGGTGATGTTGCGCTTCGTCCCACGTGCGTCGCATTTCGGGTTCGACGTGCGATTCCGACGGCACGATCACGATCGTGTCACTCGCCCATAGTTCGGTGATCGACATGCGTTCACCGGCTCGCTTCGCGCGCCTGGCCTCTTTCCGTGCGTCGCGCTTGCGATCACTTGCGCGCTTTGCAGCCACACCTTCGGCCGGAAGTATCAGAGCAACTTCTGCGTCGCGCGTCGATCGCTGAGTCGTGAGATCGAAGTGCCGCATCTCAATGATCTCATCGCCCCAGAATTCCATTCGCACCGGATTCGCCATGCCGAATCCGTACACGTCGAAGATGCCACCGCGAACGCTGAACTGCCCTACATCCTCCACCATGTCCGCGCGCTCAAAGCCGATCGACTCCAGATGCTCTGCAAGCTCGCCGAACTTGCGGACGTCGCCCTTCTTGAGCTCGAGACGGCCGTATTGCAGGATCGCCGGGAGGTGAGTGCGCTCCATGATCGCGCGCGCCGTCGTGATGAGCACGCGCACATCGCCGCGTGCCGCGCGCTCCAGCGTCTCGACGCGCTCGCCTGCGACTTCAGCGTGCGGCTCTGCCTCGCCAAAGCTCTCGCGCGGCGGGTAGAAGGCTACAGCCTCGCCTCCGTCCAACGCCTCGAGGTCGGCGAGCCATCGTTCGGCATCCCCGACATTCTCCGCGACGATGACAAAGAATCGTCGCTCCATCTTTCGAGCCAGTGCTGCAACCAGCGCCGCTGCGCTGGATCCGACCAGTCCGCCTACTGTGACGCGCCGCCCGTGATCCGGGACCGTATTCGCCAACCTCGTAAAGGCCGGAAGTGCTTCTACTGCGTCGATAATCGTTGGTAAGGCCATCAACCCGCTGTATTTACAGGATCCCGGCAGATTTCTGGATCGAACCGGGGAACTGCAACATAATTTGGGGTAGTCCCAGGAGGAGGCATTTCATGAACCTTGTCAGAGCTGTCGCTTCGCGCCCGCTTTACCGATCGATCACCGCCGTTATAGTAAGCGGACTTTTTGTCGCACCTGCCTGCCTCCGAGCACAGCGCGCGCCCAATGTTGACGTGTGGTTTGACCAGGGAAACGAATTCGATCGCGGCGAGCCGGGTCGGCTGATGTATTCGGGCGACGCTGGCAGCTATGTCACAGTGCTGAGGGTCAACACCGACGGCCGAGTTACGGTCCTTTCTCCCAGCCAACCGAACAGTCGTTCGAGATACACGGGCGGAAGAGACGGCACCGGGATACCGTTCCAGGCCGACCCGAGTCAGGGTGTGGGCTACGTATTTGCGGTCGCGTCGCAGACGCCGTTCGATTTCAGGAATTATCGCACCCGCGCGAATCGCTGGGACATGGGGACGCTAGGCGAGCGCAGCGGCGTGGATCCATTCGAGATCGTTGATCGCTTCGCACGATCGAGTGTGGGACGCCGCGGCACCTACTCGATCGCATACGCACCGTATGAGATCGGACGTGGGGGCGCTGGCCGCGCTGCGTACTCGCGCGGAGTACGGTATGACGACGGTTACGGCGGATATGTCGGCGGTTATGACGATCCGTGGGGCGCATCGCCGTACCGCAGTGGGTATAACAACTACCAGTATCAAGGTGGATACGGTTACGGAAGCGGTTACGGAAGCGGTTACGGAAGTAGCTATGGTAATCGCGGATACGGCAACTACAATGGCCAGTACAGTCAGGATCCTCGTACTCGCGCTCTGAGACACTGCCCTGACGGGACGCTCGCGCCGTACACGACTCCGTGCGCGGCATTCGCGCGTCCTGGCAACAGGCCGACGGATGGTCGGCTGCATAACCGGCAACCGCTACCGAGGCCCACCGCTCAACCGCGACCGGGTGTCAGACCGTAAGTTCTGCGTGCACTCCGCAACGACCATCGGTGGCCACGCTGTCGCTTCGCCGGGCGGCCGACCCGTCGCGATTCGAGGACTGCACCGCTCGAGCAGCACTCAAATCCGGCCTGGGTAAGGGGCCTCACCCTCGTATATTTCAAGGCTATTCCGGAAGATCCCCCGAACACCCCGAATGAAGCTCGAGCACATCCGCAATTTCTGCATCGTCGCACATATCGACCATGGAAAATCCACGCTTGCTGACAGGCTGATCGAGGCTACCGGTACGCTCCAGCGGCGCGAGATGAAGGCTCAGGTCCTCGACACGCTCGATCTGGAACGAGAGCGCGGGATTACGATCAAGCTGAATGCAGTCCGCATGAGCTACACGGGCGCGAATGGCAAGAAGTACGAGCTGAACCTCATCGACACACCAGGGCACGTCGACTTCACCTACGAGGTGTCGCGCTCGCTCGCTGCATGCGAGGGCGCAATTCTGGTTGTCGATGCGTCGCAGGGGATCCAGGCCCAGACTCTTTCAAACCTGTTCCTCGCCATGGATGCGGGTCTTGAAATCATCCCGGTGCTCAACAAGATCGACCTGCCCGGCGCAGAGCCGGACCGGCGACGCCGCGAACTCGTCGAACTGCTCGGCGTGTCCGAGGACCGCGTGCTGAGCGTCAGCGCAAAGGAAGGTACCGGTGTCCCGGAACTGCTCGAAGAAATTCTCAAGCGCGTGCCGCCTCCGGAAGGCGATGCCGACGCTCCGCTGCGTGCGCTGATCTTCGATTCGATGTACGACCGCTATCGTGGCGCAATCCCGAGCGTCCGCATCGTTGATGGCGAGCTGAAGCCCGGAATGAAAATCAAGTTCAGCGCCGTCGGCGCGGAATACGAGGTCGAGGAGGTCGGGTACCACCAGCTACGTCAGGTGAAGACGGACGTGCTGCGGCCCGGCGAGGTCGGTTACGTCGTCGCGAACGTGCGCCACGTCAAGGAAACGCGCGTTGGTGACACGGTACTCGACGCGACGCGCGACGAAGTTGAGCCTCTGCCAGGCTATCAGGATGTACACTCGATGGTGTTCGCCGGTATCTACCCGACGGACACGACTCAGTACGAGAACCTGCGCGACGCGCTCGACAAGCTGCAGCTGAACGACGCGTCGCTCAACTACCAGCCCGAAACTTCAACCGCACTTGGGTTCGGCTTCCGCTGCGGATTCCTCGGACTGCTGCACATGGAAATCGTGCAGGAACGGCTCGAGCGCGAGTTCAATCTCGATCTCGTAACAACGGTCCCGAGCGTCGAGTATCGAGTATATCTCACCGACGGAACGATGGCGCTCATCGAGAATCCATCGCTCATGCCGCTGGCAGCTGTCATCGAACACGTCGAAGAACCGTACGTGAAGGCGCGCATCGTGTCGCCGAGCGATTACATAGGACCGATAATGACGCTCGGCACCGAACGACGCGGCGTGTACAGGAACATGTCGTATATCGACGCGTCACGCGTGGAGTTCGACTTCGAGTTTCCGCTTGGCGAGATCATTCTCGATTTCTTCGACAAGCTCAAGACTATCAGTCGCGGCTATGCGTCGCTTGATTACGAGATGCTGGAATACAGACAGAGCGATCTCGTCAAGCTCGACATGCTGATCAATGGAGACCCGGTGGACGCCTTCTCCGTGATCATTCACCGTGACAAGGCGTACGACTGGGGCCGGAAGATTTCGGACAAGCTGAAGGACTTGATTCCGCGCCAATTATTCGAAGTGGCGATTCAGGCCGCGCTGGGCGGCAAGATCATCGCTCGTACCACTGTGAAAGCGCTACGCAAGGACGTGCTTGCCAAGTGTTATGGCGGCGATATCTCGCGCAAGCGCAAGCTGCTCGAGAAGCAGAAGGAAGGCAAAAAGCGCATGAAGCAGGTGGGCTCGGTTGAAATCCCGCAGGAGGCGTTCCTCGCAGTTCTGCAGGTAGACTGACCGATGCGATCGCTCGTTGTGCAGACGAGCCTTATAGGGGACGTCGTGCTCACGACGCCGCTTCTTGCGCGGCTGGCACAGGATGGAGACGTGGATGTCGTCACGACTCCAATCGGCGCAACGTTGCTCGCAACGCATCCTGCAGTATCGCGACTCATCGTGTACGACAAGCGTGCGGCAGACAGAGGCGTAGCCGGTTTCCTGCGAATCGCTGGCAAAGCACGCGGGGCGCACTCGGCTTACCTCTGCCAGGGCTCTACACGAAGCGGCGCACTCACGTTTGCGGCGCGCTGTGCCGAGCGGATCGGCTTCACGACCTCTGAGGGACGCTGGACCTATACGACGCGGGTCGAATATCGCGAGGACTGGCACCACGCGCGCCGGCTGCTCTCCCTCGGAGATACGGCGCTCGCGGCGTCGGCCACCGATCTTCAAAGCGCGTTGATCAGGCCGACTCTATTCCCCACCAGCGAAGATCGCGATGCGGTGGACCTGTTGCTGCGGAATCGATCGCGCCCTTTTGTTGCACTGGCGCCGGGCAGCGCGTGGCAGACAAAGCGCTGGCCGGGTTATGGCAGACTCGGCGAGATTCTCGCAGACGAATACGACATCGCGGTTGTTGGCGGCCCCGGCGATCTCGCTGCAGCGAGCAAGATCACGTCGCGTGTCGATCCGGAGCGAATAGTCGATGCGACTGGTAAGTTGTCTCTGTTGGGTTCCACCGAACTGATCAGGCGCAGCATTGCTGTTGCAACCAACGACTCGTCGCCGCAGCATCTGGCTTCTGCAGTCGGCACGCCGACGGTAACGATATTCGGTCCGACCGTTCCCGAATTGGGGTTTGGTCCGCTGGCAGCCGGCTCGCGGACCGTCGGGAATCACCGGCTGGATTGCCGCCCGTGCGATCGCCACGGTCGGGCGGCGTGCCCGTTGGGGCACTGGCGTTGCATGAGCGAGATTACCGCTGAAGAGGTCGCCGAAATGGTCCGAACCGTGATTCGCGAGGAAACAGACCGATGAGCAGAGAGCAATACATAGTTGGCGTCGATCTGGGCGGCACCAACCTCTCCGTAGGGGCGATGCCGGTTGATGGCAGCCGCGAGATCGGCCTGCGTACGCTTCCGACGCGCGCCGATCTGGGTGCAGACGCGGTATCCGCCCGCATCGCCGCCATGATCGAAAGCGTTGTGATCGAAATCTATCAGGCGACCGGCGCGAGTCGCGATGATATTCTGGGCGTTGGCATCGGTTCTCCCGGACCGCTCGACCGTGAACGCGGAGTGGTGATTTTTACACCTAACCTCGGGTGGCGCGACTATCCACTTCGCGACGAGATCTCGAAACGTGTCAACATGCGCGCGACCCTCGACAACGACGCGAACTGCGCGACATTCGGTGAATTCTGGCGCGGGGCCGCACGAGGCGGTCGTAACGTCATCGGCATGACACTTGGCACCGGCATCGGCGGCGGGCTCGTTCTCAACGGAAGTCTGTATCACGGCGTCTCGGACGCTGCAGGCGAAATCGGCCACACGTCGATCGAAACGAACGGGCGACGTTGCAAGTGCGGCAACTACGGTTGTCTCGAGGCATACTGCTCCGGCCCTGCGATAGCAGAACGCGCGCGGGAGGCACTCGATGGTGATTCCAGCCCAACGATCGACGCACTTGTTGATGGCGATATGTCGCGACTTACGGCGCACGTAGTGTACGAAGCCGCGCGCCGGGGCGACGTTGTTGCGCGCGAGGTCGTACGGGATACGGCACGATTCCTTGGCACTGGGCTGTCCAATCTGATCAACATCTTCAATCCGGACACGGTCGTGCTCGCCGGCGGAGTGACTCAGGCGGGCGAGGCGCTCATGATCCCACTTCAGGCCGAAGTAAAGCGGCGCGCATTCAAGGTCTCTGTTGATGCATGCAGGATCGTGCTCGGCTCACTTCCAATGTCCGCAGGTGTCGTAGGCGCCGTCGCGACATTCAAAGAGCGGGTACTGGGTTCACTTTGATGCGCGCTCGACGCCGCGTCGGCGTCATCGGCACCTTTGTCTGGGACGAGATCCACGGTCGTGACCCGGTCCAGGCCCCGATTCAGGAATGGGGCGGCATCACGTACGCCCTGGCGGGCCTCGACGCGGCTCTCTCGGACGATTGGGAAATCGTTCCGCTCATAAAGGTGGGCAGCGATCTCGCGCAGCGCGCCCGCGATCACCTCACCACGCTGCACCACGTGGCGCCGGATGCTGCGATCATCGAAGTGCCGTATCCGAACAACCGCGTAACTCTGCGTTATGAGAGCAGTGAGCGGCGAACAGAAAAACTCACCGGCGGAATTCCCGGCTGGCAGTGGCTCGGACTAAAACCTCTTCTGGCCGGCATCGACGCGCTTTACATCAACCTGATCAGCGGATGGGAACTGAGTCTCGAAACGGCGCAGCTCATCCGTCAACAGTTCTCCGGCCCCGTGTATTGCGACATGCATTCGTTGCTGCTGGCGGTGGATGCTGAGGGCTATCGTGTACCGCAGGCAATTCAGAACGTACCGTCGTGGATGCAATGTTTCGATGTGCTTCAGGTGAACGAAGACGAGCTTGCGTTGCTTGCCCCCGATGCATTGGCGCTCGCGGCGACGGCGATGGCCGCCGGAGTATCTGCTATCAATGTGACCTTGGGCCCAAGTGGCGTGATCTACTTCGCAGCGCCGAAATTCGAACGCTTGTCCGACATCCGGCGAGGGGCGTTACCCGTATCCGGGGCGGTTGATGGCGCAATCCGCACTGCGCGGGTGCCGGCGGTCGCACCGGAGCCCAGTCGAACGCTCGATCCGACCGGCTGCGGCGACGTCTGGGGCTCAACCTATTTCGCGCGCCTGCTCNNGCCAGCTACCTTCGAGGAGAACTCTCGCTAACGTGACGAACGTCATCACTGTTCCACCATCACTGGATGACGCCACGTTCGAGCAGATACTGGAGCCATTGTCGAGGCTCCAACCCGACGACAAGGTGTTGATCGACGCGCGTCATGCACGCTGGGCGTCGCCTTACGGCCTGACCGCGCTTCTTGCCCTTGCCCAGACGCGTCTTGAGCGGCCGAGTCTTGCTGTGCCGGAACTCGAAGAGACAGCGCTCTACTGGGCGCGGGCGGGGTTCTTCAAGTACGCTTCTGATCTCTATGACGTCGTTGGAACGGTTCCGCGCGGCAGACAGAATGATCCCGGGGTGTTGCTCGAAGTGACGCCTGTAAACGCCAGCGAGGACGTCCATACAGTTGTGGACAAGGTTCAGCAGCGTGCANNGATACTGGTGACCGAACTCAAACTGGACAAGACCGCAACGATGCGATTCACGATGGCTCTGTCGGAAACCTGCCAGAACATTGTCGAACACGCCGAAAGCGGCGGGTGGGTGGCCGTAAACAGCTATCGCTGGCAAAAGCGCCTTGGCGGACGTCGCGTCCTCGTCATCGCAGTCTGTGATGCTGGCGTGGGTTTCAGAAAGTCTCTGGAATCCGCGACGGGCCGTCCTCGTTCGGATAGATGGGACGATGGAATGGCGCTTGAAGAGGCCGTCATGCGCGGTGTGAGCCGGTTTCGCGACACTGGCCGGGGCCAGGGACTCGCCGGAGTCCGCCGGTTCATAGGCAAATGGGACGGGAAATTTTCCGTCCGCAGTGGCACTGCCCGACTCGCCATCGTCCCCACGTGGGATGAGGATGTCCCTCTGCAGAAGGATCTACCGGCATTTCCAGGGTCACAGGTGCAGATTACGATTCCGGAGCGCGTCGACCGATGATGAAAAATCACATCGACGTGAGCACCGTCCTTCGCCGAGCCGTATCGGAGAGCTATTCAAATCTCGTCACACGACCGACCGGAGTCGCCGTTCGCGTGTATATAGAGGCGCAGATTCAGGCGGCAAGCGACTGTGTCGTAACCGTGATCGACTTTTCCAGCGTCGGGATGATGGACTTTTCATGCGCCGACGAGATCGTTGCCAAACTCGTAATGCAACACGAAAACGGAAATCCGTCATTTGTATTCAGCGGGCTCAGCGAGTCCCACATAGAGGCGATCGACGTGGTATTGGAGCGCCACGGGATGTCGCTCGTGTCGCAAGAGTCGGACTCCAACTCATACATCGCCGTTACTCATTGATGAAGTTCTTTGGATCGTCGCCCGCATTATCCGACGGCATGTTCCAACCGGAGCTGCGCGTCGTCGACTATATCGCCACGCGAAAGGGTGACACGGAGCGCGGTCCGCAGGTTAGACTTTGCTCCGAGGACGCCAGGTTTCGCCTTTTGTCTGAGGGCGAACTCGCCTGGGTTCGGGGCAAGCGCGGGCAGCAGCTCGCGGAAGTAGTCATCGACGACTCGATTCCGCAGCACGGCTGTGGCTTGCGTGACATTCCGGGCGTCCTGGCTGCAGAAGCCGTACGTGTACTAAAGCCGGACCTCGATACCCCCAAGAGAACGAACGCATGAGAAAATCCACAATTCCGATCCATGGCGGCGCACCGCATGCGTCGGCCGGCGCCCCTGTTGTCACGCCGATTACGCAATCGGTGAGTTTCGTGCAGGCTCTGGGCACCGCCGATGGTTTGAAATACGCGCGGTACGGCAACACGCCGAATGTGGAACTAGTCGAGCGCCGGCTGGCGCTTCTGGACGGCGGCGAGGCTGCGGTTGCTCTTTCCAGTGGAATGGGTGCCACGGCCTGCGCGATGCTGGCTTTGCTGCGACCCGGCGATCATCTGCTTTCGAGTTCGTGGATCTACGGTGGTACATACAAGCTTTTCGCGGAAGAGTTGAGGGGGTTTGGGATCGAAGTCACCCTTATCGATCCACTTGCACCGCGCATGTGGCGCAAGGCGCTTCGCCAGACCACGCGCGCAATATTCGTCGAATCACCCGTCAACCCAACGTGCCGCGTCCTTGACCTGGCTTCGTTGGCCAATCTCGCGAAAGCCGAAGGTGTCGCGCTTGTAGTCGATTCCACATTTGGCAGCCCCATCAATTTTCGCCCGCTCGAACACGGGGCGGACGTTGTTATCCATTCGACCACCAAGTATCTGAACGGACATCACGACGCCCTTGGTGGTGCAGTGATCGGCACGTCCTCTTACATCGAGGAAGTTCGTCGCAAGATGATCGTCTGGGGACAGGCGCCCGATCCATTTGCAGTCTGGTTACTCGAACGTGGCATGAAGACGCTCGACGTCCGCGTGCGGCGCCAGAACGAGAACGCTCAGAAGCTCGCCGAATGGTGCGAGACTCGTCCTGAATTCGCGCGGGTGCTCTACCCCGGTCTCAAGTCACACCCCGACCACGACATCGCACAACAGTGTATGGACGGCTTCGGCGGTATGATGGCGGTAGAAGTCGCGGGTGGCGGAGAAGCCGCCGAGCGATTCCTGGCCCAGCTCGAGATGGTCACGCACGCGCCGAGTCTCGGCGGCGTGGACACACTTGTAAGCGAGCCTCGCTATACATCGCATGCATCGATGACTCCCGAAGCGCGCGCAGAGGTGGGCATTCCCGATGGATTCCTGCGTTTCAGCGTCGGCATCGAAGATGTGGGCGATCTGATCGCCGATTTTGAGCAGGCATTGAGGTAGCTGACGGTTGAGTCTAGTCCGGTTTCTAAACGTTGCGAAGGAGTACCAGCGTGGTGGTGTGGCGCTGAGCCACGCTTCGTTTCAATTGCACAAAGGTGAGTTCGCCTACCTCACAGGACCGAGCGGATCAGGCAAGTCCACGATCCTGAAGCTCATCTATATGGAAGAGCGCCCGACCGCTGGTGATGTCTGGGTGAGCGGCATAAGCACCCGTGAAGCCTCGAAGAAGGAAGTATCGATGATTCGACGTCACCTCGGTATTGTATTTCAGGACTTCCGGCTTCTGGAAGATCGCACCGCAGAGGCGAACATCGCATTCGCTCTTGAAGTCACGGGAACACCCACCGATATGATTCGCCCGCGGGTTGCACGCGTATTGACGCAGGTTGGGCTTGCATCAAAGGGCACATCATACCCGCGTGAATTATCCGGTGGTGAGCAGCAACGCATCGCTATCGCGCGCGCACTGGTCAACGATCCGTACGTGCTCATAGCGGACGAGCCGACCGGGAATCTGGATGAACGCGCGACGCGCGGGATATTCCAGTTGCTGCGCGACATAAATACAGCGGGCACAGCGGTGATCATGGCGACGCACAACCTCGAGCTCATTCGACGCACCGAATATCGTACGATCGAATTGAATCATGGTCGCGTGGTCTTCGACAGCGTCGAGACTCCGCCAGCGGAAAAGCCGATTGAGGCGATCGCGCCTGATCAGCACGACGAGACTCCGATATGATGGCGCTCCGCGAGGCTTTTGCTTCGTTCCGGCGCGCGCCCCTGCTAAGCGCGCTCGGGGTGATCACGATTGCGTTCTCTCTTTTCGCGTTTGGGCTCTTTGGGCTCGTAGCCGTGAATATCCGCGATGCGCTTCAATCGATCGAAGATCGCGTGGAGATACGAGCCTTCATTGCAGACGGGACTCCAGTCGAAGCATCAAGCGCCGCAATGGGTGACATCCACGCGTTTCCAGAAGTATTGTCGGTCACCTATGTATCGCAGGACGACGCTCTCGTCCGCGCGCGCAAGGAACTCGGCGAATTCAGCGACGTATTCGAGCCCGGCGTTCTCCCCGCGTCGCTTGACGTGAAGCTGAAACCCGGCTATCGCGATCCGACGACCGTGATGGCTGTAGCCAACCGCATCAAGTCGTACGATTTCGTGGACGATGTAAGGTACGGTGAGGATTGGGTTGCCAAGCTTTATCGGCTTCGTACGATTGCAACGCTCGTCGGCACCGGCCTCGGACTCGCGTTTGCGGCGGTCGCTGTAATCATCATTGGCGCTACGATCAGGATCATGGTCATGGCCCGCGCGGAGGAGATCGCGATCATGCGTCTCGTGGGCGCGACGAACGGATTCATCCGGATGCCGTTTGTGCTGGAGGGTTTCATACAGGGCGTGATGGGTGGATTGCTGGCACTCGGGCTGACCTGGGCGACCAGCACAGCAATCAGTCATTCGTTCATGCGCACTGCGTTCTTCGACCCGACGCTCGCGACCCTCGGTGTTGTCGGAGGCGCTCTCATCGGCCTCTTCGGCAGCACGTTCGCCGTGGGGCGGCAACTGCGCCGGTTGTGAGATTCCGGTTGATCGCGCTGAGCGCGATTCTGCTGATACCGGTCGCCGCACACTCGCAGAACACCGAAGCACAGCTACAGAAAAACCGCGAGGAACTTGAGCGGATCAGGCGCGAGCGCGCCGATTTGCAGAAGACGATGAACAAGCTGCAGACCAGCGCGCATTCCATCAGCGACGAGCTGCAGAACATCAATCGACAGCACGATGTTACCAAGCGCGCTGTCTCATCGCTTGACAAGCAGCTCGGGCTGATTTCTGACGAGGTGTCCACCGCCGGCGCGAGCCTTGTCCGTGCGGAAGACGAGGCTGCCACCAAGCGTGCGGTTCTGAATCACAGACTTATTGAGATCTACAAGCGCGGTCCACTGTTCGACTTTCAGGCGCTTCTCTCGGCCGACTCGTTCGGCGAGTTGATCGCGCGATACAAATACCTGCACGAAATAGCCGTGCACGATCGCGCGCTGGTCAAACGAATGGATGACCTTCGCGCGACGATTCGTGGCCGTCGGAGGCAGCTCGTAACGCTGCAGAGCGACGTACAGCAGAACAGACTCGAAAAGGCTCAGGAGGACTCTCGCCTCCAGGGGCTGGAACGGCAACGGCAGCAGAGTCTGGTACGCGTGCAGGCGGATTCGAAGAAGACTCAGGAACGGCTGGCGCGGGTGAAAAAGAGCGAGTCGACGCTTAACAACATCATCGCGAATATCGAAGCGGAGCGTCGTCGCGGGAGCAGCAAGGTCAGCGCTGTTGCGCGTGGGAATAGCTCGATCAAGACATCGGATTACGGCAAGCTCGACTGGCCTGTAAACGGCGACATCCTGTACAACTTTGGTCGCGTGGTGCGCCCTGACAATACGACGTTGCGCTGGAATGGAATCGGAATTGCGGCTTCGGCGGGGACAGCGGTACACGCGGTCGCGGCGGGAGATGTGGTGCTTGCCGGCCAGCTTGGAACCTATGGACAGACGGTGATCGTGGAACACGGTGGCGGCGATTACTCGGTTTATGGATCGCTGAGCGAAATAAGCGTCGCGAAGGGCGCACACATTTCGAAGGGCCAGATCATCGGTGAGGTTGGCACATCTGATCCGGATCTCCCACCTCATCTTCATTTCGAGATCCGGCACGGTGGGCCGGCTGTCGATCCAACTACGTGGCTGCGCGGACACTAGGTTCGCTTGACAGGACCCTGACAGCGGAGCAAGAGTGACCGTTGATGACCTGCTTCTCGGAGCACACATCTCGACCGCTGGTGGCGTACCCGCGGCGCCCGGTCGCGCCAAGGCTATTGGTGCAACCGCCATGCAGATATTCACGAAGATGGCGAACCAGTGGCGGGAGCGGGAATGCGAGCCGGAGGAGTGCGTAGCCTTCCGGGACGGCATCGCAGACACTTTGGTGCGCGCCATCAGCGCGCACGACAGCTATCTCATCAACCTCGCCTCCCCCAAGGACGATCTGAGGGAACGATCTCTACAGTCCTTCACCGCGGAGCTGCGTCGCTGCTCCGCGCTGGGGCTTGACTATCTGGTCTCCCACCCTGGCAACTACATGGATGACCGCGAGTCGGGCGTTGCGCGCAATGCGGATTCGATAAGTGCCGGCCTCGCCGCAGCGCCCGGCCAGACGCTGCTGTTGCTTGAAACCACCGCTGGTAGCGGGACCGCACTGGGCGCGACGTTCGAGGAACTGCGAGACATAATCGATCGGATTGCCCCGGAGGTGCGCGGTCGTGTCGGCATCTGTATGGACACCTGTCACGTTTACGCCGCGGGTTACGACATCGTCAAGGATTACGACGGAGTCATGCGCCACTTCGACGACACGCTCGGGCTCTCGAGATTGCGAATGATGCACCTGAATGACTCCCGACACGGACTCGGCACGCGCAAGGACCGCCATGCGTTGATCGCTGAGGGCGAGCTAGGCGAGGATCCCTTTCGTCATGTGATGAACGACTCCAGACTCGCGAAGGTCGCAAAGGTCATCGAAACCCCCAAGGGGAACGATGCAGAGGCGACCGACAGATCAATGCTCGAACGGCTGAGAAGCTACATCGACTAGGCGACAGCCGGTAACCGACCAGCAGCGCCGGTCGCAAGCGGACAATTCCCCTGCACCGCAGATCCGACACTTCAATTGTACGTGCACCTGCCCCAACTTTACTCAGCGCCAGCTGCAACCACCAAGGAGAATCCCAGTGTCCGTCACATGTGCATATACTTTCGACCAATTGCTCGCATATTCCGATGCGGAAGATGCGCGATGGCACGAGTGGTTCGCTGCAAACCCGGCGGCGCTGGACGTGCCGTTCGCCGAGGGCCGGCTGGCTACGATTCGCGGCCTGCTGGTACATATTTTTGCCGTCGAACTGCGGTACACCGAACGTTTGTGCGGTCGTGACGTCACCTCCTACGACGACATTCACGTTCAGTCGATCGATGAAATTTTCGATCTCCGGGCCAACGCGAGAAAGTTGCTCCGTGAATACCTTGCCGGCATGACCGAGACCGATGCCGCTGCTATCATCACCTTCGCTACGATGACCGCGGGCACGCTGACCGCATCGAAGCACAAGATTGCATCGAACATCTTTATTCATGCAATTCGCCACTGGGCACAGATCGCAACGACATTGCGGACGGCTGGTTTCACCAAGCAGTGGGGCCACGATGTACTCCTGAGCGATCTGGCCATGTGATGAAGTTGCGTTTTTTGTGGCTCCTTCCAATTGCGACGGCTTTCACGCTGTCGACTGCTGCGGTATCACCGCTCACTGCACAGAAAGCAATCTCCAGCACTGATACAATCCCGCCGCCGATCGCGCGCGAGTTCAGAGGTGTCTGGATCGCCACCGTAAGGAATATGGACTGGCCGTCGCGTCCAGGCCTCAGCACCTGGGAGCAACAGCACGAGATGCTCGCCATGCTGAATCGTGCAGTGGCCATGCACCTGAACGCGGTGATATTTCAGGTGCGCCCCGAAGCCGGCGCGTTGTATAAATCCGACATCGAGCCGTGGTCGCCATTCCTGTCCGGCAGGATGGGTCGCGCGCCAGAGCCCTACTATGACCCTCTTGCATTTGTAGTGCGAGAGGCGCATGCACGCGGACTGGAGGTGCATGCCTGGTTCAATCCGTACCGCGCGCTCGACCCGTCGAGTCCGGGCCCTGTCTCGCCATCACACGTTACACGCACGGATCCCGAGGTGATTCGTCGCTACGGTTCTCAGGTCTGGATGGACCCCGGCGATCCAACTGTGGTGGCGCGCACTATCCGAGTGATACTCGACGTAACGAAACGATATGACATCGATGCGGTTCATATCGACGATTACTTCTACCCATACCGCGAAACAGATCGCCACGGCCGCACCATACAGTTTCCTGATAGCAAGACATACGCGCTCTATCGACGCACCGGAGGCACTCTATCACTCGACGATTGGCGCCGGAACAACGTCGACACTTTCGTTGAACACATCGGCGAGCAGATCCATGCGGTCAAGCCGTGGGTACGCTTCGGCATCAGTCCCTTCGGTATCTGGCGCCCCGGTTATCCAGCGTCCGTACGAGGACTGGACTCTTTCGCGGAGATATTTGCCGATACACGCAAATGGTTGAGGAATGGCTGGGTTGACTACCTGGTACCCCAGCTGTACTGGCCGATCGGGCGACCGCAACAGGACTTTTCCTCACTGCTTGCGTGGTGGGTATCCCAGAACGAATTCAAGCGCAACATTTACGCTGGCTTGAACGCGAGTCTCGCCGATAACACTAAGGGAAAGGGGCGTGGCGCATCGGAACTGACCGACCAGATCCGGTTGACGCGCGCACAGGAGGGCGCTGCCGGAGATGTTTTCTTCAGCATGAGCACGTTCATGCAGGATCCAGATAGCGTTGCTGAGAAGATCGCGCGCGAAAGCTATGCAGCGCCGGCACTCCCACCGGCTTCGCCGTGGCTTGATGCATCTGCCCCCGGTGAGCCACAGGCAATTGCTCGGTTGGACATGCAATCCGGCGAGATGATGCTCGACATGGATCCTGCGCCCGGCCAAAAAGCACCGTGGTTGTGGGTGATTCAGGCGCACACGTCGAATGGCTGGTCCACGCAAATCTTGCCAGGTGCCGAGAACACGCACCTCCTCGCGGCGCTCGGTGAAAGCACACCACGCGAGGTCTGGGCTTATGCCGTCGGCAGAACCGGAAATCTGTCCAGGCCGACGCGAGTGTTTCCGAACGGAGACCCGCTACCGTTGACTAAAAACGGTCCCCGGTGATCAGTTTGATGATCCGATGGTCCTCGACGCCTTGGCGACAGCCGCACTGACGCCATGAGTCACTGCGTACGCAACTGCTTCGATCGATGATACACCATAAACCGTGGCGTATGGCGTATCATCGAAGCGTGCGCACCCTGTTAGATGGGATGTTGCTACATCCCGATGCTAACGCGCAGTTGAATACTGCGCGGTCGCCCGACAGAAGCGCCACTGAAGAATGCGCCCTTCAGGAGGTAATTCTTGTTGAAGAGATTATCGATGTAAAGTTCGGGCCGAACCAGCAAGTTATCTACGCTGAATGAGTACCCAGCGCTGATATTCGATATGTAGCTGGGACTCACCTTGATACCGCGATTGAAAGCGAAGAGCCCGGTGCCGTAGTCGCACCCACAATCTGCTGGATCCACTCCGTTCGTCAAACCCGACCCATATGTTCCGGTGTAGCTCGCGTAGAAGCGACCGGGGGCGTACGTAATACTCGCTGTACCGGAGAGTCTCTGATCGTGATCCAGATCAAAATATCCCTCTGGCGCGTCGGTCGGGAAAAAACCTCCGGTAATCGGGCCATGGCCGTATGCGTGGTTGAGCGCAAGATTGACATATGCCGAAAACGGCCCGGGAGGACGTATGTCCTGCACGGTCTCCAAACCCGTGATCCGAACGTCAGCGATGTTCACTGAGGTCACGATCGCAGACCCAGGAACCGTATTGTCATCAATTCCGGGAGCACTCTGCTTGTGGTACGCAGCGAATTTGGATACCAGCCCGAACGGGAAGCGGTGAACATACCCCGCCTCGTAGAAGTTGTCCCGCTCCGGCAGTGTCGGCTCGGCCACAACTCCTTGCTGAGCGACGCTCGTGATCGCTCTTAGATCTTCGACGTTGGTCGGGACGAAGAGTCGACCGTAGTAGAGATAGAACGTGTTGCCGGGATCCGGAAAGAAATTGAGCCTGATGCGTGGACTTAATTGCGTGCGTGTTCCGGCGAACGGCGCGTTGTGTGCGTCGTACCGGACTCCTGTTCTGATCTCGAACTGCTCAACCGGAGAGTATGCTGTCTGCGCATACACCCCGATGTCGTACCCCTGAAGATTTGACCGGGACGCGGGGCCCGGCACACCCGAAGTCGTCGCGGTGACAAAATCCTCATGGCCGGTCGTGTACTGACTCAATGTTCCGATTTTGAACTCGAGTTCACGTGCGGGATGAACCGTATAGTCCAACTTCAACCCGGAAGTGGTGAAGTTGCGATTTTCCTGAAGATTATACGCGTTTAACGTGTCTGGAAAGAAGACGAATTGCGCCGAGTCACCCGCTCCGGGGGTGTATCGTAAGCCTCCAGTTCTGAGAAACGCACCAACGAATAGTTCTGGCGCCCGCGGCTGCGTTGTGGCGCCGCCTTCTACACCGGCGGTCGTATCGGCACCGAAAATGTGCCGATATCCGAGATTCAGAAACGCGTTGCGATCCTGTTGGCGATCGTTCAGAACTGTTCCACCAGAAGAATCGTACGGCACCTGGAACTGCGTGGTCGACACGCTTGCGTCGAGGTCGAATATGTTAGAGGCATTCGGAGTGAACTGTACCTTGGCGAATCCCGAATAGTCTTCGCCGTGATTGTGGAAATTGATAGGTGCTTTGCTGGCTGTATCGAACATGACAGGCTCGCGACGCATGTCGGTCGACTGGCGATTGCCGGAGACGAAGAATCCCCATGGACCGCGATTGGAGCTCAGCGTTACTCCCTGACCGTTTGTGTTGAAAGAGCCGGCGTAACCCGACACCGAGCTGTGAAACCCGCCGAGCGGGACTCGTGTCTGAACATCAACAACAGCCGCATTCTTGTTACCGTACTCCGCGTCCCAACCTCCGGTGGTGAACTGGATCTGGTTGATGACGGCAGGGTCGAACAGCTCATTGAGACTACCTGAGATGCCAGCTGGAACCGGGACGCCGTCGACGTAGTATGTGTACTCTGCGTGCTGCCCGCGGATGTGGACCTCGCCGGTAGGTGCGCGCGCTGCACCTGCGATCGACTGCTGAATGATCTGCGACGTGGTGTTTGTTGGGGCTCCGTGATACGAATCCTGCTTGAATCGCTGATCGCCAGAACGCGTGTCCACGGCGAGCGGAATCGCTGCAGTAACCGAGAGGGCTGAAAGGTTGAGTGCGACGGCCGTCAGCTGGAAATCCGTTCGAATGTCGCCCGTACTCCCGCCAACAATAACCTCACGCGACTTCGCCCGAAAGCCGAGCAGTCGCGCGCTCACAGAATATGTTCCCGCCGGAAGTTCGTGCGCGACGTATCGTCCGAACGCATCGGTGATTGTGTTGAGGACGATGCGATCGCCCTGCATCACGCTTACTTCTGCACTCGCCAGCGGTTGATGCGACGCACTATCAGTAACTGTACCAGTAAGATCTCCGCGCGCGACGCCTGCGGAAGTTCCAGAGGCGACTCTGGCCGCCGCAGCGTGTGCAGCCGGAGCCACACATGGAATAGCAAGCAACACAAGCGCGCACGCGATGGCGCGCGTTGGAACGCGTAATTTTGACATGAGTTATCGATGCAATGGTGTGATCACGACGCTCGGGTTGAGCGTCGTAGTTGTGATGACGGAGGCAGTGCCTCCGCCCGTGATCACACTGTCAACGGGGGTGCGCGGGGGAGCCGGACCCCATCATTGATTGCGAGGGCCCGTACGGCGGCCGCGGCTGTTGGGACTGCCGGAAGTCTGAAATTGACATGCCACGATGCAGTCGCCCGCGCCGGAACGTCAGCAGCACTGGCAAGCACGTGACATATGGCGCAGTCATCGCTGTGTAGCCGATGGTGCGTGTTTCCAGGAACCTCCGCATGGACGGGAATAGTATGAGAGCTCGCCTGCTCCTCAATTCCGTCGCTGACCGCAAAGGCACCCTGGAGGCCGAGTTGCAGGATGGCGAACGCGAGGGCGAAAATTCGCAGCCCTCGCGCCCGGCCGCGCGCTCCAATCCCGTTGATCACCCGGTGCGTAACCCCATCAGACGTGCAACTCGTCGCTTTCTCGCGACACTATCTGATAGAGCACCGGCATCAGGAACACGCTCAGCAGCAGGCGGGAGAATAGCCCGCCAACTATCACCATCGCAAACGGTCGCTGCGAATCGGAGCCAACTCCCGTGGAAAACGCCGCAGGCAGCAGTCCGAGTGCGGCCACCAGTGCAGTCATCATGATCGGGCGTAATCGAAGCAGCGCCGCGTCTAGCGTGGCCGCAGATATCGCGAGGCCGTCCAGACGCAATTCGTTTGCATAAGAGATATACACGACTGCGGTTTGCACGGACACTCCAAACAGTGCAAGAAATCCGATGCCCGAAGACACCGAAAACGGCGTTCCAGATACCCACAACGCCACCAATCCTCCGAGCGGTGCTGATAACAGCACGCCAACCACGGTAATAAATGGGAATTTGAAGTTACGGTACAGTGCGAACAACAGAACGAAGATCACTGCGAGCGTCAGTGGCAATACGATCTGGAGCTGGCGCCGCGAGGCCGTGTATTCCTGGAATTCGCCGCCCCAAACGATCGAGTAGCCGGGTGGCAGTTTCACTTTCCTGGCCACCTGCGCACGAGCGTCATCCACCGCGCCAGCCAGGTCGCGACCCACTACGGAATACTGGATCCCGATGTAGCGCGAATTGTCCTGCCGATAGATGAACGAGGCCCCATTCTCAATCTTGAGCGTCGTGACCTCTTTAAGCGGTATCTGCGCACCGCCCGGTGTTGCGATCAGAATGTTGCCTATCTGATCGGCCGTCTCACGAAACTGCGGCTGCAGGCGCACAACCAGGTCAAAGAGCTGCTCGCCCTGCACAACCTGCGTCGCTGCGACTCCTCCAACTGCGGCTTCTATCAATCCGTTGACGTCGGCGACATTCAGTCCGTATCGCGCCATCTTCACGCGATCGGCAGTGACTGTAAGTGATGGCTGACCCAGTTCCTGAACGAGAGTCACCTCTCGTACCCCGCGTATCCCATCGAGCACGCGCTTTACCTGGGAGCCTCGCACCTCCAGCACGTTCAGATCCGGGCCGAACAGTTTAGCGTCGAGCGAACTCTTCAGCCCCGTCTCGGCTTCGTCTACTGCGTCTTCTGCGGGCTGTGTATAATTGAAAGTTATTCCAGGAAAGACGCGCAACTTCTTGTCGATTGCCGCGATCAATTCGGGTTTCGTCTTGTACTTTCCATTCCAGTCGCCATAGGGTTTCAGTCCAACGTAGAACTCAGCGTTGAAGAACCCCGTCGGATCAGTTCCGTCATCCGGCCGTCCGTGCTCGGACCCAACAACCGTAACCTCCGGGAACGATCTAAGAATGGTTCTGATTTGCGGTACTATCTTGGAGGACTCCTCGAACGAGATTGTGTACGGCATTGTTGCGCGGACCCACAACGCGCCCTCGTCCAGCTTTGGCATGAATTCACCGCCGATCTGCGAGACGATCAGCAGACACGCAGCGCCGATCGCTATCGAAGCCCACACTACTGTCTTGGCGTGACCAAGGCTCCATTCGAGCCCACTCCGATAGCGATTCAGCACCCACTCGAACGTCGCATTGCGACGTTCCTTAACGCCGCCACGCAATACAACGCGACACACCACCGGCAGCAGTGTGATCGTAACAAGGAGGGATCCGATGAGGGCGAAGATAGTCGTGTCTGCCATCGGCTTGAAGAGCCGTCCTGACGGACCGGACAAGACGTAGATGGGAGAAAAGCCAGCAATAATCACCGCGATCGCATACACGATCGGACGATCAACCTCCGCTGCTGCCTGGACTATTACTGCCTTGAGATCGTAGGTCGTGCCGTAACGCTTACCAAGTTGACGGTGAATGTTCTCCACCATCACGACGGCACCGTCCACAAGTATGCCGAAGTCGATCGCTCCTATCGACAGCAGGTTGGCTGGAATGTGTCTTATGTCCAGACAAATGAACGCAAACATCAGCGCAAGCGGGATGGAAACTGCTACGATCAACCCGGATCGAATGTCATACAGGAAGAAGATCAAAACCACGATCACGAGTACTATACCGCGAAGGAGATTGTCCTCCACCGTCTTGGTCGTAAGCGCAATCAGATCGCTGCGGTCGTAGAAGGGGACCACCTTCACGTCTTTCGGCAGCACAGTGCTGTTCAGCTCTGCTGTCTTCTGCTCCACGCGCTTGAGAACAGTTTGTGCCTGTTCGCCGGTCCGCATGAGGATCACACCCTCAACCGCGTCGTTCTGGTTGTTGAATCCGAACTGCCCGAGGCGCGGTGCATTTCCGATTACAACGGAGCCAATGTCCTTGACCAGGATGGGCGTTCCGTTCTGCACTGCGACGACGGTATTTCCAATGTCTTCGAGTGTGTTGAGCCGTCCAAGGCCACGAACGTAGTAGAACTGCCCGCCCTCGGAGTAAAAACCACCGCCTGCATTTCCGTTGTTGGCATTGAGTGCCGCAGCCAGCGTGCCAACAGTAAGTCCCGCACCAGCAAGTTTGGTTGGATCGACCAGAACCTGGTACTGCATGGTCTCACCGCCGAGGGACGACATGTCCGCAACGCCAGGCACCGACTTGTACTGTTTCTGAAGTATCCAGTCCTGAATAATCTTCAGTTCCATCGCCGAGCGATCCGGACTCTGGACTACATATCTGTAAACAAGCCCCGACGGCGATGACATTGGCGCCACGGATGATGACACGCCGTCCGGGAGCGACAGATCGGGAATGCGCTCGAACACCTGCTGACGAGCGAAATACGTATCGGTGCCGTCGTCGAACGTCATCCGCACATCCGACAGCCCGTACAAAGTGATCGAGCGCATCACCTTCAGATTCGGCGTGCCGTTCATCCCGGCTTCCACCGGAACTGTTATCAGACGTTCAACTTCTTCGGCCGCGTGTCCCGGCCACTGCGAAATGATCTCGACCATCGGTGGCGAGACGTCTGGATATGCGTCGACCGGCAATCGCGAAAACGACCACGCTCCCACGATGATCAGCACAATCGCAAGGATGCCAGTGAGGATCGGTTGGGCGAGCGATGCTGCGACTATCCGGTTCACGAATGATTGCGGATCCATCTCCGCGATCAACTGTCCCGGAGATTTCTCGGACTCACTTTCCCCATGCGGACGCATGGCAATTGGGTCGACCGGCTCAGACGGCGTCACAGGCTTTCCGCGAATTGAAGGAATACGGCGCCGCGTGCTACTACGTGATCACCCAGTTGCAACCCCGATTTGATTTCGTAGCTCTCGCCGAGCTGCGACCCCAGCACGACTCTGCGTCGCGCGTAGTGAGTATTTGGCGCAGCCCCGACGGCAACATACACATAAGGAAGGTTTTGGTCGTCCCGGAGCACTGCGCCCGCGGGTATGACAATGCCGTCGCGCGACGCATTGCCAGCGATAGACACGTTCACGTACATGTCCCGTTTCAGCAGATCGTTCCGGTTTCGCACCAGCACACGAACAGACGTGGCTCTGGTCGCGGGGTCAACAAGCGCACCGATATAATTGACCGTTCCCTCGAACGGTGTCGGGCTGACGTCACCCGTGACTGTGACTCGCTCTCCATTGTGCACGGAAGCAAGATCCGACTCGAAGACGTTCGCCATCACCCAGACCGTCGACAGGTCAGCGATTGTAAACGCAGGCGTCGTCCCTGCAGCGAGCAGCTGGCCGGGAGTAATGAGCCGTTCGACAACAGTTCCAGAGATCGGCGCCCGGATAACGCCGGTAACGGCCGCTGCGGCGCCGGCACCTCCAGCAAGGGCCGCCGAGGAGTCGATACCAAGTGACTTGATCTGCTCCAAAGCCGACTCCTGATCTGCGACTGCACCCTCGGCGTCCGTCTGTGATTGCTCCAGGTCGCGGCGCGATAACGCATCCGTTTTGAAGAGTTGCTCATTCTGCGCTGCGATCCGCTGGAGATTTGTGGCCGTTGCAACGGCCTTTCTATATGCCCCCAAAGCAGCGGCGAAATCCGGTGATGAAACCGTTGCAAGCGTCGTCCCTCGAGACACGTACGTACCCGGCTGCACCAGCAACCGAATCACCGGTCCCGACACCGGCGAAAGAACCTGTGTTGACTGATCACCATTGAACGCGACGGTACCAGTCGTCGATACGCTCGGCGTAAAACGCGAGAGCGCAACCGTGTCTATCGGAACGCGTGACTGCTGCGCCGGAGTAAGAGTCAGGTCCGATGGCTTGTTCGATGCGGCCGCCGCGTCTGCGGCATCGTTGGCACCGCCGCAACCGGCGATAAGTGCAATGCTCAAAAACAGGCAGAGTTGTTTGGTGTTCATGGATTTGTCCCTGGAACGATGGTCGACAGTGGAACACTTACAGCGCGCTCCAGATCTGATCTCGATGTGTTGGCTGACGCGAGTGCGTCCGCGTATTGACTCTCTGCGTCCAGGAGCGTGCGCCGCGCATCGATTACTTCGAACGCAGACGATCCTCCGATCGCATAACTCGCCGCAGTCGACCGGTAGGCCTCGCGAGCTGACGGCAATAATTCGTCTCGTATGTAGATCGCCTGTCGCAGCGCAGTACTTGCGGCGGAGTACGCGTCTCGTACATCTTCGGCAACCTGAGCTTCAAGGTCACGGTACGTTGCGGCCAGTTCGCGCTCACGGTGCTCCGACTGACTGACTTCTCCCTTGGTATGTTGCCAGAAAAGCAGCGGAAAGGGAATCGCGAGCCCAGTAGAGAAGACGCCCGGTCCGCTGTTGCCGCTCACGTCTCGGGAAACGCCAAGTGTGAGGTCCGGAAGCCAGAACTCACGCGCCAGAGTAGTTGCCGAGTGCGCTCCGGCGCGTTCGGCCGTGAGACCAGCCAGCTCCGGCCGCGCATTCAAAGCCGCCGCCTCCAGCACTTCGACCGAGGGAAGTGCCGGTGGCACTACCAGTGAATCCGTGGTGACTATCGGGGCTCCGAGCGGGCGGCCCATGAATCGATTCAGCGCCGCTCGAGCATCCGTGATCGTACGCTGATTCGAGATCAGGTCGTTTGTAGCGCCGGCAACATCAACTTGCGCCTTGATGACATCGAGACGCGGTGCGGTGCCGGCGTCGAATCGGGCTTGAGTCCGCTTGAGGAAATCGCTGGTGAGCGTCTGCGCTTCAGTCAGATCCGCTCGGTGCTTCAAAGCGACCAATAAGGAGTCGTACTGTTCCGAGGTAAGTGCCGCGATCTGCTGTTGAAGCGCCGTATAGTTGGCCTCCGCAGATTTGACATCCGCGCCCGCAACGTTGCCGCGCAGTCGGATCTTGTTCGGAAATGGCAGCTGCAGCGTGGCACCGATGTTCTTCTGACCCGAAGCCGATGAGCGGAATAGCCCCGGTTGCTGATCAAGCGACGCGGTTACAGCAGGGTCCGGAATGGCCGCCGCCTGAACCTTCACAGCTCGCAACTGAGCGATCTGCTCGCGAGCGACGTCCAGCTGCGGATTCCGGTCAAGCGCCAATCGTATGGCGTCCGCCCGGGTCAGAACCAGGGTATCCGGTTTTTGTTGAGCGCTGGCCGTACCCGCGCATAGCGCGAGCATGGCAGCCCAGCGAGTGAAAGGCATGCGGTCTCAGTGCTTGTGTTGATACCGCCGCGCAGCACTCGTCCGGACAGAATGCCCGGGGGCCGACGGCGGGAGCTACACGACCGCTGGAGGTGCTCTGGGCTGGCTGGTGTGAACGACGGGTGTGGGGACCCAGTCCGCTGGCGCGACGATCATCCTGAACGCCGTATGATCCGGCGCCTCCGGCACGACTGCTGGTTGCGAGCTCAGGACATGAAGCGAGAGCACCGTGCAAGCCGGGCAAGTCGCCGCGTCGTGAGTGTAGTGGCCTCGATGGTTGCCCAGAGCCTCGACGTGGGCGGAAAGGCCAAACCCCCGGCTCTCCGATAGTGGAGCAACCGCAATCCAGCATTGAGCGAGCACTGCAAGTGTCGCCGCGAGCCGCCATACCCACCCGGAGGTGGGACGAATCCGTGAGGAAGGTCTATGCATCCGCTTCTAATTGTACAACCGCACCCTTAATTACGCACCGGCCGTCAAAACGCTACAAACTCGTGTTGTGAACGCGAACCGGGCTGGGCCGGCACCGTCCGGGCTGGAAGTGCCAAAATTACAGCAGGGTGGCGCGGCGGGCACTCGACGTGCGATCTTTGAAACTGCAACATGACACGACAAGACGCCCTCGATTACCACAGCTCCGGCCGACCTGGCAAAATCGCCGTCGTACCCACCAAGCCGCTAAACAACCAGCGCGATCTCTCGCTGGCCTACACCCCAGGTGTCGCCGAGCCGTGTCTGGAGATCGCAAAGAATCCGGAAGATGCCTGGAGATATACGGCCCGCGGCAACCTCGTCGCCGTAGTTACCAACGGTACCGCAGTGCTCGGCCTCGGCAACATTGGCGGACTCGCCGGAAAACCTGTGATGGAGGGCAAGGCGAACCTCTTCAAGCAGTTCGCGGACATTGATGTCTTCGACCTTGAAGTTGGCTCCGAAAATCCTGACGACGTTATCCGGTTCTGCCAGTTGCTCGAACCGACGGTCGGTGGCATCAACCTGGAAGACATTCGCGCTCCAGACTGCTTCTACATAGAAGAGACGCTCCGGAAGACGATGAAGATTCCGGTGTTTCACGATGATCAGCATGGCACGGCGATCATTTCGGGTGCAGCACTTCTCAACGCGCTCGAGATATCCGACAGGGACATCGCGACGGTGCGGGTGGTGTTTTCTGGTGCAGGCGCGGCTGCTATCTCGACTGCAGAGCATTATGTACGCCTGGGAGTCGCGCGCGAAAATATCCTCATGTGTGATCGCGAAGGCGTGATATACGCCGGCCGACCCGGAGAGCTGGACCCTTACAAGGCGCGATTCGCAAACCACACAGATGCGCGCACTCTGAGCGACGCACTGGTGGGGGCCGACGTATTCGTCGGGCTATCCGCCGCTGGCGCCGCAACGGGAGAGATGGTCGCGCGCATGGGTCCGAGACCAATCATCTTCGCGCTCGCCAATCCGATGCCGGAAATAATGCCCGATGAGATCCGGGCAGTGCGCGACGATGCAATCATCGCTACCGGCCGTAGCGATTATGCCAATCAGGTCAACAACGTACTCGGCTTCCCGGCCATTTTCCGCGGTGCACTCGACGTGCACGCCAGGGAAGTCAACGAAGTAATGAAGATGGCGGCGACTCGCGCGCTCGCGCATCTCGCCAAGGAAGAGGTCCCGGAAAGCGTTACGCGATTGTACGGCTTGCAATCGGTGAAGTTCGGTCCTGATTATCTAATCCCCTTCCCGTTCGATCCGCGCGTGCTGCTCTGGGTCGCGCCCGCGGTTGCGTGGGCGGCCGTCGCCACCGGCGTCGCGACGCACTTCATCGACCTCGACGACTATCGCACCTCGCTCGAGACGCGGCTCGGCCGCGCGCGCGGGATCATGCGCGGAATCATGAGCCGCGCCATGCAGAGCCCGAAGCGCGTGGTCTTTCCCGAGGGTGAGGAGCCGAAGATCATCGAGGCCGCGCGCATCCTGCTCGACGAGGGGATCGCGCAGCCGGTGCTCCTCGGCAATCGCGCGACGATCGAGCGCGTCGCCGCGGAGAGCCGCATCGCGATGGAGGACATCGAGATCGAGGATCCCTACAGCTCGGGCCATCGCGATGAGTACGCCAAGTACCTCTTCGAGCGCAGGCAGCGCAAGGGGATGAGTCTCGCCGAGGCGCATCAGCGGCTCTCGAACGGCAACTATTTCGGCAGCGTGATGGTGGCGCTCGGCCACGCCGACGCGCTGGTGTCCGGTGTGAACCTGCACTATCCGGAGACGATCAGGCCGGCGCTCCAGGTGATCGGCGCGCAGCCCGAAGTCGGGATCGTGAGCGGGCTGTACATGCTCGTCTTCGAACGGCACGTCGTCTTCTGCGGCGACACGACGGTGAACATCGATCCGACCGCGGAGCAGCTCGCGCAGATCGCCGAGAGCGCGACGCGGCTCGTGCGCACATTTGGCATCGAGCCGCACGTCGCGCTGCTCTCCTTCTCGAATTTTGGCTCGGTGCAGCACGCCGAGACGAAGAAGGTGTCGCGGGCGGTGGAGCTGCTGCGGGCGCGGAACCCGACGCTGATGGTCGACGGCGAGATGCAGGCGGACACCGCGGTGGACGAGCGCAGGCTCAAGACGATGTACCCCTTCAGCACCCTGACGGAGCGCGCGAACGTGCTCATCTTTCCCAACCTGAGCGCGGGGAACATCGCGTACAAGTTGCTCAACCATCTGGGCGGCGCGACCGCGATCGGACCGATTCTCGTAGGGATGCGCCTCCCCGTGCACGTGCTCGAAGAGGGCGCGGAAGTGCAGGATATCGTGAACATGGCGGCTGTTGCCGTCATCGATGCGCAGCAGCACGCAGCTGGCACGCGTTGATACTCTGGACCAATCAATCACACACAGACTTCACGGATCTCGTAACAAATGACAACTGAAGCGGCGCCTACCCCTACCCTCACGGCCTCCGGCCGCGTGGAAAATCGCAGCCTCGCGCAACAGGGACTGCGTCCCAGCGGATGCGTGCACTGGAACCTCGTCGCGCCGGAGCTGATCCAGCAAGCCGTGCGTCGCGACGAGGGGATGCTCGCGGACATGGGGCCCTTCGTCGCGGTCACGTCGCCGCACACGGGGCGCTCACCGAACGACAAGTTCGTCGTGAACGATCCGGACGTCGCGCAGGATGTGTGGTGGGGGAAGGTGAATCGGCCGATCGCGCCCGAGAACTTCGACGCGCTGCTCGCGGATATGCAGAAGTATCTGAATGGCAGCAGCGATCTCTTCGTCCAGGATCTCTGGGCGGGCGCGGATCCCGCGCACCGGCTCTCCGTGCGCTTCGTGAGCCCGAACGCGTGGCACATGCAGTTCGTGCGGAACATGTTCCGCACGAACTG
>PMEM01000023.1 GCA_003155795.1 Gemmatimonadota bacterium
CAGCTCCAGAACCACCCCGTCGCCATCAGGATCGGTCCTGGGCGTTCCCTCGTACTGGCGGCCACCCAGGCTCAGCTTCACTATCGGGTTGCCCAGCAGGTAGGCCTTGAGGTCGTAACCAGCGCTGCTTGCGGTGGCTCTTGCAGGCAACTCGACTGACTCGTGCAGTCGTTCGAAAAGGATGGTCTTGCGGCCTTCGTTCATGCTGCCAATCTAGCCACCCATGACACCAACATCGCCCACGCACGACGCAGATGGGTCGCGGACCGCTGCATTGGNNGCGAAAGTTCCCGCCGCCGCCCGAGTTCGCGGCCCACGCCGTGGTTAACGACCCGGCAATTTATCAGGAAGCCGCGAGCGATCCGGAAGCCTACTGGGCTCGTGAGGCGGCACGACTTGACTGGATCGAGCCCTGGACACAGGTCCTCGACTGGAAGCCGCCGCACTACGAGTGGTTCGTCAATGGCAAGCTCAACGCGACCGCCAACTGCGTCGATCGCCACGCGTTCGGCGAAAGGCGCGACAAGCCGGCGCTGATATGGGAAGGCGAACCGGGCGATGAACGCACCATCACCTACGCCCAGCTTTACGACGAGGTCACCCGATTCGCTAATGTCCTGACTTCACTTGGAATCACGAAGGGGGATCGCGTCGCGATTTATCTCCCAATGATTCCCGAAGCGGCTGTCGCGATGCTGGCATGCGCGCGTATCGGCGCGATCCACTCGGTCGTCTTCGGCGGATTCTCGCCGGACTCCCTGCGCGACCGCATCGTCGATGCCCAGGCAAGGGTGCTCATCACCGCCGATGGCGGATACCGCCGCGGTGGCGTCGTTGCTCTCAAAGCCAACGCCGACCGGGCTGTCGCCGAAACACCGTCGATCGAACATGTGGTCGTGGTGCAACGAAATCACAATCGCAACACGAGCACTCCCGCCGAGCAGATCAATTGCGCCATGCAGAAGCCGCGCGACCTGTGGTGGCACGAGTTGATGGAAAAATCGACCCCCGGCGGCGATCCGGTGATGATGGATGCCGAGGATGTGCTGTATATCCTCTACACGTCCGGCACTACCGGTAAACCCAAGGGAGTGGTTCACACGACCGGCGGATATATGACTGCCGTCACGAGCACCACTCNNNTCTACTGGTGCACGGCCGACGTGGGTTGGGTAACGGGTCACTCGTATATCGTGTACGGTCCGCTTGCGAACGGCGCCACGTGCGTCATGTACGAAGGGGCGCCGGACTGGCCGGACAAGGATCGTTTCTGGGCACTGATTGCCAAGCACCGCATAACGATCCTCTACACTGCGCCGACCGCGATTCGCGCCTTCATGAAATGGGGAGACCAGTATCCAGCTCGACACGATCTCTCATCGCTCCGGCTGCTTGGCTCCGTCGGCGAGCCGATCAATCCGGAGGCGTGGATGTGGTACTCCGAGCACATCGGCCACAAGAAATGCCCAATAGTTGATACGTGGTGGCAGACCGAGACCGGGGCAATCGTGATTTCCCCACTTCCCGGCCTCACGGCGACAACTCCGGGGAGCGCCACGCAGCCACTTCCCGGCTGCAGCGCGGACCTTCTGGATTCGAACGCTCGTTCAATACCGGTTGGAGGAGGGTTCCTGGCGCTCACGAGGCCGATTCCGTCCATGCTCCGCACGATCTGGGGCGACGATGCCAGATACAGGGACACCTATTTCTCCAAGTGGCCGGGCCGACCCGATCTGTATTTCCCGGGTGATGGCGCCAAGCGTGACACCGAGGGCTACTACTGGATTCTGGGTCGGGTGGACGACGTTCTGAACGTCGCCGGCCATCGCATCGGGACGATGGAAGTAGAATCAGCACTGGTGGAGCATCCAGCTGTTGCGGAAGCAGCGGTCGTCGGGAAGGCTCACGAGCTCAAGGGCCAGGCCCTTGCAGCTTTTGTGACCGTCCGTGGAACCCACACCGGCTCGCTCGAACTGGCCGCAGAGCTGAAGCAATTCGTGACTGACAGGATCGGTGCTATCGCCAGGCCGGACGATATAATTTTTGCCGCAGATCTCCCAAAGACCCGCTCGGGCAAGATCATGCGCCGTTTATTGCGTGATATTGCAGAGGGCAGGGCGTTGGGTGACACGACGACCCTCGCCGACCCCGCTGTTGTCGAGGGTCTCAAGGTGCAATACGAATCCCTGGAGTCATGATTTTTCGATCACTGTTTCCCGAGTCGTTGTTTGGCCGGCGGTTGCACCCCAACGCCGAGCGTCGGCTTCGTCTGGCGCAGGCGCGAGCCGATGAGACGATAATTCGCGCGCACGTGGACAACGCACTGATGTTCGTTGACACACTCGCCGAGGATCTGTCGTTTGATCGCGCAATCGACACGTACATACGCGTGATGGCGATTCCGGAACCTCTCGCGAGCGCAGTTGCAACGCGAGCGCTGGTGACTCTGGGTCGCGATCTCGTTCCGTTCCGCAGGCGCGCGCGCGAGGATGGCGAGGAAGACGTGGAGGTGAAGCCGCGTGTGCGACTGGATGACGCGGCTGCGCGACAGCGGTCGATTCGTCGACTGTAAAGCGCGAGCGTTACAGTCGGCTCAAGTCGTCAACTGATCTGACCCGTGCGCCGTTGTGCTATTACGTCGGCCACGCTCACCAGAAAGATCAGAGTGACGATTACTGCAGACGACACGCAGTACTTGCAGATCGCCTGGATCACGTACAACTCCAGATATGTGAGCCACGTGGAGAACGCGACTTACACGAACGACATCGCAGCCAACAGGTACGACAGTTCGGGACGTGTCGCATACCGGGCCGAGGTTCCGGCCAGCGCGACCAGGAACGTGACGACATAGAACGCGAGTCCCCACGCGGCGACTGGAGCACCAACGAATATTGACCAGCTGCTGGTGTTGACGCGCTCGCAGCCGCCGAGGCCGCATGCAAGATGGCCGATCGCACCCATCTTGTACATTGTCAGGTACAGCGCAACAAAGGCCCCGACAAGTGCCAGTGCTGCTATCGTCATCCGTCGCATCGTAGCGCTCGCTACTTGGTCGCTGGCGGCTTGGTCGCCGGTGGCTTGGCAGCCGATGCAGCTGCCGTCGCTGCTGCAGCGTCGACCGCGGACTTGATCATATCATACGGCAGCGCACCGGGCATCTTCGTGCCGTTGATGAAAAACGTCGGAGTCTGATTCACGCCGCGCTTGAATCCCTCCGCTGTATTAGCATCAACGCGCGACTGATACTTCCTCGAGTCGTAGCACTTTTCGAATTGCGCAGCATTCAGACCAATCTTGTTGGCGTAACCAACGAAGATCGGCTTTGGGTTATCCGTCACCTGCGTCTCGCCATCCGGATTGAGACCCCACGAATCCTGGCCCGCATACAGTTGGTCGTGCATCTCCCAGAACTTGCCCTGCTCGTCTGCGCAAGCGGCAGCGTTGGATGCAAACTGCGTGTTGTGGTGCATCGGCAGTGGAAAGTCGTAGTACTTGTAGTAAGCGAGGCCGGCCTGGACAATCTGCTTCCGCACATCGGGTTCGGTGACGGTTGCGTAATTGCCGCAAACGGGGCACTCGAAGTCGGCGAACTCCTCAATCACGACCGGCGCGCTGGGGTTTCCCATCACGTACGGTTTGGCCGGGCCGGCGTTCTTGTAGTTCGCCTGAAGCGAGTCGTAAGCGGCCTGTGCCGTTGCGCTGCCTTCGCCCGCTGAGGGATTTTTCATCAGATATGCGATCGCTGCGCCACCTACGACGACGATCGCGATGAGGACGCCAATGAAGACGCTTCGCTGGGAGGACGGCTTTGCTGCCGCGCTTTTTGCATTCCGGGGAGGATTATTATTCGCCATCCCGTGAATTTATCTCCAGATGCAAGCTGACGTTTTACGCGTCCAGGTCGGCCCCGGGGCAATGCACGTCGAGCGATATGGCCACGGCGGCACTCCTGTGGTCCTTCTCCACGGTTTTGGGACCTGTACCTTCCTCTGGCGGAACGTTGCGCCGATCCTCGCTGAAGAGGGTCACACGGCTTACGCCCTGGATCTCTTCGGACATGGAGAATCCGACCGCTCGCCAGACGCCGATTTCGGAATCGCTGCACAGGCCGAGTACCTGGACGCCGCCATGACGGCGCTACGCCTCGCCCATGCGACGATCGTCGGGCTGGACCTCGGCGGAAACGTCGCTCTGCGCCTGGCGGTGACGCGCCCGGAGCGCGTGGACAGGCTGGTGCTGATCAACGTACCAGCCTTTGACGAAATTCCCGGCGGCGACATCGGTGCCCTTCAGCGAAGTACGGCCAGATTCGCATTCAAGGTCACTCGTGGAGTGCTGGGAGCCGCACCGTTATTCCAGGCCGTTCTCGAGGGCAGTGTCGCCAGACCAGAGCTCATGCCGACCCGCCTGCTGGCTCGATATCTGGCCCCTTTCGCTGGCGCCGATGGAGTGAACCACTTGCTCACTCTGGGCGCATCAATCAGAAAGTCGGATGTCGAGGACCTCGCCCTCTCGGGAATCAAGGTTCCCACCCTGGTCCTGCGCGGTGACCACGACGGCTGGGTGAGCCGCGATATCGCCAGCCGGCTCGCCGCGGCGATCCCGGGAGCAACGCTCACGCGGTTTCCCGGCGTCGCCCGCTTGATCCCCGAGGAAGCGCCGGACGATCTGGCGGAGGCGCTACTCAAATTCATAGGCAAAGCGGACGTGAATTCAGTAAATCTGGCAGGCGCATCCCCTACTAAATGACCCGCAAAACTATTAGCTTACAGTGTTGTAGCAGTGGCACTTTTCTTAACCAGGCGTAATGAACAAGAAGCAGAATTCACCGAGATATCAGGCGCACTCGGCGCCAGCGACACAGAAGTCGCCGTTGGACGAGGCGCGGGACGAGCTCTTTCAGCACATCATGCGGTGCGGCGTTATCGGCGCCGAGCTGGAGCACCAGACGGAGTGGTTTGAAGCAACGATCACTTACTTCGCTGGACGCTACCCAGAGCTGACGAAGCTTGAGCTTACGCAGCTTCGCACGTTGGGTGAGAGATTCGCCCAACCGCTGAAGACAAAGCAAGCTGTTTGACGAACGGGCGCCCCATGGCGCCCGTTGTGTTTGTAGGGCGCGGATATATCCGCGCCTGCCGTCATCCCCGGCTTACAGCCACGTCATCCCCGCGAAAGCGGGGATCCATGTTGCCGACTGTCATCCCCGCGAAAGCGGGGATCCATGTTGCCCTACTTGTGCTTCGGGCTTCCCGTAAAGCGCATAGTGACGCCCAGCCGTACGCCGCCGCCAAAGCCGAGCTCGACTCCCGGTGCGATGGATCCCGTGCTCGGCCCGTTCGCACCGATGAATCCGAGCAGATACGTGCGTGTTCCAGGACCGCCGCCATCGCCGCGAACAGTCACCCCACCACCGACATACGGCTCCCACTCGAGCTGGTGATATGGGTCCAGTGAGAACGTTCCAAATCCGTCAACGCGGCCGCTGAAACCGGTCGAGCTGATCCCGGCGCCCACATCAGCTCCGAGCGCGAAATAATTGCTGAACGGGAAGGCTATTCCCGCACCCGCCTGAAGCGCGGTCGGATTCCCCCCGAGAACGTCGAGACGAAGCGACGGGATATACGACACCGCCACGGCAACCTGCTGCTCCTGCGCCGCAAGTTCCGGTGAGGAGACAGCGGTGGCGGAAAGTATCAATGCGGCAACGAAGGCCGCGCGCTTAATCATCACTTTTTCATTTCCTCTTGCGTGAATTGGTCAACGACGAGAGCAGATTGCTCTCGGCGAACTCGGACGGCCAACTATCGGACCCGCGCGCGCCACAGTGCCAATGTATAGTCAAAAATCGACATTGCCGACACCACTCCGATAGCGATGATCAATCCATCTGTCGCGTTTGGCTTGACAAGTACCGTGATCAAGGTCACCAGCTGGAGCACCGTCACAGCCTTGCCGAGCAGCCGCGCACGGAATGTTACAGGCCTCAGCCATGGAATGATCCGCGCGACGATGAATCCAATTGCGGTGGCGATGTCGCGTGAGATGAATATGGAAAACTGCCCGGTGCCAAGCAGGCCACCAAACAGATATGCCGAGATCGCCGCGAGAACAAAAAGCCGATCGGCGATCGGATCGAGCAGCGCGCCGACAACGCTGCGCTGATTCGCCAGCCGCGCGACAAGCCCATCCAGAAAGTCCGTCAGAGCGGCGGCACAGATCAGCGTGATTCGCATCGGCGTGGCGCTGACAAGCACGAACGCGACGGCCAGAGCTACCCGCGATAGCGAGATCACATTCGGTACGTTCCACAACCGATTGCCCCGGTTCATGGCGAATTATACCGTAGGCGAAGGTTGCAAGCAGCACCGCCGCCCGGTAGCTTCGGCGCGATGCCATCGACGTACCGCCTGCTCCTGGTAGGCTACTTCGGGATCGGTGCCGCAATAGTCGCCTGGAACATCGCGGCCGCCAGCCGAATTCTCCAGAGTCGCCGCAAGCTCTCCATCTCCATCCTGGCGACGGGATTCGGTGCGCTGCTGCTCATCCCGGGCCTCCTGGTCGCGATTTCCGACGCGTCGCTGGTTTACGGTCGCGCGATCCAGCCGCTGGCATGGCTGTGGCCGACGGTAACGGTCCTGTTCGTGATACAGGCTGCCGCCGCACTGTCCCGGGGGCGAGTGAGCGCCATTCTTGGCGTTCCGATTCTGACGTACGATGTGCTCGTGGCGATGGTCGCGATATGCAGGCATCTGAACGCAATTGGAATCGTTCCGCCATACTTCTCGCTCGTTCTCTCTGCCGCGCAGTCGGATGCGCTCGGCGTCGTGGCAGGTTCCGCTGCGTTGTCACGAGCAACGTGGCTTCTCGTTCCAATGTTCGCTCCTGCACTGCCGTCACGGTCGCGGCTGCGCGTTGCAGTACGGCACGTACTCGTACTGGGAATAAGCATCGCTTCGGCACTCGTACTGATCGAACTCCCTGGCGCCAGCGAGACCATCAGCAGCTACTCACGCTACACTGATGAAGCACTCACGGCACGCAGCGGTTCCGACTTCCAGTTCGGGCTGAAGATCTTTCCTGACCTCAGGTCGGCACCGCCAGGAGTCTCGATCACGAACGATTTCCAGTTGGCCGACTCTCTCGGAATTCAGGTGCTGTCGATAGTCGTCGACCCTGAAGCTGCACGCGGCAAGGCGCTCGATTCACTATCGCATTCCCTGGACGACGTTCGGGACGACAGCACGGTGTTGATCGTTACACTCGGATATCCGCGTGGCGCACGCGAGAGTTTCAACCAATCATCATCGGCGTACGTCACGCAGCGAGTGGCCGATGTGAACAGGCTGGCGCGTGCATTAAAACCGAATATCATCGTTCCTGCCTACGAACCGTACGGCGAAGGTGCCAGAGAACTCGGAACGGTATCACCAGAGTTCTGGATCGATTTTATTTCGCGTGCCGCAGCCATCGCTCACCACGTAAACCCGAACATCCGCGTCGCGGTATCAGCTGCGAGCTTTGGATCGCGGGACAGCGTCGTTTATACATGGGCCGCATCCCGTGGCTCGCCGGTCGATGTGCTCGGATTCTCGCTGATGCCGGGATTTGACGGCGCTACGTCGCTCGACACGCACATGCATATCGCACAGCGCTGGCTTCGTGCGACGGCACAGCCCAAACCTCACTGGATATTCGCTGCGGGCGGATACCCGGTGGCGCACGGTGAGGCGAGCCAGTTGCTCGCACTACGCGGCGTACTGGCCTGGGCGACTTCGCAACCTTCCGTGCATGGCGTGATCTTCACCGACGCTGGCGATTATGACGCTCAGCGCGGATTGCGCGCGCCCGACGGTCGCCTTCGGCCCGCATTTAGTGAATTCCAGCGTGCGATCGCTGCGGAGCGCGAATCAGGAACTCAGTGAGTTGCCTCGGGCGGCGCTGACACACCGCGCACCACGCCTTCAACTATGCGCTGCGGCTCGAAATACTGCTGCGCCATGCGCTGGATGTCCGCCGCTTCCACGGCCTGGATGCGAGCTTCGATCTCGGTGAGGTCACACAATCCCGCACCAAACATCCACGCATCGACGATATCGCCTAGTATCGCGCCGCCACGCTCCTGCTGAATATCGTGCATCCCAAGCATGTAACGCTTGGCACGGGCAAGCTCCACTTCAGTTACCGAAGTGGAGCGCAGAATGTCGAACTGCTCCAGCAGCGCGCTGCGCGCTTCGCTCTCTCGTTCCGGCGCGGTTGCGATGTATGCCATGAACGCGCCCGATAGACGATGCTCCGAGCCGAATGCATGCACTGTGTACGCCAGAGATCTCCGGTCACGCAACTCATCAAAAAATCGCCCGCCGAGTCCACTCGTGATGGAGCCCAGCACACGAGTGACAAATCGACTGGCATCAGTACGACTCGGTGACGGGAATCCCAGGACCAGCGCGGTCTGCGTTTTCTCGCGCACAACGATCCGCTCAGTCGCCCTGTCGGGCCAGTGCGGCACCGACAGCGGTTCGCGGTTGGCGAAGGCGAGTTCTGTAAAGTGACTTGCGATAGTCCTTGCCGCTTCGTCACAATCCATGTCGCCCGTCAACGCGATCACAAAGGGCGCACAGACAAGCGCGGACCGATACCAGTCACGGATATCCGTTGGCACGAGTCCCTTCAATGATTCTTCCGTGCCACCGGCCGGAATCGAATACGGATGGCCCGGATAGGCGGCCTCATTAGCCAGCCACATGGGAAATCGAAACATATCGTCTCGCATACGGGCAGCATCCGCGATCATTGCCGATCTCTCGGTTTCCAACGCGCTGTCTTCCAGTGTCGCATGTTGAATGACGTCGGCAAGAAGTGCGATTGCCGGTTTCAGATTCGCTGCCGGCACCGACAACGACCAGCCGAATGATTCGGAGCCGACAGACGCTCCGATGCTTCCACCAAGCCGCTCGGACTCTTCAGCAACCTGGAGCGACGTTCGCGTCGACGTTCCGCGCGCAGCCGTCCGAGCCGCGAGTGCGCTTATGCCAGCCCGTTCCCGTGGTTCATATGCCGCACCACACGCCGCGAACACGCCAATGTGCGTGATAGGTGCATTGTCCCGCTTACGAATAAGGACAGGAATCCCCGATGGCAGTTGATACACGTTTACGCGTGCTTCCTCTCGCAGGAAAGTCGCGTTCACGCGCGCCGGTTCTCTGTCGGGCTCCCGCGGCGTGGAACGATCCAGCGGTGCCACCTCGCTGTTCGACAACAGCGACTTGAACGCAGCCGCATCTGCTGCCAGTTGCGGTGCGACGCCAGGACGATACACGACCGCTGCCGCGGTATCCTCCAGCAAGTACCGCCGCACAACCGATACGACAGCGGCTGCATCGGTGCTCATGAACGCGTCGTAATACTGCTGTCCCTTCGCCCAACCTCCAAGCGATTCCCATTCCGCCATGTATGCCGCCTGACCTTCTGTACTCTCCAGGTGGCGCGCCCATCGCGACATGAAGAGCTGCTTCGCTCGATCAATCTCATCCGCAGAGACTTCGCCTGCCCGAAGAGCGGCAATCTGCGCCCACATCGTGCGCGCGGCCGCGACCGCGGTCGCCGGATCGCCTTCGGACGACACGACGAACACTCCGACTTCTGCCGACGAGTAGTTGTACGCACCAACAGTCCCCGCCAGTTTGCGATCGCGTACAGCGCGATACAGACGCGACGCGCGACCGCTCCCCAGGACGGCGGCAGCAAGGTCGAGCGCGGGAACGTCCGGGTGCAGATTTGGCACGCTGGTCCAGCCCATCTCGACGTGCGTCTGTTCGATGTCTCCACTCAGCTCGGAGTAGCGAAACCCCGAGTGGCTCGGCTCCCGGGGCCCCGGCGTGCGCGTCGGAACCCCTGCCGGCAATGCGCCGTAAAGTTGCTTCACGCGTTCGATCGTCGTTTCTGGATCCACGTCACCAGCGATCGACAGTACCGTGTTCGAAGGAGTGTAGAAATTGCGATAGAACCTTACAACGTCGTCGCGTGTGAATTTGCGCAAATTGTCCGGTCGTCCGATCCGCCACCGTCGAATGCGATGTTCATCATGCAATAACGCATATAGCGTCTCGGTAGCGACAGCATCCGCGTTATCCGCCTTTCGCATCGCTTCCTGAATGATGACTTCGAGTTCCTTTGCCAGCGCATCAGCTTCGATCGTTGAGTTTGCGTACGCATCCGCCTGTACCGCGAGCCCCTCTTCAAAACCGCGGGACGGAAGCACCGCGTAATAGCTGGTGTGATCGTAGATCGTGTGCGCATTCAGGTATCCTCCGGCCGCCTTGGTCGCCTTCGCTACCTCGCCGACCCCATACTGCGCGGTGCCCTTGAAGTACATGTGCTCCAACACGTGCGCGATGCCCACGACCTCATCCGTCTCGTCGAAGTAGCCAGCCCTGACATACGTATTCACCGCTACGACGGGCGCGATCGGATTCCTGTAAACGAGAATGGTGAGCCCGTTGTCCAGTATGGTCCGTGTAACGGCGTCCGGATTGATGAACATCGTCATGATTCGATTCGGTGAGGTGCTGAAAAAAAATCGACCGCATTTGGACTGCGGTCGAGCAAGGTTGTGAACCCTGACAGCGAGTTCAAAGGTGGGCTCAATGTGCTACTGGCCCGGGAGCCAGCGGCGCAGTGCATGACGACCATGTTCCATTGCCAGCGCGCGCCAGAAACTTCTGCGCTTCGGGCGCCCGGTTGAGATTCATCAGCGCGCAGCCAAGATATCCCTGCGCTGCACTGTCGTTCGGACTCATTCGCACCGCACGAATGAGGAAGTTAAGCGCGAGTGATGGATTCCGGCTCGCGAGTTGATAGATCCCCATCTCTCGCTGGGCTGGTTCGTACGTCGGCTCGATCCGGATCGCGGTGATGAGTTCCTGTCGAGCGGTAATCATGTCGGGTGGCGTATCCGTCCGCGCCAGACGCGACAGAAACACATGCGGGGCTGCCTTGTTAGGGTAATCGGTCACTAGCTGACCAAATGCCTGTCGCGCAGCTTCCGTACGGCCAGTGTTCATGAGACTGATCGCGTTCGCCATGTCTCCATCGAACTTCGACCGTTCGTGAATTATGTAAGCTGCTATTGCAGCACCGATAATCAGAACGACAACTACTACGCCGATCAGGATCTGTATTCCGCGACGCCGTGCCCCGACCGCCGGAGCCGCAATCGATTGCACCGCGGCACTGGCTGCACCCGTTGCAACCGGCGTCGCGTCGGACGCACGAGGCGTGGATGCTGTGGGACCTCCCGGTGCGAAAGTTGACACCGGCGTGCCACCTGTAGTTGCGTTTGTTGCGCTCGGGCGAGCTGTCGCGTCCGCTACAACACGGCCCAGTTCATTATATCCCGAGCGCGCGAAACCGACGTCGGTCAACGTCGGCTTGTATGCAACATCCTCGGAGCGACTTCGCGCATCCCAGAAACTCGCCAGCGTGTTGGCCTGCTCGAGATTCAGTTCGCCTCGCTGCCGCAGTTCACGCACGAGCGCCTGGCCAGCCAGCGTTGAGCCGCCGAGCATGGCACGCATCGCTGCCTCGCTGGCGACCCAAAGTTCGAGAATGTCGGCCGCCGCGTCTTCAGGGCCGCGGATCTGATCGAGCCGTCCGTACACTTCACGACCATTGCTCAGCGCCGCCAGTGCGGCGGCGCGATCGGACGGCGTCACCTGGCGATACGGAGCAGTCCTGCCGTAGCGCTACCCCTTATGAAACTCTCAGGGTCGCGCCACGGAATCTCAACGCCTGTCTTTCCATAGCCCCGACGAGCCTCAGTCGCCATATACTGGTCAATAGGAAGGCCTGCCGCCTTCTGATCTCGCATCTGCTGCACGATTTCCTCCCAGGTGCCCTGGTACGTGTGCCCACCACTTTCGATCATGTGGTGAGTCACTGGCAACTCCTGGACCTCCGCGACCGATACCTCCGCGCCCGCCTTCTCCCCATCGACCAGGGAGTTGAGCATCGCACCAAACATCTCAATCTGATCTCTCGTCACCTGCTGGTCCCGCTCCATGGCCTTCGCCTCGAGTTCGGCCAGCATCTCGTCGATGTCGTCCGGCTCACCGGCCAGTTCACGGACGCGCTCTTCCCATGGTTTCAGCTCGGGGTCGCCGTCTGCCAGCTTGAAAATCGATTTTTTGAGCTCGATGAGGCGCCAGATCCCCAGTTCGTCCCAGTGATCGTCCGGATTGGACTTGTCCAGGTGATACAGCGCCGCCTCATAGTCGCCGCGATCGTACAGGATGTTGCCCAGATATACCCGGGCCTCGACATGGTCCGGATCCAGGCGGAGAGCCGCCCTCAGCGTCACAATCGCCGCCTCGTCCTCGCCGAGCCTGTGCTGCGCGTAGCCCACGCATGACACGGCCTCGGCGCTTTCAGGGGCGTTTTGGACAGCAATCTCGAAGAACTCGCGCGCCGGCTCGATCATCCCTTCACGGAACAGCGCGCGACCGATCTGAAGCATCAGATCCAGATCGTCAGCATAACCAAGATCCAGCGAACGCCTGAAGCAGTTGAGCGCGGCATCTCGCTGGCCAAATTTGAGCAGGGTTTCACCGATGCCAGCAAGGGCGTCCTCGTGGTCCGGGTCCAGCACCAGCGCCTCTTCAAAGGCGCGGCGAGCCCAGGCGAATTCCTCGCGAGCGTGGTGGGCGTAGCCCACGCCAATGTGAAGCTCCACAGCACTCGGATACAGTGTGAGACCTTCGCGAAGTACCGCTAGTGCTTGATCGTATTCCCCCTCGTTATAAAGTTGATGCGCTCGTTCGTCATATTCTTCGGACGAAAGGAATGGGTTGGGCATCCGGGACACCTCCATTCGATCGGATAAAGTGCTGTCAAATTCTACTCGACAAAGTACACTTTGTTCAAGAACTTGACACTACAAATATTGGGCAAGGACCGCGCGAGCAACATCCACCACTTTCAAACTTGTTCGCACCGCATCCTCTCGAACCACACCGGCACATCCGGGTATTATATTGTAGAGTCTCGGCCTGATCGCTCCGGTAATAACAGAGCGGTGGGGCCGCTTTGCATTTCTCAGGTGACCGTGGCGGAGCGCGCGGCTTGTGCGAACTGTGCCCAGGCACCCGATTCGATGCACTCGTCGATGGCGCCGATGCACGCTTCGAGCTCGTCGTCCCTGGTGTAGAAATGCGGCCCAATTCGGATCCCTGCCCCGACGCGATAGTCCACGATGATGTTTCGCGACAGCAGGTACTGGGCGACCTCATGACCGTGCGGCACGTCAAAGGCGACGGTCCCTCCTCGATCAGCTGACCTCCGAGGCGCGTGGACCGGGTAGCCGCGTGCATCCGCCGCCGCTATCAACCACTCTGTTTGACGAGTCGACTTTGCACGAATGGCGTCAATGCCAGCGCGCAGAACGATCTCCGGACCAGCAGTCGCGGCAAACAGCGCAGGGATGGCCGGAGTTCCCGTCAGCCAGCGCTCGATCCCCTCCGCGTAGTCCATCTCCTGCTCAAACGCGAATGGATGGACATGTGCCTGCCAACCCGTAATCGCAGGCTCCAGCTTTGAACGAACGCTCGGAGACACGTAGAGGAACGCAGCACCCGGTCCGCCGCAAAGCCACTTCAACACGCCGCCAGTCATGAAATCAACGCCACACTTTGCGACGTTGACCGGCATTACCCCCACAGAATGGTACGCATCGAGCGAAACCAGCGCCCCCACACCATGTGCATGCGTGCATATGGCGTCAGCATCCATGATGAATGCCGACTTGAACAGCACGTGCGACACGCACACAAGACGAACCCGCTCATCTATCGCACCGAGCAACCGATTCCTGTCGATCGTCAAGCCGTCATCAGATGGCACCACAACCACACGGCCGCCGAGCCGACGAACAAGTTCCGCGTACGCATAACGGACGGATGGAAAATCGAGCTCCGTCATTACAACCGTGTCGCGCGGACCACTGAAATCCATCGCCGAGAGAACTATCGACTGGGCGATGCTGACGTTTGGTTGCATTGATACCGAGTGCGGCTCCGCACCAATGAGTGGGGCGATGCCATCGCCGACGTTAACCGGCATCTCCCACCACCCCTTGGCCCACGCACGCACCCCAAGCTCCGACCAGTCGCGCGTGTACTCTGCCATCCGGTCCCCAACCGCACGCGGCATCGCGCCAAGCGAATTGGAAACCAGATAGTTGGATCGCTCGAGTATTGGGAACTCGTCACGAAACGCGAGCAGGCCGTCGCTCATACCTTCACCCACGCTACTTCTCGCTAAGCGACTTTTCGCGAGCCGCACGGAACTCTGCGTTCGTGTTCCAGGTCGGAATCGTCGATGCATTGGCGAGCTGTACACCGAAACGGTACGCAATCGTTGCGAGTTGAGCCGTGCCCGTAAGCGGCCATTTCGGATCGTATTCATCAGAAGGCTGATGATAACGGTTCGTGACAAAATCCTCCTGATGCGCCTTGCCCCAGCCGGCCGGTTTCCCGACAAAATCGGTGCCCGCTCCGATGGTCACTGAAGGAATCCCCACGCGCGCCAACGAGAAGTGATCGGAACGATAGAACGAGCCGGCTTCCGGATGCTCGTCCGGAGAAAGCCGCATGCTGTCAGGCTTGATCATCGCTGCGATGTCAGGCCCGAGCGAACTCTTGGTGTCGCCCATGACCGTGATATCACGCACCGGACCGTCGGGATTGGCTTCGTCGATATTCAAATCGGCAATTATGTCGCGAGCAGGAACTGGAGGATGCTCGCCAAAATACTGCGATCCCAACAAGCCAGCCTCCTCTGCAGTGACGAACACGAACATGCGTGACCGCTTGGTCTTCACGGGTTCGAGAGCTGCCGCGTGTGCGATCGCCAGCACCGCAGCCACACCAGACGCGTTGTCGTACGCGCCGTTGTAGATGGAGTCTCCCTTGATCGCCGGACCAATTCCGAAATGGTCGTGGTGCGCGCTGTACACCACGTATTGCGATTCCAACTTCGGGTCGGTGCCGCTGACGACACCAACGACATTGTTGGCGGCAAGATGCGCCACGCTATTCGTGAACGACATGTCCATCGTTATACCAGTCGGAATCGGCCGGAAATCACGTGTATCCGCCTGCTTTACCAACGCATCGAGATCAAGACCTGCTTGCTTCAGCAGATTTGCGGCGACGTCGTGCTGAATCCACCCGCGTACGCCGATCGGTGCTGGCCCATTCTCAGGTCGCGCAAGCATGCGATGTTCGGTCGAATTGGACGAAACAACAACCTGCCACGGATAGCCAGCCTCGTACGTAGTATGGATGACCAGCATGCCAGCCGCGCCCTGTCGCTCAGCTTCTTCAAACTTGTATGTCCAGCGGCCGTAATATGTCATTGCCTTTCCACCGAACAGGTCCGGCTCCGCCGCGGATGCCGGCGGATCGTTCACCAGTACAAGCAGAATCTTTCCCTTGAGATCGGTCCCCTTGAAGTCGTCCCACCGGTATTCTGGAGCAATTGCACCATAACCGACGAACACCACTTCACCCTTCGCCTCACTCTTCGGTGTCGCGGACCCAGCCCACACAACGACATCACCAGTTGAATGAAGGTTTGCCGTCGCCTTCCCGGACGCAGTTACCCTGATCGTTGCCGGATTGGCCGTCACGACATCAATCGGAACCTCCTGAAAATAGGAGCCGTTCATACCCGGCTTGACGCCGTACGAGGCCAGTTGCGCCGCAATGTAATGTTCCGCCAGGGCACCGCCACGCGTGGCTGGCGCACGCCCTTCGAGCAGATCCGATGACAGGAACTGCAGATTTGCTCGAATTTCCGGAATCGCGATCGCAGCTGCGCCCGCCTCAGGAGTCGACTGTGGAGACCGCGCGCAAGCGACGGAAACGACGGCGACTCCGGCGAGGAGCGCCTGGCGGAAGACGGGCACGATTGTCACCCCTTGGGTTGAATGGAAGCGCGGTTTACGTATGCAGATAAATTACCCGCAACGGTGCGTTTCCGTATCCGTATGAAATTCAGACTGAGGGAGATGCCCACTTCAACGTCACGAACAACCCGGTTCGGACCGCGACCGATCGCCGCGCTGTTAGCACTTCAGCTCGGGCTCCTCGCCGTTGTACTGGCGTCGACTCCCTTCAAGCAGTTCGATCTCGACCGGTTCTTCGTTCCGAAGGAGCTGGCGCTCCATGTCGCGGCGTTCCTGGCAGTCGTCTTCTGCTTGAACAGACTCCGAAACGTTTCGCTCGACCGGGTGGACTACTTTCTGATCGCATTCGCGCTGCTCTCCCTCGTTTCCGCACTCCTTGCATCGAATCGCTGGCTCTCGATGCGCTCAGTCGCGGTAACGCTTTCGGGCCTGGCGACCTTCTGGTGCGCTCGATCACTCGCCCGCGCGGGGCTCAAGCGACCACTCGTCGCGGCGATCGTACTCGCAACAGTCGTGGGAGCCGCCACTTCGCTTGTCCAGGCATATGGCGTTGAGAGCGAATATTTCACACTCAGTCGCGCGCCCGGCGGCACATTTGGCAATCGCAACTTTGTTGCACACGTCGCCGCGATCGGTGCGCCGCTGCTCATCTGGTACGCGGTCTCGGCGAAACGAAATATCGCCGTGGTGCTCTGCGCCATCGGGGGCGCAGTCCTCGCCGCCGCACTGGTCCTTTCGCGCTCGCGTGCTGCGTGGCTCGCGCTACTCGTGACCGCGCTGCTGCTGGCTATTCCGGCGTGGCGCGCAGCCAGGCGCGTGCCGTACGCCAACACATCAAGAAGGTTGTTGTTCATGGGCGCGGTCGCCGTCGCCGGTGTCATCATCGCTCTCGTACTACCCAACGACCTCAACTGGAAGAGCGATTCTCCGTACCTCGATTCGGTGCGCGGTGTCGTTGCATACAACAGCGGCAGCGGCCGAGGCCGCCTGATTCAATACCGCAACACACTGCACATGGCTGAGGCCCATCCCATTCTCGGTGTGGGACCCGGCAACTGGCCCGTGTACTATCCCAAGTTCGCAACGCACAACGACCCGTCGCTATCTCATAACGACGGAACAACCGCGAACCCGTGGCCCAGCAGCGATTGGGCGACACTGATTTCCGAACGTGGGACAATCGCGGTCGTGATACTTCTGCTGGCCTTTTTGGGCATGATCGCAAATGCATTTCAATCGACCCGCGGGAGTAGTGCAAACAACCCCGGCGCGCGGGATCCATTTCTTCCGGTCGCGGTAACTGCCACGATACTCATCACGGGCGCAGTCGGCGCTTTCGATGCTGTGCTCATTCTTGCCGCCCCGACATTCATTGTGTGGGCCGCGCTAGGCGCGACTGCGGCACCGGGTCGTCCGCGCACAGAGTGGTCTCCATCGCCCAGTCGTTCCAGACTTCTCGCGGTCGCCGCCGCCGCAGTGCTGTTCATATTCTCGGTCCGATCCGCCGGAGCGATCATGGCGATGCAGACGTTCGGAAGTGGTCAACGACTGAGCAGTGTCCAGCGCTCGTTGATGCTGGATCCCGGTAGCTATCGGATTCAGCTTCGGCTCGCCATCCTCGCCCTCAACTCACATGGATGCACCATGGCCAGGCCGTACGCCCAACGAGCGGCCGGAATGCTGTCGTCTGCCGGTGCGCCTCGTCGCCTGCTTGAACGCTGCGGTAGCTGACCGGCCGTACCTCGGGCGCGTCCACCGCTCTCCGATCTTCAATAGTATAGATTCAAGAAGCCTGCACGGCCGGAAGTTCGTGCCATGCAGTGGCTCCGCTTTTCACCGTGCACCGCCGCCCGCTGGCGCAGTCCCGCGCGGCCGTGCGCGAACGCACCGAGAATCACACCATGACGCACCCGAATTCGTTCGGAGCTCGCGCGACGCTGAACGTCGCCGGACGCGACTACACGATTTTCCGCCTCGACGCCCTCTCGGGACCTTCCGGCGGAAACTCGGATCGACTCCCAGTCAGCCTCAAGATCCTGCTCGAGAACCTCCTGCGAAACGAGGACGGCGCTTTCGTAAAGGCGGCCGACATCACCGCACTGGCGAACTGGCGAGTCAAGGACCGCGCCGAAAAGGAAATCGCCTTCAAGACAGCGCGCGTTCTGCTACAGGACTTCACCGGCGTTCCTGCTGTGGTTGACCTCGCCGCAATGCGCGACGCTCTCGCCAAACTCGGCGGCGATGCGACACGGATCAATCCGCTTCAACCTGTTGATCTCGTAATCGACCATTCAGTTCAGGTTGACGAATACGGATCGGAAGCCGCATTCCTTATCAACGCCGACATGGAGCTGCAGCGCAACCGTCAACGCTATGCGTTCCTGCGGTGGGGCCAGACAGCGTTCCGGAACTTCCGCGTCGTTCCACCCGACACCGGAATTGTTCACCAGGTCAATCTCGAATACCTCGCCAGTTGCGTCTTCACACGCGAGGACAACGGTGAAACCATCGCCTACCCCGACTCACTTGTCGGAACCGATTCGCACACCACCATGATCAACGGTCTCGGCGTACTCGGCTGGGGCGTAGGCGGTATCGAAGCCGAAGCGGCGATGCTCGGGCAGCCTGTCTCGATGCTCATCCCCGAAGTCATCGGGTTCAAGGTGCACGGCAAACTGCCCGCCGGCGCAACAGCGACGGATCTCGTACTCACAGTAACCGAAATCCTTCGCAAGAAGAAAGTCGTCGGAAAGTTCGTCGAGTTCTATGGCAACGGACTCTCGTCCCTGTCGCTTGCCGATCGCGCTACACTCGGTAATATGTCGCCGGAGTACGGCGCCACGATGGGCTTCTTCCCGGTCGATGACGAAACGATTCGTTATTTGCGGTTCACCGGACGCGAAGAGCAACAGGTCAAACTTGTTGAAGCCTACTGCAAGGCGCAGGGAATCTTCCGCACGGATGGCATGCCGGATCCCGAGTTCACTGACACCGTGGAATTGGATCTCGGCACCGTTACGCCCAGTATTGCAGGGCCAAAACGTCCGCAGGATCGCATCTCGCTGCGCGACGCAAAAACAATGTTCCAGCAAGCACTGGCTGAAAGTCTGGATCGCGCCACGCCAGCTGGTGCTGCGGCAATCCTGAGCCGCGCAAACGCCGTATCGGGACAGAACCAGCTCTCTGCTTCAGTTGTTGCCACTGAAGCTCCCGAGACCGATGAATCTGTACGCGTAACCATGAACGGAGAGGACTTTTCTCTCCGGCACGGATCCGTTGTCATCGCCGCAATCACGAGCTGCACCAACACGAGCAATCCGAGTGTCATGCTTGCCGCCGGATTGCTCGCACGCAATGCGGTTGCCAAAGGCCTGATGTCCAAACCATGGGTGAAGACAAGCCTGGCACCCGGTTCGAAGGTTGTCACCGATTACTTCAACGCGGCCGGTGTCACTGAACCGCTGAACACTCTGCGTTTCAACACCGTTGGTTACGGTTGCACAACATGCATCGGCAATTCGGGGCCACTGCCGAAACCAATCGGCGACGCAGTCGAATCCGGCAAACTCGTCGTCGCATCAGTCCTTTCGGGAAATCGTAATTTCGAAGGGCGTATCAATCCGATGACGCGCTTCAACTACCTTATGTCGCCTCCGCTCGTCGTCGCATATGCAATTGCTGGACGCATGGACATCGACTTCGACACCGAACCACTCGGTGTCGGCAAGGATGGACCCGTATTCCTGCGTGATGTCTGGCCTGCACCAAAAGATGTCGCGGACGAGATACTTCGCAGCGTACGGCCTGAGATGTTCCGGAAGCAGTATGCAAACGTCTTCGAAGGCGACGAAACATGGCGATCGCTGCCGATACCCAAGGGCGACCTTTACTCATGGGACGAATCGTCGACGTACGTGAAGAATCCACCGTACTTCGAGGGAATGACAATGACGCCCCCCGGCGTGAAGCCGGTGAAGGGTGCCAGAGCACTTGCGATGCTCGGCGATTCGATCACTACGGATCATATCTCCCCCGCTGGCTCCATTCCGGCAGCGAGTCCCGCAGGTAAATGGCTCATTGAGCACGGCGTTACGACCAAGGATTTCAACTCGTATGGATCGCGCCGCGGTAACCACGAAGTCATGATGCGGGGCACCTTCGCGAACATCAGACTTCGCAACGAGCTCGCCCCGGGGACTGAGGGCGGCTGGACCGCAACGGCGCCGGGCGCAAAGGCCGTAACGATTTTTGACGCATCAATGGAATACCAGAAGAATGGCACCCCGTTGATCATCATTGCCGGGAGAGACTACGGCATGGGCTCCTCCCGCGACTGGGCCGCCAAGGGCACATTGCTACTCGGCGTGAGCGCAGTAATCGCGGAGTCGTTCGAGCGAATCCATCGCTCGAATCTCGTTGGCATGGGCGTCCTCCCGCTGGAATTCGCAAGTGGAGAAACGCGTGAGACACTCGGGCTTACCGGGTTTGAAACGTACGACATCGATGGCATGAGCGATCAGATGGCGCCGCACGCACAGGTTACCGTCCGCGCGACTGTGCAGGATGGGACTGTCCGCACCTTCAAGGCCCATTCGCGCATCGATACACCCGAAGAAATGCAATATTACCGCCACGGTGGCATCCTGCAGTACGTCCTCCGCTCGCTCGTCAGTCGTTAGTTCAGACGTACCCTGGCAGCAGCTTCAAACAACGCCGCGGTCCCCAACGGGATCGCGGCGTCGTCGATTCACGGGGAAGCCGCCCGAACTGCACGCCACTACGCTCGCAATATGGTCCGCCGATTGCCACGTAATGGCCGGACCCCTTCAGGAGCGACGCAATGCAGGCAATACGGACTCACTACTTGTCGGCGGCAGTTGCCATCGCGGCGATTGCGTTCGTAACCGTACCATCGTCGGCGCGTTCGCAGGAATCCACACAGACGACATTTCAGGTTCTGATCAATGGAACTCCCGCCGGGACAGCAAGCGCCGCAACAAATCTCCCCTCCGACGCTGTTGTAATGCGGCAGGATTCTAGCAGCAACCTTCCGCGAAAGCAGGTGGAATCAAGCCAGCAGGGTACCGTGGTCCTCACCTCCGAAGACCCTGCACTCATCTCCGCAATCCAAGCCTGGATGAAGGTTGACAACTCTGGTTCCAAGAACACGGTTCAACGAAAAACCGTGGAAATCGACCGACTCGTCGGCACTGGTACAACGACACGTTACAGGCTCTCAGATGCGTGGCCTACCAGCATCGACTCAGCCAACGCAGCCAGCGGTATAACAATCGTTTACCAGCGGCTCGAAATAATCCACTGACAACCCCTGCCGTGCACCGGGCGCCGCGACGATAAGCGTACCGCGGCGCCGGGCGACGCGGCGGTTGCATTTATCATTGTGAGGGTCGCTCCCCGTGCGCGGAACGCGCGGCCCGTCGAACGCGAGCGAGTTCCCGACCAGGAAACAGATACTCTGCGGAGTCGAGTGCCTCGGCCGGGAGTTGCTCCCAGTACGGCGCCCATACCTGCTCGAGGAGTGCCTGCTGCGCCGGATCAGAAAATCGGATCGGCAACTGAAGGTGGGAGCCGCTACTACCCGGATGGAGCCCGCTGTGGTCTGGTGCCGACAGGTTCTGTACGAGGAATGCACGCTCCTGGGGGTGCATTGACGCGATCAGGCGGTCGAGCGCGTCAACGTCGAAGTATGGCTGAAGCCGGGAGCGCGTGGCTGGTTCCAGGTGTGATGCAGAAGCGGCATTCGTTGGATCTTCGCCCGTCATGAGCGTCCCGCTGCAGGTGGACTGGTTGGAGCGTCCGGGACTTGTGAAGCACACCCTAATGCCAAGGCTGACACCATGCAGCCCAAAAGCAATCCGACGTTGCGCACTTGAGCCTCCGCGTACACGAATGGTCCAAGGCCGACTTGCGTCAGTTATACGGCTCCCCCAGCCCCTGATTGCCCACTGGGGCAGTCCCTGCCCCAGGGAAGAGAACCGCAGTCAATTATACCGGTGCTCGTGAGATTGGCCAAGAACCAAATTGAGCGTTGTCAAGCACGGATAGAAATG
>PMEM01000037.1 GCA_003155795.1 Gemmatimonadota bacterium
GCCCTTCGGCGGGAATACGCCCCTGCTCGCCTATATTTCAAGGCTATATGCAATCGTCCGAAATCCGCACCCGATTCCTTAAATTCTTCGAGCGCGAAGGCCACAAGATCCTTCCAAGCTCTTCGCTAGTTCCATCCGACGATCCCACGCTCCTGTTCACCAATGCCGGTATGGTGCAGTTCAAGCGCGTATTTCTCGGCAACGAGGAGCCGCCGACACCGACCAGGCGGGCTACGACTGCGCAAAAATGTGTGCGCGCTGGTGGGAAGCATAACGACCTCGAACAGGTTGGCCATACCGCACGGCATCACACGTTTTTCGAGATGCTGGGCAATTTTTCGTTCGGCGATTACTTCAAGCGCGAGGCGATCGGTTTCGCCTGGAAGTTTGTAACCGATGAACTGGGGCTCAAGCCGGAGGACCTCCGCGTTACCGTGTTCCGCGAAGACGACGAAGCGCGTGAGCTGTGGAAGGAGATTGGTGGCCTTCCAGACAAGCGCGTTTACGGCCTGGGCGAAAAGGATAACTTCTGGCAGATGGCGGACACCGGTCCCTGCGGGCCGTGCACCGAGATCTATGTCGATCTCGCCCGCGTCGCTCGCGACTGGCAGGCGCCCGGCGGATCAGTCGGAGCGTGGACTGATCCCGCAATCGTGGACTTCGACACTGAGACGTTCGTCGAAGCCGCGGAAGCCGGCCGATTCGTCGAGATCTGGAATCTTGTTTTCATGCAGTACGATCGACAGCCCGACGGAATGCTGTAGCCGCTGCCCAAGCCTTCGGTCGACACCGGGGCGGGTCTGGAGCGGATCGCGGCGGTGATGCAGGGTGTTTCCAACAACTTCGATACGGACATGTTTGCGCCGCTCATCGCGGCGGTAGAAGCACAGGTCGGAGTTGGCGCCATATCTGATCCGGGCGAGCGAATCGCTGCGATGCGCGTCATCGCGGACCACGCGCGCTCGATCGCGTTCCTGCTCGCCGATGGGGTGTATCCAGCCAATGACGGACGCGGTTATGTGCTGCGTCGCATTCTGCGTCGCGGCGTCCGTTACGCGTGGCTGCTCGGTCGCCGAGAGCCGACGCTCACGCGCGTCGTCGAGACCGTGATCGATACGATGCGTGATGTGTATCCGGAGCTGCAGGCGCGACGGCAGCACATCATCGACACGACGCGCGCCGAGGAAGAGCGTTTTCTCGCTACGATCACCGCGGGAATGCAGCGGTTCGAGGAGCTGGCTCCGATGCAGACCACTCAGGAGCGCAGTATTTCGGGTGATGATGCGTTCAAGCTGTACGACACGTATGGATTCCCGATTGATCTTACCGAACTGATGGCTCGTGAGCGGCAGTACACCGTGGACATCCCGGGCTTCGAGCAGGCTCTTGCAGCGCAGCGCACTCAGTCGCAGCAGGAACGTCGGTCCAGAAAAATTGGTGTCGCCGCGGACGACCTGGCTGACGCAGCGACGTGGTCTGATGTCGCAGGTTCGCTGGCTGACGCGATCGCGAGCAGTCACTTTGTTGGGTATGCGACGCGCGCTGCGGATACGGAAGCGCTTGCTGTGCGTTCCATGAGTGACGGCAGAGTAGCAGTATTGCTGCGGCACTCGCCGTTCTACGCCGAGTCTGGCGGACAGATATCGGACGGCGGCGAAATTGTTGGCGAGGGGTGGCGCGTAGTCGTGGACGATGTGCGGAAGCTCGATGGAAAGCCAATTGCGATTGGTAAGGCCGATGGCGACGTCGCAAGGGGCGCCGTTCGCGCCAGCGTACCGCGTGACACAAGACTCGACACTGAGCGAAATCACACCGCGACGCACCTGCTGCACGCAGCGTTGCGCCAGACACTCGGCGAGCACGTTCACCAAGCGGGTTCGCTCGTTGCGCCGGACAGACTGCGCTTCGACTTCACCCATACGGGTCCGCTCACCTACGAGCAGATCATGCGTGTCGAGGAAATTGTCAACCGGGGCGTGCTATCAGCTACGCCGGTTACGACAACTGAACGGCCATACAAGGAAGCGGTGGCTTCAGGTGCGATGGCGCTGTTTGGCGAAAAATACGGCGATGTCGTGCGCGTGGTCGACATTCCGGCGCTCTCGACCGAACTGTGTGGTGGTACGCACGTGCGGAACACGGCTGAGATCGGTCTGTTCAGCATTGTAAGCGAGTCCGGCATCGCGGCTGGTGTGCGTCGCATCGAGGCCATTACGGGCTCGCGTGCGTACGAAGCTGAACGCGTGCGTGGGGAGTTGCTGCGCGACGTGAGCGAGGTCATGAAGGCGACACCGGCTACACTCTTGCGCCGAGTTCACGCGCTCAGTGACGAACGACGGGCGCTTGAGAAGCGCGTGTCCGAACTTATGCGCGGAGGTTCAGGCGGTGCGAGTGGCCCCGTCCAGGAGTTGCTCGATGGCGCGACGTCGATGAACGGCTTGCGACTTGTCGCAAAGCAGGTGTCGATGCCAGATGCGAAGTCGCTGCAGGAGCTAGTCGAGGCTGCGCGCGAGTCCGCGACGGACGCTGTGTTCGTGCTGGTGAGTGCGATGGAAGGAGACAAGAACGCTGTCATTGCGGCCGCAGGCGACGCTGCACGCGAACGTGGCGCTCGCGCGGATGTGATTGTGAAGACGCTCGCGCAGGAGTTCGGTGGACGGGGTGGTGGAAAGCCCGCACTCGCGCAGGGCGGAGTCCCGAGCGCCGATGTTTTTCCGGCCCTCCTGTCGCGCGCCGCTGTAATCGTCGCAGAGCAAGTTGGATGACCGAATCCGACGAACGTCTCGGGGAGTGGCTGGATGGCGCGCTCACCGACGCTCCGCAGGAATTGGCGGTGCGCATCAGAACTGCGCTTCCTGTGGGTTGGCGTGATGCGAGCCTTGAGCAGGGCTCGATAATTCTGAAGGACGCCGCCGCGTCGGAGTTGCGCGTGTTGCTCGAACGTGGCTGCGAAACACGTCGCGCTGCGGCGGGACTTTTGACCGTCGATGCGCTGGTGACGTATGCGTGCGAACTGCTCGCTCTGAGCGGCGCGGAGATCGAACCGGGTGCGATCGCGATTCTGGACGCGATTGGGGGCACGTTACCCCGCATCAGGACCACCACGTGATTGTAATTCTGTTTACGGGTGGCACGATTGCGATGCGCAACGACTCGTCAGCGCGCGGGAACACGCTCGCGCTGACTGGCGCCGACATCGTCAACGCGACGACGGGCATTGACAACACCAGCGCTGTCGAGACCGAGGATTGGGGCCATTACCCGGGCCCTCACATGAGCATCGCGCGGATGTGGGCGCTGCGGAACCGGATTGCGGCGCATCTCGCACGCGAAGAAGTCGCCGGTGTCGTCGTTACGCACGGTACCGACACACTTGAGGAATCCGCGTACGTCGCGGCGCGGTCGCTCGTATCGAGCAAACCGGTAGTGTTCACCGGCGCCATGCGTACGCAGAGCGATCTGGGCTGGGATGGTCCAGCCAATCTTTTCGAGGCTGTGCACGTCGCGGCGAGCCCTGCATCTGTTGGTCAGGGCGTCATGGTTGTGTTGAGCGGCCAGATATTCACCGCGATCGATGTGACGAAGTCCAACACACAATTGCTGGATGCGTTCGAGAGTCCGGGGCTTGGACCTATCGGTTATCTGGATGAGGGCGCGGTGATCTTCCGACGCGAACTGCCGCCTAGAATTCCGCCGATCATTCCTGTCGAGCCTGCGACTCCGGTGGATGTCTTCTTCGCAGCCGCGGGCTGTGATTCTCGATTGCTCGATGCAGTGCGGAATGAATCGCGCGGCGCCGTGATCGCGGCCATGGGTCGAGGTAACGTGCCGCCGGAAATGGTTCCAGGCATCGGTCGGTATGTCTCCGATGGCAAGCCGGTTGTGATCACCTCGCGCACGGGAGGCGGACGAGTGGGTCACACCTACGCCTATCCCGGCGGCGGACGTACGCTCGAAGACATGGGCGCGATTCTCGCCGGTTCGCGGCGCCCGCAGCAGGCGCGCATCGATCTCATGCTGGCACTTGGCGCCGGTGCGTCGGACGACGAACTGCGCACGCTCTTCTCGAACTGAGTGTCGAGCGAATTCGGCATGCCGCTCATGCAGCCGCCGGATGCGGTCCTGGAAATTACCAGAGTGCTTGAGGGCGCTGGCCATGAGGTCTGGTGCGTTGGCGGCGCCGTGCGAGATGCACTACTCGGCATCCCCAACCTCGACTGGGATCTTACGACGAGCGCGAAGCCGCAGCAGGTGCGACGCCTGTTCAAGCGCACGGTGCCCGTGGGCATCGAGTTCGGAACGATCGGGGTTCTGGACGACACAAACGTAATGCACGAGGTGACGACATTTCGGTCGGATGTCGAAACAGACGGACGACATGCTGTGGTCAGGTTCGGCGATTCGCTTGAGGAAGATCTCGCACGGCGCGATTTTACGATCAATGCAATAGCGTATTCGCCTTCGCGCGACGAGTTGTGCGATCCGTTCGACGGGCAGAAGGACCTTGCCGCTCGAAAGTTGAGAGCCGTGGGCATTGCGAAGGAGAGAATGCGGGAAGATCGCTTGCGCGCGTTGCGAGCGATGCGGTTCGCCGCGCGATTCGACTTTGACATGGATCCAGCAACGTGGCAGGCGATTGTCGTGAGCGCGCCGCATCTTCAGCGCCTCTCTCCAGAGCGTGTACAGCAGGAGATCGTCAAGACGCTGAGCCAGGTCACACTGCCGAGTAAAGCGTTCCGGATGTGGCGCGACAGTGGAGCGCTCGCCGAGCTCATTCCCAGCCTGGCTGGCATTACCGACATTGAGCTCAGGGCGCTGGATCATCTGCGCCTCCCATTGCTACCGCGTCGCCCGCAGCGATTGCAGACGCGGCTTGCGGGTCTCTTCTCGGCGTCACGCAGTGGAACTGCTACGGCCACGCTCAAGAACTTGCGCTTCTCCAACGCCGACGTCTCCTGGGTGGGCGGGCTGGTGGAGCGCTGGCATGAGGTAGGAAGGACGATGACCGAAGAGCTGATGCGACCCGAAGCACCGACCGATGCGACGTTGCGCACGTGGGCCGGTCGAGTCGGTCGCACGCGACTGTCACCGGTGCTCCGCATTGCTGACGCGCATTGGTGGGCAGCGCGGGAGAGCGGTAAACCGGCTCCGTCGCAGAGTCGCGCTGAATCCGTTTATCGTCGAGCCATCCGGATAGCATACCGTGATCCGGTGGAGGTCTCCGACCTCGCGGTGAACGGCGATGATCTCCTCAAGGTCGGAATCACTGGCAAACGACTCGGCGAGACACTGCGCGCGTTGTTACAGTATGTTCTTGAAGATCCGATGCGCAACAATCGGGAAGCATTGTTGACATACGCGGAGCAGCACGCATGATCTTTCGTGGACAGCCTCAACAGGTCACGGTGTGGCGCCGATTTCGATCGGGCCGCGACGGTTTTACGTTCAATGAGACTGTGGATGGATTGTTCGAGGCGCATCTGGCCGCGAACGCGGAACGTGCAGTGGATCTGATGTACGTACTTAGCGAACACCTTCCTCCTGCAGTGGACGTTGCGCTTACCGATCGGCGCACTCAGGCATCGTGGCTCGGAACCGACGTTGCGCTTCCGGACGTTCGCGATGCTATAGCTCGCCTCAAGATTCCACTCGCAACGTATGCGGGAGTGGACATCACGGTGTATACAGCCGACGACCAACTGTCGCTCACCGCTGCACTGGATCTTTACGCAATCGGTCGAAGTGACAGGTGGTTGTATCTGTTGCAGTCTCGTGGGCTGGAACGGTACGCTGCTGTCGCAGAAAAAGCGTGGCGCGGACAGCCGTGGGATAAATCGCCGGCGATGGTATTGAGCACTGTGCTCGCCGCCACGGCGGATCGGCTCTCGCTGGCCGAAGTCGAGTGACGCTCGCCGCGCTACTGGCGGCAATCGTTGCCGCGCTCGCCAATGTCGTGGGTGCTGCGTTCGTAACCGGACGTCGAGTCTGGAGCGCGCGAGATCTTGATATCATGATCGCCTTTTCGGGCGGTTTCATGATTTCCGTCGCCGTGGTGGACATGATACCCGATGCCGTCGTCGCGCATGGCGCAGCTGCGGGCTGGATGGTACTCGCTGGGTATCTCGCGGTGCATCTTACGCAGCACAATCTCGTTCCGCATTTCCACTTTGGTGAGGAGACCCACCATGTCACCCGTGCGGTAGGGATTTCGGCCCTCATCGGCCTCATGTTGCATATGCTGATGGATGGAGTCGCGATTGCAAGCGGATTTGGAGCAGGCGCCAGCGTCGGCACCCTTGTTGTGGCGGCAATTATTCTGCATAAGCTGCCTGAGGGGTCGACAGTTTCAAGCCTGTTCCTGGCGGCCGGCTTCAATCGAGGCAACGCGCTCGGCGCTGCATCGCTGCTCGGGTTGGCTACGGTCGTTGGTGCACTATTGACAGTGACATTCGCTCCGCTGGCTGAGTACGGCCTGGCACTCTCCGGAGGTGTCACCGTTTACGTTGCGGCGTCGAACCTTGTCCCTGAGATCCAGCACAAGCACGACTGGCGATTTCCAGTCGCATTTTTCGGAGGCTGCGTGGCTTTCGGCGCGGGACATGCCATACTGGCTTTCGTATAGCTGAACAGCGTCCACCTTGAAATTACCAAAGCCAAACCGCCGAAAGGTTGAGCCATCGTTGTTTGCCGCGCCTACCGCCGCGCAGCCGCTTGCTGCGCGGATGCGCCCGCTTTCGCTTGCTGAGTTCATAGGGCAGGAGCATCTACTAGGCGCCGGTAAGCCCTTGCGTAACGCGATCGAGCACGGGAAAGTCGGATCGATGATCTTCTGGGGTCCGCCTGGGACAGGGAAGACGACTCTCGGGCGACTGATCGCGCAGTACACTGATTCCGAGTTCGTTCCTTTCTCGGCGGTGACCGAAGGCGTGCCCCGAGTGCGCGAGATAGTCGGTGAGGCTGAAGAGCGATTGCAGCTGGGGCGGCCGACCATTCTGTTTGTGGACGAGATCCACCGGTTCAATCGCGCGCAGCAGGATGCATTTCTCCCGCACGTGGAGCAGGGGACAATCACGCTGATCGGTGCGACCACTGAAAATCCATCGTTCGAGGTGAATGGAGCGCTCCTGTCGCGGATGCGCGTATTCGTGCTGGAATCGTTGACTGAAGGCGATCTCGCCGCAGTGATCGACCGCGCCCTCGCCGACGTCGAGCGCGGACTCGGGTCGCGCAGTATCACAATTGCGGATGACGCGCGGTCGGTACTTGCGCGCGAAAGTGACGGCGATGCGCGCCGGGCCCTCACCGCGCTCGAGGCTGCGGCTACCGACGTTGGTGATGGAGGTGAAATCAATGTTGATACCGTGCGCGGCGCATTGCAAAAACGCTTCGCATTGCATGACAAGAGCGGGGAAGCGCATTTCAATTTGCTATCCGCGCTGCATAAGAGTCTGCGCGGCAGCGACCCGAACGCCGCGATCTACTGGGCCGCGCGCATGATCGAAGGTGGTGAGGACCCGATGACGATTTTTCGTCGGTCGATCGCGATGGCCGCCGAAGACATCGGAGTTGCAGATCCGCAGGCGCTCCAGCTGGCGGTTGCGGCGCGGAATGCGTATCACATACTCGGTCCGCCCGAAGGATATCTGCCGTTGGCGGAGATGTTGATATATCTGGCGACGGCGCCGAAGTCCAACTCGTCGTATCGTGCACTCAGCGCGGCTGTCGCAGCCGCGCAGGAAACGCCAGGTGAGCCGCCACCGATGAATATCCGGAACGCGCCGACCAAGTTGATGAAGGATCTCGGATACCACGCCGGCTACAAGTACGCGCACGACAGTGAGGACGCATACATACCGCAGGAATATCTACCCGAGAAGCTGCGCGGCTCGGTGTTTTACGAGCCGGGCCCGTTCGGTTTTGAGCGCGACATTGCCAAGCGCATCGCCTGGTGGGACGAAATAAAGCGGAAGGCTCAGGAAGATCAGTAGTGCTTCACGGGCCGGTGTTTTTCCAGCGCCTTCACGATTCGCTCGGATGCGTGTCCATCCCAGCCAGCCGGCCTCGGCGGAGTTGCCTTTGCGACAGCTGCAACGGAATCAGCGTATGCGCCAAGAATTCCACGCGGCGTGAGAGGCCAGGGCGCCATGTGGTTGGTGCCCTGTGAAATCGTTATTGGCCGCTCCGTTTGCTCGCGGAGTGTGACGCATGGAACGCCGAGCGCGGTCGTTTCTTCCTGAATGCCGCCCGAGTCCGTGAGGACGCATTGCGCGCTATCTGTGAGCGCCAGCATCTCTGTGTATCCCAACGGCTCCAGAACGGTGAGAGGCGTCAGCTTTGCGCCGAGATGGAAGCGTTCGATGTTCTTGACGGTGCGCGGATGAAGCGGCAGTACGACTGGCAGCGAGTCCGCGACAAGTGCGAGTCCGTCCAGCACAGCCGCGAGCGCAGTGGGATCATCCACATTGGATGGCCGGTGCAGCGTTGCAGCCACGTAATTCCGGCGGCGAAGGCCGAGTCGCTGGAGCGTGTCGGTTGCTCGTGCGATCGGGAGCTGCAGCATCAGCGTGTCGATCATCACGTTACCCACAAAGCTGACCTTGTCGCCGGTGATTCCTTCGGCCGCGAGATTGGCAGCGGCATCTTCAGACGGCGTGAGAAGGAGGTCGGCGAGCCGATCGGTAATGACGCGATTCACTTCTTCCGGCATGCGCCAGTCATAGCTGCGCAAGCCGGCCTCGACGTGCGCGATATGCATGTGCGTCTCGGTCCTCAGCTTTGACGCTACCAGCGTTGTCGCCATTGTGGAATTGACGTCTCCTACGACCACGAGCCACTGAGGATGAACCTTGATCAGAACCGGCTCGAAGGCTTCCATGATCCGAGCCGTCTGCACCGCGTGGGACGCCGTTCCGACACCGAGATGATAATCCGGCGTCTTGATGCCCAGCTCCCTGAAAAAGGTGTCGGACATCGCCGAATCGTAGTGCTGCCCGGTGTGTACAAGGACCGATTCATGGCCGGCGGCATCCAGGGCTCGCAGGATTGGGGCTACTTTCATGAAGTTGGGGCGGGCGCCCGCAACGACCAATACTTTCATATGATCAGTTGGCATTATGAGGGGTAAAGCTAGGCGTCAGTGAGGCGATATCCAACCGACGGCACTTTCCGTGCAGGGGAGAAAGGGACTATGAAGAAAACATTTGTGATATTGGCCGTCGCAGCGCTGGGAGGATGTGCTTCCCTTGGCGTGGGTGGGTTCAAGCAGCCCATCGTAAACTTCAACGATCTACAGGTTGAGGGTATCGGCACGAAGGGCGGGACTGTCGATGTTGTGCTGAGTGTGTACAATCCGAACGGGTATCGGCTTGATGCGACGCAGCTGACGTATCGACTGTTGGTCGATACCACAGCGGTCGGCGACGGTGTGTACAAGTCGCAGTTCACGGTGCAGAGCGGGGATTCCGCGATTGTGCGGCTGCCGGTAAATCTCAGCTACAGTGGTCTCGCGGCCGCCGCGAAGCAGCTCAAGGAAAAGGGGTCCGTGAATTATCGAGTGATCGGCGACGTAACAGTGTCCACACCGGTAGGCAATTTCACGCAGCCGTACGACCGTACTGGACGTTTTTCAACCTTGTCGGGGATGACGCACTAGAGATTGTCACGAGAACTGATTGACCTGACTGCGCCGACCGAGCGGGCGCTCCTCGTAGGAGCGCCACGCAAGGGGCGGTACGCGAAGCATCGGACCGCGGAACACCTCGAGGAACTTGCGAGACTGGCAGATACCGCGGGTGCGATTGTCGTTGGAGAAGTCGTGCAGCAGATCGAGCGACCCAATCCTGCAACATATCTGGGGAAGGGTAAGGTCGAAGAACTGACGCAGACCATCGCGGATAAGGATGCGACGCTGTTGTTGTTCGACGATGAACTGAGCCCAAGCCAGGGCAAGAACATCGAAGACATAACAGGAAAGCGCGTAATGGATCGCGCCGAATTGATCCTGGATATCTTTGCGACACGGGCGCGCAGTGCCGAGGCCAAGATGCAGGTCGAGCTGGCGCAGCTGCAGTACATGCTTCCGCGACTCACCCGCATGTGGGCTCACCTTGAGAAATTTCGCGGCGGCATCGGTGTGCGCGGTCCGGGTGAAACTCAGCTGGAAACTGACCGGCGCCTCATCAGTCACAGAATCAAGATTCTTGGCCAGCGCCTTGCGGAAGTTCAGAAATCGCGCGAGGTACAGCGTGGCTCGCGTCGTGGCGAGTTTCAGGCGAGCCTGGTTGGCTACACCAACGCGGGCAAGTCATCGATACTTCGCTCGCTCGCGGCGGATAGCAGCATCTTTGTCGAGAACCGGCTGTTCGCGACGCTGGATCCGCTGACTCGGGAAGTAGAACTTGCGGAGGGCGAGAGTATCCTCCTGACCGACACTGTCGGCTTCGTGCGCAAGTTGCCGCATCAACTGGTCGCGAGCTTCCGCGCAACGCTGGAAGAGGTGCTGCAGGCCAATGTTCTAGTCCACGTGATCGACATCGCCGATCCGTTATGGGAGGATCACCGCGCCGTTGTGGTCGAGGTACTGACCGAGCTTGGTGCGAATCATATCCCCATGATCAACGTATTCAACAAGTCCGACCTGCTTCCTCCGCATGAGCTTGAGGCAGTGCGCGGCCGGATCTCGAATCTCATTCCAGATGCGGTGTTTGCAAGTGCGGAGGAGGAAAACGGGCTCGATGCGTTGCGCCGAGCGCTGTTGCGTCGCCTTCGCGCTGAGCGGCGCGTTTTTGAACTACGTGTGCAACTCTCCGACGGCCGATTGATGGCCGAATTGCATCGCAATGGCGATGTGCTCGCGCAGCGCACCGAGGGAGATGAGATGATAGTGTCGGTGCGATTGAGTCCAGAGGCGCTCGGGCGACTCGGAGCGAGGGCAGTCGCGGTCTGATCGACGCGTTGGTTCGTCAATCAGACCGCACGTGAACGGCGTTTTACCGCAAAGGCTACGGCTGCATCAGTTGCATAACGTCGGCTTGGTGCGCATTCAGCACCGCTAGCTCGGGGGCGGAGATTACTCCCGTCGCGTTGGCCAGAGCGTTGCTCTGCGCGAGCGCGTAGTACAAGCCGACCCTGGTCCGCAAAACGGCGTAGTCGGCTTTGGTGAGACCGCTCGCTGAAACCGCTGCAGTGAGTGCGCCGGCCTGGTCCTTTGGATTCGCCTTGAGCAACGCTTGCTGCACCGCGGCGCCGCGTGCGAATTCTGCGTACACCGGCTCGGTGATACTTAGTTGCGCCGGCGCCGATGCAGCCCGGGTTGTGCTTGCAGGTGCTACTCTCGCACGCGTTCCGCTCGTTGAGCCCGCAGGCGTCGTTGCAGGTTGACTCCCGGCCTTCTTCGCAGCGCCCGCCACAGCGGCTCCGGTTGACGCCCTTGCCCCGGCTGACGCACTGGGGCCACTCGCGCTCGCTTTCCCTCCGGCAGCCTTCGAGCCGCCGCCGTGTTTAGCCTTCGACGTGTCAGTCGAGGAGTCTACCGTCAGAGTTCCGTTGGTTGCGTCGGCCACAACCGCTTTCCCGGAGCTCACGACTGTCTTCGTCGTATCAACCACAGCCTTTGCCGAATCGATACTGGTTTTCAGTGATTTCGCAGCGTGAATCAGGCTGCCGAACTGTGCTTGTGACGAGACGGGAATGAGCAGCGCTATCAGAAGGAGCGTGCCGAAGGAGCTAAATCGTGGAACTCTCATGATTTCCTCCAAGCCGAACGCCGTTCCAGGGTAAAGGGCCCTGAAACCCAATCGGTGTAATCTGCTCGCGCCGCGCCTGCCGTCAATAGCGAGGTGAGAGCCACTTCGTTGCAAGCGGGCGCCGTTGCCCAGGCTGTCGCCAGCCGACGATCAATTCGAGTTGCGGTGGCTGTGCGTATATTGGTCGCCGACAGCAGCTCCGTCCTTCAAAATCAGGTGTTCGCATGAAAACCTCGCGTCTGACGCTCCGCCGCACTGCGACGACGGTGATTTTTACCTGCAGCGTGCTTATCAGTGCTAAGCTCGGTGCGCAGGATACTTCCGCAGCGGCACTGAGATGGTGGCACCACGTCACCGTTCTCGCGGACGACAGCATGAAAGGTCGTCGAGTGGGCACGGAAGACTATTTGAAGGCGGCTCACTATGTTGCCGATCAGTTCGCGAGTGCAGGACTGCAGCCAGGTGGCACTGACGGTTACTACCAGACCGTCAGGCTCTCCGAGGCGCACCTCGTACCTGACGGATCGAGCGTACTACTGAGTCATGGCGCGGAGATCGACACGCTGCACGCGGCTCCCGCGATCAAGCCATCGACGGTGCCGGAAGCGCACGGACAGATGGTATTCGTCGGCTATGGATTGAACCTCCCAGGTGCCCACGACGATCTGGCCGGTGTCGATCTTCACGGAAAAGTAGCGGTCTACTTGAACCGGATGCCGGAGGGGCTGAACGCGACGATGTTCGCGCACGGCCGTGCATCCCGGTGGCGCGAGTTGCAGCGGCTCGGCGCAGTGGCGGCGATCGCGATCGCAGATCCGCCTAAAGAGGGGACCGCACGCAGGCCGGGTCGGCCGGGCGGTCGGCCCGTCACGGGACTTGCAGACGATCCGGCTGACCGCGGAATTCTTGTCAACATTTTGGGAGACTCGGCGGGTCCGATCTTCGCGGGGTCTGGGCACACGTACTCCGAGCTGGCCGCGCTTTCCGACGCGCACCAGACTCTTCCGACAATCAATCTGATCCCGACGTTCAGCGCGAAATTACAAATCGATCGGACGCCGCTCGAGTCACCAAACGTCGTGGGGATTTTGCGTGGCAGCGATCCAGTGCTCAGCAAGCAGTATGTCATCGTCAGCGCGCACCTCGATCACCTCGGCGTCGGCAGGCCGGTCAACGGCGACAGCATCTATAATGGCGCAATGGATAACGCGTCCGGCATCGCAACACTGATCGAAACCGCTCGCGAATTTCATGATCGCAAGGTCCAGCCACATCGCTCCATAATATTCCTTGCTGTCACAGGCGAGGAGGAAGGCGAACTTGGCTCTGCATATTTCGCGTTGCATCCAACAGTTCCGGCGACCGGCATCGTTGCCGATCTGAACACCGACATGTACCTGCCCATCATTCCGCTGACCGGTGTGTTCGTGTACGGTTGGGACGAGTCGGATCTTGGCAACGACGTACTACCCGTTCTGAAAAAACTCGGGCTCGCGAATCTGCCTGATCCGGAACCTGAGCAGGTGCGCTTTATCAGAAGCGATCAGTACAGCTTCATCCAACGTGGTATTCCCGCGCTGGCATTCAAGGCGGGCTACACCAAGGATTCGCCGGAGATGAAGGTTGTCAGCGAATGGCTTGCGAACAGGTATCACAAACCATCTGATGACCTTGCTCAGCCGGTGAATCTACAGACCGCTGTGAAGTTTGATTCGATGTACTTCGACATCGTGAACGCCATCGCCGATCGGCCAACGCGGCCGGCCTGGTACAAGACGAGCGTCTTTGCGACAATCCCGAGGCCTGGATCCAACTGAAGCGCCGAGATCATGCGGCCCAACGCCTGATTCCGAGTGACTGCGCGCGGGAGTGTGATGCACAGCGCTCCCGCGCGCTTACCAGCTGCCTACTTTTCCAGCGCGCGAACCAGGTGGACGCCGGCCTTGTCTCTTACGCCAAGGTAAACAACACCGCCCGGCCCGAACCCCGCGACCGTAGTGCCCTTTGGCGTTACAACACAGTCGATGAGCTTTCCGCTCCGGTCGATCACGTCGTATTCCGGGCCCGCTGCAGTCGTATCGTCGTTGATGATGCGAACCCACAGCTTGGCGTCAGCATCGGAGTGCACGGCGCCAGATGCAAAGGCTGGCTTGTAGTCGGGTAGGTCCTTTGGATCCGCGTAGCGTATCAGCGACTGTATTGACACGCGTGCTGCGCCACCAGCCGGCCCACCCGGTGTCGCGTCAGCGGGGAAACGGCCACCTCGCGCTGCGCCACCGGCTCTGAACCCGCCTGCGAAACCACCGCCGCCTCCACCGAAGCCTCCACCGCCACCAACTGTGGGGCGCTGGCGCGCCGAGTCACCTGCCGCACCTGGTTTCGTTGCAGCGAGCGTTACGGCGTCTCGTGCGGCCTTCACGGAATCGATAATTGCGGTTTTCATCGAATCGTTCAGTCGTTTCCAGTCGAACGGAATGCTCGGGCCAGACGTCTTGGTGCCGTCGCTTGTGATGTAATCGACGTGGTAGTTCCGTCTCACTATCGCGATCGTGCCGTCTGGAAGGAGTGCCCAGTCGTCCACGACCTCAATAGGATTGATGACGGGTGTAATGCGTCGGCCGGCTGCGGTTACTGTCCAGACGAGCTTGGTCGTAGCAACGTGCGTGAAGGCGGCGGTGTCTTCCTTGCGCGTCGCCAGGTTGAATCGGACGATTGGTGAGGTGTCCGGCTGTTGCGGAGGCTCGAGAGTCGTCCCGGATCGCTGTGACCGAAAATTGAAATTCGCGAGATTGCGATAGATCAACAGACCATTCGCGTCAAAGCCTGCGTCGCCGCCGCGCGCGCCGCCGAGCAGCGCGGAAACTTCTGATGGTCTGGGCGCGGCAATTACGCGGTTGATATTGCCCGCAGGATCGATCACCAACATGGAATACGACGCCGGATCCACGAACAGCGTGGAATCGCCGCGGTAAGGTACGAGACCGCCGTCAACTGTTCCGTATGCTTTATTCGTTGCTTCGGTGGTGTCTGCCACGACGCGAATCAGCTTCATGTTCGAGTCGAGCAGAAGCACCTGCCGATTGACCGGATCGTTTACCAGCACGTTCCCGTTCGACAACGCTCGCACTGCCGCGATTGATCCCATGGGCGCAGAAGTTGACATCGCCTGCCCAAGTGGTCGCAATGGCGGCCGCGACGGGAGGCGCTGCTGCGCCCCCGCGCTGACCGCGATCGCGCCGATTGCTGCGACGGTACTCGCCGCGCGGACGACTGCGTGCCGTTGGTTGAATTTGAGCGTCATCTTGAAATCCTTGATTCCGACGTTAACTGCGCTGTTTCAATTCGTATCGTCACGTGGATCAACCTCCGCCACGGCGGCCGCCACCACCGCCGCCGCCACCCCCACGCCCACCACCACCACCACCGCCGCCAAATGCGCCGCCGCCAACGTCTCCCGTGGTTCCGGCACGGATTCCCGCGAGGTAGCGTCTGTTGATCATACTTGCCACGAGCGTCGGCAGGGAACGCTTCTGCTCGTCTGTAAGTAGTGCGTTGATGCGCGGTGACAGCGCAATGAGAAGATCCACACTTGCCTCGCGAGCTCGCTTGTAGCGCGCATATGCTGCGCCCTGGTCGTAATCCTTCGGCAGATCTGCCCAGTACGCCGTGACCGGGGTCCAGATCGAATCAAGTGCGATCGTGTAGCGCCGATTCCAGGATGCAAGCGAGTCCGCCTGTGGCCCAGTCAGCTGCAATGTGTCGCTCTGGCGAAGCATCTGTGCCATCGGATTCAGTACACCGCCGCTGCCGTAAATGCCCTTCAGCATTGAGGCCGGGAGCTTGAATCCTTCCTGCGTACGGCCGCGATCGAGTTCCTGGGTGAGGCGCTGACGTTCGCGGGACGGTCCGATATCGACCCGCAGGCCGACGGTTACGACGACTGGCGTCCGGAATTGCTGGAATTGAGGATTGCTGCTGCCGAACCGCGGGTTGACATCGTATATGTAGTCCTTCGATGCCGGGTCAAAGCCCCGTACGTATAGCAACGTCTGGTCAGGAAACGAATTCTGTCCCCAACCGTGGAGCTTGTTCTCGCCGTGCGCCAGGATGTCTGCGGCGCCGAGTGGATTGCTCACGCTTAGAGTCAAGGTCGCGCGTTGAGGCAGATGGAACTTGAGCGAGTTGAAAGAGACGCTCAGGTTGGCGCTCGATACCCATGGGCCCTCACAGCTGTTGTAAGCTGCGAGTTTCCCGATCTGCTGCGACAGACACTCCTGTGCAGGCCCGCCCGAGGCCAGCAGGGTCTTCATCGCGCTAGCAGCAGTGGGACTGGTTGCCGTTGCCGGATCGAAAATGAACGCGCGATCATTTGAGTACCCATCTCCGTTTACGTCGCCCGCAACCATTGGCGTAAAGGGGCTTCCGCTCGAGAAGCGACCGTTCCAGTTGATTCGTACCGCGTCGTACAGGTTGTAGCCCAGGTTATACGAGATCTGGTGACGCGAATCGTAGCCGCTGCGTCCCCACTGCACATCGAGAGGGTTGCCCGTGGTGCTGGTGAATCCCCGATACTCCGAACTGGTGTTCGAGTAGACGTAGCTCAAGGACCAGCTGAAAGTCTGGTTGAACTGAACTGGACTGAACGTGAACCTGAGCTGCCGGCTCTGGCTCACGAGATCCGAAACCTCTTCGGTAACCCGGTTGAATAGCGGGCTGATCCGTGCGGAGCCTGATGCGATGGCGCCTGTGTTGGGGACGATGGCAGACGGTTGTGCGAACACCGGTCTTCCGCCTTCGTCCGCCAGGGTGAACTGCACAGCTGGGTTGAAGTTGAGATCAACGAAGCTGCTCTGATTGAGATTGCGCGAGTACGTCGCGTTCGCAGTCAGACTGAGGAAGTTCGACAGGATGGGCCCACTCCACTGCAGATTCCCACGAACCGATCGCGGTGTCGAGAAATCCTTGGCGAACAGGGTTACGTTCGGCGCTGTGTTCGAGAAAACGCCGCCATTGGTTCCATCGGCGCACTCGATCGGGATCGTGCCGTTGTCGTTCACATAGCTCGTCCAGTCCGGAACCGGTGTCGCCGATCCGACGCAGCTCAACTGCTGAACGGCGCTTGGCAAACCGGTATTGTCGATTGCAGTTCCGATAAGCGTTGCATTCGGCGCATCCTGAAATACGCCGAGACCACCACGCACTACCGCACGCGGTGTGCGCGCTGCGCCCTGGAATGCTGCGATCTGTGGGTCTGCTCCATAAGTCCAAGAGAAGCCCACGCGTGGGCTTGCGTATATGTGATTTGGTCTGCTGTCGTTATCAACGCCGAATAGCTGCTGGACCTGTGGATTCAGTATCGGGCCGCTGTCGAAATGATTGCCGTCAAGTCGAATGCCGTACGTGATCTGAAATGCAGTCGTTCTGCGATATGAATCGCCGAATGAGAAGGCGAACTTTGTCGCGCTTGCGCTCTGGACGCGTGGGGAGAGAGTGCGACTGAAGCTCGCCGGACTGTTGTCCTGGAAATCCTCCAGCGAGTTGAAAGTGAATGTACCGAGTGGGTTCGTTGTACGGTCCTGATTGTAGCTGTCACGTGTAATCTCGCTGCTGAACTTGAGGCGATGTTTGTTGTTCAGGCTGAACCATGACAGAACGTTTGTTGCATCGAGTGTCAGGTTGCTGCTTTTCGGGCTCAGCGAATTGCTTCCGCCGACGCTGATGTTCCGGACGCCGCTGGTGCCATCGTCGAAGGCGGAATTGACGAGTATGCTCGCGGCTGGGAGATCGAGATACGGAGTGCCGTAGGTGCGGCCGCCGTCCACGCTGAGGGTAGTTTCGCTGAGAATCTTGCTCTTCACGTAGGCCGTATGTCCGAACTGTACGTTGCCCGTCAATCTCGTGCGATCACCGCCAAAGGCTGGGACAGACGTGGTCAACGAACTCGCGGGTGACTGTCGGCTCCAGTTTCCACCGAACGTGAGATTGAAAGTCTGGCCGCTTGCGGAGTTTGGCGGAGTGAAGTTCAGGCTGCCGAATAGTGATCCGCTGTCGTTCAGCTTGCTCGCAGGCGTGCTGCCATCCACGAGAGTTGGAATCCCCTGAGCATCGAGCAGGCTGATGAGCCGCTTTGCGGAGTCGGGTGAAATTCCGCTTGCTTCCAGTCCAATCGGGTCGGTATTCAGTATCGTACGCAGATCGCTGGTTCGCCTTCCAAGTTGGTAAGAGACATTGTAGAAGGCTTTGTCGAAGACGATTGGGCCGGCCATCGACCCGCCGACAGAGACGTTGCTGTATTCCTGGCCGAGTGCGCGCGCCGTCGGGTCGGTCCACTGTAATGCAGGTTCGTCCACATTAAGAGACATGCTGCGGCGGATGTAATTGGAACCGCTCGCTGAGCGAATGTTGAGCTGGCCGCCGCTGAAGCCGCCGCGACTGACGTCAAACGGCGCGGTCACTACGGTATACGTAACGTCGGCGTCACGCGGGAGTGTCGAACCGCCAAACGTGCTACCGTTGAGGGTCGTGGTGTTCTGATCTGCAGACAGGCCCAGAACGGAGAATCCGGCGGGATCACCGTTCGCATCGAGTACCGCGGTAATGCCTGGAATCGAAGCAGCTATGGCGTTGAGATTGCCTTGCTGGTCAACCGAGACGGCTGTGAGGTCGGCCGCCAGCTCGGTGCCACTCGCATCTGGTGCCTTTTCCTGACCTATTGTGACGCGCGCGCGCTCCTTGACGGAAACGGTATCGAGGGACGCCACGGAGCGTGACATCGTCGCGTCGGCTACAAGAAAGTCCTCGTCGGCCAGTTGTTTCAATTCGAATTGCTTCGGCGCGAAACCGATCGCCGCATACGTCATGAAGTAATCGCCCTCGCCGCCAGGGAAGGTGATCGTGAACTGACCTTCCGCGTTTGTCCGCGCGTTACGGTTCACGCCGCCGCTGACTGACGTCGCCGTAACTCGTACGCCCGCGAGTGGTGCGTTGTCAGGGCCGACGACCGTGCCTCTGATTACATCGACTCCCTGTGCGGTGGCTGCGCGCGGCGCCGCCGCGAACGCGAGCAGGGATGCGGACAAAATTATTATGAAACGTCGTATTGACATGTGAAGTTGGTTAGACCCGTGCATAGGCATACGCGCCACTTTGGTAAAGCGTTATGCGGTGTTTTCGCGCACATTGAGCCGCATCTGGGCGTTGCGGATGCAGCGGCCAAGTCGTCACCGATCGATGCAATCGGTTCGACTACTTGGCTTATTGATCGGGCTCCAGATTGGCGCAAATTCGTCCATCGCGAGTTACGTTATGGACGCAGCGCGCACGCCTTCGATCGCGTCACTCTCAAATCCGGAGAGCCGGTTGGCTGGCGGGGACTCGGTTCGCTGTGTCTCCACTTCCGACAAGTTGGACGACGCAGCAGACTCGGCGTTAACCCCATCCACCGATCTTCGGCTGAGAGCGCGCTGGCCGCACCCTGAGTCGAGAGCATTGCACGTAAAAATCGTGGACGCGCCGGTACTGGAGGGCTGGGTGGCCGCATATCGCGACGAGGTCGTATCTGCGTTGCATGCGTGGGGTTCTACGAACTCGCCTGTTTCATTCCAGCTTGTCACCGATTCCGAACCGGCGGATATAAACGTCCACTGGGTGGACCACTTCGAGGCCCCGTATGACGGCTTGACGACCCTGACCTGGGAGCCGCCCGGTCGGATTGTTACGGGTGACGTAGCCCTGGCACTACACACGCGGAAGGGCGACTCGCTCTCACCTCTGCAACGCGAGCAGGTGATGTTGCACGAGATCGGCCACGTCCTCGGCTTGGCACACAGCTATGGCGCCGCGTCAATCATGCGTGGGGAGGTCAAGGCCGCGGGAGTCTCTCCGGCCGACGTTCAGGCTCTCAACGAACTGTATGCGACGACAACGACTGGTGCGGTGCCCTCGCAGGCCACAACCAGGGTCGGCGAGGCACACCGTTGCACAGTAGTCCGATGATACGATGTAACTGTAGTACGTATATATGGTTACGTGTGCGGCATGAAGTGAATTCTCAAGTCTGCCTCAGGATTTCCCCGATGTTGCGCCCTGCAGGCGAACTGCAGGCGCCTATATCAGCAATAACGGCTAAGGAATCGCCCGGTGGTGTCGTAACTTAGGGAGATGCAACTCGAACCCGTCGACGCCGAAGCGCCCATAAGTCTTCGGGATGAAGACGCGAAATGCGAGGACACTCCTCGTGTCAGCAAAATCGTCAAGAAGACTGACAAGCGCCTGAAGCGGCTGACGGCCTTGCAGTCAAAGCTGTATGGCGATGGGCGCTACGCCCTGCTTGTCGTACTTCAGGGGCGAGATGCCGCTGGCAAGGATGGCACGATCAGAACTGTGTTCGGCGCGTGCAACCCGCAGGGTTGCCAGGTTACGAGCTTCAAGGAACCTACTCCCATCGAGCGCAGACACGACTTTCTATGGCGTGTTCACAACGCGATCCCACCGCGCGGAATGGTCGGGATCTTCAATCGCTCGCACTATGAGGACGTGCTCGCCGCCCGTGTTCACGGTACGGTAGGAACTCCGATATGGACGTCCCGCTACGATCAGATCAATGACTTCGAGCGGATGCTCGTCCAGAACAACGTCATTGTCCTCAAGTTCTTTCTCCACGTTTCGCGCAATGTGCAGCGACGCCGACTGCTGAAACGGGTGGAGAAGAGCGAAAAGAACTGGAAATTCCGTGAGGGAGATCTTGACGATCGCCGCCAGTGGGACGCATATACCGACGCCTACCACGACATGCTGCGACGCACGTCCACCAAGGCGGCGCCCTGGTACCTGGTTCCAGCGGACGACAAGAAGGTCCGTAATTACTTTGTTACGGGGGTGGTCGTGCGGGCGCTGCGAAAGTTGAAGCTTCGCTACCCGGATGCCGATCCGAACATGCTTCTCAAGGCGGAGCAGATTCTAACGGGGTAATCAGCGTGTCGACTCGTTCGGGAGCAGCATTTGTTGGGCTTGGTGCCATCGGCACCCCTATGGCGCGGCATGTGGCCGCCATCACCTCACTCGCTGTATGGAACCGAACCCGATCCAGAGCCGCTCAGTTTGCCGCTGAGACAGGCGCGAGAGACGCATCGTCGCCAGCGGACGCCGCCACTGGTGCAGAGTTCTTCATTACGTGCCTGCCGACATCGGCCGAAGTCGAGTCTGTCCTGTTCGGGCCGGTTACGGTCGGCAACGGTGCGCTGGAAAGCGCGGCTGGGCGACTCGCGGCAGGCGCCATCGTGATCGACTGCACGTCGGGAGACCCTGCGACGTCGCGCCGGATCGCTGAGCGGCTGGCTGCGCTCGATGTCGGCTTCATTGACGCTCCGGTGAGCGGCGGTGTTGTTGGAGCGGAGCAGGGCAAGCTCACCGTAATGGTGGGTGGAGCTTCGAAGACGCTCGAGCGAGCGCGTCCTATTCTGGAATCGTTTGCTGGCAAGATCGTTCATTGCGGCGGGGTGGGGACCGGTGACGCGGTAAAGGCGATCAACAATGCGCTGCTCGCTGTGCACGTGTGGTCCACTGCCGAGGGCCTCGCGACACTTTCCAAGCTCGGCGTCGACCCAGCCGTTGCGCTCGACGTCATCAATTCTTCGAGTGGTCGCTCCAACAGTTCGATGAATCTGTTTCCCGAGCGAGTCCTGAACCGCAGCTTCCCCCGTACCTTCAGGCTGGCGCTACTCGACAAGGACGCGCGAGTCGCCGCGGGGATTGCGGAGCAGACCGGCACTCCGGCCGACATACTGGCGTTGACTTCCAGGCTCTTTGCGGAAGCGCACGCCGAGCTGGGTGAGGAGGCGGACCACATCGAGGCCGTGAAGGTAGTGGAGCGGCGCGCGGGGGTCGAAATCAGCGGCGGGACTCGGTAGCCATCATGGGCTATATTTGAGCCGGATGACTGAGCACACAGAGACCATACTTGATGCAAATGCGGTTGAGCGAACCCTTCGCCGCATGGCTGGCGAGATCGTCGAAGCGAACGGTGGCACAGACAATCTCATAATCGTTGGCATCCAGCGTCGCGGCGTACAGCTTGCCGACCGGATTGTCGCTCTTATCAACGCCAGTGACGGCGTCACGGTCCCGCGTGGCGCACTCGATATAACGCTGTACCGAGACGACCTGCAGACGATCGGCCCCAGGCCAGTCGTTGGGGCCACCGACATTCCGGGGGCCATCGATGGAAGTACGGTCGTTATCGTGGACGACGTTCTATTCACGGGCCGAACCATCCGAGCGGCGCTTGACGAGCTTGCAGACTTTGGCCGGCCGGCGCGAATAGAGCTGGCGGTGCTGATCGACCGCGGCGGTCGCGAACTTCCGATCCAACCGGATGTCGTTGGCAGGAAAGTCGAAGCGCGCCCGGGTGACCGGGTGGACGTACTCGTCGAAGATCTGGATGGCCGCTCGGCCGTCGTACTCGTATCCAAGCGATTCGAATGACCGCAGCGGCTCCGCTGGGGAAGGACCTTCTGGGGCTTGAGCCGCTCAGCGGTGAGCAGATTACTCTGATCCTCGATACTGCAGAGCCATTCAAGGAGATCAGCGAGCGCGCGATCAAGAAGGTGCCCACGCTGCGCGGTTCGACCGTCGTCAATCTCTTCTTTGAGAATTCGACGCGAACACGGGTGTCGTTCGAATTCGCCGAGAAGCGACTCTCTGCCGATACCGTGAACGTCGCGGCTTCGGCATCGAGTGTGTCCAAGGGCGAGACACTCGTGGACACGGCGCGGAATCTTGAAGCGATGCGCATCGACATGGTGGTGATGCGTCATCCGTCCTCGGGAGCTGCAGCATTCCTGGCAGAACGAATTGAATCCAATGTGATCAATGCGGGCGACGGAACGCACGAGCATCCCACGCAGGGTTTGCTCGATCTGTTGACATTGCGGGACCACTTCAACAAGATCGAGGGCCTTCGAGTCTGCATTTGCGGCGACGTACTGCATTCCCGCGTGGCTCGTTCGAACATCTGGGGCCTTCGCAAGCTCGGTGCAGAGGTGGCAGTGTGCGGCCCACGCTCGTTGTTACCGAGCGCGATCGATGAGATGGGAGTGACCGTATTTTCGCGCATCGAAGACGCAATCGAATGGTCGGACGCACTCAACGTCCTGCGACTGCAACTTGAACGCATGACGTCCGGATACATACCGTCGCTCAGAGAATACAACCGATATTTCGGAGTGACGCGCGAGCGGCTGGAGCGTGCTCCGCGTGACGTACTCATACTTCACCCGGGACCGATGAATCGCGGCGTAGAGATTGATTCTGATGTTGCGGACGGACCGCACAGCGTGATTCTCCCGCAGGTTACCAACGGCGTCGCGGTTCGCATGGCTGTTCTGTATCTGCTTTCGGGCGGACGACCGGAAATGGCGGAAGCTGCGAAGACAGGAAAAAGCGGGGGTGCCGCGTGAGCCGTCCCCTGATGCTTACTGGCGGTCGATTGCTGGATCCGTCGCGGGGTGTCGACGTGGTAACAGACATCCTCCTGAGCGATGGCAAAGTGATCGACCACGGCAGCAATATCGGCCATCCCGATGATGCGCTCATTGTCGATTGTGACGGAATGATTGTCGCGCCGGGGTTCATTGATGTGCACTGCCATCTGCGTGAGCCTGGGCGTGCGGATGTTGAAACGATTGCGAGCGGTGCGCGCGCGGCAGCGGCTGGCGGTTTCACGGCGGTGTGCGCGATGCCGAACACCGACCCGGTCATAGACAATCCGGCGGCCGTTGGTTTCGTGGTTCGCCAGGGTCTGCTTGCGAAGGCGGCTCGCGTGTATCCCATCGGCGCGATTTCGGTCGGTCAGCGTGGAGAAGCGCTGGCTGAGTTCGGCGAGATGATCGACTCTGGCGCGATCGCGGTGAGTGACGACGGCAAGCCTGTCGTGTCAGCACAACTGATGCGGACAGCGCTCGAGTACGCACGCACCTTCGGTGTTCCAGTCATCGACCATTGCGAGGAGCCTACGCTCGCCGCAGGCGGCGCGATGAACGAGGGCCTGGTGTCAGCGAGACTCGGCCTCAAGGGCATACCGGACGAGGCAGAAGAGATCATGGTGATTCGCGACATACTTCTCGCGAGACTCACTCATGGTCACGTTCATCTTGCGCACATGAGCACAAAGGGATCGGTGGAACTGATCCGGTGGGGCAAGGAGCGCGGCATCAACGTAACGGCCGAAGTCTGTCCGCATCATCTGTCCCTCACTGAAGACGCTGTCGAGGGTTACAACACGAATGCGAAGATGAACCCGCCGCTGCGCACGGCTGAAGACGTCGAGACGTTGCGCGAAGCTGTGCGCGACGGCACGATCGACCTGGTCGCGACTGATCACGCTCCGCATCACTATGACGAGAAGGAACGCGAATTCTCGAATGCGCCCAACGGCATCGTTGGCCTTGAGACTGCCCTGTCTGTGGTGGTCGATAGCCTCGTCGTGCCGGGTTACATCGATTTCGGAACGCTGATTGACAGAATGTCATGCAGCCCGGCTCGACTGTTTGGGCTCCCCGGAGGTAGCTTAAGGAAGGGATCACCGGCGGACGTGACGATCTTCGATCCGGTGCAGCGCTGGGTAGTCGACCCGCGTCAGTTCATGTCCAAAGGCAGGAACACACCCTACGCTGGAAAAACACTGACTGGCCGGGCGATCTGTACTGTTGTGGCAGGAGAGATCGTCTACACTCTGGACGAACAGAGGGACGTAAAATGACAGCAACCGACAGTGAGGCGATGTCGGCTCTACATGCGCTGCTTGATGAGCGACAGCGATACCAGGGGTGGCTTGCCACGCTTGAGAGCCGACGCAACTCCACGCCGCCTCACGTTTACGAGAGGGTGCAGCAGGACTACGTGGGCCGGCTTGACCGGGTCATGCAGAATCTTGCCGAGCGCGCCGGCCAGCTTTCGGGGACGATTTCCGCGTTGACCGCAGACCTGTCGACGCTCCGGCAGCACGAAGCCGACCGGACTGACGAGCGCCATGAAGCCGAATTGCGGGCGGCGGTCGGGGAGTTCACTCCAGAGGACTGGGATCGTCGCAGAGCCGATGTCGATGCCGATCTCGAGCGTATTGCAACAGAGAAGCACTCGCTTCAGGCCGAGCTGGAGGAACTGCAGCGGATTGTGGCGCTGACAGGTTCGATACACTCCGGGGAGGCGCCAGCCAGTGCGCCGGTCATCGCGGATCCGCCGGCCAATGCTCCCGCAGGGGCGGCCACGCAACCAGCGGCAAGGATGGGCGAAACCGCGCAGTCGATCGAAGATTTCGTCGCGGAGTGGCATGCGCCGCAGGCTAGATCGGCCATGGGTCGCGCTCCCGACAGGTCCTTGCACACCGAGCATACTGTGCCGGATGGCCCGGATCTGGATAATCTGGTGATTCCCGCAGCGCCGATGGGTGGCAATCCGGTGGGGGCTGCCGGAGCGGACTACGGGATCGCAAATGGAGTCCGCGGCGTTTCGGTTGACGGTGGAGCGGCTCCAGCACGTTCACAAGCTGCCGGGGAAGCAGCTCAGGGCGACGTTCGGCGCGACACCGACAAGACGCTGAAGTGTCCCGAATGCGGTGCTATGAACTATGCGACGGAGTGGTACTGCGAGAAGTGCGGCGGAGAACTTTCGACCTTCTAACAGCGATCGGGGGAATCCGTTTCCGGCGTGACAGAAATGGTGATCACTGGAAGGGCGCGGACCAAGCCGCGCCCGGGATGATTACGCCGCAGACTTCGCGGCTGCCTTTGCCATGCGGCTCTTGCGACGGGCAGCTGCGTTGGGGTGAACGAGTCCCTTGCGAGCGGCGCGGTCAAGAAGCGTTACAGCTTCTGCCTTCGCTTCTGGTGAGGCATTTTCGGCTTTCGCCTTTTTGAGAGCGGTACGAAGCGTGGAGCGCTGAGCGCGATTGCGCACCTGCGCTGCACGGGACTTCCGCATATTCTTCTTTGCAGACGCGATATTCGGCATGACGGGGCTGGTTAACTCGATGAGGCGAAAGCGTTTCCGATTCGCGACTAGCTTCGTAAATTAGACAATCCCCATAACCGAGTCAAGTTGGATAGCGTCGCTCAATTTCTCTTAATAGCCCCAGTCCTGCTCTTCTCCATGGTCGCCCATGAGTACGCTCACGGGTGGGTCGCCATGAAGAACGGTGACCCTACCGCCTACCAGTTAGGCCGGCTTACGTGGAACCCGCTGAAGCACATCGATCCATTCATGACGATACTGCTTCCAATTTTCCTGTTCATCGCCCACGCGCCAATACTGGGCGGCGCCAAACCGATCCCGGTAAACCCGCGTAACTACCGCAATTTCAAGAAGGGAGATATCGCCGTCTCCCTGGCTGGCATAGTCACAAATTTGATACTAGCGGTTGTTTTCGCGATCCTGATCCCGCTGCTGTACTTCCCGGGGACTGCCTTCCCCAAAATCGCGCAAGCCTGTGCGCTTTTGCAGCAGATGTGCGTGTTTGGCATCTGGATCAATCTGATTCTTGCGGCGTTCAACCTGCTGCCAATTCCACCGCTGGACGGCTCGCACGTGTTCAAGTACGTGCTGCCGCCCGCCTGGGCATTGTCGTATGAGCGGATCAGTCGTTTCGGTCTGTTGATCATCTACGCATTGTTGTTCCTCGGCGGCCCGCTGCTTATGTGGTGGTTGTATCCCGCGATCATCGGGAATCAGTTTCTCTGCGGCGTTTCTCGCGGGTTCGCATTGCCGGGGGTCCGTTGCCTGATGTAACGCTCGACGTGGAGGATGACGCTGACGCAATCGTCGGTTCGTTTACTCCGACAGACGAGGACAGAACGGGGTTTGTAGTCGAGCTTCCGGAATTCTCGGGTCCACTCGATTTATTGCTGTCGCTGATTCGCGACGAACAGGTGGACATTTACGACATTCCGATCGCGCGAATAGCCGAGCAGTTTCTTGCGCGCATCCACGGTCTGGCTATCGATGATGCGGCGGAATATCTCGAGATGGCAGCGCGGCTGTTGCGAATCAAGGCTCAGATGCTCCTGCCACGACCCGACGGGCTCGAAGCATGGGAGGATCCGCGATCCGAACTCGTTCGCAGGCTGCTGGAGTATCAGCAGGTGCGAGAAGTCGTGGACGTTCTCGAGCGCCTGGGTGACGATCGTCGTAACCGCTTCGCGCGCGCATACTTTCCAGCGCAACTGGAACCGGTAGATCGAGACGATCGTCCATTCGTGGCTACGCTCGCCGATCTGTTTGCAGCAGTTGATCGCGTACTGCGTCAGGCGACGCGCCCGGTCGTGCACGACGTGATTCCGCGTGCACTCGACGTGGATGGGGCGATGAAATCAATCAGGGCGGTGATGGCGCTGCGTGCGCGTGCGCGATGGAGTGACATCGTGGCGCGAGATGCGGAACCCTGGCAGGTACTTTCCGTGCTGCTCGCGCTGCTGGAATTGGCGAAGAGTGGCGAACTGCGTATCGCGCAGGCGAAACCGTTTGCTTCGATGGAGTTGAGTGGTGACACCGTTAGCTAGACTGCTGGAGGCGGCGCTCTTCGCGAGCGCGCGACCGATACCGTCCGACACTCTTGCCCAGCTGGATCCGGAGTCGACGCCAGCCGGCGTTGCCTCGGCGCTTGACGAGATCCGCGAGCGTTACGACAACGAGGGTCACGGTGTCGAGCTCGTTTCTGTGAGTGACGGCTGGCAGATCCTGACGCGCCCGGAATACACGGAGGCGATCGAGCTCGCGCAACTTGCGGCGCGACCACAGCGGCTTTCAGGAGCGGCGCTCGAGACTCTCGCGATAATTGCATATCGCCAGCCGATTGGTCGACTGGAAATCGAAGACATTCGAGGCGTGGGAGCTGGTGCCATTCTCAAGTCGTTGCAGGAGCGCGGTCTCGTCGATGTTGTTGGTCGTGGGGAAGGCATGGGTCGACCGCTTCTTTACGGAACTACTTCGCTCTTCCTCGAGCATTTTGCATTGAGACACCTGGGCGAGCTTCCTCGCGCAGACGAGTTGACCGTCGCATNNGTCGCACTCCGGCCGGCGTTGCCGCAGGCGTCCTGATGGGCGAATCGATGCGAGTGCAGCGAGCACTCGCCAGGGCCGGTGTCGCATCACGCCGAAAGGCCGAAGAGTTGATCGCTGAGGGTCGGGTCTCTGTCAACGGAACCGTGGCCGCCGTGGGACAGGTGGTCGATCCGTTGACGGACAAAATTCTGGTCGATGGGCGACGCGTTGGCGCTCCAGCAAAAACAGTCTGGCTGCTTCTTAACAAGCCGACAGGGGTTGTGACCACTCGCCGTGACCCGGGAGGCCGCAAGACGGTCTTTGATCTGGTGCCCGATCAGCCTGGACTCACATACGTCGGACGGTTGGACTATCTGACCGAAGGTGCCCTCTTGATGACGACGGATGGCGCCGCGGCGAACGCGCTGACGCATCCGAGTCGTGGGGTGGAACGAACTTACGTCGCGACTGTACGCGGAGACGCAATCGCGGCGGCGCGCGAAGCGATGCGTGGCGTTGAACTGGAGGACGGAGTTGCTCATCCGCTCTCTGCGACTGCCCACGCGATTCCCGGTCGGCGGCACTATGACTTCGAAGTAACACTTACCGAGGGGCGGCACCACGAGGTTCGGCGTCTGTGCGCCGCGCTTGGATTGGAAGTGGAACGACTGGTGCGTATTACTTTCGGGCCGGTTCGACTCGGCTCGTTGCCAAGTGGTAGCAGTCGACCGCTCAACAAGCGCGAAACAGATCTAATCTCTTCACTCGTAAAACAGCCACCAAATGGAAGACACGGCACTCGTCAACTCGGTAATCGGTGAAGTAGGGAAGCGTGTTGTAGGCCAGAATTACATGATCGAACGTCTGCTGGTGGGATTGCTCACCGGTGGCCACGTGTTGCTGGAAGGTGTTCCAGGGCTGGCGAAGACCCTCACCGTCAGGACGCTGGCGGAGACGATCAGCACGTCATTTCAGCGGATCCAGTTCACTCCGGATCTGCTGCCTGCAGACGTGATTGGTACGCAGGTTTACGACCAGTCGACCGGTAAATTCTCCGTTAAGAAGGGGCCGATTTTCGCGAATATCGTACTCGCTGACGAGATCAACCGTGCCCCCGCCAAGGTGCAGGCGGCACTTCTGGAGGCGATGCAGGAGAAACAGGTAACAATCGGCGGCACGACCTATACGCTGGAAGAACCATTTCTTGTACTTGCCACGCAGAATCCGATCGAGCAGGAGGGGACTTATCCACTCCCGGAAGCGCAGATCGACAGGTTCATGCTCAAGCTGTCTGTAGGATACCCGACGAGGGACGAAGAAAAGGAAGTACTGCGCCGCATGGCGGGTAAGGCTGAGATCCCGGTGAGGCATGTCGCGACGCCGGAGGCCATCCTTGCTGCTCGCAAGCGAATTGGCGAATTGTACATGGATGATCGCATCGTCGATTACATCGTGGACATTGTTGAGGCGACGAGGAATCCGACAGCCGCGAAACTTGCTGACCTGGTACCGCTCATCGAGTACGGTGCGAGTCCGCGCGCCACGCTTGCGCTTGCGCAAGGCTCGCGAGCGATAGCCTTTCTGTGTGATCGCGCGTATGTCACGCCGGACGATGTGAAGGCAATCGCGCCTGACGTATTGCGGCATCGCGTTCTCATCACGTATGAGGCGGAAGCCGAGGATGTAACGAGCGACAACATCATCTCGCGCATCCTCGACGCAATCCCGACACCGTAGTCGCCATGTTTGGCTTCCTGAAGCGTCGCGGAACGCCGCGGGAGGCGCCGGCCGCTCTGCCGCCGCGGATATCTCCGGAGATTCTCAAGCAGGTAAAACGCGTTGAGCTGAAAACGCGTGGCCTTGTGGACGCGCTTTTCGCGGGCGAATACCGGTCGGTGTTCAAGGGTCAGGGAATGGAATTCGCGGAAGTCCGCGAATACAGTCCCGGCGATGAGGTACGCGCCATTGACTGGAACGTCACTGCGCGCATGAACCGTCCGTTCGTCAAACGTTATGTCGAGGAACGCGAGCTGACGATTGTGCTGGCGCTCGATATCTCCGGCTCGGAGCGATTTGGCACTGTAGCTCGCTTCAAGAGCGACATGATGACTGAGTTTGCCGCGGTGGTCGCACTCGCTGCGGTGCGCAACAACGATCGCGTCGGATTGATTTTCTTTACCGATCGCGTGGAGCATGTCGTCCCACCGCGCAAGGGAAAGCGACACGTATTGCGAATCGTCCGTGATCTGCTTGCGTTTGTTCCGAAGGCGACTGGCACCGATCTGAATCCCGCGCTTGAGTACATGCAGCGTACGCTCAGGCAGCACACGGTAATCTTTCTTGTTTCCGATTTTCAGGACGAGGGTTACGAGCATGCACTCAAGGTGCTCGGGCGGAGGCATGACATCGTGGCCGTCACGCTCAACGACCCGGCTGAAGAGACTCTGCCCGATGTCGGCCTTGCCCGCGTGCGCGATCCGGAAACCGGGGAGTTTCTGGAGGTGGATACCAGCGATCGTCGTGTGCGTGCCGCTTACGCAGAACACATTGGTGCAGAGATGGCGGTGCGCCGGCGAGTGTTGCGCCGCGCGGGCGTTGACGAAGTGGCGCTTACCACCGATGGTAGCGTGATTGAGCCGCTACTCAAGTTCTTCAGGGCTCGCCAGACGCGAGCCAGATCACACCGATGAACTGGTTCATTTTCTTTGTGGTCGCGTTGCTTCAGGTGACCTCACCGCCTGCCCAGGTGCAACTTGGTACATCAGTTCGTCCAGAGACGACAACGGTCGGCCAACACTTCATCGCGACTGTCCGCGTTCGCGTGCCGCTCGGCACTGACGTAAAATTCCCGCTTCGTCCGGATAGCGGGGCACGGGTCGATTCCGCGGGTTCGTTCGTTCGCAGCGATTCGACCGTCGGTGGCCTTACCGAGTCGACGATGAATTACGTGCTGGCCGCGTGGGATACGGGATCGCAGCGGCTCGGGCTGGACAGCGTCGTCGTCGTTACGGATGGAACGGAGCGCATTGCTGCGCTGAACGGATTCACCGTTTATGTTCGCTCGGTTCTGCCGCTCGACACCGCGCTCAGAAAGCCAAAACCGTTTCGGCCTGTAGTAGCAGGCACCGTTATCAACTGGATTCCCTGGCTCATAGCCGCCGCGATTCTGGCGCTTCTGGGGCTGCTCGTTTACGCGTGGCGAAGGTGGCGTCGGCACGCCACGCGCGGTCTTACTGCTCTGCAGCTTGCACAGCGGGAATTCGCCCGGATCGACGCGGAGCGGCTCGTGGAGTCGGGCGAGACGGAGCGCTACGCGGTAGAGATGGTCCGTGTAGCGCGAACATACCTCGCGACCGTGGTACCGCTACTGGCTCGCTCAGCGACAACGCGCGAGCTTGCAGCCGCACTGCACAGCACAAGTGCTGTTCCGGGTGATCGTCTGATCTCCATTCTGGATGAGACCGATCTGTTGAAGTTTGCGCGCGAGCGCTCGAGTGTGGAGCGTGCGGTCGCTATTGGAACTGAAGCGCGGCGTATCGTCAATGAAACAGCCGCGGCCCTTGCGGCGGCGAGCGCGGCGGCGAGTGCCGCTGCGGTTAGCGCTGCTGCCGCGGCTCGTTCGCCAACGAGCAACGCAAGGGCGGACGCCGCATGAGTTTCCTGCCCGCGATTGAGTTCGTTACTCCATGGGCACTTGTACTCCTGCTCGTGCTACCCGTATGGTGGATTCTCAGACGGCGACGTCGACCGCCTGCGATCACTTTCTCACGCACATCAACGCTGGGTCGAGGGCCGCGAGTGGGCTCGACGATCGAGCGGTCACTATTTGCACTGCGCAATCTGGTACTTGTCGGACTCGTGGTGACACTTGCGCGGCCGCGGAGTGTGGGTCACGCAGAAAATGTTACGAGCCAGGGGATCAACATCGTACTTGCAATCGATCTTTCGAGCTCGATGCTGGCCGAGGACTTTCAGCCGTCCAACCGCATTGCGGTCGCCAAGGCGACAGTGAAGCGGTTTATCGCCGGTCGCACGTCTGACCGGATCGGACTGGTGGCCTTCGCGGCGGAGGCACTGACCCAGGTACCGCTTACGACCGACTACCCTGTCGTTATGCAGGCGGTTGATAACCTGCAGGCTGGGCAGCTCGAAGACGGAACAGCTATTGGTACAGCCATCGCAACTGCAGCCAACAGGTTGCGCAACGCGCCGGGCAAATCACGCGTCATGATTCTGCTTACAGATGGTGTGAATAATCGCGGAGACATCGATCCGCTGACAGCGGCTCGCGCAGCGGCGGCATTCGGCATCAAGATCTACACGATCGGCGTCGGGACTGAAGGGATGGCGCCGGTTCCGGTAGGACGCGGGGTGTACGGTTTGCGGTACGAGAACCAGCCAGTGGAAATCGATGAGTCGTTGCTCACATCGATTTCGCGCATGACGGGTGGCCGCTACTTCCGTGCAGTTGACGCGACCGCTCTTCAGAACATCTATGCGCAGATCAACACTCTGGAGAAGACGCCGGTCCAGTCGACCACGTATGTGCGATACAGCGAACTTTTTCGGTGGCCCCTGGGAGTTGCGATACTCGCCCTGCTGACGGAACTCGGGCTGGCTGCGGTGAGGGCGCCGTTACCATGATCAGATTTCTGGAATGGCCGTGGGCACTGGTGTTCATGCTCGTGCTCCCCATCGCCGGCGCGGTTGCTCTTGTTATGGGCCGACGCTCGCGCGTTCGCCGTCTGGCACTCATCGGCACAAAGACCATGCTGGCGCGACTCGCGCCGTTGGGAACACGTCGCGGTCCATGGCACAACATGCGGATCATTATCGCGCTGCTGCTGCTCGGCGCCGCGCTCGCCGGTCCGCGCTGGGGCCAGGAAAAGTCGGTTGTGAATCGCAGCGGAGCAGACATTGTGCTGGCGCTGGATGCGTCGCTGTCAATGACGGCGACGGACGAGCAACCGTCGCGACTGGCCAAGATGAAACAGGTAGTGCGGCAGATTCGTGCACTATCGCCAGACGACCGGTTTGGAATGCTTGCCTTCGCTGGCAAGTCATACATACTGACTCCACTCACTACCGACGACGGCGCGATCGCGCTCTATCTGGACAATCTTGATCCCACAGTTGTTGGTGAAGCTGGAACTTCCATGGCGAGCGCGATTCGTCAGGGAACTGCACTCCTGAGCCTGGGGAAGGGGAACGGGAACAAGGCAATCGTTCTGATGAGCGATGGAGAGGCTTTCGAACCGATCGCCGACGTCGTCACTGCCGCAACACGGGCGCGCGATGCCGGCATCGAAGTCATCACCGTCGGCTTCGGCACGACGCAGGGTTCGACTATCCCCATCGTGGACAACGGAAAGTCCACGCTCAAGCGCGATGAGAACGGCCAGGTTGTAGTCACCCATTACGAGCCGGATTTTCTCCGCGCCGCGGCCGATTCGTCAGGAGGCGTTTTCATTCCCGCCAACGCGGCTAACAAGGCGCAGACGGTTCGTGCTGCGATCCAGAGGCTGAAGACCGAGGCGCACGCAATCCAGACTGGCCGGGATCTTTCCCCTCGTTTCCAGTGGTTCATCCTGCCAGCCTTCTTGCTGTTGCTCCTCGATGCTCTGCTCGGCTTGCGATCCCGGCGGCGGCTGGCCGGCGCCGCGATTGTCGCGGCTGGAACGCTCATCGCGTGCTCTCCCGGCTCCCGCGCGGAGCGGCTGGCGTATAATCGCGGGACGGCGTTGCTCTCGCATGACTCACTCGCGGCAGCCGTGCCGGTGCTTGATTCGGTAGAAGCTCTCCATGGCAAGCTGGCGTTTGCCGCGACATTCAATTCCGGCTGGGCGTATCTTGTAACTGGGCGTAAATTGAAAGGAGACAGCGCTGCTGTACCGATGGACAGTGCGCTCGCACACTATCGCCGCGCATTGGTGCTCTCTCCCGACGACAATGACGCAAAATGGAACTATGAGCTCGCGCTCCGCGTTCACAAGCCTGCCAGCGGTGGAGGCGGCGGTGGGGGAGGCGGTGGCGGTGGACAGGCGCCGCAGCCCAAGCCATCCGGCGGTGGTGGGCTCGGCACTCAGCAGGCCGACGCAGTGTTGAACAATGCCGCACGCGAGGAGCAGAACGTGCAAGGACGCAAGCAGCAGAAGAACGTCCCACAACCACCTCCGCACGGGAAAGATTGGTGATTGTTGCAATTCTACTTTTCGCGCAGATCGGGACTGTGCAGTTTCAGACGCGCGTGTCGCCAGACACCGTCTTTGCCGGTCAACAGGTCAACTATGATGCAGCAACGCTGGTCGATGACGTAGCAAGACGTCGTCTCCGGAAGAATCCGATTTTCACTCCTGCAGATGTTGATGGCGTTACACTGTACGATTTCCCGTTTGATACAAGCGCGGTGTCGACGGTCACAGTGAACGGCGCCCCTTACAGACGTTATACATATCATCGTGCGATTTTCCCCTTGCTACCGGGCGTTTACACAGTGCCACCGGCAACGCTGCAGTACGCGCTCCCGGACGGCGATGATTATTTCAGTAGCGAGCACAACTACACTGCGAATTCGGAACCCGCGCAGTTCACAGCCATTCCATTGCCGATTTCAGGTCGACCAGTTGGATTTCTGGGGGCTGTAGGGGAATTTCGCGACACACTCAAGACCGACGGCTCGACGCTTAGAGTGGGGGATCCGTTCACGGTTACGATGCGCGTCTCGGGTGTGGGCAATCTGCGACTGCTGGCACGGCCGCCACTGCAGATCGATTGGGCAACAATCGTTGCGGGTGAGGAGCGGGTCTACTGGGACTCGGTTGGCACAGTCGTCAGAGGTTCGAAGGAGTTCGATTGGGTAGTAACGCCCAAGATCGCGGGAGACATGGTGTTGCCCGCGGTGCGATACGACTTCTTCAATCCGACATCCCGGCGGTATGAGTTTGCGATGACTCCAGCCGTACCGATGACCGTCGCTCCAGCTACAGGTCCGGTCAGCGATACCGCAGCTACTCCACGTGACACGATCGGCGATACGCCATTCCCGATGCTGGCGCGACTTGCACGGAACAATTCACTGGTCATAGCAATCGGTGCCTCGGCCGTCGCAATCATCCTGTTCGGGATCCTGTTGTTGGGGCGCCGCCGGAGCAAGAGTGAGGACGAAGAAGAGTGACGCGCTGCGCCGCAGCATGCACCTTGGCTAATCGAATTTTGACCGACAGGCCGCGCGCGTGTCCGTAATCAGTGTTCTTCCAAGTGCTGTCGCCAATCAGATCGCCGCGGGAGAGGTTGTCGAACGTCCCGCCTCAGTCGTCAAGGAGCTGGTCGAGAACGCGCTCGATGCTGGTGCACGTGCGATAGACATAAGCGTACAGGAAGGCGGCCGCGCGCTAGTACGTGTTAGCGATGATGGGATCGGTATGGACCCGAGCGACGCGCTCCTGTCACTAGCGCGCCACGGCACGTCCAAAATCCACACGTCGGCCGATCTTACCGGCGTTCGGACATTCGGCTTTCGGGGGGAGGCACTCCCCGCAATCTGCTCAGTAGCGCGGATCGAAATTGAGACAGCGCAAGGTGACGGCGCGGGTACTCGTGTCACCGCTGCGGGCGGTGCGGCGGCAGAGGTTGCACAGACCCAACGACGCCGGGGTACAACTGTTTCGGTCTCCGATCTTTTCTACAATTCGCCTGCCCGCGCGAAGTTTCTTCGCGGTTCGCGATCGGAATGGCGAGCAATCACTGAGGTCGTCACCACGCTTGCCCTCACTCGCCGCGACGTGCGGTTCGATCTGACGCATGATGGCCGGCAGTCGGTGGGTGCTCCGCCGGCGCCATCGCTTCGCGTGAGGGTCGGCGCGCTCTGGGGAGTCGAGTACGCCGACTCGTTGCTGGATGTCGATGACGTCGCGGGTCCGATACAGGTCTCGGGGCTGGTCGAGCGGCCAGCCAATGTCGGTACTGCAACGCGTCGGACATTTCTTTCAGTAAATGGACGGGCGATCCGTGATGCGGGGATCCTGCGCGCCGCCGAAGCAGCCTACCGGTCCACTATTACAGCCNNGCCGGTACTCGACCATCTCTTTACCTCGAACTGTCGGTCCCTGCTGATTCAATCGATGTGAATGTTCATCCTACGAAGGCGGAAATTCGATTCCAGGATCGGTGGACAGTAGAACGCGCAGTCGAGCGCGCTGTGCGGCGTGCGCTCGGGACGTTTGATGCGTCCGCGTCGCTCGGGAGGTCGTTCTTCGGTGGAATTGCTGCACCCGGTCTGAGCCCACAGATCATCGAGAGTGCAGTGCTCGCTCCGCAGGCGGACGATACGCCGCTATTTCAGTCCGCGACGAGTGCCGTCGAGCCGAATGGCAGCTCGGCAATCGGTATGGCTGACCCGGCTGAGCGGGACGACGTGCGCGCTGAGTTTACCATACCTCCTCTTACTCAGCTTCGTCGAACGTATATCATGTTCGAGCACGAGGATGGTGTCGTCCTCATAGACCAGCATTCCGCCCATGAGCGTGTGCTCTACGAAGCATTCATGCACGATCTTGAAGCTGGCTCTGCGGATTCCCAACGGCTCCTGCTTCCGTTCACACTCTCGCTCTCCGCACTGGAACTCGAAGCGTTCGATCAGAACAAGCAGTACTTCGATCGATTGGGCTTCGAGGTTGAGCCATTTGGTGGCAATGCACTGATTGTGCACGCGGTTCCGTTACCGCATCCGCGGTTTGACGCCGAGCGATGTCTGCGTGACACCCTCTCGTCGCTCACCGGCGATCGCGCCTCGGCGGCCGCCGGACGTCATGAACACCTGATAGCGACAATATCGTGCAAGGCCGCTGTGAAAAGCGGCGACGTTTTGAGCGATGGCGAGATGCGCGCACTGTTCGTCGCGCTCCGGGACACCAATCTCCCCGCTCACGATGTGCACGGCCGCTCGACCATCGTACAGCTTGCGTGGACCGAAGTGGACCGGCGTTTTGGCCGCGCATAAAATTCGCGTAATAGTCGGTCCAACGGCTGCCGGTAAGTCAAGGCGTGTCATGGAAGCCGCGGAGTCAGAAGACATCGCCGTAATTTCGGCTGACAGCCGCCAGATTTATCGAAGATTCGATATCGGAACCGCCAAACCCTCTCCTGAAGAGCGTTCGAGAGTCGTACATTACGGCGTGGACGTAGTTGACCCGATCGAACACTACAGTGCTTACCAGTGGGCTCGTGATGCATCAAGGTGGATCGGGGAGGCTGAACAGCTCGGGAAAACTCCGGTGATCGTCGGTGGCACCGGCTTCTATATAAAGTCTCTATTCGACCCGCCATATGATGAGCCACCTGTCGAAGGATCCGGGTTGATCCCAGAATACGAGATCGTCGATCCGGGTCCGGATCTGAAGTTCCATATTGAGGCCAGGATCGATCAGATGCTCAACGACGGCTGGTTGGTAGAAGTTGCGGAATTGATGCAAACGGTTCCGCGCGATGCGATTGCATGGAAGGCATCGGGCTACAGATTGATGCGCGGACATCTCGAAGGTGAGTATTCACTGGAATACGCGCGCGAGCGCGCAATTATCGACACACGTCAGTACGCAAAGCGGCAGCGAACCTGGTTCAGGCACCAACTACCATGAAGATCGGCATCACCTGTTATCCCACGTACGGCGGCTCCGGAGCTGTAGCAACCGAGCTTGGAATCGCGCTTGCAACTCGCGGACATGAAGTTCACTTCATCAGCTATCGGCAACCGTTCCGGCTACCGTCTTTTCTCGCGCGCGTTTACTTCCACGAAGTGCAGGTCGGGCAACAATACCCGCTATTCGAGTATCCGCCGTACGATCTCGCACTCGCAGTTCGGATGCACGAAGTGGTGAAGGCGCACGGCGTCGAAGTACTGCACTGTCACTACGCCATACCGCATGCAACCAGCGCGTGGATCGCCCGCGAGATGCTGCGTGCCGAGCATGCCGACGTTGCAGTTGTCACGACGCTGCATGGGACCGACATCACACTGGTTGGTCAGGATCCGTCGTTCCATGCGATTACCAAATTTTCGATAGAGAAATCCGATCGCATCACCGCGGTCTCGGAGTTCCTGCGGGAGGAGACATTCAGCGCGTTTGGCTGTGCGGGTTGTCGGGTGAGTGTCATTCCCAATTTCGTGGACCCTGCAGTATATGATCGCGCTCTGTACGGTCAGGCCGAGCGGCTTCCGTTCGTGGAAGGGAGAAAGGTGCTGATGCACATCTCGAATTTCCGTGCGGTTAAGCGGGTGCGCGATATAGTCCGCATATTTGCGGCAGTCGCGGCTGAGGTGCCAAGCGTTCTCGTTATGGTTGGCGACGGACCAGACCGGCCCGCAGCAGAAGAAGAAGCTCGCGCACTGGGGGTGCTCGATTCGGTCTTTTTCCTGGGCAAGATCGAAGCTGTGGCGCCACTACTCGCGAACGCAGATCTGTTTCTGATTCCGACAGCCAGTGAATCCTTCGGATTGAGCGCTCTGGAAGCGATGGCGATGGGCGTACCTGTTATCGGCACCAACACGGGCGGCCTCCCGGAAGTCGTGACCAGTGGAACGACCGGATTGCTGTATCCGGTCGGTGATGTTGCGGCGATGGCAGCTGGCGCGTTGTCGATCCTCACAGACCCAGGACTCCATGAGACCATGGGCGCCGCCGGTGCGGCGGACGCGCGGTCCAGGTTCGCACTCGACAACATAGTATCGCAGTACGAATCGCTTTACCGTTCGGCAGTAAAGCAACCATCAGACGCACACTAACCTCACCACATGCCGACAATATTTCAGGCGCTGATTCTTGGACTTCTACAGGGACTTGCGGAATTCCTGCCGATCAGCAGTTCTGCGCACCTCGCAATCGCACCGTGGCTTTTTCACTGGCCAGACCCGGGACTGGCGTTCGATGTTGCACTTCACTTCGGTACACTCATCGCGGTGATCTGGTACTTTCGCAGCGAGTGGCTGGCGCTGCTCCGAGCGGTGTGGGAGATAATCACTACGCGAAAGATCGTCACCGTCGAACAGAAACGCGCTGCGTTCCTCATTGTTGCTACGATACCAGGCGGAATCTTCGGACTGCTCCTCGAGAAGAAAGCGGAGACTGCGTTCAGGAATCCAGCGCTCATTGCCGTTGCTCTGATTGTTTTGGGAATTCTACTCTGGCTCGCAGACAGGATCGCGCGCGCGGATCGTTCGCTTTCTGTGATGACCTGGACAGATGCCATCGTGATCGGCTGCGCGCAGGTTTTTGCACTGATTCCCGGCGTGTCGCGATCCGGGTCCACCATCACTGCCGGGCGTGCTCTAGGCCTGGACCGCGATGCGGCTGCGAAATTCAGCTTTCTCCTCAGTATGCCCATCATCGCCGCAGCGGTCATCCTCAAAGTCCCTCATGTGATGCGCGAGACGGGAATGAACCTGCCGTTGCTGGTAGGAGTGGGCGCATCCGCGATAAGCGGGTGGTTTGCAATCTCGGTGTTACTGAAGTACGTGAGCAGGCATTCATACGGCGTGTTCGTGTTGTATAGGGTCCTGCTGGGAGCCGCCGTGCTTGCGATCTATTTCGCTCGCGGTGGCTGAATCCAGTCGGCTCGACAGCTATGATCGGATTACCGCGGATGAGCTTGCCTTACGCGGTTCCGTCGAGCGCGTCGAGCTGTTCGGCGTGGTCGGTTCGACGATGGATGAAGCTCATGCACTGGCTGCCGAAGGCGCGGTGGCGGGCACCGTCGTGCTCGCCGATTCGCAGAAAGCGGGGCGGGGAAGGAGCGGCAAGCGCTGGACATCGCCACCGCGCGGTGTGTGGATGACACTGATTGAGCGTCCGTCTGATGCGTCGGCGATCGACGTTCTGTCGCTTCGCATCGGTCTGGCTGCTGCGCGTGCGCTCGATGCGTTCACTTCGGAGCCGGTGCGTGTGAAGTGGCCAAACGATCTCTTTGTTGACGACGCCAAGGTTGCCGGAGTACTCATAGAAGCGCGATGGCACGGCGAGCGGCTCGACTGGGTTGCGATTGGGCTCGGCGTCAACATGGCTCCGCCGCCGGATCAGGCGCGAGCCGCGGCGCTGGAGACGGGCGCTTCCAGAGTCGACGTTCTGTGCGCACTCTTGCCGGAGCTCCGGGCGGCTGCGGCAAAAACGGGTATGCTCAGCGTCGAAGAGATGGACGAGTTCGCCGCTCGTGACCTCGCCCGCGGGCGCGAGTGCGTTGAGCCAGTCCGCGGACGCGTTGTAGGAATCGCTGCCACTGGCGAACTTTTGGTCGAACTCGCCGACTCCGTCGCCCGCGTGCGGAGCGGATCGCTCACCCTGCAGAAGTCGGACTGACCGGATAGCTCATGCTCTTGACGATTGATATTGGCAATACGGAAACCACTGCCGGCGTTTTTGATGGTGGCGTCCTGCGCGCCCACTGGCGCCTCACTACCGCAGTCGCGCAAACAGCCGACGAGTTGCGGATACTTCTGCTGCAGCTCGTTGCAGCCGAGGGGATTGCACGGGAGAGTGTGGCGGGAGTCGCGCTTTGCTCGGTCGTGCCACCAAAAACGCAACATGTGGTGGATGCTTGCGATGTTGCTTTCGGCGTTACGCCGATAGTGATCGGTCCAGAGTCGAGACTACCGATAACGCTGGATGTTGATGAACCCTCAACCGTCGGCGCCGATCGCATCGTCAACACCCTGGCGGCGAGTCAGATTTACAAGCGCGACTGCATCATCGTGGACATGGGTACCGCGACCACATTCGATTGCGTCAGTGGATCCGGCTCGTTTTTCGGAGGGATCATTCAGCCGGGTGTGCAGACCTCGGTGACGGCGCTTTTTGCGAAGACAGCGATGCTTCCGATCAGCACTGCGCTCGCGACGCCGGCCCGTGCAATCGGCACGAACACCGCCGACTGCATTCGCGCCGGA
>PMEM01000040.1 GCA_003155795.1 Gemmatimonadota bacterium
CCCGACCTTCGGCGGGGTGACGGTACTCTACTCGCTCCCCGCTCCCACAACGGGATCCCGACCTTCGGCGGGATGACAGCCTTCGGCGGGATGACAGCCTTTGCGGGATGACGGCCTTTGCGGAATGACACTCTGCATGACTGGCTAGTGACCCCTGAACACGAAGAACACCGCCGCGACAATGCACAACGCGGCCCACAGGTAATCCAGTTTCAGAGGTTGATCCATATAGAAGAACGCGAACGGGACGAACACGCTTAACGTGATCACCTCCTGCAGTATCTTCAACTGGCCCAGCGTCATCGTGGTGTAGCCTATTCGATTGGCTGGCACCTGCAGCATGTATTCGAATAGTGCAATGCCCCAGCTCGCGAGCGCCGCGATGTACCACGGTCGGGATTCCAGGTTCTTCAAGTGCCCATACCAAGCGAACGTCATGAACACGTTCGAACAGACGAGCAGGCCGGCGGTTCTGAAGATGACGGACCGGAAAATCATTGGCATGGACATGGCCCAGTGGGATTGCGATAAGGCGCCGCTGCTTCCAGACCAGCCTTCGGTGTGTTTTCGCGGCACTCGATATAATTCAGCAGACACATGAATAACCACGCGCTCGCGGTACTGGAATTCCCCCGTGTCCTTGACGTCGTCGCGGAGCGCGCGACGTCGGAGGAAGGGGTCGAGCGAATCCGGGCTCTTCGCCCGACGACCGACAGGGACTGGATAGAGAGGGAGCAGGCCAGGGTCTTCGCTGTGCGATCGCTGATTGCCAGCGAGGCCCGCTGGGCGCCGTATGCGATCCCGCCAGCCCGGCGTGCTCTTGAGCGCCTCCGCGTGGAGAATGCGACACTCGCTACGGGTGACTTCGGTCTGTTGCGCGCACTTCTGCGCAGCTCCCGAATGACCCTCGACTCGCTCCGCGATCCGCGGCTGCCGCTTGCAGCGCGAGCAGTCCTCGAGCCGGTCACCACGCGACTTGTCCGGGACGCTTCGTCTGAGTCCGCAATAGATCAGGTCCTGGACGATGACGGCGAGGTTCGCGACTCGGCATCGCCGAAGTTGCGCGGTATCAGACGCGAACTGCGGCACGCTGAATCCAACCTTGTCTCGCTGCTCGAGCGACTGATGTCACGTCTAGATGCGACACAGCAGGTGCCCGACATGTCCGTCACGATTCGCAATGGGCGATACGTGATTCCGGTGCGCCGGGAGGGTCGTGGCGCAGTTGGCGGAATTGTGCACGATACATCCTCCACGGGAAGCACACTCTTCATCGAACCACCGGCCGCGGTTGAAGCCGGTAATCGGATGCGCGAACTCGCGTCCGAAGAAATTATTGAGATCGAGCGAATATTGTTCGAGCTTGCTGGTAAACTGCGACCGGTGCATCCGTCGATGGCCAGTGCTCTGGATGGTCTCGCGGAACTCGATTCACTTTACGCTCGCGGAAGAATGGCGCTCGAATTCGGAGCGGCTCCCGTTGCGTTGAGCGAGCCGGGAGACACATTCGAAATCGTGGGCGGTCGACATCCGTTGCTGCTGGCGCAGGGCGCGCGCGTTGTTCCGTTCGATCTCTCGCTAACCGAATCGGAGCGAACATTTCTTATTTCGGGTCCGAACACCGGCGGCAAGACGGTGCTGATAAAGGCCATCGCCCTATTGTCTCTCTGCGTTCAAGCCGGAATTCCGCCGACAGTTGGCGAGGGCAGTACAATCGCAATCTACGACGAGATCTACGCCGATATCGGCGACGAACAATCGATAGCGGCGAGTCTTTCGACCTTTTCTGCGCATGTGAAGAATCTCCGCGAGATCCTCACTGGGGCTACCAACCGTTCGCTCGTAATCATCGATGAACTCGGATCTGGCACGGATCCTGTCGAAGGAGCCGCACTCGGCGGAGCGGTGCTTGAGTCACTCACCAACCGGCAGTCACGTACGGTGGTGACGACGCACCTGGGTGCGCTAAAGCAACTTGCGATCGAGGACCCCGGCGTTGTGAACGGTTCGTTGCAGTTCGACGCGATCGAGTTGGCGCCGACCTATCGGCTGATCAAGGGGATACCGGGTCAATCATATGGTCTGAGCATCGCGCGTCGGCTTGGCGTTCCTGCAGATGTACTTGAACGCGCCGAGACTCGTTTACCGGTCGGCGAACGGGATGTCAATGTCCTTCTGGCCGATCTGGAAGCACGCGACAGCGCGCTTGCTGAACGGGAGCGCGAGGCAGAACTCATCGCTAACGACACGCGTGAGCGGGCGCGGCGAGTCGCGGAGCGCGAGCACAATGCCGGCGTACGCGAACGGGAATCGGAGAAGCGCGCGCGGGAAGAGTCGCGTCGATACCTCCTGTCTGCACGCAAGGATATTGAAAACACGATCAAGTCGCTCAAGAGATCCGACAACGTGGACGAGGCCGCGCGGGATGCACGCCGTCACGTAGAGGATCTCGCCAAGGAGCAGACTGCGCAGCTCGAGCGGCTCGATGCGCGCGAGCGTGTCGGAGCCGCACGTGATATGACCCGACAGGACACGACGCCTCCAGCAGTCGGAGATCACGTTTCTGTAGCCAGCTTGGGCGGTCGCGTGGGCCAATTGATTGAAATGCGTGATGAGAACGCGATAGTAGCGGTCGGTACTCTCAAGCTGTCGCGTCCGCTCACCGACCTGACGCGCACGGCGCGGCCTCAGCCACAGGCAGCTGTAAGTATTCGCGGTGATATTCCAGATGTACACGTCGCGAGCGAGATCGACCTGCGTGGCATGCGCGTCGGTGAAGTCGAAGACATTGTGATGTACGCCGTGGACAATGCCGTGCGCGCCGACATGAAGGCGCTCCGGATAATCCACGGCAAGGGCACGGGCGCGCTTCGCGAACGAATATCCGAAATGCTCCGCAAGGAGCCGCGTGTCGTGAACTATCGGCTGGGCGCCTGGAACGAAGGCGGTGCTGGAGTGACGGTGGTGGAGTTGGCATGAGTTCCGATCCTGTGGTCGAGCGCGTCCGGGAAGCTGCCGACATCGTGCAGATCATCGGCGAGCATGTGAAACTCAAACGTGCCGGCAGTAATTTTCGCGGACCGTGCCCATTCCACGGCGGCAAGAACCCGAACTTCAGTGTCTCTCCAAAGCGCGGTCAGTATCACTGCTTCAAGTGCGGTGAGTCCGGCGACGTTTTCGCGTTCCTGCAAAAGCAGCTTGGCATGAGCTTTCCCGATGCGCTCCGATCCGTCGCTGCTACTGTCGGGATAGAAGTGCCGCAGCAGCGAGTGGAGCGGTCAGGGCCCGATCCTCGAGATCCGTTCTGGGAAATGAACGCGGTTGCGGCTGACTACTTCACACGCGAGTTGTGGGATGCCGACCGCGGAAGTCAGGCGCGAACGTATCTGCAGGGCCGTTCAATCAGTCGAGCGGATGCAGATCGATTCGAGCTTGGCTTCGCACCCGACGATATCGGAACGTTTCGCACGCATATGGCGACGATGGGATTCGACGTGGACCGGCTCATTGAAGGCGGCCTGCTCGTTCGCCGCGACGAAAACTCCGAGCCGCGTCCGCGGTTTCGGAACCGGCTCATGTTTCCAATCCTCGACGCGTCCGGGCGCCATGTTGCGTTCGGTGGCCGCGCACTCGGGGATGCAGAACCCAAGTATCTCAACTCGCCGGAAACCCCGGTATTCAGCAAATCGAAGACCCTCTACGCTCTCGGCTGGTGCAAGAACGACATCCGGAAGGTTGATCGCGTTTTTGTGGTAGAAGGTTATATGGATGCAATCCGGTTGATGATTGCTGGAGTGAACACCGTAGTCGCGCCGCTTGGTACCGCGCTCACTGAGCAGCAAGCCGGAATGATGGTGCGCTACACGAAGAACGTCTTCCTCCTGTACGACAGTGATCAGGCCGGTCTGAAGGCGACCTTTCGGTCCGGCGATGAGTTACTCCGGCACGGATGCGCCGTGCGAGTGATTACTCTTCCGAACGGAGAAGATCCCGATACCTTCGTGCGCGCAAACGGTGCGACTGCACTTGAACAGCAGGTATCTCAGTCGATCGACATCTTCGAACGCAAGATTCAGCTACTCGAGCGCGGCGGCTGGTTTGCGGAGCTGCAGAAGAAGCGTCGCGCGTTGGACAGGTTGCTTCCCACGATTCGTGCAACGTCGGACCCACTGTTGCGCGAGCTGTACATCGGTCGTGCCGCGGAGAAGACCGGGATCGCGAAAGGGGCGTTGATTCGAGAGGCCAGCCTCACGCCTCGCGGCGAGCCGCGCAATGCGTTGCATGCCGACAGCTCTGGCGAAAGTGTGGAGAGTGGCGATTCAAGTTCGGGGGACAACTTCGAAACTGGATCGGCGCCTCCGCCCGACGACATGCAGCATGTTCGTCGTGGCGACCGGCGCCGCAACTACGATCGGGGAGCGATCGCCGCCGAGCGTGAGTTGGTCCGGGCAATGTTGAACGACCCTTCTCGAACGCCAGGAATCGCGGAGAAGGTTGACCCCGACACGTTCACGGACGAGAACTATCGTGCGATCTTCTATGCAATGATGGATCTCGAGAACGATTTCACCGTCGAGCGGCTCGCCGATCGACTTGAGCCCGATGATGTGGCGGTGCTCAACGAACTTCTGGAGGAGGGGGAAGCGCAGATTGATCCAGACAAGACAGTTTCGGCTTCGATTGCCGTGCTGTTGATGCGTGATATTGACGCGAGACTTGCGGAGATTGACCGCATGATGAATCTGGCCACCGCTCCGGAACAGGACGAGTTGACGAAGGAAAAATTACGCTTGCACAAGCAAGTCGAGTTGCTCGGCCAACCCGCGGGCAAGTCGTTCAAATTTCTGAAGCGCCGCCAGCCGGCACCCACAGAGTGACGCGCGCGAAAGTTCGCTGGCGGGCTGCGCCTGAGGTCGATCGTGCCGCAGTTACTTCGCTCGCTGCCGCGTTGGGAATCGCCGAGCCCGTCGCGCGACTGCTCGTCCATCGGGGCTTCGGTGATCCGGAAGCGGCCAAGCGATTCCTGCGGCCGCGGCTCGACCAACTGCACGACGGTCCCGCCATGATGAGCCTCGATGTCGCCGTCGAACGGCTGGTGCGCGCAATTCGTGCCGGTGAACTCATCATGATCCATGGCGATTACGACGTGGATGGAATCTGTTCCACGACTCTGCTGGTACGTGCGATTCGCGGCTTTGGCGGCAACGTCGTTCCGTTCATCCCCAATCGCATGACCGACGGCTACGACCTCGGCGCCGCAGGTGTGAAACACGCGCTCGAAATCGGTGCCGGGGTTGTAGTCACCTGCGATTGCGGGACCAGTGCACTTGCACCAGTCGCCGAGCTTACGGCTGCCGGTGTCGATGTGATCATCAGCGACCATCACCTGTCGCGCGGCGACATGGCGCAGTCGCTCGCATTGCTCAACCCGAGTCGCCCGGATTGCGAGTACCCGGACAAGGATCTCGCTGCGGTCGGGGTCGCATTCAAGCTTGCACTTGCACTCGCACGAGCGCTCGACCTGAGCGATGCCTTCATATGGAAGATGCTCGATCTTGTCGCGCTGGCTACGGTCGCTGACGTGGCATCGTTGCGGGGCGAGAATCGCATCTTCGTCCGTTACGGCATGAAGATGATCGCTGATACCGAAAACGTCGGCTTGCGAGCGCTGCTCCGCGCTTCAGGAATGGATGGCAAACCGCTCACCGCTGGACGCATTGGTTTTACGCTCGCGCCCCGCCTGAACGCAGCGGGAAGACTCGGACATGCACTGCGCGGCGTCGAGTTGCTGCTCACCGATTCACAGCACGAAGCAAACACGATCGCGCGCGAACTCGAGGAGCTCAATCAGCGACGCCAGGCGCTGGATCGCACTGCACTCGATGAGGCACGTGCGATCGCCGAACCTATGGTCGCGGGCGGCGCAGTCGGTCTGGTTCTGGCGAAGGAGGGCTGGCATCCGGGTGTTGTGGGAATTGTGGCGTCTCGGATCGTCGAGGAATACTCGCGGCCGGCGATTCTGATCGCGATGGAAGGAGCGACGGGCAAGGGAAGCGGTCGCTCGGTTGGAGGATTCGATCTGCATTCAGCGCTCGGCGAATGTGCCGATCTGCTGTTGCGATTTGGTGGACACCGTGCCGCCGCCGGAGTAACGATCGACGCGTCGAAGGTCGAGCGGTTTGCACGTCGGTTTGACGAAGTGGCGAAGACTCGACTCAGCAGCGAGGACCTCTTTCCCGAATTGCGCGTAGACGCGGAATTGGAGCTGGACGATGCTGCACTTGAGATCGAGCCGATGCTTCGCCACTTCGAACCTTTCGGGGTCGGCAATCCGTCACCGATATTTGCCGTGCGCAACGTCTCGATCTCCGGAAACCCCCGCGTGATCGGGCGCGACGGCTTGAAGTTGACACTCGTTGGTCGAACCGGCACGTCGATCGAAGCGATCGGATGGGGAATGGCCGCACTCGCGCCCGCACTTCGTTCGGCCGCCGGAGTGGACGCGGCATTCCGGCTGGAGCGCGACGAGTACCAGGGCGTAAGCCGGCTGCAGGCACGGCTGGCCGACATAGTCGCTCGGTGAGGATCGTCGGTGGCGTGTGGCGCGGACGCCAGATCAAGGCTCCGCGCGGCAGTGCGGTCCGCCCGACACTCGACCGTGTGCGCGAGGCATGGATGAGCATCGTTCAACTCGCGTTGCCCGGTGCGCGCGTGCTTGACCTGTTCGCTGGCTCCGGCGCACTCGGCATCGAGGCGCTGTCGCGAGGCGCTTCGTCTGCCGATTTTGTTGACGCGGATTCCCGCTCCCTTGCCGTTGTGCGCTCCAATCTCGAGTTGCTTGGCGCGACGGACCAGTCGAGCCTAATACGCGCCGATGCGGTGGATTTTGCAGGTCGGCTGACAGCCGAGTCATATGATGTGGTATTCGCGGACCCGCCCTACGTAAGTGACGCATGCGTGAGAATCGCAGAAATCTGGCTGAGATCGCCGTTTTCAGGCTTGCTGGGGATCGAACATTCCCGGTCTCAGGTCATGCCAGAAGGTGGCGATACCCGGCGGTATGGCGACTCTGGCGTTACTTTCTATCGCTGATGCCTACAATTGCTGTGTACGCCGGAAGCTTTGACCCAATCACTCGCGGTCATGCGGAACTCGCCCGCAGAAGCCGGACGTTCGTCGATGAACTGGTGGTCGCGGTTACGACCAACGCGAGCAAGAAGCCGCTCTTTTCGATCGAGGAGCGGATGTCGCTGATTGAAACGACGCTCGCCAATGTATCTGGTGTAACGGTCTGCCGGTTCGACGGATTGCTCGCGGATTTCGCGCGTTCCGTCGGTGCATCGTTGATCATCCGGGGACTCAGGGCGGCGGGCGATTTCGAGTACGAATTTCAGATGGCGCTGATGAATCGCCACCTCGGCCCCGGCCTCGAGACGGTGTTCATGGTACCGTCGGTCGAAACCACGTATATCAGCTCGACGATTGTTCGAGAGGTCGCTCGGTACGGCGGCGACTTGACAGGTCTCGTGCATCCGGCAGTGGCTGCAGCACTCCGCACGAAGTTCGCAAAGCCGTGAAAACTCCGCATTCCTCAAACTTCATCGAGAGCATTCGAGCACGTGCGACAGTGCTCAAGCGTCGGATCGTGTTCCCCGAAAGCGCGGAACGGCGCATTCGCGAAGCGACAGAGAAGATGGATGTGCTGGGGATCTGCGATCCGCTACTAGTTGACAGTTCAGCCGGCGCGCTTGAGATCGCTGCAGACATGGTGGCCGCGGGAGTTGCGCACGGTATGGTCGCCGGCGCAGCGACTACGACGCGGGATGTCCTTCGAGCGGCAATCAAGCGCATCGGCCTCGCGCCGGGCATGGTTACAGTGTCCAGCGCATTCTACATGGTCAGCAAGAGGCCGTGGCAGGCGCCGTCGCAGGTCCTGACGTTTACGGACTGCGCCGTAATTCCGTACCCGACCGCGACTCAGTTGGCCGATATCGCGATGTCGGCCGCACGAGACCGCCGAAGACTTGTAGGCGACGAGCCGATCGTTGCATTCCTGTCATTCAGCACCGCGGGCAGTGCTTCAGGCGCCTCGATCGACCTGGTGCGGGAAGCAGTCGAGCTGGTGCGGCAGCGCGCTCCCGAACTCGCGGTGGACGGAGAATTGCAGGGAGACGCGGCGTTGGTCCCCGCGGTTGCAGCTCTGAAAGCGGCCGATTCTCCCTGTAAAGGGCGTGCCAACGTGCTGGTCTTTCCGTCTCTCGATGCAGGCAACATAGCGTACAAGCTGGTACAGCGACTCGCTGGTGCAGAAGCGTTAGGGCCGATTCTACAGGGCCTTGCCCGGCCGGCGGCCGATCTGTCGCGCGGGGCGACGGTTGACGATATAATCAATGTGACGGCGATCACGGCATTACAAACGGAGAATTGATGAGTTTCACGCTTAAGAAGATTGGCGATGCGGTTGTCGTGGATGTCGAAGGACAACTGATCGTCGGAAACAGACAGGAACTGAAACAGAAAGTCCTGGACGAACTCGAGAAGGGCGAGCGCAAGTTCCTCATCGACTTCGCGCAGACCGGTTACATCGACAGCTCCGGCCTCGGCGTACTCGTCTCGTTGAGCAAGAAGATCCGCGAGCACGGAGGAGAACTCAGACTCGCTGACCTCAATGACGATCTGCAGACTCTGTTTGAATTGACCAAGCTCGATACCCTTTTCCAGATTTCAGAGACCAGGGAGCGCGCACTCGAAGGCTTCTGATGCAGCTTTCACAACTAACGCGCGGCTGGCGGACGTTCCGCTCGCCGACGCGTCTGTCGCACCGGATGACGGGCTGTTCGACTCCGTGACGCCGTCATACGTGGCGCTCGATGTCGAAATTCCGAGCGATGTCAAGCAGATCGAGCCAATCGTTTCGCTGGTCACCGAGCACTGCCGCAAGCTTCATCTGTCGCGGCGGCAGTGCTCGCTGAACATCCCCGTGGCTCTCAGCGAGGCGCTGTCAAACGCGATCATCTGCGGGAATCGTGAGGATCCGCAGAAGCACGTTCGCCTTCGAGCCACCGTATCCGACACCGCACTCGTTTTTGATATCGTGGACGAAGGGCGCGGCTTTGAAATGTCCGACGTGTCGAACGACCCGACCACTGAAGAATCCATCGAGGCCGAAGATGGTCGTGGTGTCTTTCTCATGCGTAAACTCATGGACCGCGTCGAGCAGTTCAAGGGTCCGAACAACGTGGTGCGTCTGACGCTCAACCGCTGATGAAGCGCGACCTCGAGACGGAAATCGAGAATGCGGCGCGCGAGCTGGCCGAGCGCTATGAGGAGATCAATCTCCTTTACACGATAAGCGACATTCTCGGTCGCACTGTCTCGCTGGACAAAGCCGCTGAGATTATCCTGCGCGAGGTTTCCGAAACTGTAGGCGCGCGGCGGGGTGCGATCTACGTCTGCGAGTCTGGTAGCGACATGCTCGACCCCATCGCGACGATTGGCACTACAGTCGGCCTCACAAGCATCGCGTTGTCCGACCCGCTGAACCTTGCTGCGCGCGCCTTTCGCGGGCGTCACGCTGTTGTAATCGCGCCCGAGGATTCAGTTGTGGACGACGGATTCCGCACTGGTGCAGTGATGGCGGTCCCGATCATGTGGACGGGTGAAAATGGCAGGCCTGAATTACTCGGAGCCGTCAGTCTGACCAATCGAGCCACGAGCGCTGCTTTCAGTGCCGGTGACGTCAAGCTGGTCGTTGCGATCGCGACGCAGATAGGCAGCGCCATCCAGAATGCGCGGCTCGTGCGCGAGTCTGTCGAACAGCAGCGATTGCTTCAGGAAGTTCGCCTCGCGCACGATCTGCAGATGAAACTGCTCCCGAACGCGGATGTAGTTGCACCACAGGCAGAGGCGGCCGCACGCGTCGTGCCGGCTGAAAGCGTCGGCGGCGATTTCTATCACCTGTTCCGACTCACATCGTCGGCGACGGGTGTCATGATTGGCGATGTGTCGAGTCACGGCTATCGCGCGGCCCTGATCATGGCTCTGGCGATGAGCGCCGCAGCAATCCACGCACAGAGCACGCTCGATCCAGGCGCAATGCTGCACGCGCTCCAGTACTCGTTGCGCGATGAGCTCTCGAACACGGAAATGTTCATTACACTTTTTTATGGCGTACTGGACAGAGACAGCGGCACGCTTCAGTACGCCAACGCCGGTCATCCCTACGTATTCTCCTGTCATCCAGACGGTGAACCGGAGCGACTCGGCGCCATCGATCCACCGCTCGGGCTCTCCGATCATCCGCCGGGCTCGCGGACCGTGAAGTGGGCTCCAGGCGCGGACCTGCTCGTGCTATTCACCGACGGGATCACCGATGCGTTGAATGAAGCCGGCCAGCCAATGGGTGAACGGCGCGTTCTTGACGCGATCAAGCAGAATGCCACAGAGCCAGCGTCGGTCATCGTCGATCGGGTATTTGGTGCGCTGAGCGCGCACACGGGTGACATCGCGCCGCGTGACGATCTGACCCTCGTCGTCATCCGGAGCTGAGTACGCGCGGTCGCGCTGGATTCCCCCCGACGCTCAAGCGGCTCGGTCAGCATTTCCTCGCCGACGAACGCGCGCTCATTCGCATTGTCGATGCGCTCGACCCCGGTGAACATGACACGGTCCTGGAGATCGGGCCCGGACGCGGTGCATTGACTGAAATTCTCGCAGCGCGCTCGGGGAAGGTTGTTGCCGTCGAACTCGACCGAGCGCTGTCGGAATTGCTCCGCAAAAAGTTTGAAGCGATGCCCGACGTGACCATTGTCGAGGCTGATTTCCTCAAGACAGATCCTGGTGAGCTGGGCGGCCCGGGTTATCTGCTTGTGGGGAACGTACCCTACTACATCACCACGCCGATTCTATTTCATGCGCTTGCGTGTGCTCTGCCGCGCCGCGCCGTGTTCCTGGTTCAGCGCGAGGTCGCAGCCCGTGCAATGGCCGCCGCTGGGAGCAAGGCCTACGGGGCGTTATCGGTGAACCTCCAGGTTTTGGCGACTGTCGAACGAGTGTTCGATATACCGGCTGGTGCCTTCCAGCCTCCGCCAAAGGTCGAGTCTTCGGTCATTCGCGTGACCCCGCTCAGTGAGCCAATCCTGCGTGAAGGCGAGCAGCCACGCTTTCGTTCGTTCGTACAGAGTCTGTTCAGCCAGCGCCGAAAGCAGATCGGGACGATCCTGCGTGGCCTCGCGGCTTTGAAAGCTGCCCCGCCCGGCGTCGCCCTCGACGCACTGAAGAAGCTCGGGATCCCTGCCACGGAGCGGCCAGAACGCCTCTCGCCGACACAATTCCTCGCGCTATTTCGAGAGATTCGCCAGGGCGAAGGATAGAGCTTCGAATTCGAGCCCCATGTTCACAGTGCGCGTGACAATGTCGGTTGGCACCGCGATCTGAACCGGTGCGAAGTTCATGATCGCCTTTATACCAGCAGCGACCATTGTGTCGGCGACTGACTGCGCACCCTCTGCCGGCACGGCGATTACGCCGATATCGAAATGTTCGGTGCATGCGTCCGATGCCAGCCTCTTGATGTTGCGAATCTGAATGGAATTCACCGTCGTCCCCACCTTGGCCGGCGAGGCATCGTAGAGCGCCGAGACTTGAAATCCCTTTTCCCGGAAGCCCGGATACTGCGCCAGTGCCAGTCCGATCTTTCCGGCGCCGACTATCACCACGTGCCAGTCTCGCCCGAGTCCGAGTATGTCTCGCAGTCTGACGGTGAGCTCCGGAACGAAGTAGCCCAGGCCGCGCTTGCCGAACGATCCAAAGATCGAGAGATCCTTGCGCACCTGCGCTGACGTTGTCCCGCCAAGGCGGGCGAGAACGTCGCTGGAGACAGTAGCCTCGCCTCGTTGCTCAAGCTCTTCCAGAAAGCCGAGATAGAGGGACAGGCGTCGAACCGTTGAGTCGGGTACTCGCTTCAAATGAAAAAGGGGGCTTGTGAAATTCTTCACAAAGGTAGGGCCATACAGCCGAGGGCCGCAAGTTGACCGCTCGGCTATCTTACAAAAAGATGCCAGTCAACATCAATTCAGAGATTGGTCCACTCCGTTCGGTCCTCGTTCACGAGCCCGGGCCGGAGCTGCTCGCCGTTACGCCAGACACGCGCGAAGACTACCTGTACGACGACATCATCGATGTCGAGACCGCCCAAACCGAACACCGCCGCCTGGTCGCGGTGCTGGAGCGCTTCGCTGAGGTGCACTATGTCCGGGATCTGCTGGCCGAGAGCGTGGCCACGGTGGAAGCCAGGCACCTGATTATCCGTGAGGCGATGGACATGCTCCAGTCGGCGCCGATCGCCAAGGACCTGAACGACCTGCCACCTGAGGACGTCGTGCGCGTCCTTATTGAGGGTCGCGAGGAGGTACCTGGACCACTCGCGCGCACACTCAACGAAACCGGCTTCGCGCTTCCGCCTGTTCCGAATCTGTTTTTTACGCGCGACACGGCGATGGGACTCGGCAAGCACGTGATGATCGGCTCCATGCGGTACGGCACCCGCTGGACCGAAGAGCTCATCATGAAGACGCTCTTCGCGCACCACCCATTGCTCGCCAACGAAGGGATTCTCTACGACGGCTCGATCGAGCGCAGAGTCAACTACACGCTCGAGGGCGGTGATGTGCATCCACTGCGGCCCGATCTGTTGATGATCGGCTTCAGTGAGCGGTCCAGTCCGGCGGCGATCGATGAGCTTGTCTCGCTCGTGTTCAAAAGCACGGCGATCCGCAATATCATTGTCGTTGTAATGCCGAAGGAGAACACCGCGATTCATCTCGACATGATTTTTACGCAGATAGACCGCGAACAGTGTGTGATTCATGCGCCGCATTTTATTGGCGCGGAGCGACTTTCGATCCTGCACTGGAGCAAGGGCGATTCAACAATGCGCGAGATGCCGAACGTATTTGCGGCCCTCGAGGAGTGCGGCATGCGAATGGATCCCATCATCTGCGGCGGCAAGAACCGCATCATGCAGGAACGCGAACAGTGGGCGTCCGGATGCAACTTCTTCGCCGTACGGCCCGGCCTGGCGCTGAGCTACGCGCGCAATCAGGAAACGCTGCGCCAGATGGAATCTGCCGGATACCGCATCGTGGCATCGTCTTCGTTCCTGGAGGGACAGGAGCGCATCGATGATGACGAACGTGCAGTCATCACCGTGGAAGGGAGCGAACTTGTCCGCGGCGGCGGTGGGCCACGCTGCATGTCCTGTCCGATCGAGAGGGAAGACATCTGGTGAGCAACACGGTGTCGCGTGCCGTTGGCAGCACGATGGATCTGAGCCGGCTGTCGTACGCAGTCGTCGATGTAGAGACGACTGGCGGAAGCCCAGCTTACGGACACCGGATCACCGAAATTGCAGTTGTGGTGGTGAGCGAGGGCCGCATCACCGAGATCTTCGAGCGACTTGTTAACCCTGATCGATTGATCCCGGATTTCATCACGCATCTCACCGGGATCGATGGGGCAATGGTGGCAGGTGCTCCGCGCTTCGAGGAGATCGTTCCAGACCTGGTGATGGCGCTCGCCGGAAATATCTTCGTGGCGCACAACGCGCAGTTCGACTGGAGTTTCGTGAGTGCGGAGCTTGAGCGCGCTGTCGGCAAGAGACCGACCGCGCTTCGTCTGTGCACCGTGCGCCTTGCGCGCGCACTGCTGCCGCAGCTTCCACGAAAGACACTGGATCATGTGGCGCATCACTACGGAGTGCTCGATGTTCCGTCCCGCTATCCACTCAAGCGCTCCACTCGACACAGCGCTGCTGGCGATGCGATCATCACGGCGCACTGTCTGCTGCGGATGATCGACGACGCTGCAGATCGCGGCTTCACTACGTGGGAAGATCTGGAGCGCGCGACCAGTCGTGCCGCGCGTGCGAATCGCAAGAGCCGTCACGCCACTGCGACACCGAGAGGAACACTCGATGACCGAACCGCTTAAATCGAACGCAAGTTTTACCGCACCGCTTGTTCAGTCACGCCGTATTGGCGCACTGCAGGTTCACGCGATTCAGGCCGGCGGCCAGCGACTTGATGGCGGTGCCATGTTCGGCATCGTTCCCAAACCCTTGTGGGAGAAGCGAATTGCGGCTGACGAGCGCAACCGCATCCAGCTCGGGATGAGATGTCTGCTCATCGAGCATCCCAGCGGGCTCATCCTCGTCGATACTGGACTGGGCAACAAGGAAAACTCCAAGTTCCACGGAATCTACGGTATTGAAAACTCCGGTGCGAATGGTCGCACGGCGCTGGAAGATGGCCTGGCGCTGCTCGGAGTAACACCGGATCGCATCGATCTCGTGATAAGTACGCATCTGCATTTTGACCATGCTGGCGGAAACACGTTCGCGGACGAGAGCGGCGCCGTGCATCCGACCTTTTCACGTGCGCGATACGTCGTGCAGCGCGGCGAGTACGAATTCGCCACGCATGCCAACGAGCGTACGGCGGGGAGTTACTTCGACCGGAATTACGTTCCCACCATGCTGTCCGGGCAACTCGATCTGCTCGAAGGCGAGACAGAGCTCGCCAGTGGAATTGGTGTAATCCTGACCCCGGGCCACACTCCATATCACCAGAGCGTGGTCATCCGGTCAGAGGATGACACTGCGATTTTCCTCGCGGATCTGATTCCGACGCACCTTCACCTGCCGCTGCCCTGGATCATGGGCTACGACGTTGAGCCGCTGGTCACGCTCGAGTCCAAACGCGGGCTGCTCAAGCAGGTGGTACAGGGGGACTGGACCGTTATTTTCGAGCACGACGCGGTGGTACCGTGGGGTCGAGTGGAATCAGACGGTAAGGCCTACAGCTTGCGTGCTGGAGAAGGGTAGGGTAACTTTCCGGGCTTAGTTTAATGCGGAAAGTGGTTGCCAGTTGGCGACCCACCCTCTGGCCCCGGCTTTGCCGAGGTGCTGCAGGCGTCCTGAATCACTCACACCGTGACCGCCACGGTGGGTTTGGCGCGGACTCCTGTGGGAGGCCCGCGTTTTTTCGTTTTCTCTAGATCGAGGTTTTGCTCATCCCCCCAGACGTCAAAGGTCCGCGCGTTAATCGTCAGATCCGTTTTTCGCCTCTTCGTGTCATAGGCGACGACGGCGCCCAGCTTGGAATCATGGATGTTGACACGGCATTGAGCAGAGCGCAGGAGCTCGGTCTTGATCTCGTGGAAGTTGCGCCACTTGCTCGTCCGCCCGTCGTCCGAATCATGGACTTCGGAAAGTACAAATTCGAGCAGGCCAAGATGGCTCGCCAGGCCAAGAAAAAGCAGCATGTCATCGAACTCAAGGAAGTAAAATTCCGACCGGGAATCGAGGAACATGACTTCAACACGAAGGTCCGACACGCGCGTGAATTTTTGGGTGATGGGAACAAGGTGAAGGTCACCTTGATGTTCCGGGGACGCCAGATTGCACACCCGGAGCTGGGAAGAAAGGTCGTGATTCGCGTCGCACAGGAACTGGTGGATGTGAGCAAGATCGAAACAGATCCGAAGTTCGAGGGAAAATCCATGACGATGATTCTGGCCCCCAAGTGAGGGAATAGCATGCCGAAGATGAAGACACACAAAGGCGCGAAGAAGCGGTTTTCCATAACGGGAAGCGGCAAGGTTCGGCGCAACAAGGCGAACACGAGCCACATCCTGACGAAGAAGTCCTCCAAGCGGAAGCGGAACCTCCGCCGCCCAGGCCTTATCGCCACGTCAGGTGATGAAAAGCGGATGAAGCGTTTGCTGGTGGCGTAACGTAGGGCGCGGATTTATCCACGCCTAACGATGCGCGCCCGAAGCGACCGACCGAGTTCCATTCCACCCCGAATCAGTTAAATCCGCGACCCTGGTCGCCCATATAGAGAGGAAATAGCCCATGCCACGGGTACGATCCAACGTT
>PMEM01000028.1 GCA_003155795.1 Gemmatimonadota bacterium
CCACGATTGCCGAGCTGCAGAGCATCCTCGACTCGCGCGAAAAGCGGATGAAGATCCTGGTCGACGAGGTCGACGAAGTCGCCACCACCTTCGGCGACGCGCGCCGCACCGAAATCCTCAAGGACCAGGGGGAGTTCTCAATCGAGGATCTGATCGCCGAGGAGGACATGGTGGTCACCGTGTCACACTCGGGGTACATCAAGCGGACGTCGGTGTCTACGTACAAAAAACAACGCCGCGGCGGTCGAGGACTCAACGGGCAGGGGCTCAAGGACGAAGATTTCGTCGAACACCTGTTTATTGCGTCGACGCATGATTACATACTGTTCTTNNTCATCGAGCATCTCTTCGTGGCCTCGACGCACGACTACATCCTGTTCTTCACACACGACGGACGCTGCTTCTGGCTCAAGGTGCACGAGATCCCGCTCGCGGGACGCGCGGCCAAGGGCAAGCCGGTCGTGAACCTGATCAATGTCACGGCAGATACCACTATCCGGGCGATGGTCCCGGTGCGCGAGTTCAGCGACAAGCAGTTCCTGCTCTTTGCAACGCAGCTCGGCACGGTGAAGAAGTCGGCGCTCACGGAGTACAGCAATCCGCGCTCGACGGGCATCAAGGCGATCAAGATCGAGGCGGGCGATCAGCTCATCGATGTACAGATCACCGAGGGCAACAACGACATCGTGCTCGCGACGAAGTACGGCCTCTCGATCCGCTTCCATGAGAACGACGTTCGCGAGATGGGGCGCGACACGACCGGCGTGAAGGGCGTGGAGCTCTCGGCCGGGGACGAGGTGAAGGGAATGGTCGTGATCAAGCGCGACGCGACGCTCCTCGTCGTGACGGCCAAGGGAATGGGGAAGTGCTCGCCGATCGAGGAGTACCGCGTGCAGAAGCGCGGCGGCAAGGGTATCCTCACGCTCAACCGCACGGAAAAGACGGGCGAAGTGGTCGCGCTGAAGGAAGTGCTTCCGGACGACGAGCTGATGCTCATCACCAAGCAGGGCATCGTGATCCGGATGCCCGTGAAGGGAATCCGCGTGAGCGGGCGCAATACGCAGGGCGTCAAGCTCGTGAACCTCGACGAGGGAGATTTCGTGTGCGATGTCGCGCGAGTGGTGATCGAGGATGACGAGGGTGGAGACGAGGGACTGGAGGAGCCGGTGGGAGTGTCGCCCGACGAAGAAGAGGAAGGGTAGATCGTGACGACGTCCGCCACCGCGGGCTCGCTCGCGACGCCGGACACGATTTCCCTGGTCTCGCTCGACGAGATCCGGGCGGCGGCGCGACTCCTGCGCGGCGTGGCGGTGCGCACTCCGCTCCTTCCCGCGGATGACCTCTCGGAACAGCTCGGAGGCGGCACGATCTTCGTGAAGCCCGAGATGCTGCAGCGCGGCGGCGCCTTCAAGTTCCGCGGGGCATACGTCTTCCTCGCGGGGCTCCCGGCCGCCGCGCGCGCGCGCGGCGTCATCGCGCCGTCGTCGGGCAATCACGCGCAGGCCGTCGCGTTCGCGGCGCGCATCTTCGGCGTTCATGCGACGCTCGTGATGCCCACCACCGTCACGGCCGTGAAGCGTGCAGGCGTCGAGCGACTGGGCGGCAAGGTCGAGCTTGCGGGGACGACGACGGCGGATCGGATGGCGCGCGCCGAGGAGCTGGCGAAGGAGACTGGCAGCGTGCTCGTGCCGCCGTACGACGACGCGCGCATCATCGCGGGGCAGGGCACCGCGGGGCTCGAGATCGTCGAGGATCTTCCCGATGTCGGCACGGTGCTCGTGCCGGTGGGCGGCGGCGGGTTGAGTGCGGGCGTCGCAACCGCGGTGAAGCTGCTCGCGCCGAAGGCGCGCGTGATCGGCGTGGAGCCGGTGGGCGCGGCGAAGCTCTCTCTGGCGCGCGCGGCGGGCGCACCGGTACGGCTCGAGCACACGGGCGGCATGGCCGACGGCCTGCTCGCGACGCAGATCGGCACGATCCCCTTCGCGCATCATTCCGCGTACATCGACGACGTGGTCACCGTCGAGGATGTCGATCTCGCGCCGGCGATGCGCTACCTGCTCGATCGCCTCAAGATTGTGGCGGAGCCGAGCGGCGCGATCACGATTGCCGCGCTGCAGACGGGGCGGGTCGAGCCGCGTGGAAAGACCGTTGCGGTGCTGAGCGGCGGCAACATCGAGTACGACGGGCTGCGGAGCGTGCTCGGTAATGGATAGAGCGCGCATCCTCATCGCGGATGAGGACTTCGTCCTTTCGCGCACACTCACGTGGCTGCTCCGCGATCAGGGCTACGATGTCGCGGTCGCGCCGGGCGGGCGCGGCGTGATGGATCATCTCAAGGTCACGTCCCCGGATCTGCTGATGATCGACGTGGGCGCGGAGCCCGCCGACGGCTACCAGCTGCTCGAGCGCATGCGCGGCGAGGAGCAGTGGCGCGACATGCCCGTGCTCGTGATGTCGCCGCAGGCGCCGGACGAGATGTCGATGCAGGTGCTCAAGTTCGGCGCGACGGACTTTCTCTCGAAGCCCTTCCACGTGCGCGAGCTGCTCGCGCGGGTGCGCATGCAACTTCGGGTGCGTCGTGAGATTCTGCATGCGCGCCACGCGCTGCACTCCACGGAAATCGAGCTCGCGGAGGTGCGCACGGAGGCGGAGAAGCGCCGCCAGCTCGTCGACATTCTGCAGGAAGTGCACGGCGACTTCTCGCCCGAGGAGCTCTACCATATTCTCGTGCGTCGCGTCGCGCACGCGCTCGACATCTCGCACTGCTCGCTGATCCTCGCGCGCCCGGGTGACGACACCGGCATCGTCGCCGCTGCGTACGAGACGCCGGGACTGCGCCACCTCGAGATCGAGCTCAAGCGCTATCCGGAAATTCGCGCGGCGCTCGAGAGCTCGGAACCCGTGCTCGTCGGGGACGTGACCACCAGCCCGCTGTACGCCGAGGCGCGCAACGAGTGGGCGATCTCGCGGAACGACGTGAAGGTGCGCTCGGTGATCGCGCTCCCATTCCGCATCGATGGCATGGAGGCGGGCGTCGTCTTCCTGCGTACGCTCGATGGCGAGCCGTCACTCAAGGTGAGCGACGTCGACTTCGCTGACGATGTGGTGAAGGCGGCGGTGAGCGCGATCCAGCGCGCGCAGGCCATGGAGACCACGCGCGCGGACAACGAACGCCTCGAGGTGCTGGCGCTCACGGACTCGCTCACGCTCACGCTCAATCGCCGCGCGCTGATGGATCGCCTCGAGTCCGAGCTCGACCGCGCGCGCCGGTACACGCTGTCGCTGTCGCTGCTGATGGTCGACCTCGATCACTTCAAGGCGGTGAACGACAGCTTCGGCCATCTCGCCGGCGACGAGGCGCTGCGCGGCGTCGCGCGCGTGCTGCAGCGCGAGGCGCGCTCGGTGGACGTCGTCGCGCGCTACGGCGGCGAGGAATTCGTCGTCATCCTCCCCGAGACGGGCGAGGACGGCGCAGTGAAGGTGGCCGAGCGCATTCGCGCGCGCGTGACGGAGCAGTCGCAGGAGGGACTCGTGCCGATGCCGGCGGTGACGGTGAGCATCGGCGTCGCGACCGTGCTGTCGACGCAGCTGCAGGCGCCGGAGGAGCTGATCGCACTCGCCGATGAGGCGCTGTACAGAGCGAAGGCGCAGGGCAGGAATCGCGTTTGCACATGAGTTGTACGTAATTACGGCATGAGCACGCGCTGCCCTAACTGTCAGTCGGTCTACGCGGACGACGCCAGATTCTGTCCGAAGGACGGGACGAAGCTCGAGACTATGGTGTCGGCGGCGGCAACCGCGCCGCCGCCTCCGGTGTCAGTGACGCCACCCGCCTCCGCCACGCCGACACCGCCCGCGCACCCCGCGATGCGGCAAGCGCGGCCGTTCATTCCGCCCGCTCCACCGCCCTCGCCGCCGCCCTCATCGCACGCACGTGTCTTCCAGCCGCTCGGCGCCGAGAATCGCGCGACGGCGCAGCGATCGGGGCCGCCGGGTGCGGTACCGGGGAAGCCTGCGGACCACTCGAAGCTCGTCGGCGAGACGCTCGACTCGCGATATTCGATCACGCGCAAGATCGGCGAGGGCGGGATGTCGTTCGTCTATCTCGCCAATGATGTGATCACCAAGCAGCAGGTCGCGCNNGTCGCGATCAAGATTCTGTCGCCCGCGCTGAGTCACGATCGCACCGCGATGGCGCGGCTGCGGCGCGAAGCGGAGCTCGGCGGGCGCCTCGCACATCCGAACGTCTGCCACATCATCCGGCTCGGCGAGACGAGCAACGGGCTCGTGTACGTCGTGATGCCCTTCGTGCAGGGCGAGCTGCTCTGCGACATCACCAATCGCGCGAAGCAGCTGCCGCTCGATGTCACCGTCCGCTACATCACCGACATCGCGGCGGGGCTGCAGGTCGCGCACGAGCTGGGGATCGTGCATCGCGATCTCAAGCCATCGAACATCCTCGTTACAGCCGACGGGCACATCAAGCTCCTCGACTTCGGAATCGCGAAGCTACTGAGTAGCGACCCGAATGAAGCTGGTGAAATGCTGACGGTGGACGCGACACGCGTATTGACGCCGGAGTTCGCCGCACCGGAACAGGTAACAGGCGAGGCCATCACGACTGCGACCGATGTGTATGCGGCCGGCGTGCTCCTCTACATTCTGATTTCCGGCCACCATCCCACTGCCGCCGGCTGCACAACTCCCGCCGACACAGTGCGCGCATTACGTGAGGTGCACGCCGCGCCGCTCGGACTCGGCGATCTGGACAACATCATCGCCAAGGCTCTGCACAAGGATCCGAGCCGGCGGTATCAGACAGTCGACGTGTTCGCGGATGACCTCGGCAGGTATCTGCGCCACGAGCCTGTACGTGCGCGCCGAGACTCGATCGCGTACCGGGCGCGAAAATTCGTACGTCGACATCCGGCAGGAATAACGGGCGTAGTTGTCGCGGCGGTTGCAATTCTCGCTGCGTCCGCCTTCTCGCTGACACAGATGCGCGAGGCACAACGGCAGCGCGATGCGGCAGTTTATGCGAGCAAACGGGCAGATGCTCAGGTCGAATTCCAGTCGCAGCTCATGTCGCAGATCGGCGACAAGCCCATAACCATGCGCGACATTCTGAACCGTTCGCGCGCAGCGCTGAATCGGGAATACGGCGGTGAGCCCGGACTGCTGACTCCGATCCTGCTCCAGTTATCCGATCGCTACGCAGATCTGGGAGACAGCAAGATTCGCGGCGCGTTACTGCTGCGCGCCGATTCGCTCGCGACAGCAACCGGAGATCGTGCGCGGCTCATCGAAGCCCGCTGTGACATGGTTGACAACCTTCGCACGGAAGGACGATACGACGAGGCTCAGCGGATGCTGGACCGTGCTACATCGATGCTCCGAGCCACACCTGATCCGCGAGTGGAGGTAACGTGTCTTCGGTCGTTGGCAGATCTCGAAAACGAAGCGGGTCCGCATCACGAGCTGGCGGTTCCAGCTATTCGTCGCGCTATCTTCATTCGCGACAGTATTGGCGAAACCCGGGACATGGTGTACGTGAATCTGTTCGGGTCGCTCGCCGACGCGCTGGATGAGCAGGGCGAACACCGGGAGGCGCTGGCCATTTATGACAGCTCCATGGCGATCTTCGATCGAACTGGACGCGGCGAAACGATGGCCCGCGCTATCGTACAGCACGATTATGCAGTATCGCTCATCCATCTGGGAGAAATGGCGCGTGCGGAGCAGACGCTGCATGACGTGCTGGTGACGCTGAGCCGGAGCGATCCGTCTGGTGATCTACCATCGCAGCCACTGATCCACTACGCGCACGCGGCACTGTTCGAGGCGCACGCCGATTCCGCGGCGAAATACTTTGCGTTACTCGCGAGTCAGGCGGTCAGGGATCACAACACGTACTGGGAGGGCCGTGGGCTGTTCGGACTGGCGCAGGCGCAATTGCAGTTGGGTGATCTCTCCGGCGCCCGCCAGACCGCTGCCCGGTTCGATCGGCTTTCCGCGCACCAGAAGTCGTGGAGCAGCGATGACCAGGTGACCGATCCGCGTATTCTTGCGGCGCTGATCGCGATGTCATCTGGCGATGCACCAACCGCGCACGCTCTCGTTCTACAGGTGCTACGCGCAAATGGCTACTTCAATGGCAAGCAGAGAAAGATCTTTCACTCGGCGCTGATGCTTGCCGCAGAGACAGCGTTGAAGCTGAATCATCCAGAAGAAGCGCTCGGCTATGCGCACGACGCGCGGGTCAACGCGACTCTGGATTCGCTGACGGAAACGCGCAGCGCGTACGTTGGCGAGGCGCGTTTACTGGAAGCACGCGCGCAACTGGCGACGGGCGACTCGTCAACTGCTCGTGCGTCGCTCGCACAATCGGTCACGGAGTTGCGCAACGGCGCGGGCGCCAATCATCCGCGAGCTCGTGAAGCTACGGCGCTGCTTGGCACGTCAGGAGTCGAAGTCACTCATAAGCGAGTGTTGCAGTAGTAGTCGCGCTTTTCGCCAGTCACGCTGCACGGTGCGCTCCGAAGATCCGCGCAGTTCTGCGATCTCGATGAACGTGAATCCGCAGAAGAAGTGCAGGTCAACCAGCTCTGCAAGGGACGGATCCAGAATAGCGAGTTCATCAATCGCGTCGCCGAGTCGTGACAACTCCAGCGAACGTTGTTGAATTTCGTCAGACAGTTGCTCATCACCGGCAAGCGTGATCTCGAGTTGGCGGCCACGTTTGAGTGCGCGCCGGTGGCGCGCGTAGTCAATTACGAGCCCGCGCATCGCGCGCGAAGCGTATGCCAGGAAACGGCCCTGATCCGAAAAGGAGACGTCACTCCGGCCCGAGATGTTGAGATATGCCTCGTGCAGCAGCGTCGTTGCATCCAGCGTGATCGTGCTATTGCTGCGCTTCAGGTTGTATTCAGCCAGGCGGTGCAGTTCGTTGTAGAGCAATGCGAAGAGCTCATTGGCCGAGCCGGGATCGGTGTTCGCGCGCTCGATGAGCGCATCGAGGTCTGATCTCGCCCGCCCGTGTGTCGTCACGTTCGCGGCCTGATAGGCCATGGCGTCGAGTACGCGCACACCGCGGCGCCCATCCTGCGTGCCGTGGCAACGAACGCGGGGTCGTTTCGGAGTGAGTCGAAGAGCGGATCACACATGCTGTAGCCGCCGTTCGAATTCACGCTCTTCCAGTCGATTCGCTGGATGAGCGACGCGCGCTGACTCGCCGGAATGCCGAACGCGAGTGCCGCCTCCAGATCGCCGCTGGTAATTGCGTTCTGGTTGCGCGGTGCGAGTCGTCCGTGGGCTGCGCGGATTGCGTCGCGTACTCGCTCGGCGTCGCTCCAGCGGCCCGCTGCTGCGTATGCCAGCACCAGACCACCCTGAACGCCCGGCAATGTAGAATCATGCTGGCGCGCCATCTCCGCGTATTTGACCGCCGAATCCGCGTGGCCGGAGAACATATTGGCAAGTGCGATAGTCAAGTAGGCGGGAGTGAAGGAAGAATCGATGGCGATCGACTCGTGCGCCGCGTCGATCGCTCCGCGAAAGTCCCGCGACACATAAAGGGCTTCACTCACGTCACCAGCAAGGACTGCAGAGAGCGGATCGACCGCCGCCGCGCGTCTGGCCTCCGACAGCGCCTGCGGAATTTCGTCGAGCCATCCGAGATTGTCGGCATGCCATTGCAGTGCCGTCGGATCGTTAAGCGCGATTGCCAACGCCGCCTGGCATTGCGGCTCCATTTCCGCCGCGCGATTCAACAGCGGCCCCACACCGCATAAGGCGGTATGCGCATCGACGAGTGTGGAGTCGAGAGTCAGGGCGTGCCGTGCGCTGGCGATGGCGAGATCACCAAGAGAATCAGCGTCGAGGGGCAGGTAATCAGGCAGAATTGCGTACGTCATGCCGAGTCCGGCGTAAGCGCGCGCGAAGTGTGGATCGTGCGCAATCGCCTGCTTGAAGTAGTCGATCGAGCGCAGAAGATTCGCGCCGCCGCGTTTCTGCCAGAAATAGTGCCCCTTGAGATAGAGATCGTATGCGGCGAGATCTGTCGTTCCGCGACTCGAATCAGCGACCGTCGCTGCTGTTGTGCCGCGAAGCGCGGGCTCCAATGCGTGCACTATCTCCTTTGTGAATTGATCCTGCACCTGAAACACATCCGTCGTGCGGCTCTCAAATGCGTCCGACCAGATGACAAGGCCGTCCTTCGCGCTCGTCAACTGTGCAGTGATGCGAAGCCTGTCGCCGGCGCGACGCACGGTTCCTTCTACGATACCGCCAACGTTCAGAGTACGACCGATCTGTTGTGCCGGTACGTCCTTTCCCTTGAATGCGTACGATGACGTTCTGCCCGCGACCCTGAGTGACGGCAGTCGCGAAAGTGCGTGCGCCAGTTCGTCAGTCATTCCGTCGGAGAAGTATTCGTCCTTCGAATTGCCACCTGTGTTCACAAACGGAAGCACGGCGACTGTCGTAATTAGTGTGGGAACAGTGGCGCGCACACTCGAATCCTGTGCTACGCCAGCGGTAGCAGCGTGGCCGAGCGTCTGCCTGAAACGGTGCCAGCCGAGCAGAGCGGCTGCGATGACAACTACGCTCGCAACCACAGCCGTTGTATGACCGCGCCGCCACCGTGACTGCACCCCCTGCGTTGCTGCGTCCGCCATGGGTCCGCGCCGCGCACCTTGCGGAGCGTGGAGGAGCTCGGGTGATTCGAGTGCAGCGACGAGGCTCGCTGCATCGGCAACACGCTTCGATGGCTCCTTCTCGATACAACGCATTACCAGTGCGACGAGCGGCTCGGGAATGTCGGATACTGGATTCGTGAGCGCTGCCGGAACCTCCGCGATCTGTGCGGCTATCAGTTGTTGCGCGCTCGTTTTGCCAGCGAATGGATGAACGCCGGCAAGCATCTCATATGCAACGATTCCCAACGCATATATGTCCGCTCGCGCATCCACTGGATCACCCACAGCCTGTTCGGGTGCCATATACGCCGGCGTGCCCAGCGAGGTACCGATCTGTGTAAGCGTCCCGCCCGGGGCCTGTGTCTTCGCGGCACTCAGCGCCTTCGCGATCCCGAAATCGGTGACGACGGCAATACCATTGGAGATGAGAATATTCTCCGGCTTTATATCGCGATGAATCACGCCGCGTCTGTGCGCATAATCCAGTGCGCGTGCCACGTCGGTCATGACTTTGACCGCACTCGCTACGCTCAAGCCTCGCCGGTCCATGCTCGCTCGCAACGACTCGCCGCTGACGAACGGCATGATGTAGTACGGAAGGCCATCTGCCACACCGGCTGTTATGACAGGCACGATGTGCGGATGCTGCAACTGGGCCGCGAGCTTGACCTCGCGCTCGAAACGGTCGGCCGAAAGCCCCTCTGCCAACTCCGGCGCCAGCACCTTGACCACGACATCGCGGCCAAGCGCTTCGTCATGCGCGCGATACACGCGCGACATTCCACCCCCGCCAAGCTCACGCTCGATGCGGTAGGCGGATCCCAGAGAAGCCTCAAGCCGGACGAGGAGTGGATCGCGCGAGTGTTCCGGTTCCATCATGTCAAAACATACGTCAGATTCTGCTTCACTGCCCGGCAGAGATTACGGCGGGAACCCGCGCTAGTTACGGGGCGTCGTGACGGCCTTCAAACAACTTCAACCACTCCCCGTACCCTTCCTCCTCCAACTTCGCCACCGGTACGAATCTCATCGACGCGGAGTTCATGCAGTAACGCAACCCTGTCGGTCCGGGCCCGTCATCGAACACGTGGCCCAGATGCGAATCCGCTTGCGCCGAACGTACTTCCGTGCGCGGCATTCCGAGTTTGTGATCGACTCTCGTGGTCACACCCGATTCCTCGAGTGGCTTGCTGAAACTCGGCCATCCACAGTGTGCGTCAAACTTATCCAGCGAACTGAAGAGCGGTTCACCCGACACGACGTCCACGTATATCCCAGCCTCGTGGTTGTCGTTGTATTCGTTCGAGAAGGGCCGCTCGGTTGCTTCGTGCTGTGTCACACGATACTGCTCCGGCGTGAGTTTCTTCCTCAACTCGTCATCGGTTGGCTTCTGGAATTTCTGTTTAGAGTCCATTTTGAATCCTAACAAGTCGCGTGGTTGTCGCTTGCAATGGCCCCACACATGCGTCTTAACGGGTTGGTAGGGCGCGATCATATTTGTGATCATAGTTCACGGTGTGCGCTGCCGGGTCTTCGGTTGGGCTTCCACTTCGCTCGGCCCTGTTTCGACGTGCTCATTTTTGACTCTGAAAACGTTAACGAATGCCTCCTGCCTGTGTCCGATTGTGTGGAAGGAAAGACACCGTCAGGTGTAGGAGTCTTTGCCAAGGGGAGGTAGCACTTTATGACTGCAACATTCGCCCACACTGTACTCAAAACAGCAAGCATGGCAGCCGTTCCGTTCGTAATGCTGGCGGCAGCAGTTCCAGCAGCCGCGCAGAGCGGCCAGCGCATGCTTTTCGAATGGCGCGGTGATGTGGACCAGGAAGTTCGTATTCAGATGCAGAACGGCCGCACCGACGTAATGCCGATCGGTCCGCGTGAATCCGTCGGCTATGACAACGCGCGTTCGGTCAGTAGCGTACCGTCGGTCAATGGGTATGTAAGCGTACGCATGCTGGAAGGTCGCGGAATCGTTGATGTTGTACAGCAGCCGCGCTCTCAAAATGGATACACTACCATAGTTCGCATTCGCGATGACCAGAGCGGCCGAGGTCAGTATGACATCCAGGCTTTCTGGCAACCGAACGGCAACTACGGCAACAGCAATTACAATGTCTACAATGATCGTGCGTACAACGACGGCGGCTACAGCTACGATCAGAACTATGACCCTTACTATGATCCGTACTACAATGGTCAGTACGGTGCATACGGTGCCTATGGTGCTTACGGTGGCTACTACGGCAGTTATCCGCGCACTGTGATCGTGCAGCGTCCCGCGCAGCGTCCGGTGTACGTGGAGCGTCGCGCACAGCCAAGGTCGTTTCCGGTTCCACCGCGGGGCGTTGTCAGTCCGCCGCGTGAGGCGACACGCAGGGGCGCAATACCTCCGGGCTTCCCGGTTCCACGCGTACCGGTATCGCGCGTGCAAGCTAGGCGCCCAGTCAGGACTCCGCCGCCGCCACCGCGTCAGTCCTACAATCACGGCAGTAGCAATCACAGCAGTAGCAATCACCGCGGTCACTGATGCGACTGTAGTACGACAGGAAGTGATAAGACAGCAGCCCTCCGGAATTCCGGAGGGCTGCTGTTTTATGCGGTATGCCGATCATGACTATTTACCTGGACGTGCAAATCATTTGGGAAGTTTGTCGCAACAGTCCGGGCGAACCACAAAGCGATCGAGCGTGCGCGAGTTGCGGAACGACGGCGTATCGCCGACTCCGTCAGGTGTGGTTGTAAATCCAAACCACGCCGCTGTACGAGAATGTTAGCGAGCTGCGGCTGAACGTGCTGCCGCCTGTGAGCGAGCCCGTGTACTGCGTGGTGTTCCCCTGCGTGCTGGAGCTCGGGTAGAAGACGACGGCATTGGCGCTCTGTGTCCAGGTGCCCGACTCGGCGTCACTCGCAGGCGAGGTCGATCCTCCGTTGGAGATCGTCTCATCGATCGTCTCGCTATAGTCGCCGTTGCTCTGCAGAGTGTAGATGTCGCTATTGATAGTGATTGTGCTCGATCCTGACGTGTATGTGAACGGAATACTGTTGTTGTTCACCGACACGAGTGCGTAGCTGCCGCCGACCGTCGTATTGCCGAGCCCTGTAGTATCGGAGCACGCAACGAACGCGGTCACTGCGCCGATTACTGCGAGCGATGTGAAGAGAGGCCTGAGTGCTGTTGCGAATGTGCGAGCGCGCATGAAGGTAATCCTCGTAGAATCCTGCCAACTGCGTGAAGTTGCCTGCGGAATCGTATCGGCCCGATGCTCGGTATAAAGACCTAGTACTCGCCTAATGCGGTTTGTGTGCCACAGTCTCGCCAGACGACAGAACGTACGTGCCCCAATGTCGGTCTGTTCGTGACTCGATTCCGTCATACGTGTCATCCGCGTGTCATCTGGGGGCGGTTTGTGCACGCGATCGCACACTGCTGGCAATGTCAGGCTGCTAACAGTTTCATGGTGGATTTCACGCAAATATTCGTGCACGAAGCCTTAACACCGGGTTCGCGCACATGTCTAATGATGTGGAAGGAAAGGCACGATCAGGTGTGAAAGTGTGTGTCAACTGGAGGCATCGTTTTATGACTGCAAGATTCGTCAGCACAGTACTCAAGGCAGCAAGCGTGGCAACTGTCCCTCTCGCGATGTTGGCAGTATCAGTGCCAGCGAGTGCACAGGGCGCAGGTCAGCGCACGCTATTCGAGTGGCGCGGTAACGTGGACCAGGAAGTTCGCGTTCAGATGCAGGGCGGCCGTACGGCTGTCGTCGGCATGGGTCCGCGCGAATCGATCGGTTATGGCAATGCACGCGCAATGAGCAGCGTGCCGTCTACCAATGGATATGTGAGCGTACAAATGCTGGAAGGACGCGGCAACGCCGACGTCGTCCAGCAGCCGAGTGCTCAGAATGGATATACGACCGTGGTTCGCATTCGCGACACGCAGAGCGGTGCCGGACAGTACGACGTCGCCGCGTACTGGCAGCCGAATGGCAATTACAGTAACGGCAACGCGGGTGTGTACAATGATGGGCAGTACAACAATGGCCGTTATAACGATGGCCGTTACGGGAATGGTCAGTATGGCCAGTACGGTCAGTACGGTCAGTACGGTCAGTATCCGGCGCCTGTAATTGTGCAGCGGCCGGTGTACGGTAGCCGCGGAGCCGAGGGGAAGGCGCTACCAGTTCCTCAGGGGGGCAGCGCATATCCGTCGCGCGACGCGGAACGGTATCCGTCGACAGCGGTCCCCGGGTTCCCGAACCCCAACGTGTCGAGAGGAAAGGCGCTCCCGGGCTCAGCTCAGACGAGAGCCAGGCAGGTGCCTTCGGTCGTAACCCGTCCGGCGCCGAGCGGCCAGACGGGAAAGACGCTGCCGCGGACCAGTCAGCAGAACCAGCAGGACGCGAACCATCATTGGGGGCACTAGCACCACATTGAAGGAGCAGTGGACTGGCGCAGCCCTCCGGATCTTCCGGGGGGCTGCTTGTTATCTGGCTACGGAACTTAGCGTGACTGAGGTTTCATTGGGCGTATTTGTCAGCGGTGGTCAGTGCGGTATCAATAGCCGCCAACCCACGGCGCAGATCGGCTTCCGAAATGATTAACGGAGGTGCAATCTGCACGCGATTGGCGTGCGTGAACGGCCAGACACCAGCGGACTTGCACTCGGCAGTCAGCTTATCCATCGGTGCCGCATCCGCGCCTTTCGCGTTGAAGGGCACCAACGGCTCGCGCGTTTTCTTTGATAGGACGAGCTCAACTGCCCAAAACAACCCACGGCCGCGAACCTCGCCAACCGATGGATGCTTATCAACCCAACTGCTGAGTACGGGCGCGACCACACGTTCACCCAAGTCGCGCACACGCTGTAGGATATTATCCCGCTCGAACACCTGGAACGTCGCGACACCCGCAGCACAGCCCAGCGGATGTCCCGAATAAGTGAGACCACCTGGGAAGACGCGGTCGTCGAAGACGTGAGCAATCGCATCCGATATGATGACGCCGCCAAGCGGCACGTAGCCGGAGTTTATGCCTTTTGCGAACGTGATCAGGTCAGGAATCACGTCGAAGGCGTTGACTGCGAACCATTCGCCAATTCGTCCGAAGCCAGCCATGACCTCATCGGCGATATACACAATACCGTACTTGTCGCACAACGTGCGGACGCCGGCAAGGTAGCCGATGGGTGGAACCAGAATGCCGTTGGTGCCAACAACTGTCTCGATAATAATCGCAGCAATCGTGGTGGCGCCTTCCAGCACAATTACGTTCTCAAGGTGTTCGAGGGCCCGCTGAGACTCCTCAAGCTCAGTGGTCGCGTGGAAGGCGGAACGATACAGGTACGGGCCAAAGAAATGCGCGACCGATCCGTCGCTCGGTTCGTTCGCCCAGCGCCGAGGATCACCAGTGAGCGCGATCGACGTGGCTGTTGCGCCGTGGTACGAACGGTACATCGCCAGAACCTTGCGGCGACCGGTCGCGAGGCGGGCCATGCGGACTGCGTGCTCATTTGCATCGGTGCCGCCGTTGGTGAAGAATACCTTGTTGAGCGTACCCGGTGCTTTGTCAGTGATGAGCTTCGCGAGTTCCCCGCGGACATCGTTTGCGATCGATGGCTGGATAGTCGCGAGCCGACCGGCCTGACGCTGTATCGCGGCGACGAGGTCCGGGTGCTGATGCCCGAGGTTCAGATTCACCAACTGTGACGCGAAGTCCAGATATGCGTTCCCTTCGTAATCCCAGAACGTGGCGCCTGCCGCCGTTGCAATCGGCATCGGATTGATGTTTGCTTGTGCGCTCCACGAATGGAAGACGTGTGCGCGATCGTTTGCGCGAACCGTCTGTTCGGCGGCTTTGTCCGGCAGCGCGTGTGTGGCGCCAGTTCGGTCTGTATACGTCGTCATGTCAGTTCCGGGGCCCTTTAATAGTTGCGCGGGAAACCGAGGTCGATCTGAGACTCAGACGGGTCTGGCCAGCGGCTTGTGATCACCTTGCTGCGCGTGTAGAAGTTGATTGACTCAGGGCCATATATGTGTGCATCGCCAAATAGTGAGTTCTTCCAACCGCCGAACGAAAACGCGCCAATAGGCGTCGGAATCGGCACGTTGATACCAACCATTCCGGCCTGCACCTCAAATTCGAACTGACGAGCGGCACCGCCGTCGCGCGTGAACAACGCGGCGCCGTTGCCGTAGGGGTTCTCGTTGATCAGCTTGAGAGCCTCCTCGAATGTGTCAACACGGACGACGGCCAGAACAGGCCCGAAGATCTCGTCGGTATAGACCTTCATATCGGTCTTGACGTTGTCGAGAAGCGTCACGCCAATGAAGAACCCGTCTGAATCGAAGCGTTGAGTGCTGCCATCAACGACCACCTTCGCACCCTCGGCAGGCGCGTTCTTGACATAGGAGGCGACCTTGTCACGATGTTCACGTGTAATGAGCGGGCCCATCTGTGAATCGGCGGTCGTGCCCGAACCAATCTTGAGCTTGGGAATGCGAGTACGGATCGCGTCGACGAGAGGCTGTGCGCTGCCCGCGACCGCAACTAGTACGCTGACTGCCATGCAGCGCTCTCCCGCGGATCCGTATGCAGCCGAGACTGCGGCGTCCGCTGCAGCGTCCATGTCAGCGTCCGGCAGCACGATCATGTGATTCTTGGCGCCGCCAAGAGCCTGTACGCGTTTGCCGCTGGCGCTTGCGCGCTGGTAGATCGCGCGCGCAATCGGAGTCGAGCCGACGAAACTGATGGCATCGACGCCTGGAGAATCGAGAATTGCATTGACGGCAGTCTTGTCGCCGTGTACGACGTTCAACACGCCAGCTGGTACGCCGGCTTCCATGAAGATCTTCGCCAGTAACACAGTCGCGGACGGATCCTTCTCGCTCGGCTTCAGCACGACGGTATTACCGCAGGCGATCGCGCTGGTGATCATCCACAGCGGGACCATTACGGGAAAATTGAACGGGGTAATGCAGCCAACGACACCGACCGGTTCTTTCACGTTGTGTACGTCGATCCCGTGCGATACTTGCTGACTGAACTCACCCTTGAGCAGGTTGATGAGGCTGGATGCGTACTCGACATTTTCGAGTCCTCGGGCGACTTCACCAGCAGCGTCTGAAAGCACCTTGCCATGCTCGCTGGTCACAAGTGCGGCCAACTCGTCGGAACGCTCTGCGAGCAACTGACGCAATCGAAAGTAGATATGCGACCGCTTTGTCAGAGTCGTTGCACGCCAGGCCGGAAACGCCGCGCGCGCTGCAGCGATGGCCGCTTCAACGTCGGCGGTGGTGCCGTATATGACGTCGTGTTGATGCTTGCCCGTGGCTGGATCGTAAACTGGGCCGGTGCGTTGCGGGGTGCCGAACTCCTCACCGTTAATGAAGTGCCGAATCAGAGACATGCAGACTTGCCCGATATGAACGGGTGATGTTGCGTAACGCACCTGAAACTCCGGGTACCGAATGTGCGTCAACTATATCGGCAAGTATGCAGCAAGCTGCGGGGTAAAGCAAGTGATTTGCGGCGCCATGGGCTGGTATCAATGGCGAGGTGGGCTGGCTGCAAGCGAATGCCGCTTCCGGGCTCACATGACGGCCAACGCGGGGCGATGGCCACAATCGGCGCGGCGCTACCCGTTCTCAACGCTTCTGTGGGCCTATGCTTATCTCTTGCCAAGAGGTCGCACGGGCTGTAAGTCTGGTGCGTACTCTCGTTGTCCGATCCTGTTCCACGCCGTGCACATGTGGTTTCACGTACGCAGCGGGTGTGTTGAATGAATTCTGCCTTCATGTGGCTACTCGCGTACGCGATTGCCCAGCTCGCGCTGGGTGCATGGATCGCGCGTCGCGTGCGGACGTCCAGCGACTTCTTCGTCGCCGGGCGCTCGCTCGGTCCTGGGTTGTTGTTCAGCACCATGCTCGCCGCCAACATTGGCGCCGGCTCAACCATTGGTGCAACGGGACTTGGCTATCGTGACGGCATCGCAGCGATGTGGTGGATCCTTTCTGCTGGAATAGGCACTTTACTTCTCGCCCTCTGGGTCGGACCGGCCATGCGGCGTGTCTCCGCCGAGCATGATCTTCGTACCGTGGGCGATTATCTTGAGCTGCGCTACGGTGTGTCAGTTCGGACTACCATCGCTGTGCTCCTGTGGATCGGATCGGTGTTCATTCTGGCGGGTCAGCTCATCGCTGTTTCCTGGATACTTGACGTAGCCGCCGGGGTTCCGAAAACGATCGGTTGCATCTTCGCAGGTGTGCTGGTTACTGTGTACTTCACGGCCGGCGGTCTGCTGTCCTCTGCGTACGTCAACGTGGTGCAGCTCACGGTGAAGCTCGTGGGCTTTGCGATCGCGATTCCGTTCGCGCTGGAGGCATCCGGCGGATGGCATGCGCTGCGCGCCCTGCAACCAACGCCGGACTACTGGAATCCGTGGCATAGCGGCGCGTCGGGGCTTGTCTACCTTGCGATGCTCGCGCCCGCGTTTGTCGTTGCACCCGGACTGCTGCAGAAGATTTACGGCGCCCGTGATGACCGGACCGTGCGAATTGGCGTAGGCCTCACTGCGGCCGCGCTCATGGTGTATGCCTGTGTGCCGGTACTCCTCGGCATGATGGCACGCATACAGTTCCCCGGCCTCACGCAGCCTGAACTGGCGCTGCCGACGTTGCTCATGCAGGGTGTACCGGCGTTCGTCGGCGCGTTCGGACTCGCCGCCGTCTTCTCTGCCGAGCTAAGTGCTGCTGACGCGGTGCTGTTCACACTTACTACATCGCTCTCGCAGGATCTGTATAAGCGTTTTCTGAATCCGCAAGCAAGTGATGTGCAGCAGCTTCGCGTGACTCGTCTCACCGCGATGGCTGGCGGCGTGGCTGGAGTCGGTGTTGCGCTTGTGGCGGCGGGCGTGGTGAGCGCGCTCAGCATCTTCTACACGATTATGGGCGTCAGCCTGTTTGTGCCTATCATCGTCGGCTTGTACAATGATCACGCGACATCTGTCGACGCGCTTGCCGCGATCATCGCCGGGATCGGGATCGTCAGCGGCTGGGAAATCTTTTACCATGGTCCCACGATTGCCAGTTTCACTCCAGCGATGGCCGGGCTCGCAGGCGCTATCGTGGCTTTCGTTGTAGTGCATGTCATCCGGCGCCTCTTCGGTTCGAATGATTCGACCGATCGCGCTATTCCTTCATTCACGGAGAAGTAGATAGTCATGATCAGTAACAACATTTTTGACCTTACCGGCAAGGTTGCTGCCGTCATTGGTGGTGCATCTGGCATCGGTGAGGCCGTGACGCGAGGGGCTGCGGCAATGGGTGCCACGGTCATATGCCTCGATGTCAAGGCCGACGTCGCGGAAACAGTGGCGAAAAAGATCGGAGGCACTACCACGTCTGGTGCACTGGACATAACGGATGCCGCCGCAGTCGAACGAACGATGGCAGAAATCAATGCCAAGTACGGGCATCTGGATATCGTCATCTCCACGCCGAGCATCAACGTGCGCAAGAAGATGCTCGACTATCTCCCTGGCGAGATCGAACGTGTGCTCAACGTCAACATCATCGGCAACTTCAACGTCCTGAGGGCAGCGGGACGGATCATGGTTCCGCAGCGGAAGGGCAGCATCGTGCTGTTCTCCTCGATCCGTTCGCTAGTCGTGGAGCCAGGGCAGGCTGTGTACTCTGCAACCAAGGCCGGCATTCTGCAGCTCGCTCGCGGTGGGGCGACGGAGTTCGGTCCATCCGGTGTTCGCGTCAACTGCGTCGGCCCAGGCGTCGTCGAGACGCCGCTCACAGCGCCGATCAAGGCCAATGCGGACTGGTACAACGCGTACGCCGCGAAGAACGCGTTCAACCGGTGGGCATCGCCAGACGAGATGGTAGGACCGACGCTGTTCCTCGCATCAGATGCCGCGAGTTACGTCACCGGCACAATCATCTACGCCGACGGCGGCTGGCTGGCCCAGGACGGGCGGTTCACACCACCAGGCATGTAATGCTGGTGCACACGGCATGACCGCAGCCAATTCTACGTATCGCATCGCGGTAATCGCGGGCGACGGGATTGGCCGGGAGGTAATCCCGGCTGGTATTGATGTGTTGCGGCATGCCGTGCGCGGTGAACACTGCACGCTTGAATTCACAGAGTTTCCCTGGGGATGTGACTACTATCTCCAGACAGGCACGATGATGAGCGCCGACGCACTGGATCGGCTGCAGGATTTCGACGCGATCTATCTCGGCGCCGTCGGAGCTCCGGGAGTGCCGGATCACGTTTCCGTGTGGGAACTCATCCTGCCGATCCGGCAACGGTTCGATCAATACGTGAATCTGCGACCGATGCGACTGCTTCCGGGCGTTGACGGCCCACTGGCTGGCCGCAAGCCGCACGAGATCGACATGATCTGCGTCCGCGAGAACTCGGAGGGCGAATATGCGGGACTCGGCGGTCGCGCATTCGTTGGAACGCCGCACGAGGTCGCCGAGCAGACGGGCATTTTCACACGACGAGGCGTGGATCGGATCGCTGAATATGCCTTCGCGCTCGCCGAACGCAGACCCCGCCGACTCTTGGCTAGCGCAACGAAGTCGAATGCGCTTCAGCACTCGATGGTGTTGTGGGATGATGCGGTAGAGGTGATCGCGAAGAACCACCCTGCCGTCGAGTGGCGGAAATACCACGTCGATGCACTCGCGGCGCGAATGGTAACGCATCCGGAGACGCTTGATGTCATCGTAGCGTCGAATCTATTCGGTGACATTCTCAGCGATCTAGGTGCTGCGATCACCGGCAGTCTAGGAATTGCACCGGGCGCCAACATCAACCCCGAGCGGCGCTATCCGTCCATGTTCGAACCCATTCACGGTTCGGCGCCAGATATCGCGGGACAGGGAATGGCCAATCCCATCGGCGCCGTCTGGGCGGGTGCGTTGATGCTCGATCACCTGGGACTTACTGCAGCGCATGATCGCATCATCGACGCGATCACACGCGTGATGACGGAAGGCGCGGTACGCACGCCCGACCTTGGCGGTAGGTCGACGACACAAGATCTTGGATCCGCTATCGTGGATGCAATAGTATGACGCGCCAGCGGATATGTCACGCCGACATTGGCCAATCTTATGTTCCGACCAGAGGGATGCAATCAGTATGAGTCACTTCATCAAGCAGTATTTCGAGTGGCTTACCGTGTTGTCACTCTGTATCGGAGGCTCCCTGACGACACGGACCGCGTTAGCACAGCACAACGCGAAACGTCAGGAGATTCTCATTTCGATCGATGGCATGACGACGATCGACTACCTCCATCCGGACGGTGGGCTCAAGATTCCGAACCTGCAAGCACTGGAAGCAAAGGGCTGTAGAGCAGATGGTATGACAGGCATTTTTCCGACAGTCACCTATCCCAGCCATACGGCGATGATCACCGGTGAACCGTCCTCAGTGCATGGGATCTATACAAACACTCCTCTCGATCCGTTTGGCTACGAGAACGGCGGATGGTATTACTACGCTGACAGGATCAAGTCGCCAACGCTCTGGCAGGTTCTGCGCAAAGCCGGTCTCAAGACAGCAGCGATATCGTGGCCTGTAACAGTCGGCGCGGGGATCGATTATCTGCTGCCCGAGTATCGTCCGGTGCGCACGCCCGAAGATGTGTCGCTGATGTCGGCACTCTCCACGCCAGGGTTGTTTCGGGAAATGATCAAACTCGATTCGACCGATTATCCAATGGGAGACGCCTGGCGCACAAAGGCGACCATCAGGATTCTGGACGAACATCACCCGGATTTGCTCGCACTGCATCTATCCGGATTGGATGCCGCGCAGCATCGCTACGGGCCGCACGCTCCAGAAGCTCATGCTGCCCTGGAGAAGATCGATGCTGAGATCGGAGAAATTCGCAACGCCGTTGCAGCGTCGGGACGTGCCGCGCAGACAGCTTGGGTAGTTGTTTCTGATCATGGGTTCCTTCGGGATTCCCTGCTCGTCAATCCCATGGTTGCATTGCGCGATGCCGGGCTGATCAAAACGAACGCGGCGGGGAAGCTGGTGGACTGGAAAGTGTTCATTAACAATGAGGGGGGATCGGCCTTCCTTGAAGCACGCAACCCGAATGACAGCGCCAGCATTGCGAAAGCGACCGAGATAATGCGGAAGCTTGCAGCTGATCCAGCCAATGGAATCGCGAAGATCGACACGCCAGCAGACCTGAAGACGATGCATTCCAACCCGACCGCATTCCTGGCACTGGAGGCAGCGCGTGGGTTTGCGATTGGCAGTGAACTCGAAGGCCCGATCGTTACATCGTCGACGACGTTGGGTAAGCATGGCTACAACCCGGATATCCCGGAACTGCGACCAGCGATGATCCTGTCAGGCGCGGGCGTCTATCCATGCGAGCTGCGAGAAGGTGTCAGGATCGTTGATGTAGGACCGACGGTCGCGGCATTGCTTGGCGTGCCCATGCATGGTGTGGCGGGACGGAATGTCAATACGCCGATTACACACTGAGCGAGGATAAGATCGTAAGCATGTTGCCAACAGGACAGCGCGTCAGAGACGTCGATAAGCTGATGACGGTGATCGATGCCGCTACGGACGAGATGGTGGACTTCACATGCGACATTTTGCGCATCCCGACTGTGAATCCGCCGGGCGATGCGTATGTAGAGTGCGCCGAGTTGATCGGGCGACGGCTCAAGACGTTCGGATTCGCTGTGGACTATCCGATAGCCGAAGGCCGTCCGGAGCATACGGCGTCGCATCCGCGCATGAACGTCGTTGGGCTAAAGCAGGGGCGGAGCATGCGTCCGCTGGTGCATTTGAATGGCCATTTCGATGTTGTGCCGGTTGGCGATGGTTGGACCGTCGATCCATTCGGCGGAATTGTGCGCGATGGGCGCATCTATGGACGAGGATCGTGCGACATGAAGGCCGGGATCACTGCTGCGATCTACGCGGCGGAAGCGATTCGGCGCTCCGGGATCGCGATGAATGGATCCATAGAAGTCAGTGGGACCGTCGATGAGGAAAGCGGTGGATTCGCGGGCATGGCGTGGCTCGCGGAGCAAGGACGGGTGAGCTCGGACCGTACGGATGCAGTAATCATTACCGAGCCGACGGACACTGACCGTATCTACATCGGGCACCGCGGAGTGTACTGGTTCGAAGTCATGACGCGCGGTCGAATCGCGCATGGTTCGATGCCCTTTTTCGGTGTCAACGCGATCTCACAGATGGGCTTGATCCTCGCGGAGATCCAGCAGAGGCTGCTGCCTGTCCTCAAGAGTCGCAGCACATCGGTGCCGGTGATGCCACCCGGTGCGCGTAACGCGACACTCAATATCAATGGCATCGCTGGTGGCCAACCTGTCGACGGAATGCAGACGCCGTGCGTCGCGGATGTGTGTCGCGCAGTGTTCGACCGTCGCTTCCTCGCAGAGGAAGGTTTCGACTCGGTGCGAGGAGAGATAGAGTCTCTGCTCGAGCGGGTGGCGCACGACTCGCCTGAACTGAAATACGAGCTGCGCGACCTCATGGTCGTTCAGCCGGTGCACACTCCGGACGGTTCCAGTGTTGTGGCCGCTCTTGAGCAATCGATACAGGAAGTACTCGGTCGGCCGGCCAGCCTTGCCGCCAGTCCGGGGACGTACGATCAAAAGCACGTGGATCGAATCGCCGGTGTGCGGAACTGTGTTGCCTACGGTCCCGGCATGCTTGATCTTGCGCACCAGCCCGACGAGTATTGCGTGATCGATGATCTTGTCAAGTGCACGAAGGTGCTCGCACTCTCTCTACTGTCACTGACTGGATCACAGTGACAGCGTTCGTCAATCGCACGTCATACCGCTAGTCGGCTTTAACGTACACGTTGTCTTCTTGACAAGCGTTGTACCGGCTTAAATATTAGCCACTTACCGTTGATCTTCCGAGGGCACCGATGACACGCCGTTCTCGATGGACTGCTGTTTTCCTTAGTGCGTTCTTGATACCGTTGGGCGCATCGTTGGCAAATGCTCAATCGACAGGCGCCATCGCTGGCCGCGTGAGCGAGGCAAGCACGGGTAGACCGCTTGAGTCTGCGCAGATCTTTGTCAACGATGACCGCAATCGCGTCGTCCGCTCGGACGCCAAAGGACAGTATCATCTGGCCAACCTGAATCCGGGATCTCACACGATCACTATTCGGTTGATAGGCTTCTCCAACAAGTCGGTCCCTGTTACCGTGACGGCGGGCGGAACCGCAACGGTGAATGTCCAACTGGTTTCCCAACCGCTGGGCCTCGATGCCGTTGTGGTCACTGGGCAGGGGGCCGGAATCGCCAAAAGCCGTATCGCGACGCCCGTTGATGTCATTGGATCGGAGGAGATCGCGGCGTCACCAGCAACACGCATTGATGAACTGCTGCAAACAAAACTGCCTGGAGCGCAGATCCGCATGACGAGCGGCGACGCGGGGACCACGTCGATCATTCGCACACGTGGTGTGACATCCGTAAGCAACAACTCGACACCGGTCATCTACATTGATGGCGTGCGAGTGGACAATCTGAATACCATTGCGACACTCGGCCTCAACCTGTCGGGTGTGAGATCGCAAGGCGCCGCGACGAGTGCGCTCGCCGATCTGCCGCTCGACAACATCGATCGAATAGAGTTTGTCCCAGGTGGCGCGGCCACGACGTTGTACGGCTCTGATGCAGCCAACGGTGTGATCCAGATATTCACCAAGCACGGTGTCGCCGGCCGGACAACGGGGTTCTTCGAGTCGCGCGTCGGATTCGACACGCCGCAGACGCAGTTCCTGTTCTTCAAGCGTACATCGGATCTGATCTACCGGAACGGACTGACCCAGGGGTATTCCGCCGGTATTGACGGCGGCAACGACGCTGTCACATACAGCGCGTCTGGTAACATCCGCGCAAACCAGGGTCAGCGAATCGATGGTGATAATCGAGAGTTCGGTTTGCAGAACGGCATGAGCGCAAACCTGGGCCAGACGGCCAAGTATCAGGGTGCACTCACGTACAACCAGAGCGATGCGCCGCGTTTCCGAAATGGCAATTCCGGGGGCTACAACGCGCTCTGGCTGCTCGAGGACGGTCGCGCCTCCGCGCTGGGCTTCAACAACAATATTGACGACTTGAGCCCAACCGACTACGCTGCGCTCAAGTCGTTCATCACCACGGCCGAGGCATTGCAGAACAACACGGTGTTCACCCGCTCGTGGACTACCTCGCACACACTGTCGTTCGATCCGATTCCGTCGATTAAGACGCATGCCACATTCGGGTTGAATAACCGATTCAGCAAGGAGCAGTCAATCGTCACGAATCAATTCCTGATCGCGACCAAGTCCTTCCCGTCCGGCACGACCAACCAGGGCTCGATTTCCGACTACGAGCGCAACTACACGAGCTTCACGGCCGATGTCGGTCTTCAGCACACCGGGAATATCGGCAGCAACCTATCTGTCATCACCTCTCTTGGTGCGCAACTGTTCCGTAATGACGATGCGCAGGTGCAATACACCGCCACCAATGTGCGAGACGGTGCGCAGACTCTGGCGGGTGCTGGCGTGTCCTCGAGCACTGATGTGGCTTATCGCGTAGCGAACTATGGAGTCTTCGGGCAGACGAACATCAGCCTCTTGAGTCGATACACCATGGAACTGGGTCTGCGTGTCGACAAGAACACTGCTTTCGGCCAGAACGTCGGTGCGCAGAGCTACCCCAAGATCGGTCTGGTCTACGCGCTCGGCGACGAGCCGTGGCTGAGGTCGCACATCTCCAAGGACGTGCTCTCGGAATTGCGACTGCGCGGCGCTTACGGAGTTGCTGGTCAGTTCCCCGCGCCATTTGCGAACGATCGTACCATCGCGTTCAACTCATTTAATACGCAGCAATCCGCGACGTTCGGTCAGCCGGGTGACCTCAACCTCAAACCAGAGCGGACAGGGACACTGGAGTACGGTGCTGACGTTGGCCTCTTCCGCGACATCGCGACGTTCAGCATTGGTTACTACACATCGCGGACGACCGACGCTCTGATGAACGCACCGCCCGCGCCATCAACCGGACTTGGCAGTCAGCTTCGCAATGTTGGTGTGATATCCAACAAGGGCGCTGAACTTCGAATGACCCTGGTGCCTATCAGTCGTCAGGGTTTGCGCCTCACACTTACCGGCGCGTACAACACCCTCGACAACAAGGTCTTGAGCCTCGGCGGCGTCCCGCCATTCGCCATCAGCGGTTACAGCGCGAGCACCGTGCAGGGCATGGTGCAGGAAGGCTATCCGGTCGGATATCTCCGCGGCAACAAGGCCATCTTCGACTCGACCGGCAAGATCACGTCGATCCAGCAGTTGGCCTACCTTGGCAAGCCGACTCCCGACAAGTTCGGTAGCTTCGGCGCGACGCTCGACTTGGGTTCAAGGCTTACACTGAGCACGAACGCCGATTATCAGTACGGCGCTCAGCAACAGTCCTTTGACCGTGCGTTCAGGTACTTGTACGGTATCAAGGGAACTGAGGGTTACGTCCCAGCGGCCGCACTCGCGCAGTACGGCGGATCTCGCGGGGCCGTGTGGCAAAACGTGATGAACCTCTGGGTTGAGAACACCAACTACGTCGCGTTCCGGACACTGACGGTTGACTACAAGCTGGGCGATCGCTTCCTGCCGCGACTCGCCAAGAATACTCGTGTCTCCTTCTCGGTGACAAACCCCTGGCGCTGGGCATCGTCGCACTGGGATCCCGAGACCGATCTCTCCACCGCGAGCAACCAGGGCGGTCTCGCAATCGGTGGCTATAACTACGCGACAGACTCGGCGCCCCGCAGCTATATCCTCACCCTTCACTTCGGATTCTGACCATGCGCCGCAACTCCTTCGCTCGAGCTTCGGTGCGCGCGGTTGCACCGATGCTGACTCTCGTGGCATCATCGCTACTGATAAGCTGTGGCGAGTTCAAGCCAACCGACGTTGTAAATCCAAATGTTACAGACAAGGCGTTTATCGGCTCGCCAGGCGCCGGCGCTGTGTGGTTGCTCGGCACCCAACGTCAATTTGTGATTACGCTGAACGACGTCGTGGTAAACACCGAGCTGGCTTCGGACAATTACTTCAATAACTACACGACATTCGCTCAGAAATTCGATGTGCCAGTCCTGGAATTCATCGACCCGCAGGTGACGACGATTCAGAGCGACATCGCAACGTTACGTGAGATGGGCACGTTTGGCCTGGACACCGTGTTTGCGCATGATTCGAGTGTTACGCCCAACAATCGAGCGGAATTACTCTTTTATCGAGGCATGGCGAACCTGTTTGCCGGCGAGAATTTCGTTGCGCTACCAGCATCGGCTAACGGTCCGATCGTGACCTGGCAGATTCTACTTGGCTCAGCCATCGCGGACTTCACCCAGGCGCGCTCCATCTCGACGGACCCCGTCGCGACGCAGAGCTACACCATGGCACTCGCGCGTGCGTACTACCGGCTCGGCGACAAGGCGAACGCTGTGAAAGAGGCCACCGCGCTACTTGCCGCGAACCCAACGTTCATTCGCAACGCGGTGTTCGATCCGATCAACGGCCCTAGCAATACGATGCAGAGCGTTCTGACGAGCTCGGTCAATAATTTTCAACCACTGCCGCGACTCGACTTCCTTGATCCCAAGTACCCGAACCGCGGCCCGAACATCCAAAGTCCGATAGCATTTCTGAAGGCAGAAGAGGCGCACCTCATCATCGCTGAAGGACTATTGTCGGACAATAATGTCGCTGGGGCGAAGGACCGGCTGCAGCAGCTGTTGACGCTCGTCCAGTCACGCAAGACGGAGTCCGTCGATGACCGCATCCAGCTCCGTGGACGCGCCGGTGGCAAGATTGTGTATCCGAATTCGTCTGATACCAAGGTCGCATTCGCGCCGGGTGATTCGTTGCTCTCCGGGTACGTTCTCACTCGTTCGGCAGGAAATATTGTGGTTCCCACAATTTCGGGCACATCGGTGACGTCGGCTCGCATCAATGCAATTACTACGGTTGATGATGGGCTCTACGTACTGTATCTGATGCGACAGGAGATCTTCATCGGCGAAGGGCGTCGCATGGCGGATCTTGGACTGCGCATGCCGGTCGCGCAGACAGAGATTCTCGCTAATCCGAACGCAACCGCCGGTGCGGCTTACACGCAAGGCCAGATTCCACCTTTCATTCCTCTTGCATTCGGAATGGATTCGTTTACGTATGATGCCACCGCGAAGACTGCAGTCATGGCATTCGACATGAACCGGATCCTCGTCCAGAACAAGACGTCACCCTTCGTCCTTCCTTTTGAATAATATGGAAAAGAGCTTGATAACACACGTCGTGCTACGAGTCGCAGCTGGAAATGGCTCCTCGTGGCGCGGCGTCGCGGTCGCAGTGGTGCTTGCGCTACCTGTTCAGCCGCTGGTGGGGCAAACCACGCGTGCACCTTCGGTCTTTGCTATGGGCCCACGCGTCACGGTAGTGGGGACTGGTCCGTCAAACTCCATTACTGACGTTCCAAATCTCAAGGTCGGCAATTACACACGATCAGACAGTGGATATCGCACTGGCACAACGGTGATTCGCACCGAGCACGGCGCTACGGCAGGTTACTCACAAATGGGCGGAGCGCCTGGTACCAAGGAAACCGATCTGCTCAAGCCGGGCGGGCTGGTACGCGCCGTTGTTCAGGCGATCGTACTGAGCGGTGGTAGTGCGTACGGTCTCGATGCAACGACCGGCGTGATGCGGTGGATGGAGGAGCACGGCTTCGGTGTGCCGATTGGCAAGGAAGGCGTCGTCCCTATTGTTCCAGCGGCGATCCTCATGGATCTTGGGCGCGGTGGTGACTTCAAGAAGCGGCCCGATGCAGAGTTCGGCTACAAGGCCGCGGCTGCCGCATCGAATGCGCCGATCAAGAGTGGCCGGATCGGCATGGGAATGGGAGCGGGGTGGGGGATGGGCACAGCTAGCGTAAAGCTTTCGAATGGATACACGGTCGCGGCGATCGTGGGTGTTAACCCAGCCGGCTCGCCGATCGATCCACGTACATGCTTGCCATATGGCCTCTTCCTGGAGATGAACCACGAGTTCAATCTCGTGCAACCTTCTGCGGCGGAGTGCAAGAGTGCAGTGGCCAGCCGCGTGGGACCGAAGGACGGCTCCGACCACGCGGTGACCAACACCACAATCGCGGTCGTCGCGACGGACGCACCGTTGGAGGATGTCGAAGCCGGTCGCATGGCAGCGATGGCCGACGCAGGTCTTGCACGCAGCATTCGCCCGATTTTCGGGATCGGCGATGGTGATACTGTGTTCGGGATGGCGACCACACCTCCCTCCCATACGCTCAGCTTCGCCGATCTCACCGCTATCTACGACGCAGCAGCCGACGCTCTTGGCCGGGCAGTTGTACATGCGGTGGTCGATTCGCATCAAGTGGGAAGCAGTCGCGTCGGATACTGCGAGGCATACCCGAGCGCGTGTGTGAAAAGACATGCGGAGAATACGCAGATACCGAGCGCTTCAGGTGTGGGCGGAGGCGCTCCAAGACAATAGCACCATTAGCCGGTGACATGACATGAAGCGATTCCTTGCTTGTTTGACAGCCTTGGTGGCGGCGGTGACGTTCGCGGTGACGTTCGCGGTGACCGCCGCGCCGAGTGCTGCCGCGCCGAGTGCTGCCGCCACGATGGCGAACACCCTCACCATCTACTTTATAGATGTTGAGGGCGGGAAGGCCGCTCTGATAGTGACGCCGAGCGGCGAGTCATTCATGATAGACGCAGGCTTCGCGAGCAACGGGCGCTTCAATTCGATGCCCGACGATCCAGCGAAGGCGCGTGATGCACAACGCGTTCTTCTGGCTGCGCACGATGCGGGTCTGACCCAGATCGATCACTTGCTTGTATCACATTATCACGCCGATCACTTCGGCGCTGTGATGGAGCTTGCACAGTTGATTCCGATCAACGAATTCATCGACCATTCGGCACCGAGCGCCGCGGCGGAAGCGCGCGTGCCCGGTACATTTGCGCTGTACAACGACTACGTAGCATTACGATCCAAGGCGAAGCACCACGCCGCGAAAGCAGGCGACCACTTCGTTCTCAAGGACGGTGTCGATATCGATGTAGTGGCAAGCGGCGGCGTCGTCATCACCAAACCACTCTCTGGCGGTGGCGCGAATAACCCAGCCTGTACCAGCGGTGGCGTTCCGGCGCAGGAAGTTGCAGAGAACCCGAACTCAACAGCAATACGACTGGAATACGGTGCGTTCAGCTACCTTGATGTCGGCGATCTGACCGGTCCGCCGCTGTACGCTCTGACCTGTCCGGTCAACCTTATCGGGCTGGCCGATGTGTACAACATCGCCCATCACGGCGGAGCAGACGGTTCGGACCCGTCGCTCTTTGAGGCGGTGAAACCGCGAGCGGCGATATTCAGCAACGCTGCGCGAAAGGGCGCGGAAGCCGCTACACTCAACACGCTCAGAAGTCTGGGGATAGCGGGCTGGCAGCTTCACCGGACAGAACAGCCTGGCGCCGTGAACATGCCAGATGCTCAGATCGCGAACCTGGATACCACCACGACGGCCTGGTTCAAGCTATCGGCCAGGCGCGATGGGTCGTTTTCCATCACAAACGGCCGCACGGGACAGACTATCTCGTATCCCAAGCGGTGAGACCAGAGAGTTGCGATGAAACGAATCTGGTTGCTTCCGTTGCTGCTCGGTGCATGCACTTCCGCAGGGAGTCCGACACCGAGTCCCGCGCCAATTGCAATGGCTACGCGGCCGCTGGTCGACACCACACGTCCGTCGTTGTTGGGACCGGGCAAGCAGGTTCCGCTCGCGCTGCACTGGACGCGCGCATCGGCTGAGCATCGTGCGAACCTCTTGCAGAGCTATCGCGGCGCCGAAGCACGGTTGCGGGTACTCGCGGCCCCTCTGTCGCGTGGAAGCTGGGCGGTCATCATGGATGCCGACGAGACAGTGCTCGACAACTCGCTTTATTTCCAACGGCAAGCGGAGCGAGGCTATCGCGGCTTCACCTACAACTGGCCCAACTTTGTTCATGAGGCGATCGCGCCCGCGCTTCCCGGTGCAGTCTCGTTCACCAGCCTGGTTCACGAACTCGGCGGTCGCCTGGTCATTGTTACGAATCGTGCGGAGAACCTCTGCCCGGACACGCGGCGCAATCTGGAAAATGCAGGTATCAAGGCTGACGCGGTTCTCTGCCACCCTCCGGGCGTCGAAGACAAGAACCCACGATTCGTCGCGGTACAGCAGGGACACGTAGAAGGGCTGCCCGCGCTGCACGTTGTGATGTGGGTGGGCGACAACGTGCAGGATTTTCCCGGTCTGACGCAAGCTCAGATGCGAACCGCACCCGACACAGCATTCACTGAGTTCGGTCGCTCATGGTGGATTCTCCCCAATCCCATTTACGGAAGCTGGCAAAACAATCCGCTACCGTCTCGGCCCTAGCGCTTGGGCGCCGGCTTGACGCGCGCCGATCATGTCCGTGGTGCCGAACCACGGCGTCTTGAGCCCCAACGCCTGCCGTAGCCAGTCGACCACCACTTCCCCAGCTTGGTCGCGCTCGGGCTCGGCTTCCACATCGTGTCGATCAACTCGTGGCCGTGCTTGCGGAAGGCGTCAGTGGGTAGGTCACCGGTTGCGGTGGAGGGATCGGAAGCGGTGCTCATTTCGGGCTCGGAACGGGTCGGAAAATGAATGGGCAGCAAGTATCGGATGCAATGTTACCAAACATCACTGCAAACTGTCGTGTTTTTACAGTGCCGGCGCATTTGTGCTAGCACGCGAGCATTTCAACACGGTCAGGTAGATGTCAGTTCCTCACCCAAAGGACCTTCAGGTCTCCGCATTGCGCACGCGGCTCACCGGCGCGCTCCCCCAGATGATGAATGCGGCGCTGGAGCCGTTCGATGACGAGTCCGTGTGGTGGCAACCCGCGGACGGCGTGAATCCGATCGGAGTACTGGCCCTGCACTGCGCCGGCAACCTTCGACACTTCATCGGTCGGCACGTTGGCGGGACCGATTACGTGCGCAACAGGCCGCAGGAGTTCGATTCCTCGCGCCGACTCACCAAGAGTGAGATATCGACCGAGTTCAGTCGTGCGATCTCCGATGTGCGCGCTGTGATGGACTCGCTCAAGCCAGAAGACTACGCAGCACCGTCGCGCGATCCCGAAGGTCGCCACTGGACAGTGTACGAAGATTTCGTCAACGCGACCGTGCATCTCGCACTTCATGTCGGTCAAGCTGTGCAGCTTGCAAAGCTCAGAGGCTACAAGTTGAGCGACCGCGTATGGGGTGAGGCACACGCCGCTTCGGGAGCATCACGTGTCTGACCTGACTCCGATGATTCTCTTTGGCATCGCGGTTGTGCTTCTCGCCGTCGGAGCCGGACTCGGCTGGCTTGCCGCGGTGACGCGCCAACGCAGTAATCTGGGCGTACTGCAAAGCCGGATCGCCGATCTCAGTGCGCGATTCGAAATCCGGAGCGCAGAAGCTGCCCGATTGAATTTGCGCGTCGAACAACTCGGTGCAGCTGACGTGAAATGCGCCGCACTCACGGCACAGCTGGAGGCGGAACGGAAGAGCACTGGCGACAAGGTTGCTGCGATCGAGCAGGCGGAGCAACGCCTTCGCGAGGCGTTTCAGTCGATGGGCGCCGAGGCGCTCAGACAGAATAGTGAATCGTTTCTGCAGCTTGCGCGCACGTCGCTGTCAGAGATGCAGCAGAGCACATCGTCAGATCTCGAGCTCCGTCAGCAGGCGATCAGCGAACTGGTGTCGCCGATAAAGGCAACGCTCGAAAAAATGGACGGCACCATTCAGAAGGTGGAACTGGCGCGCGTTGGTTCGTACGAGTCACTGATAGAGCAGCTTCGCTCGATGGGCGAAACGCAACGTGAGTTGAGCGGGCGCACCAAGCAACTTGGTGATGCGCTGCGTTCGCCGACCGTGCGCGGTCGCTGGGGCGAGATGCAACTGAAGCGCGTGTGCGAGATGGCTGGAATGCTCGACCATTGCGACTTTACCGAGCAGACGACGATTGACAGCGGCGACGGCAAGTTGCGACCCGATCTCACCGTGCGGCTGCCCGGCGGGAAGGTGATAATCGTAGATGCGAAAGCGCCGCTGATGGCGTATCTGGCAGCGATCGAATGCACCGACGAAGCCGAACGTGAGCGACTGATGCGAGATCACTCGCGCCAGGTGCGCGACCACATGGTGAAGCTTGGCCAGAAGGCGTACTGGGGACAGTTCGAATCGACGCCCGAGTTCGTAGTGATGTTCCTGCCGGGTGAAACGTTCTTCAGCGCAGCGCTCCAGTACGATCCAGGGTTGATCGAATATGGCTTCGATCAGCATGTGATTCCGTCGAGTCCGACGACATTGATCGCATTGCTGCGTTCGATCGCGTATGGCTGGCAACAGGATCGGATTGCAAAGAACGCTGAAGAAATCAGCGCACTGGGCAGGGAGATGTACTCGCGTATCAGTACATTCTCGAACCACTTTGATACACTGCGCCGCGGTCTGGAAAAATCGGTCGAGGCGTACAACAGCGCAGTGGGATCGCTGGAGCGCAAGGTGCTGCCACAGGCTCGGAGGTTCCGGGATCTCGGTGCGGGAACAGTCGCCGAGATCGCCACGCTTGATGGCATTGATGCGACGATGCGGCGATTGGAGATACCGGGGGAAGGGAGTAGCAGTCATCCCGCCGAAGGTCGGGATCCATTAACGGAAACGTCGAGAGTTGTCATTCCTGCGAACGCAGGAATCCGTTTTCAGCCGCCGACGTGACGGTCACTGGTAAGTACGCAGAACATGGATCCCGACCTTCGGCGGGATGACTGCGCTGGATCCCGACCTTCGGCGGGATGACTGCGCTGGATCCCGACCTTCGGCGGGATGACTACATTCCGCACGGCAATGACGAATCCAGGTAAAGAACACGGGCTGGAGCGCGCGATTGGAGTGCGCGGCCTCGCCGCTACCGCATTCAACGTTACCGTCGGCGGCGGAATCTTCGTACTGCCCGCAGTGGTTGCGGCGACGATCGGTCCATCAGCACCGATCGCGTACATCGTTGTTGCCGCCGCGATGGGGCTCATCGTACTCTGCTTCGCGCAGGCTGGAAGCAGAGTTGATCTCACCGGCGGACCGTACGCGTATGTAGAAATCGCCCTCGGCAAGTATGTCGGATTTCTCGCGGGCACGCTGTTGTGGCTGGTTGGGACAACTGCGACTGCCGCAGTCGGGAGTGCACTTGTCGGATCGATCGCTGTGTTCTGGCCACCATTGGCAGAGCCAGTACCGCGCGCGTTGATTCTGGCCGTGGTGTTCGCATTGTTTGGCGCGCTCAACGTTCGCGGCACGAGGCAGAGCACGCGTTTTCTCGAGATGATCACGGTGGTAAAGTTGTTGCCGTTGATCCTTTTCATAATCCTGGGAGCGATGCTGGCGCATGGCCCTCGGCCGGATGTATTCGGCAGTCTCAACCCTGCCAAACTCGGCAGATCGGTGATCGTGTTGATCTTCGCCTTTGCTGGAATCGAATTCGCGCTGGTGCCGGGCGGCGAGGTGAAGGATCCCGCACGAACAGTTCCGCGCGCGCTTTTCATGGCGATGTCAGCGATAACGGTACTGTACGTGGCGATCCAGTACGTCGCGCAGATGATACTCGGGAATCAGCTGGCGTTGGCGCAAGCCGCTCCGTTGACGGAAGCTGCTCGCGCTGTGGCGGGCTCGGGTGGCGCGGTATTCATCGGTGTGTGTGCGAGCATATCGATGTTCGGTTATGTGAGCGGCATGATGCTCACCGCTCCGCGCGCATTATATGCGTTCGGGCGCGACGGGATTCTGCCGCCAGTGTTTGCACGCGTGCATCAACGCTATGACACGCCAGCCGTGGCGATCGTCGCGCAATGCGTGATGACGTTTATTGTTGCGGTGACGGGAGGGTTTGCGGAGCTCGCGATACTGAGCAACATCGCAGTGCTGGTGTTGTATCTGTTCTGCTGTATCGCAGCATGGGAGTTGCGACGGAAAAACGTGCATGCAGGTGGAACGCCGTTCAAAATTCCAGGTGGGCCATTGGTGCCGGTTCTCGCAGTCGCGGTGATTGTATGGATACTGAGCAATGCGACGGTGAAGGAGTTCTCGGTAGTTGGCGGAGTGTTGGTCGTGGCGTCGGTGTTGTATCTGCTGGCGCGGGGACGAACGCGGGTTCCGGACGTGACCTGACGTAGTGTCGCTGTCATCCCGCCGAAGGTCGGGATCCATAGCCTGTCGTTCCGCCGGAAGCGGGATAACAGCGTTCATTGACCATATAGACCAACCTGCTTGACCAATACCTCCAACCCTCCTATTATACGTCAGGGGGATCTCAGACCATGGCTGAAAAGAAGCAAGTCAACCTGTACGAAGCCAAGACCCACCTGTCGCAGCTCGTGAAGGAGGCTGGCGCTGGTGCAACTATCGTCATCGCCAAGGACGGATCGCCGGTAGCTCAGCTCGTGCCATTGAGCCCTCGTGCCCGGCCGGCTCGCAAGCCGGGGAAATGGGCGGGGAAAGGATGGATCGCCGCGGACTTCGATGCACCACTTCCAACAGAAGTGCAGGCACTGTTCGAAGGCGACGACGCAGATGCCAGCGCTCCGCTCCGTGAAGTGATTGTAGAGCGGAAGAAGAAATAGTGCGGCTGCTTCTCGATACGCACGTGCTGATGTGGTGGCAGTTCGACACTCCACAACTCCGCAATGAAGTGAAGAGCGCTATCCGCGACGCTGAGATCGTGTACGTGAGTGCCGCGTCCGCGTGGGAAGCGGATATCAAGCGCAAGCTGGGAAAGCTGTCGTTTCCCGGCGCGTTCGTGAACGTCCTGACGGAAAACGATTTCACCGAATTGCCGGTGACGATGCGGCACGCGGCCGCGACGCTGGCGCTTCCGTTATACCATCGCGACCCCTTCGACAGGATGCTGGTAGCGCAGGCAATTGTGGAGGGGTGTACTCTGGTGACGTCGGATGACGCGCTGGCGGCGTATGGGATTGAGATGTTGGTGGCGTCGTAGAAAATGGATTCCCGCTTCCACGGGAATGACGAGGCTCGGTTCCCGCTTTCGCAGAATTGCTGCTAACATTACGATATACGTCCAATCGGAGTAGCCTGGTGTCCATGATCAGTACGCGAAAGTCTGTTGTGGAATTGGCTCTTTCCATGTCTGCGAGAGCGGCATGCCTCGCTACCGTCCTGGTATTTGCCGCCTGCGCGGATTCCACTGCCCCAGGACGAGCAGCGCCGCTCGTCGAGGCCTCGGCGGGAGTGCGGCCATCGATACCATTTCCGCCGGCGCAAGTCCGTGCCATATCCACAACTTCGTCGGTGGTCGTGTCGGCCGTGCTTGTCACGGGGACTCCCTGCTACGCAGTAAGCGCGACTGATCGGATTGACGGAAATGACCTTATCATAAAGATCACGGCGACGTTGATCAACGTTCCGTGCATTGATGTGACCTTGCCTAAGCAATACACGGTAACGTCGAGAGCCGTGCCGATATCGGCGACGCACATCACTGTGCAGGCGAGCGGCTTCGTGGGCGGCGACAGCGTGATCGTCGACCGGGATATCCCGTGGAAGAGCGCGGAATTGGGAGGTTAGAGCGCGACTGCGGCGCTTCGTCGGAGAACCTGAACGCTATCAACGTTGATCAGAAGTGATCAGCATAAGCGCGCTTCAGCGTGCAAGCCAAAACGTTGCTTTGATCAGGAAGATATTCGTGGGCTGTTCGTGAAAAATGGCACTGACATCTCGATTAAACCCAAAGTCTCCAATTGGTGCGGTACCGCTACGGAGCTGTTGCCACACGAAGAAGATTGTTGAGCCCGGGCGATATTCCCACCGCATGACTGCATCGCCGAGCAGGCTCCGCATGTTGAAGTCGGGATCGCTGACCTGGAAGGAGTGAGCAGAGCCGTTTGCGTCGGGGTCTATCGTATACGTGCCGTTGCCGTCACGCGCAATCGTGCCGCGATCACTTCCATAGACGTCGAATATCCGAGTGCGCGGCGCCTGGAGTTCCTTGAAGCTGGTGAATTTGCCGGCTGCAATGAAAGGTTGTGCGTAGATCTGCAGGCTCAGATTGGTGGTAAAAGTCCAGTTGAGTCGAGTGTCGAGCGACAGTGTCGTTTGATGCAAGTTGGAGAAAACGTATCGCTTTCCGTACGTCAGTACCGCGAGCGGATCGGAAACCGTCTCAACGTACTGGTTGGAACTGTTCGTAACGCTCAGCGTCGGACCGAAGCTAAAATCGATGACTGAGTTCGGGCGAGCCTCGAGGCTGACATTTGCGGCCTTGGCGAAACCACCGGCTGCGTCGTGCTGATATTGCAGCTCTCCGCTTGCTATGAACGGCTTGCGTGAATCGCTGTTCACCGATGCGTCGAGACTCCACAGGCCCGGTATCATCGCAAGCGGACCACCTCGCGTCAGATCATCATGCAATTGATCCGGGGCGTAAGTAGCCTGTAATCCAGCAGTCCAGAGATTATTCCAAGTGCCGTTCATGACGACGGTGTTGCTCTGGCGGATCATCGTGTTGCCAAAATCCCACGCGTAGAACGATGCGCCGGTTATCGAGTATGATCGAAAGATTCGACCGGGATCATTGGATTGATAACCAAGCGCGGGCACTATTGATCGATAGTCAGCACGCGACAAAAATCCGACGTCGTTGATCTCAAAACCCGGCGACACTTCCTTATAATCAAGCGACCCGAACCATTTCCCTCGTTTTTCGACTGCGAACTCGGCCATGTGGCCACTGAGTGACGTGCGCGTTGAGTCGACGCCGAGGTAAGCGGCGTCGGGGCGCTGGTAGTAGTGAGTGCTGGAGAGTTGCGTGCGCGTTATGGATTCGCGTGAACCATCGACTCGTGATGCTGTTACGTAGCCGCTTGCGATCCAGTTGCGGGAATTCCAGGAGTGATCGAAGTCGACTCCGCCAAGTAACGCGCGCGACCGTAGCGCGTCTCTCACCGCCGTGTCGGCGACGTCACGATTGGTTGCGGTGAGTATTCCTCCGATAGCAGTATTGCCGTCGTCGAATTGGCGTTGCACGCGCGCAACGCCGTAATTGGTAAGTGGTTCTACCGTTGTGGTTCCGTGCGTACCGGCTGTTGTGACGTATCGTGCAGTCTCGTCTGCAGTGAGCCCGTCCATCAGTCCGACTGTCCAACCGTGTGTTCTGCCGGAGAGCTTGACGGCGCCGAGGATTGTTGATGCATCGGGCGCATGGACATACGCGACATCCTGACCCGGAACGGCAAGTTCCGGCGTGCGTCCAATTCTGCGCGAATAGTAGAATATCTGCGAGTTGTAACTCGCGTTCGTTTGAGTCTGTCCGAACTGGAAAAGGTCGGCGCCGCTCAGGAAGAAAGGCCGCTTTTCGGGAAAGAACGTCTCGAACGCGGTGAGATTGACGACTGCTGGATCTACCTCGACCTGACCGAAATCCGGGTTGACAGTTGCGGTTAGCGTCAGACCGCTGGGCAAGCCGTAATCAATATCTCCGCCAATAGATGGCTCCGCGTCATTTCGGCGATATAATGGATTGGAGCCGCTGCCCGGCGCGCGTGTGAGCTTGGTGCTCACGTATGGTATGACATCCNNGCCGCGACGGAACCGGGATGTCGCGAAGTCCCGTGAGATCACCGAAGCTCGACACGTAGCCGGGCGACTGTGCGGTGAAAGGCGCCCAGACTTCGCGTTCCTTGTATCGCGCGATATCACGCTCTACCTGAAAGCCCCACACGCGGTCTCCACCCTTTTGCACAGGGCCAAGGCGAAGCTGCGATAGAGGAATTCGAAATTCAGCGGACCAGCCAAGCGCATCGACGCTCGTTGCGGCCTGCCAGATGCCATCCCAGTTGAAATCTTCCGTGTTGTTGTAGACGGTTTCGTCTTTCCGCACCCCGCGCGGATTGACTGCAAAAACAAACGCCGTGCGTCGATCGTGATACGAATCGATGGCGATGCTGATCCAGTCGGAGTAGATGCCCAGTGCATCTCGGCGTGCCAGGGGCGCGGCGATGGAATCCGGATGATTATCGAACGCACGCACGCCCACGTACAGCGCAACATTGTCGTAGAGAACGCGAACTTCGGTGCGCTGGCGGGGCACGGCGCCCGGATTGGGAAAACTCTGTGTGAAGCTGGTATCTAGCTGCGCGAATCTCCATGCAGCTTCGTCCAGCTTACCGTCCAGTCGAATTGGACCCTGAGCCCGAACGGCGATCATGGCCGGACTGTGTACTCTCTGACCGGCGGTGGATGCCACCGCCTGCGCGCCGCTGGTCTGTACGATCGTAGCTATCAGGAGGGATGACAGTAGCACAACTCGGCATTTGACATATAATTGAAATCGATTCGAGCACGACGACATCGGAAGACGGTTCGGGTATGGCGGGTATGGCGCGGGTGGTGGCTGCGCTATTATCAACGCCGCTATTCGGCGCTATAATCCTGCAGGGTAACCTTTCAATTCGAGAGTCAGTCACACTCAGCGCAGATCCACTAGTCGATGGTGGGTCGGGACGGTGCGATGGAACAGATTGATCGCAGGTCGTTTCTTGCAGTCGTATCCGGCTCACTTGCGACGCTGGCAATGGGCCCCCGGACCCCGCTTGTGCGTACGAACCGTCGTCTGGACCGTATCGGCGTCCAGCTCTATACAATCCGCGACGCACTGACCAGGGATCTCGACGGGTCGCTGGCCAAGGTGGCGCAGATCGGTTACCTCGAAGTTGAACTCGCCGGGTACCGGTCGCATTCCGTCGCGGACTTCAAAGCTTCGCTCGACAGGCACGGACTCGCCGCGCCTTCGACGCACATCGCGATGGAGCGCATCCGCGATGAATTACCGGCGGTGCTCGATGAGGCACACACACTCGGCCATCAGTACGTGGTCTGCCCGAACATCGCGGACGAGAAGTCGGGGCTGGACGGCTATCGGAAGGCAGCTGACGTCCTGAACAATGCGGGGGCGATCGCGAAGAAGTCCGGGATCAGCATCGGCTACCACAACCACGGCACCGAGCTCAAGCCGATCGACGGTCAGCGTCCGTACGATGTGTTGCTCGAACGAACCGATCCGTCGCTCGTAACGATGGAGATGGACGTTTTCTGGATGGTCGACGGCGGCGGCGATCCACTCGCTTACTTCAAAAAGTATCCCGGCCGTTTCCGCATGTTGCACGTGAAGGACATGGATGGAAGTCCTCAGAAGAAGATGGTCGATGTCGGCAGCGGCGTGATCAACTGGAAGGAAATATTCGCCGCGGACCCGGTAGTCGAGCACTATTTCGTCGAGCACGACAACGCGCCGGATCCATTCGCGAGCATAGCGGCGAGCTACGCGTATTTGCAGAAGCTGGAGTTCTAGGGGCAATATTGTGCAGCTAGCAGTTTTGGCAATACCGTGGCGTTGGCGTGGTCACTGTGCTTTCAAATACTTATCGCATCCGATTGCAAAGATGAATGTGCCTCGGAACGATCGAAGCAAAGGAAACATCGGCCTCTTTATATCGGCGATCGTTCTACTTTTGTCGGGAGGAGTCGCTCTTGTCATGGGATCAAATGATGTTGCAGTTCGATCCCTGGCGATGTTGGCCATCGTAATCAGTGTGTATTGCGTTCGGCTGTCCAATATTTCCACACGCTCAGATTCTGCAAATACAATAATCCAACAAACGAGATCCAAGCTGCCGACACGACCTAGCCGCTCCATTTGGATTGTTAGTATCATGCTGCTACCACTGCTCGGATTGTCGTTTGTTTGGCTATATAGCGATGCCGCTCATGGCTATCATCAGATCTGGCCAGTATACTTTTTCACTGGAACGGCAATAGCTTGCACACTTTGCTGGTCCTACCTCGTTGCGAGATTGTTAGGCGCGAGATAAGCGATCTCGAGATCGGTGTGAGGTCTCCCCCCACGCAACGGCGCTAAGAATGCGGAGCGATGTTCAACACGCGGATCATGCCAGGATCTGGCCCATAATACCAGAAGATGCGCCAAGCGCCCGGCGTTCGATTCTCGACGTACGCCTCGAACACCTTCTCTCCTGCTGGTCCGGAAAGCGACGTGAACTCATGCGTCGCGAGGCTCGGATGGCGGGGATTAATCTCCAGTAAACCGAGCGCCTTTCTCACCTTCTTCAGCTTCGGATCCTTCTCAGTCCCGAGCTTCTTAAGGACGGACGCGGCTTCCCGGGTAAACGAGAGCTTGAAACTCACCAGTCAATCGTCTTCGCCTGCGAACTGCGCGAATGAGCCGAGGTCTTGGAACTCGCCCGCTTCCGCCTGGCTGAGCGCACGCTCCATGGATGCGCGGAGGGCAGGGTTCTTCCACAGCCATGCTTCGCTCGTCGGGATGGCAACAACCGGGTCTAGCAGGATCTGACCCTTTTCGTTCACGAGCACGCGGTAGTCGGAATCCTGGGCCGCCGAGCCAAGCGTCAGCCGGCCCCGGGCGTCCGGGTGAACAAACCCTTTGTGCGGCCGAAAGCCGAGGCCACCTACAGTATCTCGCTGACCCGACATACCAGCCTCCATGTAATAATGAGTGTTCTGATCCTTCTACCAGCATACCCTGCCGACTGTCTGTGGTCAATACCCATTTGTGGGAAATGCCCGTAAATCAAGCCCGATCTCCCGCTTGCGAGGATGGGATGGCGCGCCTTCGCTTGCTGGAATGGGAGGAGCAAACACGCTTGATCGAGCGGGAAATCATGAATCGCAAGATCAGCAAGGGAATCCAGGATATTCAACAAGGCAGCTACATCGAGATTAACAGCGACCGTGATCTGGAAACATTCTTTGCCAACATGCGCGACCAACGGCTGCAAAATCCCGGAGAGGGCTAGGCGTGGCCTGGACGCTCTACATTGCCGATCAGGCGCGCAGCGAGATCATGGAAATCTGGCAGTATGGCTACGACACTTTCGGTCTGCAGGTTGCCGACGATTACGACGATCGAGGAAACGACTGTCGCGGTTGTCAGTATTTCCCGGGAAATCCGGGCACGTCACATCGGTCGGATCAATCGTACCGACACACGCCGCGAGGCGAAAGAACACGGCACCGAAGGTTCTGAATAAGGGAATTATACGCGATCACTTTACGGGAACTGTGCAGCTTGCCCGCGCTAGCTGAGGCTTCCTGCCGCAGACATGCACTCGCAGAACGTCGCAGGGTCCACATTGCCACCCGTGAGAATGATTCCTACGCGCTTTCCCTTCAAGTCGATTGCGTGTTGCATCACAGCAGCCGCACCAAGACATCCTGTTGGCTCGACCACGATCTTCATTCGCTCCATGAAGAAGCGCATCTGCGTGCGAAGCTGATCGTCGCTCACCGTCACGATGTCGTGCACGAGCGCGCGCAGGATCGGGAGCACAAGCGTTCCGATGTGCTGCGTACGCGCGCCATCAGCAATGGTATCCGGCACAGGAATGTTCACGATCTCTCCCGATCGGAACGAGCGTTGCCCGTCATTTCCAGCCTCGGGTTCCACGCCGTATATAGCGCAACCTGGTGAGCGCTCCGTGGCCGCGATCGCGGAACCGGAAAGCAGGCCACCCCCGCCCACCGGGACAACGAGTGCATCGAGTGGTCCGATCTCATCGATGAGCTCCAGCGTCGCCGTGCCCTGTCCCGCGATCACGTCGGGGTGATCGTACGGCGGGATGAGTGTGAGTTTCCGCTCGGCGACAATCGTCGCAGTGACTTCCTCCCGGTTATCCGCCTTCGGGTCATACATGACGACGCTCGCGCCGTATCCGCGCGTTGCCGCCAGTTTGAGCGCCGGCGCGTTGGCGGGCATGATGACTGTGATGGGAACGCCGAGCAGCTGTCCTGCAAGCGCCATCGCCTGCGCGTGATTACCGGAAGAGAAAGTGATCACTCCACGTTTACGCTGATCGTCGGTGAGTCGGCTGACAGCGTTATACGCACCGCGAAACTTGAACGCACCCACGCGTTGGAAGTTCTCGCACTTGAAAAAGAGCTGCGCTCCCGCGATAGCGTTTGCAGTGGTCGACGTGAGCACCGGTGTGCGGTGCGCGACTCCGCGGAGCGTTTCGGCGGCTCGCGTGACGTCAGCGAACGTGACCGGAAGTGAGGTTGTATTTGACACGTTCTCAATGTCGCGACTAATCGTGTGGCACGGAAGGAGCGGGTCGTCTTGCGATCCGGAGATGTACGATCTCCTGGCTGCCTGATTCGAACGCCCGTTCGAATCCCGAATTCGCCGAGTGCGCCTCAGCACACCGGAATGGCGGTTTCCGTGGTATTTCCGCACATTAATGCCGCGCAGTTAGCGCGAGATACCAACACCGCCCACATCACCTTGAGGATCGGATTCGTTAATGACCGCAACACGCGTCAAGCTATCGGTGATGATGTTTCTGGAGTATTTCGTGTACGGTGCCTGGTACGTTACTGCGAGCACGTACTTCATCGAGACGCTCAAGTTCAACGGCGGGCAGGCCGGTCTCGCGTACGGCAGCATGGGGATCGCGGCGATGATATCGCCGTTCTTCGTTGGTATGGTGGCGGACCGCTTCTTCTCGTCCGAGCGCGTGATGGCGGTGCTGCTGATCATCGGTGCGGTCGTACTGTATTACGTGTCGACGATCACGACGTTCTCATCGTTCTATCCGTTGTTGATCATCTACGCGCTCACATTCATGCCAACGCTGGCACTGGCGAACTCGATCAGCTTCGATCACATCGAAAACCCAGCCCGTGATTTCCCCAAGATCCGCGTGCTCGGCACAATCGGCTGGATCGTTGCCGGCGTGCTGGTTGGAACACTCGGAATCGAATCAACCGCTATTCCAATGAAGATCGCGGCCGCGGGCTCGCTTGTCTTTGGTCTGTTCGCTCTCACACTTCCGCACACGCCACCGCATGCTGCGGGACAACGTCTGCGCGTGCGCGACGTGCTCGGGCTCGACGCGTTGTCGCTCTTTAAGGACAAGTCCTTCACTGTGTTCGTGGTTGGTTCGTTCCTGCTGGTGATTCCGTTGCAGTTCTACTACACGTTCACCAACGCATTTCTGAACGAATCCGGCATGACGCAGGCCGCGACGAAGATGACGCTTGGTCAGGCTTCGGAGCTTGGATTCATGCTCCTGCTTCCGTGGTTTCTCACACGACTCGGCATCAAGCGCATCATGCTGTTGGGCATGGCGGCGTGGGCAGTGCGTTATCTGTTCTTCGCGTACGGAAACACGGGGCCGAATCTGTGGATGTTGTATGCGGGCATTCTCATCCACGGAATGTGCTACGATTTCTTCTTCGTGAGCGGACAGATCTACGTCGACGAGCAGGCGACGCTCAAGATCCGCGCTGCTGCGCAGGGTCTCATCGCATTTGTCACGCTGGGTATCGGTAACGTGATCGGATCCTGGCTGTCAGGATTGGTGGTGCAGGCGTATCAGATTACGGGACCGAACGGTGCGATCACACATGATTGGCGATCGATCTGGTTGATTCCCGCGGTTGGATCGGCAGTGATCTTCGTAATATTCCTGTTCTGGTTCAAGCCGAAGCCGGACGTCAAGTCGCCGCTGGATGAAGTGGGGATGCGGATCGCAGCGTAGGGTCAGTCGGCGGGATGACTACCATCTTACCCGTGCCACGCGCCTCGTGCCACCGCGGGTTTGAAGTTCTCAATTCCGCTCGCCGGCAATTCAATCGTTCTCGCTTCCTCGGCGCTCTGATACGCGGCCATCAACAGCTTCACGACTTCAACGCCATCGTGGAACGTGAGCATCGGCTTCACCCGACCGAGGAACGCGTTCACGTAGTGCCGATTCTCGGCTTCGTAACCGTACGCTGCAGGTTCGGATGCGACTACGGGCATCAATCCCATCTCGGCGTTCTGCTTTTCAATCAAGTATTCGCCAGCGTTGCTGCTTGCCTCGCGGCTGAAGAATAGATTGAGCCCGCTGTCGAGTGTGTTCCATGACATCGAATATTCCGGGCCCAGCAACTCCGCCGATAGCCGCAACCCGGCGCCGACATAGCTCCACGACGTACTTGCTTCGCCAATCACGCGCGTGCCATCGTCCGTTTCGAATTCAATCGTTACGCCAGCAAAATCTTCCGAAGGATACCTGCTGTAGTCCACTTCACTACCCATTGTCTTCCGCAGTCGCTCGGCGTATTCAGGACGGCTCCACTTGAGGCTTGCAATGCGACCGTTAATCGAGATCGGCGTGAGGGATTCACGTGGCTCGCCTGGTTTTGTAAGCAGGTGGCGCACCAGTTCGACGGAATGACACATCATGTCGTTGAGTACGCCACCACCCTGCATATCGCCGCGCCAGAACCATGGCGTGTGCGGGCCATTGTGTTCTTCGGCTGCGCGTGCGAGATACGGGCGGCCGGTCGTTGCAGCGCCGCGCGACCAGATTAGTGAGCGGCCCGTTTCGATCTGCGGCGCGAATACCTGGTTCTCGAGGTATCCGTGCATCAGTCCGACGCTTTCTACCAGCTCGAGAACCTCGATCGCCTCGGCGACGTCTCGCGCGAGCGGTTTTTCGCATGCAATCGCCTTGAGTGTTCCTTTCCCGCTTCGAATCGCGTCGACGATTTCCTTAACGTTTTCGATGCGCGCGAAGTTGGGACCTAGCAGCCAGATTGCGTCGATTGCAGGATCTGCGACCATGTCCGCGATCGAATCGTATGCGCGCGCGTTACCGACGTTGAGCGAACGAGCTAGCGCAGCAGTTGCGACCGCATTGTCGTGGTGCGGGCTCCAGACGCCAAGCACATCGGCGTCGCGGACGCTGACAAAAGACTGGAGGTGGAATTTCGCAATAAAGCCGCTTCCGATGAAGCCGATGCCAAGTTTGTTGTCGCTCATGTTGTTTCCTGTTGCCGGATCTTCGTCATTCCCGCGAAAGCGGGAATCCATTATTCTGCCCGACGCCCGTCATTGTCCTGACCGCTTTCAACTATCGTAGCTTACACCCAGCTGCTGCAATACTTCTTCCGGACAGCCGTTCCAGCCGGGATTGAAGACATTGCCCATATACCGCACGTCCTTCCACCCCATGGCTGACGAAAAGAACCCGGACGCTGTCAGATCGCGGAAGCTGTTGAAGAACTGAACTCCATGACTGAACTCCGGTTTCGCCTTGTCCGGCCAGGAGATGTCGTCAAGGAGTTGTTTGCGCTGTGCGTCCGTGCACTTGATGAAATTCGCATTGAACCTGCTGCGACATTCCGTGTCCAGCCACGCAAGTCCGCCGTGCATCTCGACCTGATTTCGTTCTGATGCAAGGTTGAGGTTGTAGTCCATGAACTCCGGTACGCGAGCTTCAGTCGCGCTTCCGGAGCGTTCATCGTGCGGAATGATCATGTCCACCAGGACACGGACTGTCGCGTCTTCGTGTGCGGTGAAGAATTTGCGCGTTGCTGGTACCGGCTCTATGTCATCCTGTTGCAGAAGATGCTTGCCGCGCTCGAGTGCTTCGGGACTCCAGTGCATCGCACCGGTCAGCGGGATCGCGCCGAGCAGCTTGAGCGCGTCTCTGCGGTTAATCCCCTTTTTGTTTTCGTCGCTCATAGGGCACCCTGCTTGCGTTGATCGGCGATGTAGGTGGCAGTGCGCATGGAAAGCGCGAGAATGGTCCAGGTAGGATTCTTGTCAGCCTGCGAAACGAACGGGCCGCCGTCGGCGACGAACAGATTCTTCACATCATGTGCCTGACAATTCTTGTTGACTACTGATTTGGATGGATCGTCGCCCATGCGCGTCGCGCCGAGCTCGTGGATGATGCTGCCGCCGGTAGCGAGGCCGTAGCCCTGTTCCTTACCCGGTATGTGTGAGTGAACCTCGCCGCCCATCTCGGTGATGATGGAGTGGAAAGTGTCGATCATGTGCCTGGCCTGATTGTATTCGTAGTCGCTCCATTTCCAGTGGAACTTGAGCACCGGGATTCCGAACTTGTCGACGACCTTTGGATCGAGTTCGCAGTAGCAATCATCGTTCGGGATCATCTCACCGCGTCCGGCGAATCCGACGCTTGATCCGAAGTAGCGACGATAATCTTCCTTGAGCGACTGGCCGTAACCGCCAGCTCCCGGATAGCGCTGAATTCCGCCCATGAAGCCGTATGACGGCGGATCGAAACCACCGCCGACTTCTATATGATAGCCGCGTGGGAAGTCGAGCTTCTTGTTGTCCTTGGTCCACGGCATGTAGATGTGATTACCGCCGGATCCGTCTTCATTGTGTGGAACTCGTGCGACCATTTTGGGGATGAATCCGTTCAACCCTGCACCGGTCGTGTCAGTGATGTACTTGCCGATGATTCCACTCGAATTCGCGAGCCCCTGCGGGAACATCGAGGATTTGGAATTGAGCATCAGTCGCGCGGACTCGAACGCACTGGCTGCGAGGACAACGACTCGCGCTTTTATGTGCTGATCGGTGCCGTCGCTCTTCTGGATGTAAGTGATGCCGGTAGCCTTTCCGCTCTTGTCGATCGTCACTTCGCGCGCCATGGCGTTGGTAATGAGTGTGAGCTTGCCGGTTTTGAGCGCAGGAGCAATCAGCACTCCCGGGCTCGAGAAGTTGGAATTCGTCGTGCACCCGCGACCGCACTGGCCGCAGTAATGGCAGGCCATGCGTCCGTTCAGAGGCTTCGTGAGGATCGAGAGGCGCCCTGGGATGCAGGTGATATCGAGCTTCTTGCACGCGTCCTTGATCATCAGCTCGTAGCAACGGGGTCGCGGTGCGGGCTGAAAAAATCCATCAGGATTGTTGTACAGTCCCTCGTTGCTGCCGAATATGCCGATGAGTTTATCGACCTCGTCGTAATACGGCTTTATGTCATCGTACCCGATCGGCCAGTCATCGCCGAGTCCGTCGATGGACTTGCCGCGAAAATCGTTGGGGCCGAAGCGGAGGGAGATGCGGCCCCAGTGGTTGGTACGGCCGCCGAGCATTCGCGCGCGCCACCAGTCGAACTGGGTGCCGGGTGCGGTGGTGTACGGTTCACCTTCGATATCCCAGCCGCCGATGCAGCCGTCGAATTCGCCGAAGGGTTTCTCGCGGGACCCGGCACCCCGGCGCATGGACGCGTAGGCAGGCACGAGCATCTTGGAGTCCTTGCTGCTGTACCACTCGGGGCCGGCCTCGATCAATGCGACGTTGGCACCGGACTTGGTCAGGACGTAGGCCGCCATGCCTCCGCCCGCGCCGGAACCTACAATACAGACATCGTACTCTGGCCGCTGCGAAATTTCTGCCATCCATTCCTCCAACCGGAAAACATGCGAGATTCAAGCATAGTATGGTGCGCGCGCGCGAAGATAGTGCGCGACCCGTGAGGTCGCAACGCCTCCAGGGCCGGTTGCCACTGGCGTGGAGCGGACGATCGAGCGAAGCTTCCAACGTACCCACCAACGTACCCACCCGATAAAACAAATTCTACAAAAAATGTCAGTCGATATAGCGAAGGAATTTCCCTGGAGTGGCAACAAGCTCATCTATCTCAACGCCGCCTCAACCGGGCCGTTGCCCGCCCGGACAGCCGCCGAGCTGGCTCGGTGGACGAGGCTTCGTGTAGAGCCGTGGGATATCGCGCTGAATGAACAGCTGGAGACGCTCGCGAAGGCGAGAAAGCTGTGCGCGGGATTGATCGGCGCTGACGCGGAGGAGATCGCGCTGACTCCGAACACCAGCACCGGGCTCAACATCGCCGCGCAGATCCTTCCGATAGAAAGAGACAAGGTGATAGTCGGCTACGACGGTGACTTTCCGGCGAATGTGTATCCCTGGATGGCGAAAGCCCGGCGCGGTGAAGCTCGTTATGAGCAGATGGCGCTCCTGCCGAACGGACTGCCGGATTGGGAGGCACTTCCAGAACGGCTGAATCGAGGCGATGTAGGGATCTTCGCGATATCGTGGGTGTCGTTCGTAACCGGTGATCGAGCGGATCTCGAAACGATCGGCACGATGTGCCGCGAGCGTGGGATCTGGTTCGTGGTCGATGCGATTCAGGGAGTTGGGACGACACCACTCGACGTTCACAAGTGCAAAATCGATATCCTCTCGTGTGGTGCGCAGAAGTGGTTGCTATCGCCGTGGGGCTCTGGATTCTGCTATGTGCGGCAGGACCTGGTGCAGAATCTCGAGCCACGCACGATTGGATGGCTTGCAGTGCGCGGATCCGAAGATTTTTCGCACATGCTTGAATATGATCTCACCTACACCGACGATGCACGCAGATTCGAGGTGGCGACGATTCCGTATCAGGACATGGCGGGAATGGTTTCCAGTCTCGAGTTTCTCGCCGAAGTCGGCTTGGACGTGGTTTCGGAGAAGATTCACACTCTCGCTGGTCGGCTGGTCTCGGGAATCGCGAATATCAGTACGCTCAACCTCATTACTCCATTCGATCCGGCGAGGCGAGCTGGTATTGTGTGCTTCAAGGTCGATGACGTTGATGCGGTGTCAAAACGGCTTGATGAGGGTGGAGTATCACATTCGGTTCGTGCCGGTGGAGTGCTGCGTGTAGCACCGCACATCTACAATACCGAACAGGAAATAGATCGCGTGCTGGCGCTACTGGATGGCTGATCCCGTGACGGGCGGGATCGGAGCAGATCACTCGGCGCCCAGGATTGGCGTCTTCGACGCGACGATGCTCGTGATGGGCGGGATAGTCGGCGCAGGGATCTTCAGCAATCCGTCGGTGGTTGCGAAGATGGTACACAGCGGATTGTTGATGATGGTCGTGTGGGCGATTGGTGGTGTTATCGCTCTGGCGGGTGCATTTGTCTATGCGGAGCTCGCTGCCCGTCATCCCGCGCCAGGTGGGCACTATGCGTACATGCGCGACGCGTTTCACCCTGCAGTTGCGTTTGTGTTTGGTTGGGCGATGCTGCTCGTGGTGCAGACAGGTGGAATTGCAGCGGTATCGGTGATCTTCGCCCGGTACTTCCTTGCAGTTGTGCCGTTGCATCTTTCGGAAACGACGGTTGCCGTGCTCGCGCTGGCACTACTCACCGGAATCAACTGCGCGAATCTGAAAGCCGGCAACAAAACACAGAGTCTGTTCATGGTACTCAAGGTGATCGCGCTGGTTGCGATCATCGGATGCGGTGTTGCGATCATGGCGCACGGATCAGGTTCGACCACGATGGCGGGTACGATACCGGAACATCCATGGCGTGCACTTGCTGCCGCGTTCACTCCGGTGATGTTTGCATACGGTGGTTGGCAGACTGCAAGTTTCGCGGCTGGCGACATGCGCGACCCTGCGCGTGATCTCTCCCGCGCGATGCTCTACGGCGTGCTTGGGGTTGTGGCTCTATACCTGGCGGTGAACGCTTCGTTTCTCCTTGCGCTAGGTGCGGATGGACTCGCAAGCACTATAACGCCAGCTGCTGCTGTCGTCGATCGTGTATCGAGCAGCATGCATATCGGAGCTGAAGCGATCGCGGCGGCCATCGCAGTGTCGACTTTCGGATTCCTGAGCCAGGGGATGTATGCTACACCGCGACTCTATCAGGCGATGGCTGCAGACAGATTGTTTTTCAAGGCGATTGCCAGAATCTCGCCGCGTTCGCACACACCGGTCACCGCAATCGCGCTGCAGGGAACGCTGTGCGCGATAGTTGCCGCTTCGGGCAGTTACGAATCGATCATGAGTTACGTGACGTCGGTGGATTTCATCTTCTATGGATTGGCTGCACTCGCGCTGTTCGTGTTCCGCGCGCGGGACAGGAGTCGCACCGGGGTTGTGGGCTACACCGTTCCGGGGCATCCGTGGACGACTGGTTTCTTCATGATCGCAAGCTGGATTGTCGTCAGCACTACCATCTACAGTGATCCTCGGCACAGCCTGATCGGCATCACACTGCTCGCTCTTGGCGTACCGACGTACTTCATCTGGATGCGATTGAAGACCGGGCGGGCGTGATGTCGTCAATAACGCTGGTGCCGCCGGAAAAGGCTACATCCCGCCGCTCGGCACCGGGCTGGAAATGGCATTACCGCGTCGTCATTTCCTGGAGCGCCGTCTTGGCGCGTGGGTCATCCGTGCGCGCCAGCGATGCGATCGCGCGACGCCGAATCGCAACCGGCTCACTCGCATTGCGCGCGACGCCAATCAGCCACTGAATGTCGGTAGCCGTACCACGCTGAGCCATTATTTCCAGAATCGCCTCTCTCGCCCGTTCGCTGGAGCTTGAAGCGAATGTACTACGCAGGAGCGAGATGTCCTGTCCAGTCGCCTGAGTACCAGCGAGTGCACGGATCGTTTCGATAAGCATCGCTTCGGGCAAATCCGCGTTCGCGAGTTCCTTGCGCAAAAACGCACGCGCACGCGGGTCATCCGACTGGGAAATGGCCCGGAGGCTTTCCTGGCCGATCCAGGAAGACGCGTTATCTGTCGCAAGGCGCATGAGTGTTGGAACGCCGGCACCGTGGCCGACCCGCGCAAGTAAACTGAGTGCGGTGCGACGAAGTGCCTGCGTTTCATTGTCGTCGCGCGCGATGGAAACCAGCAAGTCCGCAGCGGACGCCGTACGCGCCTCGGAGTACGTGGCGTCGTCGCGGGCGAGCCACGAAAGCGCGGTGCGGCGAATATCTATCGGGCGATTTTGATCTCGCGCAATAGCGGTGAGCGACGGTGCAATGTCCACCCCATCTGCAAGACCGGCCGGGAGAATAGCCTGGCGACCCGCATTGCCGTCCGTCTTCATTGCAATCGCCATCAGGAAATCAACTGCTTCACGTGCGGTTACAGTGCCGAGGTCAATCGCGCCACCGGCCGGATGCAGCGGACCGGCAACCGTCTCGATGCTGGTGATGACGCCGTCAGCACGATCGACCACGACGCGAACCGGACCCGGCGAACACGGCTGGGTTGCGACGCCGTCCACGATATTAATGCTTCCGTAGTAGGACGATCCATTGCCACTGGACAGGAAAGACAAGCCATCGCCACACACTCCAGGCTTCGCGGCGAACTCGAACTGTACTCGTGGCGTCGATGCCGAATTGACGCGCGATGTCAGAGATTGCGCGGATGCGGGAGCTGGCGAGGCTGCGCATGCGACGATTACTACGGTGCCTACGACACGCAGCAGCAAGTGACCGTTTGTCATTTGTTGAGGATGTCCATGAGGAGTTGTTTCGCGCGCGGATCCTTTCTGGCCGCGAGAGCATCGATTGCCCGACGACGCAGAGAGGGATCGGTGCTGGTGCGTGCGATACTGACGAGCTTGTCAGATGCCTCCGACTCCGGCCGTTGCTGAAGCAGCGACACAATTTCCTGTCGTGTGGATCTGTCGGATGCAGCATCGTACATGCTGGACAGATTGGCAACGGTGAGATCAGACTTTCCGGCGTAATGCAGTGCCGTAATGCGCACATCGCTTGGAACGTCCGTGCGGCTCATGAGGCTTTTGATTGCCTGGCGCGCCGCGGGGGAGTCCTGATCTGCGAGGGAGCGAACAGCAATGCGCTGCAGCGCAGGATTCTTCGATGAAGTAGCGATGTCCGAGAGAGCTGACGTAGCGCTTGCGTCCGATGACCGGCCCAAACCGCGAACTGCTTCGGCCTGTACTTCAAGTGATGGATCATTACGCGCCGTACTAATGAGCAGAGCGGTTGTGCCGGCATCGCTGCTTCGCGCTGCAAGAGTGATCGCGCCGCGCCGAAGCGGAACTGAACAGCTATCTCTCCGCGCGAGCACCTTGGTGATCGCCGGTTGTGCATTTCTTGGATCCATCTGAATAAGCGCATTGAGCGCTTCGACTCGCAGTTCTGCGTCCTCGTCGTCACAAGAAGGAGCGCCGGAAGCAGCCGCACTCGCAATCTGCGCAGCAGCAGCCGCGTCACCACGGGCAGCGAGTGCGCTGCGAATGCGCATGGCGAGGACTGCAGACTCGTTGTCCCGAACCCCACTCATGAAATTTCGCTGCATCCGCGCAGCGGCGGCTAGCGCCTCGGCCTCGGCTCTGTCGTTCGCCGAGGCGGCCTGTGCACCGCGCGCGGTCGCCAGGTTAGTAGTCGCACGTTCAACTTCAGCCCTCCTCACGGAACTCGTCACGGAATTCGTAGTGGTGCTTATTCCATTCACGCTGCGTCGGGATGGCGTCGCCGAGTCGAGCGCGGAGAGTGCTTCGTGCAAATCGGCCGTGTCACCGATGCGGTAGAGTGCGAAGGCGCGCCAGTAAATCGCATCGGACTTGTATTGCGATGTTGGGTACTGGCGTGTTATCTGTGCGAATAGCTGAGCTGCCTTCCTGTAATCACCGGCGTTGAGCGACTGGCGAGCAAGCCGATAAAGCGAATCGGCCGGGTCAGTCGACGCCCACGACGCGCGCGGCGATTCGGGAAGAGAGAACGACGCGCGTGGCGCGAAATCGACGTTGAAGTTAGTCGGCGGCGACATCGCTGACGCGATCATTGGTGCCATGTCGAGATTGAGAGTGCGCAGCGGTGCAGTTAAGTCAAAGTCTAGGTCGAGGTTCTCAAGGCTGCTTTTTGCGGCGTCTAGAGACGCTATTAGCGCATCGCCGCGTGCTCCGTCAAGCAGAGGCCAGTCGAGGCCGTCCAGTGTAGCCAGTGGCGCAAGCGCTTTTGGTGCGACCGAGCGTGGAGAAATACGCGTCGGACTCGGCGCCGCCGGTGCAGTTGGAGCAACCGGGGGCCGCGGGCGGCTTGCTGTTTGCGCCGCCACGGGCGCGACAAGGCAGATCGCTGAAGCAAGCGACGTGAGAGTGGTAAGGCGAAGAAAATCTTTACACATGTCGAGTAAATCCTCAGTCGGATATGTTTGCTTCAACCGTCGCGTCATGCACGCGCGGCAATACGTCATGAACAGCGAGTGCCTGGTGTATCAGCTGCAGGTCGCTTCCACTTTGCTGCACACGGAGGCGCGCGACCTGCGCGAGCACCAGCTCGAGATCCTCGAGTAGTCTGTGCAGTGTGGGATCGCTTCCGGCTTTGGCATCGAGAAGAAGGTGGGTCTGTGTCAACAGCTCAGCGGCTCTGTTTGCAATCGCGGTGTCTGACTTCGTAGTGGTTCTGTCAGCTGGCAGCGCCTGGAGCAACGCGGCGGTTCTAACGAGGTACCGGCTCACGTCACTGCCTTCACTGTCGTCGAATCGGTTGGCAAGAAGCGCGATCACCGGCTGCTGAACTACGCGATTGGACGCGCTTGGAGTGTTGGTTGCATGGGCCAGAGTGGTGTGTGGCGCCTGGGAGTTCTTGCGCAATGCATCAGTGTTTGCATCAGTGTTCGCACCAGTGTTCGCTCTGCTGTTTGCAGGAGTCTCCGCATGCGTTGCTTCAGTTGATTGAATGGTTGCGACAGACTGCGCCGGTACAGTTACGACGCGCGTCACGACGCTGCCACGCGGCGCGACGGACCACCCAAGCCCGACGCCGATCACCAATGCAGCAGCCGCCGCGATTGCTGGCGTTGCCCACCGCGACCAGTGGGCCGGTATTGCAACGATCGTCGCGCGGCGTGGTGCTTGATCGAACGCCTTCCGTTCGATGTGTGCCCACATCTCGTCCAGAGGCGGTTCCGGTGAGCGTCGTGATTCTGCAAGTGTGTTGCGAATCAATTCGTCCAGATGTTCTTCTTCCATCGATGCTCCATCTTCTTCAGAGAACTTCATCAGTCCCGCAATGCTGCAAGTGTTTCACGTAACTTCGCACGCGCCTGCGCTACTCTCGTCTTTGATGTGCCTTCAGGAATTGACAGCACATCGGCAATTGCAGCGTGCGTATATCCTTCCAGGTCGTGCATTATCAGTGCAGTGCGATAGATCTCCGGCAACTCTTCGACAGCTTTCTCAACTCGGGATACAAGCTCGACATCGTGCGAGCTCTCTTCGATGTGAACGTCATGGGCAGCGTCGATGCTCACGAAACGCGCGGCTGCACGTCGCCTTCCTCGTAGCGCTTCCAGAACTGTCGATACCGCTATCCGGTGTATCCATGTCGAGAACGCGGCCTCCTGACGAAACTTGTCCAGCTTTGAGAACGCGCGAACGAATGTGTCCTGAGTACATTCCCGCGCAATCTCTTCATCGCGCGTCATGCTATATGCGAGCCGAAAGACTTGTGGTGCGTGCGCGTCGTACAACTCGCGGCCGGCCAGTCGGTCGCCCGCCAACACCCGCGTTATCAGCTGCGCTTCGTTCACGCGCAGTTATCGGTGGTTGGTACGGGCAATCTCCCAGGGTTTCCGTGAATACCGTTCGTCGCTGCTGCAACCATTTGTTCGACGGACTGAGGGTTGGATGCCGCACAGGCTAAAAGCGTTCGGTCGGAGAGCTGTGCGCAACAAAAGGGCGATCTGTCGACGACTTATCGCAAGCCACGCCCGGATCGGTATCTTACAGTTACACCGACGATGCCGCCAAAACCCCTGGTCATCACTCTCGCGGCCGTCGCTCTGGCTGCCACGCTCTACGCCGGGCTACGTCCAATCGGCCCCCTCCCACCGCTCGGCCGTCTACTTGACCCGGTGGACGGGGTCTGGGCCAACGCCGGAACGTCTGTACCAGCACACAGCGAAGTAACGAATATTCCCGGGCTCAAGGGGCCGGTTGATGTGCGCTACGACACCCGTGGAGTGCCGCACATTTTCGCTACCAGTGAGGAAGATGTTTATCGCGCCCTCGGCTACGTCGTCGCGCGCGATCGACTGTTCCAGCTCGATATTCAGACCCGGGCCGCAACTGGGCGACTGACGGAACTTGTAGGACGGCAGGCTCTTGAGGCAGATGAGGAACCACGGATGATGGGGATGCCGCGGGCTGCTGAACGCAAGCTCGCAGCTCTGGACCCGGGAGGCGTGTCGCGCCGGATGATGGATGCGTACACAGACGGCATCAACGCATACATCGATAATCTGAAGCCAAAAGACTATCCGATCGAATACAAGCTGCTCAACGCGCGCCCGGAGCGGTGGCACAGCATCAATTCCGTGCACTTGCTGAATCAGATGGGGTTGACGCTTGCCGCGGGTGGTCCGGATCACCGGCTTCTGCGCGCCGCGGCTCTCATAGGAGACAGCGCCGCCGAGTCGGTGTTTCCGGTTCACTCACCCATCCAGGAGCCGATAGAGCCCGTGGCGGGGTGGAGCGGTCCGCACAATCGCTTCCAGCAGATCGCACCACCGGGTCCACCTGATACTGCAGCTGCTCGAGTGTCGTCGCTGTTCCAGCGATTCGAAGGGAACGATCCGACTACAGAAACGCACCGTTCTTTCGCGAGCAACAACTGGGCGGTGGCCCCGTCGCGGACGAAAGATGGATACGCGTTGCTCGCTGGCGATCCTCACCTGCAACTCACACTCCCGAGTATCTGGTACGAAGTGCATCTCGTCGTTCCTGGCAAGCTGGATGTATATGGCGTGACGATCCCGGGTTCACCCGGCGTTGTGATCGGCTTCAACCGCGACGTGTCGTGGACTTTCACAAATACTGGCGCGGATGTAATGGATTTCTACCGTGAGACAGTTGACGACACGCTGAATCCAAAGCGATATCGCGTCGACGGCGAGTGGCGAGATCTCGTCACTCGGCTCGAAGAATATCGTGATCAGTCGGGATCCGTGATCCACACGGATACTGTGCGTTACACGCATCGTGGGCCGATGACGCGTGACCACGGCCAGTGGGTCTCGATGCGCTGGACACTGCTGGAACCGTCCAATGAGATCCGCGCTTTTTACGACGCCTCGCACGCACGAAATGTTTATGAGTTCGAGACAGCGATGGCTCGGAATTACTGGGTACCGGCGCAGAACATGCTCGCCACGGATCGCAACGGATCGATTGCAATTCGCTCTACCGGACATTTCCCGATTCGGCCGAGCGGACGCACGGGCGAGTTCATCTTCGATGGTTCGAGCAGCGCGAATGATTGGACCGGCTACTGGCCGATCGACAAATATCCCCAGTCGGTAAACCCCGCACAGGGCTTTCTCGCATCCGCGAATCAGGAGCCGGAGAATCCAGAGTCGCAGTTCGGATATCTCGGCGACGATGCAGATTACGAAGTGTGGCGCGCGTTGCGAATCAATCAGTTGCTTCGTACCAGCACGAGGGTCACGGTCGACAGCATGATTCGCTGGCAGACGGATCCGTCCAGCGTACGTGCAGATCTGTTTGTGCCGTATTTTCTGGCGGCCGCAAAGAGCGAGGATTCACTCGGCCGCGGGACCAGAAATCTGGACTCCGCTGCTACCCTGCTCGGTCAGTGGGATCGAAAGTACAGTCGCGCCAATACGCGGGCAGTGTTGTTCGAAACGGCAATGCAGCAACTCTCCGATCTCACATGGGATGAGTTGATGCGCGGCGGCAAACGTGTCGCCACGCCGAGTACCGCTGTATTGGCTGAACTGATGAGCCAGCCGACGAATGCGTGGTGGGATGATCGCCGGACGAAGGATGTGGTGGAGGGTCGCGACGATATTCTTGCGAAGAGTCTCGTCGCGGCGCTTCAAATCGTGACAAGGAAGCACGGTGCGCCCGATGCCGGAGGCTGGCGTTGGGACCGGGTGCAGTTCGCAAACATCTATCACCTGCTGCGGATCCCCGCCTTCTCCGCACTGCGCATTCCGGTTCAGGGTGGAGTGGGCACCCTCGCTCCTTCGAGCGGAACTGGCATATTCGGTCCGAGTTGGAGGATGGTGGTCGAGATGGGCCCGGAGGTCCGGGCGTGGGGGACTCTGCCTGGTGGCCAGAGTGGCAATCCGTTCAGTCCGAGGTACAAGGATCACCTCCGATTCTGGGAAAGTGGGGTGCTTCAACCGCTCATGTTTCCCCGAACTGCCGCCGAGCTGCCGGCCGGGGCAACGAGTGCCACTCTTAAACTGGAGCCACCGGGCCGGTGAGGATCGATCGATTTGCCGTCCGGGTGGTGCTTGTCGGGATCGTCTGCGCGGTCGGAACATTGTGGCTTGGGTGGCTGAGCGTCCCATGCGCGGGATTTGTTTACGGCCTGCTGGAGGGGCGAGTGCCTGCCCGCGGTCTGACAGCCGCCGGTGGAGCGGTACTCGCGTGGGCCGGATTGCTTGCCGCGGAGTGGGCCAGAGGCGCGGATATTGGCCTGGTTGCAACTCAAATCGGTGCCGTGATGCACTTGCCAGGGGCACTTCTGCTGGCGGTGACGCTGGTATTTGGTGCGGTACTGGCTGGAACGGCCGCAGTGCTCGGTGCCGGAATCAGTGGTGCGGTGACTGGAGTATACGTCGCCAAACGAGCTCAAGCTCCAGAAAAATAGTCGCGCAACGGCAACTCGACTATTAGTTCGTAATATGGCGCCAGTAATATGTCAGTATCACGCCATCATAGAACCTTTTACGTGAATAGGGCTTTTCGATCGCCTGCGGTCGGGCTCGGCCCTAGGTCGTCACGGCAACCATGTCCAGGGCCTGCCTGAGCTTTTTGGTGAGGCCTTCCGGTGTGAATGGCTTGTGGATGAAGACGGTGCCGTCGCTGAGTCCGCCTTTTCGCAGGGTGGCATCCTCGGTGTATCCAGACATGAAGGCAACGGCGGCGTGCGGATAGCGCGCGCGTATCGCGGTCGCCAGCTCGCGGCCGCTCATGTTCGGCATGACCATGTCCGTGAGTACGAGGTCGATTCGCGGCTTGCGCTCTTCGCAGAGCGCAATGGCTTCCGGCCCGCTCCGGGCCTCGAGAACTTCGTAGCCGGCACGGTCGAGCACTCGGCGTGCCGCCGCGCGCACCTGCGCGTCATCCTCGACGAGGAGCACGAATTCCGTTCCACGCCGAACCGCGTCACATGGCATTGAGGAACCGTCGGTATTCTGCGAGCTACGCGCGCGCGGGAGATAGATCTTGAAGGTCGTGCCGATCCCGCGTTCGCTGTACACCGCAACATGGCCACCCGATTGCTTCACGATGCCATATACGGTGGCGAGTCCCAGCCCGGTTCCTTTCCCGGCTTCCTTTGTGGTGAAGAACGGATCGAACATGCGCGACTGCGTCGCTGCCTCGATGCCGATGCCGGTGTCGCTGACGGCGAGCATCACGTAACGGCCCGGCGCAACATCAGCGTTCACGTTGCAGTATGAACTGTCCAAATCAACTTCTGAAGTTTCGATGATTAGTGTCCCGCCATCGGGCATTGCGTCGCGTGCGTTCACTGCAAGATTCACGATGACCTGCTCGATCTGGCC
>PMEM01000038.1 GCA_003155795.1 Gemmatimonadota bacterium
CTCCCTGCTGGATCATCACCCGCAGCACTCAGGAACCCGGGACGCGATAGTCAACGAGATCGCCGAACCGGTCGATGCTTGGACAGCGTCCGCGGCCTCCGCACCGAGTGACGCAGCGCCCACAAAGGCACCAACGGAGGAGGCCTCCGGAGTGCCAGAGGCGACTTCCCCCGCAGCGCCGGAGGTGTGGATGGCTGAAGAACGGGACGCATTTGATTGGCACGCCGCAGCGAACCTCACGGTGCCGCCGGCCGAGGCGCAGCGCGCCGCCGACGAGTGGTCGTCGACGGAGTGGGACCGCTCGAACGGATCGGTGCAGGACCACATCGCGACACTCCTTTCGCAGATCGCGAGGCGTGTTCGCTCAGGAGAGCTTGAAGTTCACGGCAGCAAGCAGATGGGAACGGAGGCCGCCCTTGTCGCCGCGTTGAGCGCTCTGTTGGCGGAGTCGTCCAGGGGATAAGCCGGGGCTTGAGACGAGGGGTATAGTCGTACCGGCGCAGCGTTATAATTCGCTCACAAGCGCCAACGCCCCCGTAGCTCAGGTGGATAGAGCAGCAGTTTCCTAAACTGTTGGCCAGCGGTTCGAGTCCGCTCGGGGGCATGCATTTACGGTACGACTTAAGATGAAGTTCAGCAATGACTAAGCGTCAGAAAGTTATTGCATGGGCTTCATTTTTGTGCCGCTTGGGTGTCGGTTGATGCGCCCATTGGGGGTGTACCGGCCAGATCCTGTTGCGATGGTTGGCCAGAGTTCATTCAGCGTTTTGATGTCTATTGGCTTGCCGTTGGCGATCACCTGGTAAAACCACTCCACCCACCACTTCCCGGCGATCACGAGCACCACTGCCGGGTTTAGTTTCGCAACTTCTTGTTGAAGTAATCCAGGACGTGCATCTCGCTGCACGCGAGAGTAAGCCGTTCGTCGGATTTGTACTTTCGCTTCGCGTCACTGCGTTTGGCGCAATCTTCGCGAGGTTGCCTAACGCGAGATCTGACGCCCAATCGTTTGCCAGCGATGTTCGCGGAGCGTCATTCTTGACAATCGAGGACAGCGGGCGTCGCGCGACCGATCGTGGCGGTGCCGGTGCAACGCACGCGCCGAGGCGGTGGTACATTTAAGCCCATAATGGCATCAAACCAGGCACGCGCGAATTCGACTGTCTGCCCGCGGTGCTCGACTGCTGGCACCGGGCGCTTCTGCACCGAATGCGGCGCACCGCTCAACAGCCCTCCGTGCGTATCATGTGGGCAGCCACTCACGGCCGGTTCCAAGTTCTGCTCCAACTGTGGGGCGGTTGCAGGCGTCGGTACCGCGGCAGGTGCGGCTGCAGGCCCCGTGGTGGTGGCGCCGCGCGTTGCGATGGGTGCGACAACCGCCGAGAGGCTGCCATGGGCAGTTGCGGGAATCGCATTTCTTGTGGTGTTCGTGGTTGTCGTCAATGGCGGGCTCAATGCAAAGCGAGGATCGTCGGTCGACGGACCGGCTAATGCGTTGCCCAATCCCAGTGTCGACGCTGGTGCCGCTGGTGGCGCTGCTGCGGGAGGTGCGGAGCCAGGTGCGATGGCTGCCTCAGATATCTCGAACCTTTCGCCCACCGAGATTGCCGACCGCCTATTCGATCGCGTGATGCGACTCAGCCAGGAAGGGAAGACCGATTCGGTAGCGTTCTTCGCCCCGATGGCGGCTCAGGCGTACCAGATGATGGAGCAGGCGCAGGGCCATCCGTTCGATGCCGATCAGCGCTTTGACGTTGGGCGCATTGGAGTGGTGGCTGGCGCGCGGCAAATCGCCAAGGCAGAGGCTGATACGATCCTCCGGCAACAACCGGATCACCTGCTCGGTTTACTGCTCGCCGCGCAGGCTGCAAAGCTGACGGGAAATACTGCCGCGATGACCGCGTATAAGGCCGCCTTCGCACGGGTCAAGGCACGCGAATTGGCCAAGAACCTTCCGGAGTACACGCGCCACAGAGCGGAGATCGACGCCGGCTTCTGACATGCGGGAGATCGAAGCACACGGACTTTGTGATTGATCCCGCTAACGCGCCGCGCCGCCACGCATGGCCTGCGCGCGTGATTAGTACAAATCGTACAGACGACTGTCCGTTGTGATTGCACAAGAATGCAGCGCATCGCAACGCCAGCAAATAATGTTGACTCACGAAAATAGGGAGTCTTCTCCTCGTATTTGCGTCGCATTTCTTATGCTTGACATGTGAAGAAAAGGCGCTATGTCTTCACTCATGCGCAACGCCCGTGACGCCAGTTGGTCTCAGTTTCTGCCCGAGAAAATTTGCGCGAACATTGTCGAATCTCCGGGCGAGCGGCGAAGTCGCGATCTGATGCGTAAATGCGGCAAGCATATGAACACTCTCGGGAGGAGTCCGAGCTAGGCTTTTAATGAACACGACGTCATAGTACGTCGTGTTTTTTTTTGGCATTGCGTATCCTTTTTCCGGAGATGTGCGCTTGGCGAGTACACGGGAAGAGACAGTCAAGGGACACGATGGCGCTAAGCAGGTGACGCGTCGCGGCTTCCTGCGTTGGATCAGCGGAATCGGTGCCGTGGTCAGCGCTGCAGTCGTCGGGTTTCCCGCAATACGCGCATTTGTATCGCCAGTGCTCGCCGCTCCGCCTCCGGATGATTGGGTGAAGGTGGCGGACGACATCGCGTTGCTCGATGTCGGAGTTCCGGTTCGCGTGAACTTCGTGCAGAGTACGGTGGATGCATGGTTGGAGAGTCGAACTCTAAACGGTGTATGGCTGTTCACCGAGGACGGCGAGAAGTTCAAGGCCTACAATGGGCACTGCACGCACCTCGGCTGCGCCTACATCTACGATAAGGAGCACAAGGATTTTCTCTGCCCGTGCCATCACGGACAGTTCGACGTAGCAACGGGACGCGTGCTTGCGGGGCCGCCACCACGGCCACTCGATGAGCTGGAAGTTCAGGTGCGCGACAGCGCGGTGTTCGTGAAATACAGGGATTTCCGACTGGGAATCGCTGAGAAGGTTGAGGCATAAAGCAATGGGCGCAATCGGTCGGTGGCTCGACAAACGACTGGATCTGGCCTCCATTCGGAAAACACTGCTGGACAGGAAGATGCCAGCGGGCCTCACTTGGTGGCACACACTGGGAAGCGCAACGCTGGCTGTGTTCGTAGTGCAGATCACGACAGGTATCGTGCTGGCCATGTATTACTCGCCGTCCCCAGACCACGCGTACGACAGCATTCGCTTCATCGAGCGAACGGTGGCGAGCGGTTCGCTGTTGCGTGGCATCCATCACTGGGGCGCGTCGGCAATGGTGGTCCTCGTGGTCGCGCACATGATTCGCGTGTTCACGATGGGGTCGTACAAGTATCCGCGCGAAGCCAACTGGATACTCGGTGTCGCGCTGTTGTGTCTCGTGATGGCCTTTGGGTTTACGGGCTATCTGCTACCATGGGACCAGAAAGCTTACTGGGCGACGCAGGTCGGGACGAATATCGCCGGGACGGCGCCGGTCATTGGCGGCACACTAGTGACGCTGCTTCGCGGAGGCAGCCAGCTCGGCGCTGCAACCCTGGCGCGGTTCTTTGCGCTGCATGTTCTGCTGCTACCGATTCTGCTCGGCGGAATCGTGATGTTGCACCTGGTGATCGTGGTGCGGCAGGGGATTGCGGCGCCGCCAAAGGTGTTGGAGGAGGACGCACCGGGGCGCACCGACGATCCACAGTACGCCCAGTTCTACGACGCAAAGTATGCGCAATCCAAAGCGAGTGGAGTGCGGTTCTGGCCCGACATAATCGCAAAGGACATAATCGTCGCGACCGCCGTAATTCTGCTGCTTGTGATTCTCGGCCGCTTCTTCGGCGCGGGACTGGACGCGCCGGCCGATCCGACCGACTCCGCGTATGTTCCGCGCCCCGAGTGGTATTTCCTTCCGTTCTTCCAGCTTTTGAAGTTCGTTCCCGGCTCAATGGAGAGCTTCGTAGCGATCGGCGTGCCGACGCTGCTCGTGCTTGTCTTGTTGCTGCTGCCGTTCTTTGACCGGCGCAGCATCCGATCTCTGGTGCACCGACCGATCGCGCTGACGTCGCTCGGAGGAGTGACCGTCGCGTGCGCGCTACTGTTTGGGGCGTCGATGAGTGAGGCGCCGCACACCGGTATCCCACAGGAAGTTGGGCACCCGCTTACATCGACCGAGCGCGCTGGGCGCGTACTGTTTGACCAGCAACAGTGTGGCAGCTGCCACGCGATTGCCGGTCGGAAGGCGCCTGAGAAAAACGCCGACGTGCCGGACGCGCCGGAACTCACCGACATCGGGCTCAAACACACCGCGGGCTGGATGCACAGCTACATCGAAGATCCAACGCGGTTCCACCCAGACTCGAAGATGCCAGCGTTTGGTCCGCCGACCCTGAGCCACCAGGAAATCGAAGAATTGGCCCAGTACCTGGCGACGCTGCGGGGGCCTCACTGGGCCACCGCGCAGCCTGAATTCCGCGACACCTTTCCTGAACCAGTCAAGCCCAAGGAGAAATGATGAAGCTCGAATTAGTAGTAATTGGATTCGTGTTCGCCACGTCCGCCGCCGCTTCTCGCGCGGCGGCACAGGCGCCCGATGGCAAGGCTCTCTACGAGGAGAACTGCCGGAAATGTCACGGTGTGATTGGCAACCCGCCCAAGACGATGAAAGAGAAGTACCCAAAGATCGCGACATTCAACATGGCCTTCATCACGTCGCGTACTGACGACTCGGTCGTCACCATACTCACGCACGGCAAGGGCGACAACATGAAGTCGTTCAAGGACAAGTTGAAGCCGGACGAGATGATGGCCGTTGCCAAGTACGTGCGCGAATTAGGCTCCAAGCCCCACCCGTAGCTCACCATGTAGTTTCCTGCAAACGCCGCCGCATGCAATGCAGGCGGACCGAGGTATTACAATGCGACCGTTGCGACGGATTCTGTTTGTGCTCGCGCTCTTGTCGGCGCCGTGCGTGGCATTCGCGCAGCAGTCTGCGGCAACGCCGAAACCTCCCGCTGGATTCGCCGGCAGCGCGTCGTGCGTCGACTGTCACAAACAAGAAGTCGCGGAATTCTCCGCGACCGACAAGGGCAAGTTGGTCCTGTCGCATCCGCGAAACTCGCACGAGGCCCTGGGATGCGAATCCTGCCACGGCCCGAGCAAGCAGCACGTCGAAAGCGGCGCCGAGGAGCGCGGTGGCCTGATCGTATTTGGTGGCAAGCATCCGTCGCCGATCGCAGAACGCAACGCCACGTGCCTGGCGTGCCACGAGAAGACGGCCCGCATGATGTGGCAAGGTAGCGCGCATGAGTCGCGCAACGTCGCATGCTCAGACTGCCACACGCTGATGCATGCCGAGTCCGAGCGCGCCAACTTGAAAAAGCCTACTGTCCTGGCTACGTGCGCCAGTTGCCACGCTCAGGAAGCGAACAAGCAGACTCGCTTTTCCCACATGCCGCTCGGCCAGGGCAAGTTGGAATGCACGAGTTGCCACAACCCGCACGGATCGCCCGCGCCCAAGCTCCTGCTTGCCAGCTCGACCAACGAAACCTGCTTCACGTGTCACGCCGACAAGCGCGGACCGTTCCTCTGGCAGCACGCGCCGGTGGTGGAAAACTGCGCTAACTGCCACGATCCGCACGGCAGCAGCCATGAGAAGATGCTCATACTCTCAAGGCCGCGACTGTGCCAGCAGTGCCATCAAAGTAGTGGGCATCCCATTGCCCCCCGTAATCCAAAAGCGATCAACGATTTCCAGTTTGTGTTCAATCGTCAGTGCTCCAACTGCCACTTCAACATTCACGGCTCGAATGATCCTTCGGGCTACGCCTTCACGCGATAAAGCCATACGCAACGAGAGGCATATCATGCGTTCACGCGCATTCTACACGGTGCTGTACTGCGGCGTCGGCTCAGTGACAGCGATGTCATCGCGCGAGGGCTTGGCGCAGGCGAAAGCCGCGGTCACCGCAAAGACAACCGCGGATACATCCACAGCTCACGCGGCCGTCGCGATTCCGGATACGGTTCCGGAGACAGTTCCGGGTCCGGTTACCGCTGCCGCTGAAATCGGGGTGCGCGCGTTCTCCGGTGCGCTTACCCCGCAGCAACTTGGCAAATTCGAGGAGTACCGGGATCTTCGATCCGGAATGCTGCTCCAGCAGCTACTGCTTGGCTACGCGCCGGCCGACGGCTTCCGCTGGTATCAGCTGACTGCAAGCAATATTGGTTTGCTCGATCAGACTGTTGCACTTCGCGCAAAGCAGCCAGGCCTTTTTGATGTCCAGCTGCACTGGGACCGTATTCCGCACACCTTCTCCACCGACGGCCGCTCGCTACTAACGGAGGCGAGCCCCGGCGTCTACACGCTGCCCGTTCCGCGGCCGGACACCGCGGCATTCAACCGTGCCCCATTTATCGGCCCAATTCGGTCGGTCTGGGACCCCGTGAAGCTCGCGGTCGCTGTCACGCCTTCGGAGGCGTGGGACTTCAAGGCAGAGTACACACGCATCGGGAAGAGCGGTGATCGCCCGATGGGTCAGGCGTTCGGCGGTTCAAACAATCACGCTAGTGAGATCCTCGAGCCGATCGACCAGACGGTAGACAACTTGAAGGTCTCGCAGAGCTATGCCGAGCAGCGCTTTCAACTTGTCGCGACCTACGATCTCTCCGTGTTCCAGAACAATATCAAATCGGTAGCATCCGACAATCCGCTGGTCACTACCAGTACGGCGACTGGCGGCTCGTCACAGGCACGAACCTCGCTCGCACCGAGCAACCTCGCGCATACGGCGATCGTGGTCGGCGGTCTCAACCTTCCGCTCCGAACCCGCATTACTGGAAGCGCGGCGTTGTCATGGTGGCGGCAGAACGACGCCTTCATTCCCGCGACGAGCAACACTGCGATCACGGACCCGCGCATAGCGCAGGAGCCCAAATCACTTGGCGGAAGCGCCACTACCGACAACATGAGTGCCTCGATCTCCTCGCGGCCGCTGTCGTTCCTGACGTTCGCAGGGCGGTTTCGCAGCTACTCGTTCGCCGATCATGCAACGACGTCGATCGTGCCGCTCATCGTCCTCAACGATCGGTCGGTGGCACCAGCCGACACTGCTCGCCGCGATCCCTTCTCGAGACGCAACGCGGATTTCAGCGGGACTTGGCAGTTGATCGAGCCCGTATCTCTTACCGCTGGCTATGCGTGGGAGCAGATACAGCGAGACTCGCTCGTGCGCAATGTGGTCCGAACCAACGAGCGCACACCGCGCATGAGCCTCGACTTCACGGGAATTCAGTGGGTCACCCTGCGTGCATCGTACAGCAAGGGGTGGCGCCGTGGCGGTGCCTACACCCAGACCGCGACCAGCGAGAATCCGAACGCGCAGCGCTTCGATGAAGCAGACCGAAATCTGGAGCGCACCGACATCATGGCATCCGCAACACCGATCGATCCTCTCACCATCAGTGGCACGTGGCAGGTGGGACACGACTTGTACCCGCATTCACTCTACGGCGTGCTGAGCGACAGAAGCGCCGCCGCCGGCGCCGATGTCTCGTATACTCTTACAAATCGGGTGAGTGCTGGCGCGGGCCTGATGCGGGAGACGTTCGTTGACGTGATGCGCGTGCAGTATCGCACAGGGGTGCAACTCAATAACCCGACCTACAGCTGGGTGGGGAACAACACCGATCTGGTCACGTCGGCATCGGCCGACCTCAAGGTGACTGTGATACCCGACCGACTCGAGGCGGGCGGCACATACGAGATGTCGCGTGCGCGTTACGCCATGGCAACTACCAATCCGATCGTGCCGATTGGAGGCACCGCCGCGCAGAACACATCCGCGACCGCCTTCGACCTGCCACAAGTCACGCAGAACCTCCAACCGATCGATGTGTACGTGCGCTACCAGTTCACTCGCGATTGGGCGTTCACGGCGCGCTATCACGGCGAGTTGTACACTCAGAACGATTACAAGACTCTCGGCTTGAACCCGGCAACCGCCACATCGGCGACCAACATGTATCTGTTCCTCGCGAACAATTACCAGAACTACGACGCGCGGTACTTCACGATCTCGTTCAGCTATCACCCACAACTGCTCAGGATCGGCCGTTCGACGATATAGGAGTTGTGTATGTCTGTAGTTATAGAGCCAGCGACGCGATCTCATCAGCACACTGCGCGCGATTATTCCAGGAATCCGCTCATCGTTTATTGGGAGATGACACAGGCATGCGGGCTCGCGTGCCGCCATTGTCGCGCGGACGCGATGACGCAGCCGCATCGACGAGAGCTAACGAACGTCGAAAGCAAGAACCTGTTGCGCCAGATCGCCGCGTTCGGCGATCCGCTACCGCACCTGATTCTAACTGGCGGCGATCCACTCAAGCGTGCCGACCTGTACGATCTGATTGACGATGCTAACGAGCTGGGGCTGAGCGTGTCGATAACGCCGAGCGCGACGCAGGACCTCACGCAGGAGGTGATCGCGCGGCTCAAGGAGCACGGCATCCGAAGTCTCGGTCTGAGTCTGGATGGCTCCAACGCCGCACGCCACGATGCGGTGCGCGGAGTGCCGGGCTGTTTTGACTGGACGATTCGCGGCGCGGAGATCGCCGTGGAGTTCGACCTGCCGATTCAGATCAACACGTTGGTCTCGCAGGAGACAGCGGATGATCTTCCGGCAGTGTACGAACTGCTCAAGACTATCAAGGTGATGCGCTGGAGCCTGTTCTTCCTGATCTCGGTTGGACGCGGCCGCGTGCTCAAGGAGGTGTCGACTGAAGACGGCGAGAAAATCATGGAGTGGGTGTACGATCTGGCACGCGGTGCGCCATTCGCGATCAAGACTACCGAGGCGCCATCATATCGGCGTATTGCGCTGGACCGCATGCGTGAAGAAGAAATGTCGACCGAGCAGATTCGGCGGACGCCGGTGTATAACGGCTTCGGCATTCGCGACGGGCACGGCATCGTGTTTCTGTCGAACACCGGCGATATCTGCCCTGCGGGCTTCCTGCCGTTGACCGTTGGAAACGTGCGCCACGACAACCTCGCTGACGTCTACCGCAATGCGCCGCTGTTCCGCAGCCTGCACAACCCGAACGAATTCAAGGGTAAGTGCGGACGGTGCAAGTATCGCGCGATATGCGGCGGCTCCCGCGCTCGCGCGTATGCATACACCAGGGACGCGTTGGAGAGCGATCCGTTTTGCCGGTACGAGCCGGCAGCGTGAATCTGGGAGCAGTGCGGCGATCCGATATCAATCGGCGTCGCGTCCTCTGACGCGAATGGGCGGTTGTGCGAGGCGAGATTCTTCATCGCTTCCACGGTCTCCATGTTGAATCTGGAACCCGGTACGTCAACCAGGCAGTGCACTTTACATTCGTTGGGTACCGCGTTTTGCACGCCGCCGCCATGTCGCCGTTACTACTGCCACCGCGACCACCAGTGCCACAGCAGCAGTAGCAATGACTGCCGTGCTGTGGTGGTGAAAAGCCCGTCCGAATGCCGATCGGAGTACCGTCTCTACTCCAGCGCCAAAGACGTACCCAAGCCAGTAGTAGATCAGTGACCACAGCACCGATGCCACAGCTGTCGCGCACAGGAACTGCGTTCGTCCGAGGCCAAAGGCGCCGGCGGCAACGGTAACTACGATCCTGAGCCCGGGAGTCAGGCGCGCTGCGACGATAGCCACCGCGCCGCGCCGTTTGAGCCAGAGTTCAACCCTTTCGGCGCGCTCCGCGCCGAAACCGAAGCGGTGGCCGATCCGAAGCAGAAAGGGTTGGCCGAGGCGTCGTGACATCTCGAAGAGAATCGCGCTCCCGCTCAACGTTGCGGTCATGACGATAACCGTCGTCACGATGAAATTTGCGTCGCCTGCGCGCCCCGCCGCCCCCATTGCGGCGATAAATAAGTCGCCCGGGATCGGAAGTGGGATCCCAGCTTCTTCCGCAAACAGCGCGAGAAAGAGACCTACATAGTGCCAGCGTTGCAGTAATTCTAAGCCCACAAGTGCGTCTCGCAGCGCATCTTATCAAATCCGCGCACATCTACGCGGCGATGTACGTTGTGGGTGGGCCGAACCTGCAGCCGCTGGCGCTCACTGATCACTGGGCTGTGCTCGATCGCGACGCGCGCGGCGTGTTCCTCGACTTCACGAATTGCCGGTCTCCAGCTCAAGCTGCGCCAGTTTCATGACACCATCCGATAGAACGAGATACTCAAGTCGCGTGCGCGAGAGATATCCTGCGTTTGCGTACGCGTCGCCGGGTGCAAGGTAGCGCCGATGTATGTGGCCGAAGATTCCGACTACACATTTACTTTGCGTGACCAGAGCGCGGCAGCGCACCTGAAACACATGCTCGATAGCAACTCCGGCAATTGCCTTCGCTGCGCGTTCGGCAAACCGTGCTGCACCGCGGACAACAGCCACGTGACCCATGCGACGGGAGATCGCATCTCCGGCATGCCCGAGTCGCGAATGATGTAGAGAATCTACGGCGTGTCCATGTGAGATAAGCACGCGTCCAATTTTCGGTTGGTCCACAATAACCAGGGAGCGATCAACATCCGGGTCGTGGTTTCCCGCGAGGCGGAGGAGCTGCCCTCGAGTTGCCATCTCTGCGATCATGTCGCGCACCACAGGGTGCGCGGCTTCCGCTTGCTCGGCAGGTTCAAAGAGTCCCTCGAAAATGTCACCGTTCAGCACAACACGATCGCCGGTTTCCCGGGCGTACTCCAGGAAACGCTGCGCCAACTGCTCGGCAACGGATGAGCTGAAACTGCCCAGGTGCCAGTCGCTCGCGACCAACGTCCGTCCGGACCCTCCCGCCCACTGATATTGGTCTGGTCCTGGGTCTGCGATTGGCGCACCGTTGACGTGCACTTCGGTATCCACTTGACTGGTTATTTCTGTGCAGCGACTGCCGCGTGACTCCCGTCGCTCGATTCACCTCGTTGGGCCAGCAGGCGGTCGTACAGTGCTTGTGTCGCGCGCCAAGCCTGCTCATGAATCAATTTCACCGTAACTTCATCGCGCACTAGCGTTGGCTGCTGCGGGACCTGGATCGGAGTCCCGACCGCCACGTCGAGCCGGACGGGCAATGGGATCGGGGACCATATAGATAGTTTGCGATACCGGAAGCCGGGAAACGCACTGTAACCACCTACAACGCTAAGCGGAACAATCGGTGCGCCCGTCGCGAGAGCCAGACGGACAAAGCCATACCGATCATGCCACTTGAGCCGATAATCACGCGCGTCGGGGGTGGATTCACGTTGGCCACCCGGAGTGACGAGGAGTTGTTCCCCCCGGTTGAGTACGGCAAGGCAGGACGCTTCCGAAGGATCGATCAGCCCTGCGTGTCGCTTGACAAGGGGCAAGCCTGGAATTGCCCGCTCGATCGCGTGCCCCTGTGCGGCGACGATGCGCAACGGCATGAATGGTCCGGCGCGCTCGTACCATCGCTGCCAGCCCACCAGGAAACATGCAACCACCAGGTCAAGGTTGAGATAGCCAGCGCCGTGATGTGCGACAAAAATGCACGGGCCCGGTTCGGGAAGATCGCCTGCCAAGACAGCTCGGTGATATCGGGTGAGCCATTTCGAGAGCGCGATGTAGCCGTATCTGTAATACCACCGATCTGGTCGGAGCACCGGCGGCGCTGGAGTCGCCCGCGTTTCGCCTTGTGACGCGCGCATTGCCGGTTCGAGAGACCTATCTGCGCTGATCATACTCTCTTCCGTCGCTCGGCGACGGCGGCTGCCAGCAGGCCCGTGGTTGCGGCGTGTATCTGGGCTGCATACGCTGAAATGACGCCGCGGATCTCACCGTCGGCTGAGTCCGCCGGAGGCAGAAGCGGAGCACCGAAATGAAAAACCAGACGGACCGGAAGGGGAATTGGTGGCAGCCAGACGCTGGATCGCCCAACGGAAATTCGCATGGCGTGCTGTTGGTCGGCTCCTGCAATCGCGAACGGAATTACTGGAACTTGTGCTATGACTGCGAGGCGGGCGTAACCCTCGCGCCCATCCCATCGGAGCTGGTCCGGTGCACCGTATAGCTCGCGTGTCCCTCCGGGAAATATGAGCACCGACTCCCCATTCCGCAGCGCTTGGAGTGCGCTCTCCTCGGTTGCCGGAATCGCTCCCACGCGGTGGCGGATCCAGCTGTGCAGCGGTGCTCGCCCGGTAGATGCGTGAACGCTCTCGAGCACACGGAAAGGCGGTCGCCCGCTGTCCCAGAATGCAAAGAGTCCTAGCAGCGCGGTTTCAAGATAGAGGTATGATTTCGGGTGTTTGCCTACGTAGATAACGGGTCCATCACTGGGGATGAGGTTGTCGCCAAAGACGCTTGCACGACTGTAAAGCGCAAATGCACGCGCGAGCGGAATGACCACGCGTCTCGCGAACCAGACGCGCGGAAACTGATCCTCTGCGCGGTGAGTCTCAGGCACTGCCGCAGTGTCGGTGTGGCCGACATCGCCGTCGACCGACCCGATCGTGGGGTCAGTACGTTCCCGCTGGACTAGCGCGTCGTGCAATTCGGTTCGCACCATCTCACAATGCCCATTTGCGGCAGCCCCGCGGCGGGCCGAAGAGCCCAGCCGATCTCATAGGTATCGCGCAGAGTCGACCGACGTTCCGTCGGAAGAAATGGCATGTGACGATGTGGAGACCGCGGCGCGGTAGACGGACACGATGTGCTGCGACGAACGCCGCCAATCGAGTTCAGCGGCGCGTCGAAGTCCGCGCTCAATAAGATCGTTACGCAGCGTAGTATCATCGGCCACTCTAAGCAACGCGGCCGCGAGTGCGTCAGGGTCGCGGGGATTTACGAGCAGTGCTGCTCCCGCCGCCGCTTCGCGGTAACCACGGATGTCACTTGCAACGACGGGGCGGCCGCATCCCATGGCCTCGATCAGCACCAGTCCGAAGCTCTCACCGTAGATCGATGGCGCACAGAATACATCACAATCCCGGTACGAGTCCGCCAGGGCGGCCTCGTCCAGGCGCCCGAGAAATTGCGCACCGGCGCGTCCTGCCAGTTCCGCCACCTTTCCGGCAGAGCCGCTGCCAACAATCTGCACCGTAACTGCACGTCCGCGAGCTCGAAGTCGAACGATGGCCTCCAGTAAATACGCCAGTCCCTTGCGTGGTTCGTCAAATCGGCCGACGAAGAGGATACGCAGGGGGGCAGGCGAATTGGCGCACGCCAAATGGGGGGGGCCAGCGGAGCGAACGTGCTGCAAAGCCGGCAGTGAAAGCGGCCGCGCGGACGCAGGTGCAGTTGGCGTGAATATCGCCGTGTCGATTCCGTTCGGAATGATCTGAATCGGCCCTTTGTAGACTACTCGTGCGAAGTCGGCAGCCGCGGCAGAAGCCGCAATGGCACTTCGGAGTCGACCAAGATACCAGGCCATTGCCTGCCGAGCCACACGCGAGACCAGGTGCTCATGCTCGGCATAGGCGTGAAACGTCGCGACGACCGGAACTGTGGCGCACCGTACAGCGATGTGGGCCGTGCCAGGGACGTACGGTTCATGAACATGCACGATGTCGAAGCCGCCATGCGCGAGGTAACGTGCGACCGTTCGCGCCGAAACGAGAAGTCCAACGCGGGCCACGGATCCGTTTGCTGGGACGGCAACTGTACCGGGTACTCCGTAGCAACCGATGGGTACCGATCCGCTTGCGGGACCGAGGATACGCACGTGATGGCCAGCTTCGCGGAGCGCTGAGGCTAACGCCATGATGTGGGTATTGACCCCGCCCTCGTACGAGAGATCGTACGGGCTCACCAGACAGATCCGTATCTGCTTCACGTGCAAGCCGTCGACCAATCAGGCTCTCCCAGTCTCGTAATTATTCCCCCACTCGTGCCGCACTCGGCGGCAATAGTTGAACGGCGCCACGTTTTGACGCCAAAATATGAGGCCGCTGGCAGCGGTCGACGAAGCGATTCGAACATCTTTAAGATAACTCTACGTCTTCGAGTCCAGGAGCGTCGCAGGTCGCTCGGGCCTGGAGCTGGCTGGCCTCTCCCTGGCCGGTCGCGAAGCGCACCTGAACGCGCTCAGGAGGCGGGAGCTCGGTGAGCCGCACTCCTGAGGTTGCAGAAAGCCAGCGTTGTGGTGCGGCGTTGTGGCCCATGCGATGGCCGTGGCGGCGGTTACCGGCCTGACTGGCCGCGCTCCACCTTGGATCTCACTTCAGATACTTGTCGAACCACGCGAGATAACGCCGCTGCATATCGCGCTGGTGCTCCGGGTTGGCAAATTGGTGTCCCTCGTCCGGATACACGGCCAATTCGGTGGTCACACCAACGTGTTGCAGCCCGCGCCAGAACTCGAACGACTGTGGGGCGGGGCACTCTGCATCCCGCTCACCCACGATGATGAGTGTCGGTGTACGAGCGTGATCAATGAAATTGATCGGTGAGCTCTTGGCGTAAACCGCTGGGTCCTCGTACGCGGTGGCNNGCACCGAAGAACGGGACCATCCATTCACTGATGCCGTTTTCGCCGGTATAGCTTAGCCAATTCGAGACTCCAGCGCCGGCAACCGCCGCGCGAAAGCGGTTCGTCTGCGTGACGGTCCACATCGTCATGAAACCACCGTAGCTCCACCCGGTGACGCCAAGACGCTTTGCATCAATCGGGTATTTGGCGATGACGGTATCAACGCCTGCCATGATATCGCGAAGGTCACCGTAGCCGAAATCCTTCACGTTGGCTCGCGTGAATGCTTCTCCCTGCCCGTAGCTGCCGCGTGGGTTCGGCATGAATACGAAGTAACCGTCACGCGAAAGCGCTGCCTGCTGCGAAGTCGCCGTAGTGAACGAAGCGCTGTACGCCGACGACGGGCCGCCGTGAATGAGGACGATCATCGGATAACGCTTGCTCGCGTCGAAGTTCGTCGGGTACATCAGGAAACCTTGAACGTTGAACCTGTCGTTGTGCCACTGGACGCTCACAGTCTTGCCCCACGTTGGACGGACGGCTGTGTTCGCGTGCGTGACTTGCGTCCAGTGCCCGACCGGGCCCGACCAAATGTCCGGCGCAGTGTTCGACGATTCACGAACGAGCGCGACAGTGGCGCCGTTCGAAGTTGCGGATACTTCCGGAATGCCGCGCGCATGTCCACCCGAAATGCTTTCCTCAGCCGACCACAACGCGGCGACGGCGCCTGTATGTGCATCGATAGTTGCGATCTCGGATCCGCCGTGCGACGCCACCGTGGCGAGCACGGATGCCGGGCCGATCCACCTGAAGGAATTGAGCGAAACCTTGATATTCGGCGTGACGTCGCGTGCCGTTCCGCCTGCTGCCGGCACAGTGTAAAGGTCGCCACCCGTCGATCCCTGATCGCTCATAAGGCCTCCGATGAACGCGATCAGCTTGCCATCGGGCGACCATAACGGCTGTGCGATCTGCATTGTCGGCTTTGCGATCGCCCTCGCGGCTCCTGTTGCACCGTCGATCGCCTCCAGACGCGCGACCCACCAGTTGTTGTTGCCCGAACCGTTCGCATCGCTTACCACAAATTCCTTTCCATTCGGCGACCAATCGAACTCGTAGACGTACAAGCCGGGTTTCGAGACAACCTTCATGGTACCGCTCGACACATCGACCGTGGCGAGATGTTGCCGGTCTATGTGTGTGTCCATCACACCAGTGTCGCGCGGAGTCGCCTGGGTCGGTCCGTTGGACTGCTCGGATGGCGACGAGTAGAGAAATGCGATGCGCGAGCCGTCCGGCGAGAATTTCGGCCCGTGCACCGCGCCCGGGATCAGTGCGACGCGGCGCACGCCAGCGCCGTCAGAATTGATCTCGAACAGAGTCGGCGTTCCATGCTCGGAGCTGGCCAGAACGGCGATTTTTCTGGAGTCACTGGACCAGATGGCCGCAGAGATGCTTCCAGCGTCGGCGCCGGGCAACGTTAGCGATTTCGGCGTGTCCTTTCCCCCTCCACTGGCCACCATCAGGGCGCCGCGGGAAGAAGGGCCCGAAGCGATCCAGACGAGCTTTTTGCCGTCCGGCGACACAGAAACGCTCGAGAAGTGCGTAACTGGAGGTTCCGCTGCCTGTCGTTGCGCCTGCAGCGCATCCGGGATCGACGTGATCGCGAACGCCGCAATGGTGAATGCAGCAACGGCGCGGGTGCGCGCGGCATGGCACACTGTCCAGCGCGACGCAGTTTGTGCAGTTTGTAATGAAGCCCTTGGTGTGAACAACGCGGAATCTCCGTGGTTGGTTGCCGGTCCTAAAGGAATACTCGCGCAATCGCAAGACGTTGACGCTGGCCGCCAGAAGGCTTCACGCCGCGCCCATCGACCCTCGTCTGATAGCGCGCGCGGGCTCTATCCTTGCAACGTAGCTCGAATCGTAACGACGACGACTCTGAACTCGGGGTGATTGATATGGATCTGGTCACATGGCTGATAGTTGGATTGGTCGCTGGTGTCCTGGCCTCGTTCGTGATGGGCGGCGGGGCCGGCGGTCTCATCGGCGACATTATCATTGGGATCGTCGGCGCATTCCTCGGCGGCTGGTTGTTCCGTGAGCTTGGAGTCCACGCGCCATTCGCCGGACTCGGCGGCACCATTTTCGTTGCCTTTGTAGGGGCAGTTGTATTGCTGTTCTTGCTCCGCCTGCTTCGAGGCGGCCGAAGGGCATAAAGACCACGGCTTCAGTACTTTCCGCTTGATATTGTCAGCGGAAGCGACCAACTCACCATGGTCTGTCCACGCGCCGAGCGTGCAAATGATGTGCACGCGGCGATCCGGTCGAGAAGTTTGCGTCGACGGTGTGGATGAGCGTGGTTTTCGACAGCCTGGCCGGCCCATGTTCCAATCGCAGCTGCTAGCGGAAGATCGCTAGCCCAGTGGACGTTCTGATATAAGCGAGCCAGTCCAACGCCTGTTGCCAGAAGATACGACGCCGGCCCGACATAGCGTTGGAAGCCAGGCTCCCAGTTAGCGGATTCACCAGTTAGTGCGGCTGCCAACGCAAACGCCGCCGCAGTATGGCCTGACGGGAATGAAACGAACGGACCGTTCCCGTGGTGGAAGCCGCGATCCCACTCAAATTCTTCCTTGGCGTGGACTCCCGGAAGAGCTCGGCCGGCGACGCCCTTGCCAATTGCGGTGACCGTAGCGGCGAGGAGAACTGCCTCCGTTATATGTGCGCCGGCATTTGATAATCCGTCAGATCCGGTCACCTTTCCGACGGCGTAGAATCCCGCGCCCAATATGAATGGGCCAGGGCCGCCACCAAACGCGAGCACCTGGCTCGCGCTGCGTAGCTTTTCGTCCTTCTGCCAATCCGACTCGCGAAACTCACCCGAAATCGGCCGGTCCAGCGGTGCGACGGCGATCGTGGCAAGAATCGCTATGCCTGCGCCGGCCGCATCTCGTCGCGTCAACCACGGCTTTCCGGGTTCGGAGTCGGCACTTGCAGCTGGGGGTAGTTTTGCCGCGAGCGCGCCAGAGTCCAAACTGTCGACAACCAAAGTGCCGCCTCGTGCAGCGTCCCACGTCGCTGAGTTCTGTCCCATAGCGACGCCTGGCGAGCCAGCTGCCGCCAAGCCGACGACGCTTGCTGCCGCGATCAGTCGTGACGCTTCACTTATCCAGCTCATTCGCTGGAATTAAGCGGTTCGTCGCCGCGCCGCGAGCATGGTCCGCCGAATTAATGGAAATTCTCCACATGAGCGTTGGAAACGCGTGGGAGTCGGGCGACACAGGTACGACGGGAGAGCCGCGCGCTGACGGCCATCGCTCAGATCGCTGTATCTTGAAACTGTGAGTTCCAACCCAACGTCCGATGGCCGGGAAATCGCGCGGGGCCTGACCGCCCGAGACGTAGTCGTTCGCTACGGCGACGTCGTCGGCCTCGATGGGGCGAGTGTCGAGGTCACGGCCGGTACGACGCTGGCGCTTGTCGGCGAGAGCGGGTCTGGGAAGACGACTTTATTGCGGTGCTTCAACCGAATGGTGGAGCCCGATTCGGGACAGGTGTTGGTTGGGAATAAAGATGTCCGCTCCGAGTCTGTTGCCGTTCTGCGCCGGCACATCGGATACGTGCCGCAGAATGGCGGACTTCTCCCGCACTGGCGCGTGCTGAGAAACGTTGCGCTTGTGCCGACGCTCCTCGGACTCCATGACACAACTGCGCTCGCGACTCACGCGCTCGACTTGGTTGGAATGCCGTCGAGCGCATTTGGCGACCGGTTTCCACACGAACTATCCGGTGGCCAGCGCCAACGCGTTGCCCTCGCACGCGCTCTCGCTGCCCGGCCGGGAGTGATCCTTCTTGACGAGCCATTCGGTGCGCTCGACGCGATAACGCGATCGGACCTTCACGAGGTATTCGAGAACGCAAGGCGTGCATTCTCCGTAACGATGCTACTCGTTACACACGATCTCGCAGAGGCAGCCCGCCTTGCCGACGAGATCGCGGTGATGCGCGCAGGACGCGTCGAGCAGCGCGGAATACTGAACGATCTCTACACCTCGCCAGCCACCGCATACGTCGCGGCGCTGGTCGATCGTGCACTGGCAACTTCTGCGCGCCTTAAACCGAGATGAGATCCGCATCCGCGCTTCTCATGAGTGTCCTCACACTCGCGGTGCCGATCATTGCACATGCGCAATCGCACCTCGGCAGCGATTCGGCGGCTATGCAGTCTGTCACGCGACTCGCACCGCTGAGTTCGCCAATCGTTGTCGCATCGAAACCGTTCGGTGAGTCATATGTGCTCGCCGAGATGATGGCACAACTGCTTGAAGCGCATGGTTTCTCCGTTGTGCGTCGGCCGGGCCTGGGGGCTACTGAAGTCGCATTCGGTGCACTGCGCCAGGGGGCGATTGATGTATATCCCGAGTATACGGGCACTGGATTGCTCGCAATCCTGCACGACACGCTGCCGGATTCACTCGCACGTGACCCACGTGCAGTCTACCAACACGTGGCGCAGGAATCGGAGCGACGGTACGGCATCCGCTGGCTTCCTCCACTTGGTTTCCAGAACACGTATGCCATTGCCGTGCGGCGCGAGACATCCGATAGATACAACATCCATTCGCTGAGCGATCTATCACGGGAAGCGAACCATCTCGTCGCTGGTTTCACTGCGGATTTTATTGGCCGCGCCGATGGGCTTCCTGGTCTCGAGCGCGTATATGGTTTGCACCTCAAGGCTGTCCGCCCGCTCGCACCTGCTGTGAAGTATCAGGCGTTGGCGTCGTCTGCAGTGGATGTTGTTGACGGATATTCGACCGACGGGCTGCTAGCCAAGTTCGATCTGGTAACGCTGGTCGACGATCGCCATTTCTTCCCTCCATACGAAGCCGCTGCCGTAGTCAGCGCCAGATTGGTGCGAACGATGCCGAGCGCAATCGCCATTTTGACTCTACTCAGCGATCGATTGAGTGAGACGCGCATGCGCGCACTGAACCGACGGGTGGAAGTGAACGGGGAAGGCATTCACGAAGTTGCAGCGGCCGCGCTTGCTAATCTGGGTCTCGTTGGTTCAGTAGCGACTGAGGCGCCGACAATGGGCCACGCGGCTGACCAGAGTTTCTGGAACTACCTCTGGCAGCGCCGAGCATCGCTTGGGTCGATGGCAATGCGACACATCATGCTGGTAATCATTGCACTTGGAGCAGCGGTACTCGTCGCAATTCCGCTGGGACTGGTGCTCGAGCGGCTGCGTGGCGCCGCAGAGCCGACGGTGCGCCTGCTCGGAGCAATCCAGACCATCCCCAGCATCGCCATGCTCGCGTTCATGATACCACTCTTCGGCATCGGCATCACGCCGGCGCTTGTTGCGCTCTGGCTATACGCGCTCTACCCGATAGCGCGCAATACTTTCACCGGTGTTCGTGATGCGGACTCGGCGTCCGTAGAAGCTGCCGAGGCGCTCGGCGCGACGCCGTGGCAACGCCTCCTGAGTGTGCGACTGCCGCTCGCCGCGCCGGTAATAATGGCGGGTGTACGAACTTCAGCCGTGATTACCGTCGGCGCTGCGACACTTGCCGCATTCATCGGCGCGGGCGGCCTGGGAGAGCCGATAGTCGCCGGTCTTGCGCTCGCAGATACGCGCATGGTGCTATCGGGTGCGCTGCCGGCCGCAGCGCTTGCTCTGATCGTTGATGGCGTATTGGCAATTGTTGAGCGAGCGGTCACGCCGGCGCATCGACGGGATCAATTATGACGGAACGGCCGCCGGAGCTCGTCCAGATCTGTCGCTGAGGTTTTATCAGGCACAGACGCGTGCCGTGCGTTTTCACCGACCTGTCCGTGATTCAACATCGCGACCAGGACTACGCCACCGATCACGTTTCCTATTATTGCGGGAATCAGAAAGCCGCCGATCATCGCACCCCAGGTCGCTGTGCCCGCGAGCGCAAGATAGAATGCTTCAACGGCACCTGCGATTGAGTGCCGGAATCCGAATGCCGCGATCGGCGCCGTAGTGATCCAGATGTACAGTACCTGTGTTCCGGTGGCTCGCGTGGAGGAGACCAACCACGCCATGAGCGCCACAAGCCAGCCTCCGAAAATGGCCCGATATACCACAAGTCCAAAACCACCACTGGTTCCTCCTGTGGCGACACCGAGGAGAGCGTGCTGCATCGGCTCACTCAGGAGCGGTGTGTGCGCCAGAAGCAAACCAAAGAGGAAAGCTCCACCGAGGTTACCAGCAAGAACAATTGCCCAGAGTCTTAAAACGCGACCGAGCGTTGCGCGATCGCGTTTCTCCAGGAATGGAATGACGGGTTCGAGCGTGTTCTCCGTGAATAGCTGATTGCGTGCTTGTACGACGAAGATGAAACCGAGCGGATAGCCAACCGCGACTGCCAGCGGCGCAAATGCCGGACGTACCCAGAGCGTCAGGTACGCAGCGGCGAGGAAGCTGAAGCCGATCGTCAAGCCGGCTGCTATGGACGACCACGCGAGATCGCGCGCAGGTCGCCGCATCTCCTCTTCAGCGGTAACGCGCACGTTCTCATGAATTTCTGCGGCGGAAAGTCGAGTACCGGTTGCCGGTCCTGTTGGATCGGGCACCGGAGCGGGCGCGGCTTCGGGCTGCGATGCCGGCACGGCCGGTTCCCGTTTGCGTCGTTCGTTTCCAAACCATGTGCTGACGCCGCCGGCCTTCCTGGGTTTGCGCATACGTGACCGCATCGCAATTCTGTGGCCGCGTCACTCAACTCGTGGAATGGTACCTGGCGGCCGTGACCGCCGCGCTTCCCCAAGGGTGTCAGGGCCCGCTTGCGCAATGCGCCGCTACGAACTGCGAGGCTATGTGCGTCGTGTGTGGAACAACGCTGATCCGGAAATAAGGAAGTTGCTGGAAACGCTGCCCACGGGATCCTGACGCGCCGCAACGAAGGTCAGTCGCGACGCGTCGTGTGATCAGTGATTCACAGCGTTTCTATTTTGACGCGCTTCGCGATGAAGCACTCTTCCGCTTTCGATCGTCGGGTACGACGCCGAGCGCGGTTGCCAGGTCCATCTGATGATCCTGTTCCTGTTCCACGATTCCTCGCAGAACCTCACCGAGCGCATACTCCTCGAGCTCTTCCGCCTGCCTGATGCGCTCGCGATAGTGTTTGATCGTATCGTCTTCTGCATGAAGATCTGCACGCAGCATACCCTCGTTGTCTTCTGACACCCCGACCTTGTCGGGGATGTGCGTCGGATATTCGCCGAAGTAGTCGAGCTGGCGCGCGATTGCGAGCGCATGATCCAGTTCCTGGTGCGCGTGGACCGCCAGTTGATCGGCGATATTCATGTACTTCGCGCCATCAAGCTTCTGACTGAAAATCACGTATTGAATAATTGCCTTGTATTCGCGAGCAATGTCGCTTTGCAGTCCGGCAATCAAATCGTCCCGGGTAGTCGGCCCGGTTGAGGTTGTCGCGTTGCTGGTAGTCTTCGCCATGGTAGCAGTTGAATTTGAGGAGAGTTGCGCGGCTGATACCTTATCGATTAGCAGGAACCTTGCCGCGGGCGCGCCAATACGGCAACATTGGAAGGGAAGGAGAGCGAAAGATGGTGGTAACCAAGCGGGCCTACGAGCCTGCGGAGGATTCGGACGGCTACAGAGTGCTGATCGATCGCCTCTGGCCGCGCGGCGTTTCAAAGGCGTCGGCGCGAATCGATGCCTGGGAGAAAGACGTTGCTCCCTCGGCCGAGTTGCGCACGTGGTACGGGCACGACCCAGTCAAGTGGCTGGAATTTCAGAAGCGCTACAAGGCAGAGTTGCGGTCAGCGGCTGCAGTTGCAGTGCTGGACGACCTTGTACGTCGTGCGCGGCGGGGCAGGGTTACGCTCGTTTACGCATCTGCTGCTGGCGACATCAGCAACTCCGCGGTGCTCGAAAAGCTTCTGAATCGGCGAGTCAGCTCTGCGAAGTCAGCTTCCTGAGCGCTGATCCCTTGTGCATGGCGACATGGTCGGTGGTGTCGCTTTTGATCTCGTACTGAGGCTCGTCCTTGCTGGCTCGGACCGTGTAACCCTTGAATTGTATCTCGGATGTGATGATCCGCGTGATGTGACCGCGGACTCGCCCAGCTTCCGAGTTCCAGCTCACGTGATCGCCTGCCTTCAAAGATCGCCTTTCCGTCAAAATAGCCTCCGGGTTGCGCCCGTTGAATTGCGGCTCGTTGATGTTGATTTGTGGATCAACGCCTGTTGAGTGACCGTTGATCCGGGCTATATTAGACACTCTCCGCCAGAGTTGAGCGTATTCAGGGCGGAAATAATTTGTAAACTTTGCCCAATGCCCAAAACTGGAACTTTCGTGCCGCTTGACGGCGATGAAGCGGAACTGAAATACGCCGATCTCTTCGAGCGTCATAAGGAGCACCTCGGCTGGTTGGGGATCGTCATCATTCTCATCGGCGCCGGTGTCTGGTTCTACCTGCGGTCCGAGTCGATCAAGTCGCAGCGGGCGGAAGCCGCATTCGAAGCCGCAGTCCAGAGCGTGTCGTCCGGCAATATTCCGCTCGCCGAATCGGATTTGAAGAAGGCGGCACTCCGGTATGCAGGCACGGACGGGGGAACCGAGAGCTCGATGGCCCTCGCCAAGATCTACTACCAGCAGAGCAAGTTCCAGGACGGCATCGACGCACTCAAGGCCCCAGCTGCCGACAAGGGCGACATGCAATACGAGGCGAGACTGCTCGTGGCAGCCGGGTATGAGGGACTGACCAAGTGGGCAGATGCGGCGAAGGAGTATGAGGCCGCGGCATCGTCCGCGAGGTTTGCCGCAGACAAGCAGAGTGCACTTGCATCTGCCGCGCGGGCGTACCAGGCTGGCGGCGACAAGGCCGCCGCGACGAAAATATGGAACCAGCTCGTCGCCGACCCGAAGGGTACCTACGCGACCGAGGCCAAAATTCGACTTGGCGAACTCGAAGCAGTCGCGGCTAAAACCTGAGATGCTAGAGCGCCGGACCACCTGACAGGCCGCCCTGATACCGGGCGGCTCTCTGTTTTCCGGTCCAGAGCTCATCCCGTTGGGAACCGACCTGACCACGGGCGAGACAGCGAACACAGCGACCAGGTAAGGCGGGCTGGAGGCCGTCCCTCGATTCGGAATGCGAAGGCGCGGCGCTCGGACTCGACGAAATCTGGCCGCGACCACTACCGAGCGTTGTGTGCAACACGACGCCACGACCCCGAAGTTAGCGACGGCACAGGCAGGTCAGCTCAAGTCGGCCGGGCTGTGGTTCGCGTGACAGGTGAGATGAACGGTCGATCGAGATCTGTCATGAAGCCGCCATCGGGGCGCCAACATTCCGCCGTGATATGCGTATAATATGGATTATGTAAACTAAGGAATGTGGAAAGTGTGGGAAAACCCCTAGATCTCGCCCAGCGTGCCCTCAAACACCAGACGACCTTCCCCCCGCAACGACGCCTTCCAGACGCCGTCCGGCGACCGATCTATCCGGACCCCAACCACCTGGCCGGACGCCGTCTCCAGCTCCACATCGTCTCCGATTTCACCCCACGAACTCAGTAACGCAGCCGTCGCCACACTCCCGGTTCCGCAGGCCAAAGTTTCTCCCTCGACACCGCGTTCGTACGTGCGAATCTTCCAGCCGCCAGCCCGCGAGTGGCTCACGAAATTCACATTGGTCCCGGCCGCAAATGACGGATCGTTACGGATCGTGCGCCCACGCCCCAATACGTCGCTAACCGCAACATCTGGCACCTGGATCACCACGTGCGGGATCCCGGCCGTCGCAAAACCGAGCCTGATCTCGTCACCCTCTGGCCGGACCGCCGCCAGTGACTGCTGGAGCCCCTCTATCGCGGGCAAATCGAATTCCGGCAGTCCTGCACGAATTCGCGCGCGGAGGACCCCAGAGCCCGTCTCAAGGCCAAATCCGCCCGGCTCTACCGCGCCAAGGCGTACGCCGAGGCTCGCCGTGCACAGCGTGGCATTCCCGCAGAGCGACGCGAGCGATCCGTCAGCGTTGTAATAGGTCAGAGCGAGATCCGCGTCCAGGTTCGTGGGCTCGGTCAAAATCACCAGCCCGTCAGCTCCTACGCCCGTCCCTCGCCTGCAGATAGGTTGGATGACTCTTGCGCTCTCGAACTCGCTGAAAGGCTCGGTCCGTCCATCGATGAAGAGGAAATCGTTGCCGGACCCAGTCATCTTCCAGAAACGCCGCCCAGCGACCATGCTCACAGTCTCCCGGTTATCGCGTGCCAGCGAAGACGCCACACCATCCAGATCGCTTCCCGGACTATCTGCTTGGACATCTTGCTCTCGCCAAGCGTCCGGTCGTGGAAGACAATCGGTATCTCCTTTATCTTGAACCCGCGCTTCCAAGCCCTGTAGCTCATTTCGATCTGAAACGCGTAACCGTTTGAGTGGACTGCATTTAGATCGATCGTCTCAAGTACTTTCCGTCTGAATGCCTTGAAGCCGCCGGTCGCGTCAAACACGGGAAGACGAGTCACGGCGCGGGCATAGATATTGGCCAGGTAGCTCATGACGAGCCGTCCAATTGGCCAGTTGACCACAGTCACGCGCCCATCCTGGTAGCGCGATCCGAGCACTATGTCAGCGTCGTCGATCGCTCGCAGAAATTGGGGGATGTGTTTTGGGTCGTGGGAAAAATCCGCATCCATCTCAAAGGCAACATCGAAGTCGCGTTCGAGCGCCCATTTGAAGCCAGCCAGGTAGGCCGTGCCGAGCCCCATTTTGGACTCGCGTTCGACAAGGTGGATGCGGGGATCGGCCGCCGCCATCTCCGCGACGAGCTTCCCGGTCCCGTCCGGAGAGCCGTCGTCCACAATCAGGACATCAACCCTGCTGTCCTGCTCCAGGATCAGCGGCACTATCCGTGAAACGTTGTCATGCTCGTTGTAGGTCGGAACTATGACCAGCACGTGCTGGATCGGCGGGCGTTCGTCAGGCAACTCGTTTCCGCTCCATGATGGCGCCAGCGGCCAGGCCAATCAGCGCGATGACTAATGCAATCCAGGTGATCAACTTGCCGGTCTCGTATGACTGGCTGGAGAAAACCAGATCGATCTTATGGGCCCCAGCCGGCAACTCGACGCCGATCATGCTGTACTGAGCACGACCTATCGGCGCCGTCTTGCCGTCCACCGTCGCGTGCCAGCCGGGATAGTAGTTCTCTGCCACGATCAGCGCCGACCCTGCAGGGGCGGGCTTTCCGAGCGTGATCGACATCCGACCCGGCCCGTATGAGTCGAAGCTGGCGTCGATCCCGGTCGGCTGCGGGAGCGTTGTAACATTCGCCACTGCGGTGACCGGCGCGGCCGGGTCGAACAAGGCTGCAGTCTGAACATCGAAGCGCGGGTTCATAACTGTTGAGAGGACAGCGTCGTCGGCAGCTTTCACTATCACGGGGGCCACCCACGCGTATGGAGCGGCCTCCGGAAGCTTGAACAAATAATTCGTTCGACCCGTAGCGTCATCGGTCGATGGTCCCGCAACCTGGGTCATACCAGGTATGACAGACCCGAGCTGCTGGCCGTTGCTGAGTATGTACTGGGTTGCAGTGAGCCGCCGAATATTCGGGTTTGAGACAATGGCCCGGATCGACTCCTCGGTCGGCCCCGATCCCTGCGGTATGGCCACGAGGTCATTGTAGCGTGCGATCTCGTTGCCGTGATAACCGAGTGGATTCAGCACCCGGTGTGTCATCAGTTCTGCTCCGGTATAGAGCGCCACATCCAGGCCGTCGCGGACGGGTATGGCCAGTACACGGCCCGGCTGCTTGAGATTGTGGAGGTAGTCCAGCGCCGAGTCGGAAGCATACAGCTGGCTGGCGGGCGGAGAGAATACCCAGTACTGCTTGTTCACGACGAACAGATCGAGCGCAGTGAGGGCCGCGAGCAGAATAACCGGCGCGAATCGCCCTGCCCTGCGGCGAAGTTCCGCGGCCTTGAATACAGCGAGCGCTGCAAGCACGACGAACACGAACGAACGGAATGCACCGAGTACCATCGCGCTGTTGTTCACGTCCACCGCATCAAGGCGTCCTTCGGGCGCCACGCTACGCGCAAATGCGCTCAGGATTCCAGTGGCAGCCAGAAGTGCTACGGCCGCCGCGAAGATCACCCAGCCCAGCACGAATCGGCGCGATACCTGGGCGGTAAGTGCGCGCTCGACCCCGCGTGCCGCAAACACAGCCATACCCAGCGTGCCGACGAAGAAGACCGAATCAGGGGCGCGGAAGTACTTGGTTCCGGGAATCAGGTAGAACGGGATGTTATAGAACGGAGTCGCGGCGCCCAACGCCCAGAGGAGCGCAATGACGACCGTAACTCCCCAGAACCACAGTTCGCGCGAGCGCCGGTCGTGCCGCATGCCGCCTATGCCAAGTCCAGCCAGAAGAAGTACTACTACTCCCGCATAATCGCCCTGGAGGTGGACGCTGTTCGGGCCCCAGTAGTGGTCCAGGATTCCGGTGAACTCCGGGAGATAGAAATTGAAGATCTCCTGCGGGTTCTTGGCATACGACGTCGCTCGCTCGTACGTCCCGATCCCTGCTGCACGCGGCGACCACCCCACATACTCCCGGACTGGCAGGAATTGCACTGCCCCGATTGCGAGGCCCACGATTACCGCTGCGAGCGCGCCACCAAGCCGGACTAGCGCGACTCGGCTGTCGCCGATCCCGTCGCGCACGAGACCAACCGCGAGCACGATTGCGTACGCGCCCGCTGCGAGCAGTGAATACTCGAGCAACTGCGGGTGCGGCGACAGAATGTCGAGTCCTACAACGGCGGCAATTGCGCCGAGCGCCCACATACGGCCGTCGCGAATCCATGCGAGAACCGCCCACAGGAGCAGCGGGAACAGCGCAGCGACGAACAATTTTCCGTCGTGTCCCGGGGCAACATATGTGGCGATGTGGCCGCTCATCATGTATGCGAGTCCGCCAACGAAGGCAGCCGCGAACCCGAACCTGGCGCGCCGCAGGAAGAGATACGTAAACGCACCTGCGAAGAAGACGTGGATCATGAAGCCCCACGTCATCGCCACGTCGACCGGCAGAACCAGGCGGAGGAGAAATGTCGGGTAGAAAATGTCGCCGTGCATCGCGGCGATGAACGGCATTCCGCCAAACTGGTATGGATTCCAGAGTGGGAACGACCCAGTGGCCTTGAGCGTCGCGGCGGCAAATTCGCGGAAGGCGTAGCCCGCGATGTACTGATCGCTGTGAGGGCCGACCAGAAATTTGCCGACGAGGGCCGGCCATCCCAGTGCCAGGGTCGCGACGGCGTAAGCGAGCGTAGCCCATAGCGCCGCGAATCGCGGCTCGTAGGCGCCGATCACCGGGTCGGATGACTCCACACGCTTGGCGGAATGTCCTGACGTCATTCAGATCGAGTTGGAGGTCGGAAATGGCCCGCCGCGAGAGCGACGAGGCCCGGAATCACTTCCAGAATCGTAAGCCACAGGCGGCTGATGATTGCGACGATAACTGCATCGCCGTGGGTTGTAAGTCCGAGAAGCGGTAACCCCTCCCAGATGCCTGCTTCGCGAACGCCGATGCCGGCGGGCGCGATCAGGGTTATGAACCCCACAATATACGCCGCCGTGTACGCTGCAATGTAGAGTACGACGCTGCCATGCACAGCGTTGTCACCGAGGATGGCCATCGCGAAGAGGTGGAATGCCTCACCGTACAGACACCAGGCGAACGCTGTCCCCAGGATTGACCACCACACAGTGCTTGCCGGAATAACCGGGATTTTCAAGTCGCGTTTTGTGATGCGGATTGCCAGCTTTACCATGAATGGCAGCCAAAGCGGGGCGGCCAGGACGCCCCCGATCGAAATCACGGCAACCCCTGCGAACACGGCCGCGTGCGGGACGAGCCGCGACGCGAAAAGCAGCACTAATGCCAGCCCTGAAACGAGATTGAAAACATTTACGATGATGGACGATCCCGCCGCGGCGACTGACGACGCACCGGTCTCCCGGGCCATCACGCCGAGTGCCGCGAGTGACCACAAGTTCCCGGGAATGTATTTGCCGAGGCTTGCCGCGAACCAGATTCGCGCGGCTGTCCACCACGGCAACTGTGTGTCCCAGGCCGCGAGAACTCGGCGCCAGGTCTCCACGAGTACCGCGTACGCGACGAAAACAAGCAGCGACGCTTCGGCAAGTCTTATCCATTGAATGTCGAGGGTTACGATTCGCACGCGAATCATGTCCCAGCGATTGGAAATAGCGACGCCCGCGAACGCGATGACAAGCGCCGCGAACACGAACTGTGCAATCCGCATCGGCTTAGCTCGCACGACTGTCCGTCCGGTCGTTGATCGCTTCCTGGTAGACATGCGAATACTGCTCGGCGACCGCCTGCGGCGTGAATCGTGCGAGCGCGGCCGCACGGCCTGCGCGACCCAGTCGAGCGCGCAGCGCCGGATTCGACACGATGCGCTCCAGGCCCGCGGCGAGTGCATCGATGTCGCCCGGTGAAACCAGCAGGCCTGTCACTTCATCGTCCACGATGTCTGTGAGGCCGCCAGAGCGGAATGCAACTGGAGGCGTTTCGCAAAGTTGGGCTTCAACAGCGACGAGCCCCAATCCTTCTTCGGTGAACGGAGCGACGAGTGCGGATGCACGCGCCAGAAGTGCCGGAACGCTGGTGTGCGGGACGTGGCCCAACCAGAGGACTCGCTCGGATATACCCAGTTGATTCGCGAGTTCTGCGGCGGCGGCTCTGTCGGGGCCGTCACCGATTACATCGAGCACTACGCTGCGCCTCATTCGTGCGACTGCGCGGATCGCCGCTTCGATTCCCTTCTGTGCGGAGAGCCGTGCGATAAAAACAATTCGATTGTCATCGCGGTCGTCGCTCGGTGCGAACTGTGAGGTGGCGACCGGCATCGGTGCGACGATTGGCGCGGACCGGGAAAACTCCGAAGCCTGTTGAGCGAGCCACTGCGAGACGCACGTAACGCGCGCCGATCGGCGGAACACGAAGCGCGCCAGAGGGCGTGCAGCGGCGTTTGCGTTTAGCAGCCTCAAGTCAGTGCCGTGCGACGTGGTGACCAGTGGAACTCCGGACAGCCTGGAGACACATGCGGCGGCGAGACCGTTCGGGAACCACCAGTGCGCGTGAAGTACATCCGGCTTCCAGGTTGCGGTCTCGGAGCGCAGTGCAACGGTCTCAGCGACGATAAACGATGCCAGTACGAATTTCCCCGTGATCGACCGTGACACATCCTCGGCCATTGTGCCGCGATACGCAAGAGTCTCGTAAGATCGTGGCGCGTAGCGGAACCGGCGAACCGGTATCCCGTTGATGGTGGCGGCCGCACTTACGTTGGGCGCACCCGGTGCGAGTACCCGCACTTCGACGCCCTGGTGCGACAGCCCCTCGGCCAAACTCAGGATGAAAGAGCCAGCAGGATCACCTTCGAAGCGTGGGAAGGAGTGCGTTACGAAAAGTGCTTTCACCGCCTCAGCGCTGAGAGTCTGTATCGCGCACGAGAATTTCCTCGATGCGTCGCCGTAGCTCCGCAATCTCAGCGCGCTGAGCCGCCATCAACTCCGCCAGCAATCCGGTGGCGAAGAACACACTTCCAAGTATGAGGCAGACTTGAATCAGAGTCAGGAGAGGACGGAAGCCGACCCCAGCGATTACGCGGTACAGGACCGCGGCAATGCCGGTCAGCACACCGATGAGAAAGAGGAACGCACCGAGCATTCCAAAAAACAGAAGTGGCTTGCGCGCGAAACGAAGCTCGAACCATACCGCGAGCATGTCAATGACGCCGACAGGGATGCGGCCAATTCCGAACTTGGACTTGCCAGCCATCCGCGGATACAGTGGGATTGGTGTCTCTCCGACCGTATATCCACTATGAGCGGCGACAACGATCATGTACCGGTGCCAGTCGGGGCGCATTGGAAGTGATGCCATGACCTCGCGGCGATACGCCTTTACAGAATTGAGATCGCGTACCGGGACATCAAAAAGCTTTCGACTCAGGCCGTTATAGATCCCTGAAACAAAAGCCTTCTCGTACTCCCCTTCCTTGCGCCCTGTCATCATGTCGAACTCTCCGGCCAGGATCGGATCGACGAGTTTGGGAATGTCTTCCGGCTTGAATTGCAGATCAGCTGGGTAGAAGACGAGGACGTCGCCGCGCGAGCGCAGATAGCCGGTACGTAGTGCGTCGGCAATGCCGCGGCGTCTCTTGTGCCGAGCGGATTGCAGAAACGGATACTCCTGTTCGAGCTGAGCCAGCACGCGCGGCGTCGCATCAGTGGACCCATCATCGATTACTATGACTTCGTATTTACCCGGCTCGGCCGCGAACACGGCGGCGGCCTGCCGCATGAATTCTGGCAGATTATCAGCCTCGTCCTTGGCGGGAACGAGGACACTTACCAGCGGATGACTGACGACCGCTGTGTTATTCATACTCGCTTGCGCATTCTGGCAGGCAGCACTCCAAGCTGATCGCGATACTTGGCGACCGTACGGCGGGCAATCTGGACTCCGCTCTCGCGGAGGATGTTCACAATCGCCTGGTCAGTGAGTGGGTGCTTGGGGTCTTCATCTTCGACGAGTGTCTGGAGCTGTGCCTTGATGCCGCGCGCCGAGACGTCTTCGCCGTCTGCCGTGGCCAGGCCAGACGAGAAGAAAAACTTGAGTGGGAGCACGCCGCGTGGTGTCTGCACGTACTTCTCGTTCGTCACTCGACTCACGGTGGATTCATGCATGCTTATGACTTCGGCGACCTCGCGAAGCGTGAGCGGCTTGAGATACTGAACACCCTTCTCGAAGAACTCACGCTGCCTGTCAACGATGTAATGCATCACCTTGAGCATAGTCTGCCTACGTTGCTCGATGGCCTGAATCATCCAGTTTGCGGAGTTCAGCTTGCTGGAGATGAACTCCTTGTTTTCGCCATCGAACTTCTTCTTGTCGCGAGCGATTTCCTGGTACGCCTTGCTCAACTTGAGACGAGGGAGATTGGCATCATTCAGGAACACATGGTACTGACCGTCAATCTTGTCGACGACGAGGTCCGGGATGATGTAATTGTCGGAGCGGGAACTGTAGCGGAGACCGGGCTTCGGGTCGAGCTTGGCGATTTCATCGGCCGCGGCCTGAACATCGGTGGCGCTGATGCCGAAGCGCTTTGAGATTTCGCTCCACCGGTGATTGATGAGCTCGTCGAAGCAGTCACTGACAAGCCGATACGGTACTGACTGCAGCAGGCCCGCCTCGCGAAGTTGCAGCAGCAGGCACTCCTTCAGATCACGCGCAGCAACCCCGGGAGGGTCGAGAGTCTGGATGATGGTCAGCGTGTCCTCACCCTCGGCATTCGTGTACAGCATGTCTTCTGATATGTCACGGCCCGCGGCGTCGGCCGCGTGGCGCGCCATGTCGTTCAAAGCGACGACGATTTCCGCGACAGTGGTCGCGAGGTACCCGTCATCGTTGATGTTGCCGATGAACTCGTCTCCAATGAGAGCCTGCCGAGGAGTAAGCTCCAGCAAGGCGAGTTGATCGCGGAGATGGTCGCCGAGATCGCGCGCCTCGACCGTGACAGTCTCGAAGTGCTCGCGCTCCTCACGTTCCTCCCGGTGGCCACCAGCGTCGAAGCCTTCGAGCAGGATCTCCTCCCAGTCGATCTCGTCCTTCTCGGGTTTTTCAGGTTCCTCGGCCAACGCCTCGAGTTCTTCTTCGGTCTCGTCCCCCTCTTCCTCCTCGTCGTCTTCTACGAGGTCGAGAAACGGGTTGTTCAGCAATTCCTGCTTCAAGTGTTGCTGAAGGTCGAGTAGCGGCATGTAAAGAAGATCCATCGCCTGATAAAGGCGCGGATTGATCTTCAGGTCCTGCCGCATCTGAGTTGACTGACTGAGACCAGATCTCATACGTGCGCTCCAATGCCACTGGCAAACCGCTCGCGGAGGCGAGTTGTAAGCGTCGGGCCCAAATAGATCTTCGCGACCGTGTCGTCGAACACCAATTCACGAACGGTGCCCGAGACTTTCACCTGACCGTCGAACATTATGTACGCGCGGTCCACTATGTCGAGTGTTTGCTCGACGTTGTGATCGCTAATCAGAACTCCGATGTTGCGCTGACGGAGGCCGGAAACGATGCTCTGAATATCATGCACTGCGATCGGATCAACCCCGGCGAACGGCTCGTCGAGCATCATGAACTTGGGGTCTGTAACGAGCGCGCGTGTTATCTCGAGACGGCGACGCTCACCACCAGACAGGGCGTAAGCCTTGCTTTTGCGCAAGCGTTTGATGCTCAGCTCGTCAAGCAATCGTTCAAGACGTTCGTTCCGTTCCGAGTTCGAGAGCGGCAGCGTCTCTAGGATCGCCATGATATTATCCTCGACCGACAACTTGCGAAATATTGACGGTTCCTGCGACAGATAGCCGATGCCGCGCCGTGCGCGTTTGTACATCGGCATTTCGGTGATGTCCTGGTCATCGAGCAGGATGGTTCCCGCAAGCGGCTCGATGAGCCCGACGATCATGTAGAAGACGGTCGTCTTGCCTGCACCATTTGGCCCCAGCAAGCCGACTATCTCTCCCTGATTCAACTGGATGGCGACTTCGTTCACAACCCTGCGACGGCGGTATACCTTGACGAGGCCGCGGGCCTCCAGCCTACTCTTGCCTGGAGAGCGATCTTCCGGCGCAGTGACGCCGGTAGCCGGCCGAGGGAATTCACCGGTGTGGCGCAGCATATCGGCGACTTGCGCGCGCAGCGGTGCGACGTCGCTCCACAAACCGTCGGAGAGCCTCACTCGCGTGTAATCGGTTACGTCACCGGGTGGCAGTATGACGACCCGCTCGGCAGCGAGGCGTGGGAGTACCCACGTTGTAAGATACGCGCGCACCTCGTCGAGACTGAGCCGGCCTGCCTCGCGCTGAGCGTCCTTTCCGTCTTCACTTAGTGTGCGGAGATACTCGGTGCGATAGCCAATCGCGATGTCGTTCAGCGTCGCAGCTCCGGCGTCGTCTGCGCACCGCACAAGCGCTTCCAGTGCGAGCACTGAAGAGCGCTCATCACCGGCAGCGTGTGCCAGCAGCGAAGCAATGACGTCGGAGTAGATGGGTGCCGTCATGGTTTGACAGGTCCCGGTTTCCCGGCAGTCTTTGGCTTCGCCTTCACTGTCGTATCGACCGCTTCCATGTAGATGCCACTAGCCTTGTCACGCACCTTCACGGTATCAACGCCACCGTCAAGGAAGTTTATGTCGATGTCCTTGCCAGTCACGTAATTGACACCGGGTCGATTTTTCTCGGACGCATTCTTCACATGATAGTACGCCCGCGCATGGTTCCGGGCGATGATCGTCTTGACTGGTGGCGTGTGCGCGGAATCAGCGCGCGAAACGCTGTCGAACGTCGCGATCAGCGTATCCCCACGGATCCAGTCACGGTCCTTTGTCGTCATCGTCGCACTATCCGGAATACTCGTTGCAAACGCATTCCCCACGGACCGGATTTGGTGTATGCGTTGATTGGGGAGCAACGCGTCGATGGAGTCCGCAACGATGTCGCGGTCGGGGGATGTGGCGTGCGCTCCCGACTTGCCCCACGCCATCGCCCGCTCAAGTTCATTGTTGCGGACGCGCAGGTCCACCGAGTCCGCGTACAACTGCAGGTCCTGACTGGTCGCGTGACCACTCGGAGTGGCTACCACCCGGTTGACCAGACGATTCTTCGAAAAGACGTCGATTACGCCGCCTGTAAGTGTGAATGGCCGTGCACGCCGCGCTTCGACGGTCGGCTTTCGCATGAGCCGCGCCAGTCCCGATCCCTTATCCATGAAGGCGGAATCACCGGTCGCGAAAAGTTGCGGCCGCGTTATGCGGACGTCGCCGCCGGCATACACGAGACTGTCCGCGATGCTCGTTATGCGATCAGCAACCACGTCCACTGTATCACCGGGTTTGCCTGTAAGTGTGTCACGATCAACAACTCTCAATTTGGGTCTGCCAGTCGAAACGAGAATCGCCTCTGTTCGAATCGGGCGCACCGCCCGGTAGTAGTCGGCGACGGGGCCGCGCATGGTTGTCCCGCTCGCAAGTACCGAGTAAACGTTTCCCTCAGCACGAATGTGTTCCTCGTCCATCCAGTACGTCATGTGATCGGCGTCCACCTTGGCACGCGAATCGACATAGTGCACGTTTGCAATCAGGTACATGAGATTCATATCGCCGTAATACTCCGCACTGTCTGAGCGTAGCGTTACGTCCTGCCCATGACACTTGCCGACAAAACCACCGCCAACGTACGTGTTGCGCTGGCCGCTTGGGAGCGAAAGACTGTGCAACCTGGTGGTCCCGGACGGAGACCCTTCAAAGTCAATAACACACCTGCTTCCGGGTTGCGGTCCCGCGCCCTGCGCGAGGGCGCAAGGTACCGTCCACGCTGCGCCAATGGCGCAACAAAGGACAAAAACGGCACCGATCCCGGCGCGCATCAGTGGCTCGGCATGTTGACGGAACCAGCGGTACCCGATAGAACTTTCAGCACCTGCACGTTCTGGAGATTCGGGTCGGAGCGGAAGCCGATCCCCTGCAGCCGTCGATTCGGTTCGGTCAGAACGAATGCGCTGTCACTGGATATCTGATTCCGGCTCTGATCGAATATGAGTTCCTCTGACTTGAGCGTACGACCGTCGGTCGAATTCACGATAACGTTGCCTCGCGCAAGCATCATCCCGGTAGCGGTGTGGTATGTACCACGGCGCGAGGTAAGCACTGCGTTCTTCACTCCGGTATTCGTGTAGAATGTCGAGTTGACGTGAACCAGCTCCACACGGGTGTTATCATCGAAGAAATACGCGGTGTCGGCCAGAAGCTGTGCATGCAGCACACCCAGATCTGTCAGATTGAAGCGAGCTCCATACATCACCTGGTCGGCGGAATCGGCCAGCGCTGAAAGGCCCGATACAGGTGGCGACTTTGTGCTCCCCTTGCACCCGAAGGCAAGAAGTGCGAACGCGAAGCCACAAGCCCACACCGACACACGATACAAATCCCTCAAGCGACCCCCGCGCGCATCAGATCATGCAGATGAACGACGCCGACGAGTGACCCGTCCTGCGCCAGAACAGGCATGGCCATTATTCCTTGCTGTTCCATCACATGCACTGCAGCGCTTCCCAACTCATCCGGACCTATGATTCGTGGGCTTGAGGTCATAACGTCTGTCACCCTGATCGTCATCACATCCGCGTCGCGCTCCATGAGCCTCGCGAGGTCGCCTGCGGTCATGACTCCGATGACCTTAGACGCATGATCAACGATCATCACTATTCCACGACGCTCCGCCAGTTCGACGATCGCCTCGCGCACGGTAGCCGTTGGCGGAAGCACTGGAAGCGAATCGGTCACCATCACGTCGCGAACGCGAGTGAGCAGTCTGCGGCCCAGTGCGCCACCTGGATGAATACGCGCAAAATCCTCTGCGCCGAATCCCTTCTCCTCGAGCAATGCAATCGCGAGCGCGTCGCCCAGCGCGAGCGAGACCGTCGTGCTTGTAGTCGGGGCCAGCCCGTGCGGGGACGCTTCCTCCGCGACCGATGCATCGATGGTCACATCGGCATGTGTTCCAAGCGTCGAGTTGCGTTCGCCAGCGATTGCGATCGTACTGACGCCAATGCGCTTGAGGTGCTCCAGCAGCGGAAGCAATTCTTCGGATTCGCCACTCTTGGAAATGAGAATTGCTACGTCCGACTTACCCACTATGCCAAGATCACCGTGCAGGCTGTCAGAGGCGTGGAGGAACACTGCAGGCGTGCCGGTAGATGTCAGCGTTGCAGCGATCTTCCGTCCGATCAAACCTGATTTCCCGACACCGCACACGATTACACGTCCGTTTGAAGTCGCGATCATCTGAACTGCGGTGACGAACTCTTCGCCGAGCCGCAATCCGGCCTCGCCAAGTGCCTCTCGTTCCTGCTCGAGAACGCGACGCCCACGTGCGAGAATGTCGGCTTTCAAGCGCGTACTCGAGCCCAGAGATCCACCATCCGATCCACCAGATCCGGTAGATCAGTCAGCGGCAACATGTTTGGACCGTCGCTGGGAGCGGTGTCGGGCGACGGATGCGTTTCGATGAAGACGCCATCAGCGCCAGCGGCAACTGCGGCCATCGCGAGCGTCGGAATGAATTCTCTCGCGCCGCCGCTCGAGCCACCATGACCCTGACCCGGCCGCTGCACGCTATGTGTTGCGTCGAATATCACTGGCGCGTTGCAGGCAGACTTGAGCCGCGGGAAGGAGCGCATGTCCACAACCAGATCGCCGTATCCGAAGAAGGTGCCGCGCTCGGTGACTGCGACTTCATCGCCACCCGCTTCGCGAACCTTGTCCACTGCCCCGCGCATTCCCTCCGGATGCATCCACTGGCCCTTCTTCACGTTTACAGGGCGCCCAGTCGCTCCGGCAGCGTGGAGCAAGTCTGTCTGGCGGCAGAGGAACGCCGGTATCTGTAGCACGTCAACCTGGCGGGCGACAGCGGCGCACTGCTCTGGGAGGTGCACGTCCGTCAACACCGGCAACCCCGTGGACGCACGGACGCGCCCGAGCGCTGCAATCCCTTCGTCAAGACCAGGTCCACGCGCCGCCCCGGCGTTGGAGCGGTTGGCCTTGTCAAAACTTGCCTTGTAGATCACGCCGCCCGGTACGCGCTCCTCAATTCTGAGGAGTGCTTCGGCGACCTGCAGGTTCAGAGCATCGTCCTGGAGCACACACGGACCAGCAATCAGGAAGAATCTGTCGCGCGGAAAGAGTTGGCTCACGATCTGCTTTCGATCTCGATGCGGGATTCCGCCGAGTCCGGCTGATTCGTCGCAGCGTGCTCTGCAGCTGCCGCGATGAATCCGGCGAACAGTGGATGCGGGCGAGTCGGACGTGACTTGAGCTCGGGATGGAACTGGCACCCGAGATACCAGGGGTGCGTCTGCAACTCGACGATTTCTACGAGCGAGCCGTCAGGCGAAAGCCCTGAAAGCGTGAGTCCGTGTTCGATGAAGCCGTCACGGAACGCATTCGAAACTTCGTAACGATGCCGGTGACGCTCGCTCACCTGCTGAGTCCCGTACATCGCGGCGGCGCGCGTACCGGGACCAAGTCTGCACGGATACTGGCCGAGGCGCATGGTGCCCCCCATGTCGGTCACGTGCTGCTGTGATTCCATGAGGGAGATCACGGCGTTGCCGCAGTCGGGTGCGAATTCGCTGGAATTGCTGTCGTCGAGGCCCATGACGTTTCGCGCGAACTCCACAATTGCGACCTGCATTCCGAGGCAGATTCCAAAAAACGGAACTCCGGCTTCGCGTGCGTACCGGATGGCTTCCACCATTCCCTCGACACCTCTCACGCCGAATCCACCTGGTACGAGCAGACCGTCATACTCGGCCAGTATTTCGCGGGTGCGCTCCCGCGACGTGAACGTATCACTCGATATCCATGAAATGTCGACGCCGACATTGTTCGCGATGCCACCGTGGATGAGCGCCTCCTGAACGCTCTTGTAACTGTCGATGAACTCGGTGTACTTGCCGACAACCGCAATTTTGACCCTGCGCGGTGGCGAGATGATTCGCTGTACGAGCTTTCGCCACTCGGTAAGATCCGGCGAGCGCTTGCCGAGCAGGCCGAGCCTGTGCATGACCCGCTCATCCGCTCCCTGCGCGTGGAAGACGAGAGGGATTTCATAGATTGTCGGGACATCGCGGCTTTCCACGACAGCGCCAAATTCGACGTTGCAGAAAAGCGCGATCTTGCGCTTCACGTCGTCGGAGAGGGCGCGCTCGGTGCGGCAGATCAGGATGTCGGGCTGAATACCCAGCTGCATCAACTCGCGAACGGAGTGTTGCGTTGGTTTGGTCTTCACCTCACCCGCTGCCGCGATGAACGGAACCAGCGTTAGGTGGATGAAGATTCCGTTCTCACGACCGATCTCCTGCCGGAACTGACGGACGGCTTCGAGGAAGGGCTGTGACTCGATGTCACCGACTGTTCCGCCGATCTCGACGATCACAACGTCGTTGTCCGGAGCAAGCCGCTTCATTGCGGCCTTGATCTCGTCGGTTATGTGCGGAATTACCTGCACAGTCGAGCCCAGATATTCGCCGCGGCGTTCCTTGGTGATGACGTTGAGGTAGATCCGGCCCGTCGTCACGTTGTTTGCCTGAGAGAGCGACCTGTCTATGAATCGTTCGTAGTGACCGAGATCCAGATCGGTTTCGGCGCCGTCATCGGTGACGAAGACCTCGCCATGCTGGAAAGGCGACATCGTTCCGGGATCGACATTCAAGTAGGGATCGAACTTCATGATTGTCACGCGCATTCCGCGCTCGACAAGCAGTCTTCCAATCGATGCAGCCGCTATCCCCTTGCCCAGCGACGAAACGACGCCGCCGGTGACGAAGATGTATCGCGTTTGCTGCGAGGACTCCATTCTCATTGCCATGATCTTTCTCCTGCCTCGAACGAACTCCAGCGGTCGTTCGCGGCTTGTAAGTCCTCTTCGGTGTCTATTCCAGCTTCGGCGCGCTCGTTTACGATCGCGACGCCAATGTCCATACCATTCGCGAGTGGTCGCAACTGCTCCAATCGCTCAATGTCTTCAAGTGGGTGCGGCGGCAGCGTCATCCAGCGTGCCAGCGCGTCCCGGGTGTATGAGTACACGCCGATGTGTTGCAACGTAAGTGGCCGACGAAGCGCAGCATCCGCCGATTCCCTGAGAAACGGAATCGGAGCGCGCGAGAAGTAGAGCGCGCGCCCATCGACTGCCGTGACCACCTTGACGATTGACGGTCGATCGAAGATTTCGTCAGATGCGGTGGCCGCTGCGGTGCCGAGCGTGAATCGTCCGCTTCGGACGATGTCGGCAGCTGCGCGGATAAATGCGGCGGAGATGAATGGTTCGTCGCCCTGCACATTTACGAAGGCGTCGAATGCCTTGAATTCAGGCGACGCAGCAACCTCCGCGACCCTGGCGGTGCCGGAAGTGCAGTCGCTGCTGGTCATCGCGACATCCGCCCCCGCTGCACGTACAATCCGCGCAACATCGTCGTGGTCGGTGGCGACTACGACCCGGTCTGCAATCCCCATCTTCTGGACGCGTCGCCAGACGCGAACTATGAGCGGCTCTCCAGCGAGGTCGCGAAGCGGCTTCCGGGGGAGCCTGGTGGCCCCGAGGCGGGCCGGGATCACGACCGCAGTCTTCATCGCGGCACAAAAAATGGGGGCTTGGACGCAACTTTCACGCCACCAAAGTTACCATTTGGCGAGTGCCGGCGCAAACGGGATTCTCAGGCGGCTTAGGTGCCCGCCTGCGAAGTCGTCTCCGAAGCCGGGAACGGGATGAAGTGCCATACCGCCGGACTAATACCGGGCGGCCTCGGCCGGGTCAGGCGCCGGCGAGGCCAACCGCGGGCTCCATCAGGTGGGTGACAACCGTCTCCGGCGTTGCCAGTGCACTGTTCCGCGGGTTAGCGCGCCTTATAGCCTGCATCGGGTCCTTAGGGCCTGAGGGAGACACCGACGCCGAAATCATGCTGGTGAGTACGCGGATTGACCACGTAGTCCATGGTGAACACGGAGACGCCGATTCGACCTCCGATATTCTGGACCGGCCTACCGAACCCGCCAACCGCGGCGGCCCCACTCGCGAAGTGTGGTGCGATGTACGGATTGCCAAGCAGCGGTAAGTCGATTTCCGTAATCGGAATTACGTATAGCGCATCGACGAAATACAAATGATCGCCGCCGAGCCCCAGCAGGTCCATCGTTGCGAGTGATCCTGAGCCGCCGACGTATGAGTAGCGTTGGGGCGGGGTGAACGAGCTGGTAGTAGTTGCGACAAGGTGTGCACCGATCTCAAGACGCTGACGCCAGTATGTTGGTATCGCAGCCGCTTCATTGATTGTCAGTTGTTGAAAACTACCGCCGGTCGGGCTCTTGCCTGCGGCTTCAAGGAAGACGTCGAGCATTTCGGATGTAGAACTGCCGACGTATTCTGCATGGCCTCCAGCGATCACCGACGTGATATGCCCCGCATTTATGAGCGGATTCGGCCGCTGGATGCCGTCCACGCTATCGCGTCTCCCGAGAATGCTGAGTGGTCCCACGTTGCTCCCGCTTCGCCAGCCGGTGGACCAGTCACGCTCTGTTCTGACGCCCGCGAAAATCGTCGCTACGTCGATGGGAAGATGCAGCGCCGACGTAAGGCGTGCCTCGCCACGATCTGCACGGAAGTAATTGCGCGAATCGTGTCCAAGGCCGAATGAGACGAGCGAGTTAAGCAGATTGGAGCGGATCCAGTCATCGTTCGTAAAGGTGCCACGCGCCCCCGTGAGCGTGATTCCGAGTGTGGAGTCACTCGTCAACTGTCCGACTACGGATAGCGATGGATCAATTTTCCCCAACTGCGAACGATACGTGATCACTGGCGTCACGACGAGTCGTTCGCCGTCACCAAACGTGATCGTTGGCCCAAACGGAAGCGACAGGCCGTTCACCCGATCATATGACGGCAGATTGCTGATACTCAGTGGGAAGTCCACCTGAACTTGCGCATCGACCGTTGGCGCGGCGAGCGCTGCGAAGGTGAGGCAGGTGATTAGGCGGACCAGCCTGAGTCGAGTCATTGCGTGAGGTTCAGGAAATTGCTGAGCAGTTGCTTGCCGCCGTCTGTCAGTACTGATTCCGGGTGAAACTGGACGCCATATACGGGGTGCGTGCGATGCTGCAGCGCGTGCACTTCGGTCGGATCCTCTTCGCTCCACGCCGTGATCTCAAGATCCGCCGGAAGCGATTCGCGCTCTACCGTCAGTGAATGATATCGCATGACGCGAAGGGGGTCAGGCAGGCCGGCGAAGATGCCTGTACCGGAGTGCCGGACTTCCGATGTCTTGCCATGCATCAGGTGCGCAGCACGCACCACTCGGCCACCGTATGCAGCACCGATGGCCTGCTGCCCAAGGCAAACGCCCAGAATCGGGATGGACGCGCCGTATTGCCGAATCACCTCGAGCGTAATCCCCGCCTCGGCTGGGGTTCTTGGGCCCGGTGAGAGGACTATCCCGCGTGGGTGCATTGCGGCTATGGCTGAAGCCGGAATCTCGTCGTTTCGGCGCACAGAGACTTCGGCGCCCAACTCGCCCAGATACTGCACGAGGTTGTATGTGAACGAATCATAGTTGTCTATCACAAGTATCATGGCCGGTCCACATCCGAGAGCCGCTCGCGCGGGTGAAACTGTTTGTGTACGGACCGCAGGTATTCGCGATCCACGTGCGTGTAGATCTGGGTTGTGGAGATGTCTGCGTGACCAAGCATTTCCTGTACCGCCCGGAGATCCGCACCACCTTCGAGGAGATGGGTTGCAAACGAATGCCTGAGCGTGTGCGGAGTGACGTGCTTGGTGATTCCGCTCGCTTCCACGTGCTTGCGGAGAATCTTCCAGGCACCCATGCGTGTCATCGGCTCGCCTCGCGCGTTGAGGAAAAGGATCCCCTCCCCCGAGCCCTTTTCAAGTTTCGGTCTCAGTTCGCGCAGGTAGATCGCCACGGCACCAAGCGCCTTGCGACCGATGGGGACCAGGCGCTCCTTGGCTCCCTTCCCGAATACGCGGACGAGCGACTCATCCAGCATAAGATCGCGCACGCTGATCGTAATCCACTCGCCAACACGAAGACCAGCGCCATACGCGAGCTCAAGCATCGCGCGATCACGGAATGCGAGTGGTTCGTCCAGCGACGGAGTTTCGATGAGTTTCGTAACTTCGTCAACGCTCAGCACGTCCGGGAGCTCGCGCCCGCGTCGCGGCGTTTCAAGGCGCTCGCTCGGATCGCGCACGACGTGACCTTCGTTGATCAGGAACTTGTAGTAGGTGCGCAGTGCCGAGATGTTGCGACGGATAGACGACGGCGCAAGGCCAAGATCTTTCAGATGATACACGTACGACCGCAGTGTAGTCGAACCTACTTCCTGGGGCGCGTGCGCGCCCTTTGTCAGTGAATAGTCCGCGAAGCGCGCAAGGTCCCGGCCGTACGCTTCGACCGTGCGTGGTGACGCACCATCCTCCAGTGCGAGAAAGTCACCGAACGGCCCCAGCCAGAAAGCGCGAGAGATCGTCTCGCGCGCGGATTCAACTGTCATTGGAAAGTGTGGCGACCGCGATGCACGCGATGCCTTCGCCGCGTCCAATCCAACCCATTCCTTCGTTCGTCTTTCCCTTGACGCTTACACATCTCGCATCGACTCCGAGAGCGTCCGCGAGGCGATTACGCATCGCGGCTGCGTGCGGCCCGATTCTAGGCATCTCTGCGATTACCGTGGCATCGACATTCACCACGACGTAACCCAGCTTCTGCACTGCGCCGACGGCGAGACGCAACATATCGATCGAGTCGCGATTCCTGTTGGATGCATCGGTGTCGGGGAAGAGCGCGCCGATATCTCCAGCGGAAGCGGCTCCCAGTACAGCATCGGTCACGGCGTGGGCGACGGCGTCCGCATCAGAGTGACCGACCAGTGAAACGTCAGCCGGTATCTGCACACCGCCCAGCACGAGCGGTCCGCCCTGTTTGAAGCGATGCGAGTCGTAGCCGATCCCGGAATGGGCGCTCACGCGGCGCTTTTCGCGTTCAGAGGTGAACTGCTGCTGCGGATGACGGTCCGATGATGCATAGGTTCATAAAAGATACCGCTATGTCCGCCTCCAATGCAGTTCGCGTGCTACGGCTTGTAACGCCTCACCGCGAGACAGGCATTGTGGCCACCGAAACCGAAGCTGTTGCTTATCGCCGCCGTAACGTTGCGCTTCACGGCAATGTTTGGCGTGAAATTCAGATCAAGTTCGGGGTCGGGATGCTCGTAGTTGATCGTGGGCGGGATGATGCCATTGTCCACTACGAGCGTGCAGATGACGAACTCAACTGCACCCGCAGCGCCGAGCATATGACCAGTAGCTGACTTGGTGGAGCTGACGTTGATGTTTTTCGCGGCGTCGCCAAAGACGGCCTTGATGGCGCGTGTTTCGTTGAGATCGTTTGCGGGTGTTGAGGTGCCGTGGGCGTTGATATACTGCACATCTTTCGGTTCCAGCTTTGCATCGCGCATGGCGCGCTTCATCGCGCGCTGTGCGCCCTCTCCATCTGGCGCTGGTGCAGTCAGATGATACGCATCACCTGTGGCACCGTAGCCGACAATCTCACCGTAGATCGTGGCGCCGCGTGCGATCGCGTGCTCCAACTCTTCGAGGATAACGATCCCAGCGCCCTCGCCCATTACGAATCCGTCGCGTGTTGCGTCGAACGGGCGTGACGCGGTAGACGGTGAGTCATTGCGTTCGGAGAGAGCCTTCATGTTGGCGAATCCACCAATCGCCATTGGCGTGACAGCCGCTTCAGCCCCTCCGGTGATCATGACATCCGCGTCACCGTACTGGATGGTGCGAAAGGCATCGCCGATTGCGTGAGCGGATGTTGCGCAAGCTGATACCGTCGCGTAATTGGGGCCCTTTGCGTTGAAATTCATGGACACGATACCCGCGGCGATATCCGAGATGAACATCGGTATGAAAAACGGGCTGATCTTGCTTGGACCCAGCTCTCGATACACATCGTGCTGTTCTTCAAAGCTCTTGAGTCCGCCGATGCCGGAGCCGATGATGACGCCGATGCGATCGGGATCGAGCCCGCCCTCCCCGGCCTTGCCAAGCCCAGCATCTGTCATCGCCATCTTCGCGGCGACAACAGCGTATTGCGCGTAGATGTCCGAGCGCTTCACTTCTTTCCGGTCCATGTACTCGCCGGGATTGAAGTTCTTGACTTCAGCAGCGAATCGTACCGGAAACTTGGAAGCGTCGAACTTTGTGATCAGCGCCACGCCGGAGGTACCGGCAATCAGTGCATCCCAAGTCGCCGCCACCGAGTTGCCGACGGGCGTGACCAAGCCCATTCCGGTAACGACGACCCTACGCGCCATTACGCAGCGACCTTTCCGTTCAGATACGCAAGTGCGTCGCCGACAGTACGGAGCTTCTCCGCATCTTCATCGGGAATCTCGATGTTGAATTCCTTCTCGAACTCCATGACAAGCTCAACAATGTCGAGGCTGTCAGCGCCGAGGTCGTCGATGAACGACGCACCATCTGAAAGCTTCTCGCGCTCCACGCCAAGCTCGTTGGCGATAATGTCCTTTACCTTCTCCGAATTGTCGGCCATGCTGATCCTCGTACAGTTGGGGGGTAACGTTACAATTTAACTCTGGCCGGGTAGCTCGGTAGCCAGTACTGGCGACATGTGGGGTACCAATTTGACACTCAGCTCCGTCATGCGGGTGTTGGCTGGCTGGCAGTTTTGCCGACATCCCGCAGGGGCGTCAGGTGAGCCCCCCGTCGACGACCAGGACCTGCCCGGTGATGTAAGAGGCGAGGTCGGATGCGAGGAAGGCGACGGCGCCTGCTACGTCCAGAGGAGCGCCGAGGCGCTCCAGCGGGATCTGAGCCGCCATCGCCGAGCGAGCATCCGGCGTCATTGCGGCGGTCATTTCGGTTTCAATGAAGCCCGGCGCAATCGCGTTGGAAAGGATATTTCGCGAGGCAAGCTCCTTTGCGACCGACTTCGTAAGGCCGATCAGTCCAGCCTTGCTTGCGGCATAGTTGACCTGACCCGGATTGCCGATGATCCCAACGATGCTCGTGATGTTGATAATGCGACCCCAGCGCCGCTTCATCATTCCGCGTGTCACTGCCTTCGTTGCCACGAACGCGCCACGAAGATTGGTGTCGATCACGGTATTCCAATCATCTTCCTTGATGCGCATTATGAGATTGTCGCGCGTCAGGCCGGCATTGTTAACGAGTATATCCACACCACCAAACGCGGCCTCGACGTCGGCCACGAGCTTTACCACGGAGGCGACATCGCTCACGTCGGCGGCGAAGCCCTGCGCACCGCGGCCAATCTCGGCGGCGACTTCCTGACTGCGCGCCAACTCCCGTCCCACGACTGCCACGCGCGCGCCACAATCAGCCAGGGTCGCCGCGATCGACTTGCCGATGCCCCGCGTGCTTCCCGTGACGAGTGCTTTCCGTCCAGTCAGATCGATCTGAATTGTCATCCGAGGGTCTCGGCAAGCTTGTCCACATCGGCGGGCGCGCCGACAGCGATTGTGTGTGCGCCAGCGACGAGCCGGGACACCAGGCCTGAAAGCACATTCCCGGGACCCAACTCAACATACAGCGCGTCAGGATACGCGGCGGATAAGGCACGCACTTCGTCTGACCAACGCACCGGTGACGTCAGCTGGCGCAAAAGCAACGCACGGGCGTCCGCCGCCGCAGTGACTGGCTTTGCGGTTACGTTCGCGTAAACGGGAAAGTTGGGTTCGGAGAAGCTTGTCTCGGCAATCGCACCGCTGAACGCCAGCTCGGCCGGCTCCATCAAAGGTGAGTGAAATGCACCGCTTACCGACAGCCGCAGCACGCGTTTGGCACCCGCAGCCTTTGCAAGTCCCATCGCCCGCTCGACGCCGGCGATCTCTCCCGACACTACAACCTGTTCGTCCGTGTTGTAATTAGCGGGCACCACCAGCCCCGCTTCGCGCGTCGCCTGTGCACAGATATCGTCAATTGGAGTCGCGAGTCTTCCGAGAATGGCCGCCATCGTACCGGGCCGCTCCGACCCAGTGTCGCGCATTGCGTTACCGCGCTTTCGCACGAGGTTCGCGCCGGCGGCGAGTGTGAAGGTGCCAGCAGCGCTATGGGCGGTTAATTCGCCGAGCGAATGGCCTGCCGCGGCGACCACCCTGCTCGACAGCATGTCGCGAACCGCAGCCCAGGCCGCAGCTCCGTGCGTGTAAAGTGCGGGCTGCGCGTTATTGGTGAGCGTGAGCTCTTCGGCGGGGCCGTCGAAGCAGAGCCTGCTGAGCGGGAAAGCGAGCACGTCATCAACGTGCTCAAAAGTCTCTCTCGCACTTGGGAACGCCGCTGCGAGTTCTCTGCCCATCCCTGGCGTCTGTGATCCCTGCCCAGGGAAAAGTAGGATAACGTTCATAATCTTGCGATGGCGCGCGTGAGCCTACAAGCGGATGATCGCAGACGCCCATGTGAATCCGGCGCCGAATGCGACCATCATTACTGTTGAACCGGGGCCGACGATCTTCTTCTCGATGACCTCGTCGAGGGCGATCGGGATGGATGCTGAAGATGTGTTGCCAAACCGATCGACGTTGACGTACACCTTGCTCATTGGGATGCCGGCATGTTTGGCAGTCGCCTCGATGATGCGTTTGTTGGCCTGGTGCGGGACCAGAAGATCGATATCGGCGCCGCGAAGCTTCGCGGAATCGAGCGCGCGGTCGGCGGCCTCGCTCATCTCGCGCACCGCATGCTTGAAGACTTCGCGGCCGGCCATCCTGACCAGGTGACTGCGATTTTCGACGATTTCCTTAGTCATCGGATGGGCGGCACCACCATGCGGGCGGTACAGCAAGTCCGCCAGGCAGCCGTCGCTTCGCATGAACGTCGAGAGTATGCCTGCTTTCTCGCCGGCCTTGTTGCGCTGTACGATTACAGCGCCCGCGCCGTCGCCGAACAGCACGCAGGTTGAGCGATCAGTCCAGTCGATGATTGCGCTCATCTTCTCTGCGCCCACAACAAGCGCCGTATCGATTGCGCCAGACGCAATCATTCCCTCGGCGATCGTGAGGCCATAAAGCCACCCTGAGCATGCGGCAGACACGTCAAAGGCGGCCGCGCGCGTGGCGCCAAGTTCAGCCTGGAGATCCACGGCGGTCGCCGGTAGCAGCCTGTCCGGTGTCGCGGTGCTCAGGATGATCACATCGATCTCGCCGGATGTAACGCCAGCCTTCGACATTGCGCTGCGGGACGCAGCTGCAGCCATCCAGCAGGTCGTCTCGGATTCAGCAGCGATGCGTCGTTCGCGAATTCCGGTGCGCTCCACGATCCATTCATCGGACGTCTCGACGCCGATCGAAGCGAAGTCATCGTTGGTGAAGATCCGGGCCGGGAGTCCTCGACCGGTTCCGGTGATGCGCGCAATGGTGGGTATCATGATGCCTCGGCCGTCTGGTGCTTCTGCTCCGAAGCCGCAAGACGTTCGGTCATGAGATTGTTCATCCCGCTGTCCACTGCTCGAACGCCAACCTTGATCGCGTTCATGATGGCGCGAGGCGACGATTTGCCGTGGGAGATGATGCTGACGCCACGGACTCCGAGCAGCGGTGCGCCGCCGTGTTCCGAGTAGTCGAGTTGGCCAAGAGACCGCGCCAGGGTGGCGGGTTCTATTCCGCAGGATTTCTGGATGAGTCCGACGATCATTGGCGTCACGGCTTCATAGAACTTGAGCACAACGTTACCCACGAAGCCATCGCAGACGACCACATCGAGAGCGCCTTGATCGGTTCCACCGGCTGGCAGATCACGACCTTCGACGTTGCCCATGAAATTGAAGTCAGCAGCCGCGAACAGCGCGTTCGCCTCCTTCACAACCGCGTTTCCCTTTTCGGGCTCCTCCCCAATGCTGAGGAGACCGATCGCCGGGTTATCGCGACCAAGAATGCATTCCGCGTAGACGCCGCCAAGCCACGCGAACTGTAACAATTCACGGGCTGAACAATCGACATTTGCACCGCAGTCGAGAACAACCACTGGGCGATTGGCGGTTGGGAAGAGAGTGGCGATTGCGGGACGACGGAGGCCCGGCATCAGCTTGAGGAGCAAGGTTGACGCGGCCATCTGCGCTCCCGTGCTGCCAGCGGACACGAAGGCATCAGACTCACCTTTTACTTGAAGTGAGAGCCCTATCGTCATGGAATTGCGTGGTTTAGCACGCAACGCGGCCATTGGCTTTTCGGACATGTCGATAGCCTCTGGGGCATCGACGATGGAAAGCCGACTACGCTGCTGAGCGAGCCCAGCGTACTTGCCGGCGAGCATTGAAACGAGCGTGCTCTCTATGAGATCGTGGCGGCCCACGAGCTGGATGGTATGGGACCGGTCCAGCTCAGCGAGCGCCATCAGTGCACCCTCAACTGGGGCGCCGGGGGCGAAGTCGCCCCCCACCGCGTCTAACGCGATGCGGGCCAACTAGGCGCCCTTAGCGGCTACTCTTTGTTTTCCGCCGTAATAGCCACATTCCTCGCACACATGGTGCGGGCGTTTGATAGCCTGGCACTGCGGACACTTCTGGAGAGCAGTAACGGGCGCACCCTTCGCGGTGTTGCGGAGGCGCTTGCGCTGCTTGGATATACGGCGTTTCGGGACGGCCATGGGACGGCTTCTAGGTCAGGTTTCAGGCTTGGAATTCATTGCGCGTCTGGCGCAAGGAGTCCCAACGGGCATCGGCGGCAACGGGCTCGCAATTACAAGTTCCGTTGTTCAGGTCGGCACCGCAAGTGAGGCAGAGCCCCTTACAGTCCTCCCTGCAATCTACGAACGCTGGCACCGAGAGGAGCCATCCTTCGCGTACAGCAGGCTTTATGTCGAGCTGATGAGCACCGGGATCGTATGTGAACACGTCCGGGTCATCTTCTGTTGTCGGATCGTCGGTTGGCGCGAAGAGGAAATGTGCATCCTCGGCGACATCCCGCGTAACTTCGGTCAAGCATTTGCGGCATTCCAGCGTTACAGAGCCCGAGAAGCGACCGCTGAAGTAGAAGCGGCCATTACCGGCGCTGGAAAAGCGTCCTTCGACGTGAACCGCCTCAAGAGGGCGCGGATCGGCCGCATTCCAGATGGGATCGTCGGCCTGAAGGTCACCTGCGACCTGGGCGGCCGTCGACTCCAACGTACGGATGTCAAAGGACAGCATAGCCACGTAAGATAGCCAGATGGGGAGCCAGGTGCAACGGCGGGGCCTGCGCTCCCGCCGTCAGAAGCGATCAGCGCTGGGCGGCCTGGTTCGGCGCTCAGCTTAACGCGGTCCCGCGAGCCGGGGCGGCTGATGTTCAGCGTCGGAAAGAAGCTTCGTGACAAAGCGCTGGCCCTCGGCGATTCTCTCGACCTGAAGCGCGATCGCCTCGGTGGTCTGCTCCAGCCTCTGAAGGCGCTGCTCCACCGGCTGCAACAACTCTGGGGAGGGGCTGCCTGCAATCACCTTTCCGCGCCGAGCCCGTGTAAACGCAACTATTGTCCAACCAGCGATCCCGAGGCTCAGGACCACTGCGAGGCTGGAAATCGCGTTGCTGATGACGTAGCCAGGGTCCATCGTTGGATCTCCGGTCGTGAAAGAACGTCTGGCACGCTCCGTTTCCAAACGGTTTACGTGCCAGATCGGTAAAACTATCCGTGCTCCAAGTGCAGCATCAACGAGCTCGAATTATCTCGCTCTCCGAGAAGAAGAACCGTGCTTCGCGCGCCGCGTTGTCATCGGAATCGGATGCATGAATCGCATTCCGCTCCTTGGACTCCGCGAACAGCTTGCGAACCGTCCCGGCGTCGGCTTCAGCAGGGTCTGTCGCACCGATCGCAACGCGCAACGCTGCAACTGCATCCGTCTTTTCAAGAACCATCGGCATGCACGGTCCGGAGGTCATGAAGTTGCAGAGCGACGCATAAAACGGCCGCTCGCGATGGACTGCGTAGAACTCACCAGCTTCCGCGTCGGTCAGATGCATGACTCGCGCTGCGCGAATCTTGAAGCCCTGCTGCTCGAGGTGGGCGGTGATCTTCCCCGCCTTTCCCGAGTTGAATGCGTCGGGCTTGATGATCGTGAGTGTGTAGTCGCCAGCCATTTACTTCATTCGCTCCTTTAGAAGTCCAACAACATCGATCGGTCGCTCGGCGACGCCAAGGCCGTGTTCCTCAAATGCCTGCATCTTCTCAAGCGCCGTTCCGGATGAACCGGAAATGATTGCACCAGCGTGTCCCATGCGGCGACCCGGCGGTGCGGTCTGGCCAGCGATGAATCCGACTACGGGCTTCGTCATCTTCTCCTTCACGAACTTTGCAGCTTCCTGCTCATCGGTTCCACCAATCTCACCGATCATTACAACGGCTGTCGTGTCGGGATCTCTCTCGAATGCAGAGAGACAGTCGATAAAGTTGGTGCCGTTGATCGGGTCTCCGCCAATACCGACGCAGGTCGTCTGGCCCATGCCTGCGCGCGTCATCTGGTAGACCAGCTCGTACGTGAGCGTGCCCGAGCGGCTCACGAGCCCGATGGGGCCCGGCGTACAGATTCGGCCAGGTATGATGCCTACCTTCGATTTGCCCGGCGAAATCAATCCCGGACAGTTGGGGCCGAGCAGGCGAACACCCTTCTCCTTCATGAATGGATACACGAAGGTCATGTCGAGCACGGGAACGCCCTCGGTGATGCAGACGACCAGCTCGATGCCTGCGTCGGCGGCCTCCATCATCGCGTCGGCGGCGCCAACAGGAGGAACGTAGATGACGCTCGTATTCGCGCCCGTCTCGCGCACTGCTTCGTACACCGTATTGAAGATCGGAACACTGTTCTCGAATTTCTGACCGCCCTTGCCTGGAGTGACACCGGACACCACGTGTGTGCCGTACTCCATCATCTGCTTGCTGTGGAACGATCCGTCGCGCCCGGTGATTCCCTGCACCACGAGGCGGGTGTTGTCATCGATGAAGATGCTCATGCGGCCTTCCCAGTCGCGAGTGCAACCGCCTTCTTCACCGCTTCGTCCATATCCGTCATTGCGCTGAATCCGTTTGCTGTAAGAATCTTCACGGCGATCTCTTCGTTGGTGCCGGTGAGACGTATCACGATAGGCACCTTGAGCGGGTTCGCTTTGGTGGCAGTGACGATTCCGTTTGCAACGTCATCGGTGCGCGTAATGCCTCCGAAGATGTTGAACAGAATTGCCTTCACGTTCGGGTCGCTCGTAATGATGCGCAACGCACTCACAACCTTCTCCGGGTTACTGGAGCCGCCAATGTCGAGAAAGTTTGCGGGGTCGCCGCCGTAGTACTTCACGAGATCCATGGTTGCCATTGCGAGGCCTGCACCGTTCACAATACAGCCGACGTTTCCATCCAGCTTGATGAATGTGAGATTGGCCTGGCGTGCGGCAACTTCGCTGGGATCTTCGGATGATTCATCGCGAAGTGCTGCTATGCTTGGGCGGCGAGCGAGCTCGTTGTCATCGATTACCATCTTTGCGTCGAGCGCGAGCACTTCGCCTGCGGGCGTCGTAACGAGCGGGTTGATTTCGGCGAGTGACGCGCCGCTATCCATGAAGGCGTGATAGAGATCCTGCATGATCGTCGCTGCGGCGCGAACCTGCTTCACGTCGGAATAGAGGAAGAACCCAAGCTCCATGGCCTGGTACCCTCGCAGGCCGTACCGGGAGTCGATCGGCAGGCGCATGATCTTCTCTGGGGTCGTCGCAGCGACTTCCTCGATTTCGATGCCGCCAGCCGGGCTCACCATGAATACCGGCTTCTTGGAGACGCGGTCCAGAATGATTCCGACATATGCTTCCGTCGCGATGTCTGCGGCCGGTGTCACAAGGACTTTCTCGACTGTAATGCCCTTGATCTTCATGCCGAGGATTTTTGAAGCGACGTCTTTCGCCTCCTGAGCTGTCTTGGCGAGCTTTACGCCGCCCGCCTTGCCGCGGCCTCCGGCGTGCACCTGGGCCTTCACAACGACCGTCCCGCCGAACTGACGGGCGATCGATTCGGCTTCCTCCGGCGTGGTGGCAACATCGCCCGGCGGGATCGGAACCCCGTGCGAGCGAAAAATCTCTTTCGCCTGATATTCGTGGATATTCAATTTGGCTCCGGTAATAGCCTGGCCTCTGGCCAAGCGCATCTAGGCAGGAACGATCTCCGTCCCCGCGTGTCCCGCGACGGCGTCGCTGCCGCGCGAAAGCTCTGTAATAATGGCACGACCGCCGGTCTGGCGCACGTACTTCGCCGCAGCGCGGACCTTGGGGGCCATGCTTCCCTCTCCAAACGCAGCGTTCTGGTCCAACTGGGCAACTTCAGCCACGGAGAGTCGAGAGAGCGGTCTCTGAGTGGCCTTCCCCCAGTCCGCGTAGACTGCGTCGACGTCGGTCAGAATCATGAACAGATCGGCCCCTATTCCCCCAGCGAGCGCTGCGGCAGCCAGATCCTTGTCCACTACGCAGTCCACACCCTCCAACGCGCCCTCGGCATCCCTGTAAACCGGGATGCCACCGCCGCCACAAGCAACTACAATGACCCCCTCGTCCAGTAATCCGCGGATGATAGCTTCCTCGTGGACTTCGGTCGGAATGGGACTTCCCACGACTCGCCGCACGCGTCCATTCCCATCAGCCGCGGTCGCAAGGCCATGCGCGGCGAGCTCGGTCGCGCGCTCTGGCGAGAGTTCGTGTCCCACGAATTTCCTGGGGTTCGACAATGCAGGATCATCCCGACCAACGACTACCTGTGTGAGCACAGTGACGACGCGACGATCGCTACCCGACGCGCGTAGCGCGTTTTCAAGTGACTGTTGAATCATGTAGCCGATCCATCCGGCTGTTGCCGCAACAAGCACTCCAAGCGGAAGCGGTTCAACACTCGCGCGAGCCTCCTCATTACGGACAAGCTCATCGCCAACTTGCGGTCCGTTGCCGTGTACGATGCAGACATCCCAGCCATCGCGTGCAAGCGCCACGATTGGCCCGAGGCTCTCGCGCGTATGCCTGAACTGATCAAAAATGGTGGACCGTTCACCCGCGGGTGAAAGCGCATTGCCGCCGAGCGCAATGACAGCGGTTCTTCGTTCTGCGTGGGTCAGCGTCGCCTCCGAATGATTTGTCCAAGAGAATCGAACGCCGAGCCAAAGGCCCGCAGGTCCCCAGAGTCGAGCGCGCTGCGCATTCTGTCGTATATGCGAGCGACGTTCTGGTGGAACAGCTTATCCTGTGCAGATGACGGCACCGGCACTTCGGGCTGTGTTGCCGGTGGTGTGATCATGGCAGCCGGTACGCGCGGTGCGATGTACCGCCCAGGGTGACTCTCGAACCAGGCACGCGCGACTGGATCCAGGATCGAATCGGGTACGATCACCGTAGCCGCGGTTCCGCCACTGACGTATGCAGTTGCGATATGATGTCGGTATGTGATTCGTGACTTGTAGAGTTGGTGCGGTGCGCTCAGTGGATACGTCTGGCTCGCGCTGTACAGGTCCACGAGCCAGAGGATACCTCGCGACGTCGGGATTGCGCCGATCGTCCCGGACATCGCGAAGATGGGGGCGATGGCGGCGACCCGAGCTCGAACATCCCGGATACGCACGAATGCGTCGCTCGACTTGAGGTCACCCGAAAGAAGGTGCGGATTCTGTTCCGACCATGCGTGCATCAGGCGCGCAGTGCCGCTGCCAAGACGGGGCGCACGTATGATCATGGCTGCGTCGGGGACGATAGCGGGACCGGACGCGCCGGGAAACACCATGTCCTGCAACCCGCCGCGGACCTGCACCTGGCCAGCATTCGCGAGCAGAGTGGAGTCCGCAATAAACCGGATGGACGGCGGGACAGGTTCGCGCGGAAACGCGCGCGAATTGAAGCCGCTGCGCGTCTCCGCGTACGGACGTTCTGCGGCCGCGTTCGCGGGATCGGCGGCGATGCGCGCGGAAATCCACGGACCGAAGACCTGGGATCCGATCGCTCCGACGATCACCACGCTCACGCTGGCGAGTGCCGTCGTGATCTGGCCCGTCCATCCCGCGACGAGCAGGACAACCGCTGCACCGATGCTTACCAGCGATAGTGCGAGATACGTCGGGATCAACCAGACATGGTCGGTACGGGTCAGCACGCCGTCGACTCCGCTGCCGTGGATCAGCTCGCGAAACGCATCGAGGCGAAATCCCCACGCAGCGAACAGAAGCAGCAGTGCACCGAGCACGCTCATGTGACGTCTGACGTACGGTGTCACATGCAGCCCATGCTGATCCCAGTTGAGGCTCGGCGTCAGTGCGTACAGCGCGACTACCAGGATTGCGGTAATCGCGAAAAGTGCGAGACTCCACTGATACGCGCTGATTTCGACTGGAAGCCAGCTGACAAAGTGACTCAGGTCGAGCGTGAAGTACGGGTCGGTTTCTGCAAAGACTATGTCCGATCGCCACAGCGCGAGCGTAGTCCACGACGGAACCGCGACGAGGCTGACGACCGCAATTCCCAAGCTCACGGCTGCGGTGAGTGCTCGAAGTCTCGACGACGGGACTTCCTCGCCGAATTCAACATTGGCGAGTCGCTTGGGGACTATCAACGCGACCACAGATCGTCTGACTGCCGATACGTTCAGCCACGCAAAAACCACTCCGATGACGATCGCAGTACCGAAGATCCATGCGGTAGCCACAACGCGCGAATTCCAGACGGATGCGGCGCCGATGTCGATGTACCACTCTCGATTCGAGTACACGACCGCGGCGGTGCGCCCGATCAGGAGAATTGCCCCAGCGACGCCAAGGATGGCTGCGAGCCGCTGGCCCCGGGTCACGTTAAATATGGACGCCGCGCTGCGTAAGCCATCCCTCTATCTCCGCGCGTATCGCGTCGAGCTGCGTCTTCGTGCGTGCCTCAAACCTCAGCACGATTACCGGTTGAGTGTTGGAAGCGCGAATGAGCCCCCAACCATCAGGATACTGAATGCGCACACCGTCAACGTCGTTCGTCTTGTACCTGGCTCCGAAATATTCAACTGCATCGCTCACAACCTGGAACTTCAGGTCGTCAGCGCAGTCAACGCGGATCTCTGGTGTGGAGACGAAGCGCGGTACGTCCGCGAGGAGCTCGTGCAGGGCCTTTCCGGAATCTGCAACTATCCGCAGCAGGCGCGCAGCGCCGTAGAGTGCGTCATCGAAGCCGTACCAGCCCTCTTCGAAGTACATGTGGCCCGACATCTCACCGGCCAGGGGAGAGTGCATCTCGTGCATCTTCTCCTCGATGAGCGAGTGGCCGGTCTTCCACATTATCGGGATACCCCCAGCCTTCTCTATTGCCTCCGGCAGCGCTTGCGAGCACTTCACGTCGAATATTATCGGCGCGCCGGCCACGCGCGTCAGCACGTCGCGCGCGTAGAGAATCAGGAGGTAGTCGCCCCAGATGATGTCACCTGACTGCTCGATCAGTCCGATGCGGTCGGCATCGCCATCGAAGGCAACGCCGAAATCGTATCGACTCCTGTGCATTTCCGCGACGAGGTCTTCCAGATTCGCCGGAACAGTCGGATCAGCGTGATGATTCGGGAACGTACCGTCGCTTTCGCAGAACAGGCATGTCGTTTCAACGCCGAGTTTCTGGAATAGCATGGGAGCGACAAGCGCGCCGACACCGTTGCCGGCATCCACAGCGATGCGAAGCGGGCGGGATATTCTACCAACGCGCTTGACGACATCGTCGATGTAGCGATCGATAACTGCTTCCTCGCGGATGCTTCCCTTTCCACTCGGGAAGGCACCTGCTGCAGCGATTTGATAGACACGCTGAATGGATTCGCCGTAGATAGACGCCCTGTCCATCCCCAGCTTGAACCCATTGTATTCCGGTGGGTTGTGCGAGCCAGTGATCTGGATGCCCGCGACGACATCGAGATTGTGTTGCGCCCAATACGCCACCGGCGTCGGAACGATCCCGATATCCACGACGTTGACGCCACACTCCAGCAGTCCGGCTACCAGTTCGCGGTGCAACCCATCGCCACTCGGCCGGTTATCGCGGCCGACAGCAACGGTTCCGTGAATGCCTCGTTCCAGGAGCAGCGCCGCAAACGCACGCCCTACCAGGCGTGCCACATCGGGGGTTAGCTGAGTGTCTGTGATTCCACGGATGTCGTACTCGCGAAATATTTCGCGAATGAGATTCACCGGTGGACTACTCCGGCCACCTGCGCTGGCTTGAGGTAGGAGCCTGGTTGCTGTGTCAGTGAGACGAGCGAATTCGGGAAAATTCCAAGCACAAGTAGAATCACGGTTGATAGGCCGATAACCCAACGCGTAGCCGAGCCAACACTGGCCGGGTCACTGACTGTCTCAGCCGCGGCGCGCGGCTTCATGAACATCACAAGCACGACGTACATGTAGTAGCCGCATGATATCACGCTCGTGAGAACGAGGACGACAGCCAGACGAGTCTGCGGTGCTGCCGACTGAAGTGCAGCCTGGATGACATACCATTTCGCAAAGAAACCAGCGCCCCCGAAAATCGGAAAGCCGAGCAATGACAGCATGCAGACGCCCATGGAAACGGACAACCATGGGCGAACAGTCCACAATCCGGCGTAATCATCGATGTTCAGATTCGGCTCACCGGCCTGTCCGAGCGCAACCACAACACCGAATGCACCGAACGTAGCAAGTGTGTATGCGACGATGTAGAAAAGGAATGCGGAGCTACCCAGTGCCTGTCCCGTTGCGAGTAGCACCAGGATGTAGCCTGCATGGGCGATACTCGAATAGGCCAGCATGCGCTTGATGTTCCTGGATGCGAGCGCTATGACGTTACCGACAACCATGGTGACCGCAGCGAGCCACCAGATGGCGATGTGCCAGACGACGGCTGAGCCGCCAAACGCTTCGAAAAAGACACGCAGGAACGCTGCAAACGCTGCTGCCTTGACTGCGGCGGCCATGTAGGCAGTGATCGGAGTTGGAGCGCCCTCGTACACGTCGGGCGCCCACATGTGAAACGGTGCCAGCGCGACCTTGAAGGCAAAGCCGATCAGGAGGAGGCCAATTCCAACGAACAGCATCGGCGTGGACATCACCTGTCCCGCCGTTATGCGCTCACCAATCAAGGTCAGGTTGGTCGTTCCCGTAGCACCGTAGACAAGCGCGATCCCATAAAGCAGGAAGCCGGTTGAAAACGCTCCAAGCAGAAAGTACTTGATCGCGCCCTCCGCGGATTTTTCGCTGCGGCGGTTCATGCCGGTAAGGATGTAAAGCGCAATCGACATCAGTTCGATGCCGAGGAATACAATAGTCAGATCACGGGCGGCTGCCAGCATCATCATGCCGGCGGTGGAGAGCAATACGAGTGTATGCGCCTCTGCGGGCAGGATCATCTCGCGAGCGTTGTAGTCGAGCATCAGCGCGATCGTGCCTGCGGTAGCCGCAAGCAGGATCAGATCGACTATCCACCGGAAGTTGTCCACCGCGATGACACCGCCACCAGCGCTCGCGTGTGTGACCATGAAATAGATGATGGACAGCGCCGAGATCACACACACGCCTATCGCGGCCACTCCGACCCTGCGCTGACGCTCCGTGGATTCGGAGCCCCAGGCCGCGACAAGCATCAGGACCATTGCACCGACCATGATGACGATGTCAGGCGCGAGCGCGGCGATCAGCTGCATCGGATGCGAAAGATCGAACGCCACTTTCTATTCCCCGCCCTTGAGAGTCGAGACGCGCTGAGGGCCATTGAGCGCGGCTGACTGCACCGTGCGAACGACCTGTTCCGCTGAAGCCTGCATGCGTCGAAGGATTGGTGCTGGATACACGCCGATCCATATCATGCATGCGATCAGCGGCGTCAGGAGCCCGATCTCACGCCAGTTCAAGTCCGGAATGTGCTCGTTGTCCGGGTTGTCCAGCTTGTTGAATATCACTCCCTGAATCGCGCGCAGCAGATACCATGCTGAGAAGATGATTCCTATCGTGGCGAAGAATGCAAACGCTGGGTACGAGCGGAAGGTTCCGAGCAGCACCAGGAACTCACCGACGAATCCGTTGAGTCCCGGCAATCCGATGCTGCTGAATGAGACAATTGTCAGCGCCGCGGCGAACAGCGGGACGACCCGTGCTATTCCGCCGTAATCGCTGAGCATTCTCGTATGGCGGCGCTCGTAAATCATTCCGACGAGAAGGAACAGTGCACCGGTCGAGATTCCGTGATTGATCATCACGAGCAGTGCGCCCTGCACACTCTGGACGGTGAGCGCGAAGATCCCAAGCATGACGAAGCCGAGGTGGCTCACGGACGAATAGGCCACGATTTTCTTGAAATCAGGTTGCACCAACGCGACGAGGGCACCATACAGGATACCGATAACACCAAGCGTCAGGATTATTGCGCGGACTGTGGGATTCATCGACGCGCCCGGGAACAGCGGGAGCGCGAATCGAAGGAACCCGAACGTCCCCATCTTGAGCATGATACCAGCAAGTATCACGGATCCAGCAGTTGGAGCCTCGGTGTGTGCGTCCGGTAGCCACGTATGAAAGGGAAACATTGGAACTTTGATCGCGAACGCGATAAAGAACCCGCCGAAGAGCCAGAGTGATGCCTTTGGTGTCAGCGACCCCGACGCAATAATTGCGTCAAGGCTGAAGTTCGGTATTCCCGTCACGGCGTCGCGATTGTGTACGCCGAGGTAGATGACCGCCACCAGCATGAGCAACGATCCAAGCGTCGTGTATATGAAGAACTTGAGACTCGCGTAGATGCGACGCTGGCCGCCCCAGATACCGATGATCAGGTACATGGGTATGAGCATCATTTCCCACATGACATAGAAGAAGAACAGATCGCGTGCAACGAAAACGCCAAGCATCGCCGTTGTGAGAACGAGCAAAACGGCCAGATACGCGTGGATCTTGCTCTTGATCGCGGTCCATCCACCGAGAATGGATAGCGGCATTGTGAGCGTGGTGAGCAACACGAGCATCAGGGATATGCCGTCGATGCCGACCGAGAAGCGCGCCCCCCACGCTGGAATCCATGCGTAGTCGACACCCGCCTGCCAGCCGGGCATTCCGATCTTGAACGACCACCAGAGTCCGCATGAAACGACGAATTCTATAGTTAGCGTCCAGAAGGCGATCTGCCGCGCGGGGCCAGCATTTGCGTCCGCATCCGCGCGACTGCTACGGGTTGCGCCGTGCGCTCCGACCAGGAGTGCGCCGACCAGCGGAATGATCAGCAGAGCCGGAAGGATCCACGCGTTGTAGTGGATGCCGTTGAGGAAATCTGTCATTCGCTAGTCTTACCTGAAGGAGAAGACACTGAGAACTACGATGGCGCCGAGCGCGATGCCCCATGCGTAAACGCCGGTACTGCCAGTCTGGATTTGAGCGCCCACCCAGGCGAATCCTCTTGCGACGGCAGCTGAGCCGTTCACAAAAAGATTGTCGATGATGCCGACATCCAGGCCACGCCACAACACATTCTTGGCAGTCATGAACGCCGGATGAACAATCCCGTCCTCGTATATCTCGTCAACATAGTACTTCTCTGCGAGAACTTTCTCGAAGCCATGCTCGCCCGGTGACTGGTCCTTCGTCACCAGAGTCGCCGGTTTCAACGCGAGAAGCGCAATGACAATTCCGCCGATCGCAATGACAACCGCGATGCCGATCAGTCCGAGCTCGGTACCGCGAGATGCCTCAACCGCGGTTCCGTTCGTCATCGCTATTGTCGCGCTGCCAACAACCGGATTCAACCACTTGTCGAGTCCTCCCGACGGTCCGATGAACGCCGCGATGGCGGGAAGATTCAGCCAACCTCCGACGAGGCTGAGTACGCCAAGTACCACTATTGGTCCGGTCATCGTCCATGGGGCCTCGCTCATGGCCTTCTGTTCTGTCTCGGTGGTGCGAGTGGGACCATGGAATGTGTAGAGCATGAGGCGCGTCATGTACACGGCTGTGAGCAGAGCCGCGGCAAGACCCAGGACATATACTCCGAGCAATACGGTGTGTCCTGAAATGCCGAGCCACGTTGCGCCGCTCAGTATCGAGTCGTTCGAGTGCTCGAAGGCCGCGTTGAGGATGGAATCCTTGGAAAAGAAGCCCGCGAACGGAGGAACGCCTGAGATTGCAAGAGTGGCAATCCACATCATGATCCACGTCACGGGCATCGCCTTTCGCAGGCCACCCATGTTGCGCATGTCCTGCGCATCCTCGTGGCTCCCCGTGTGGTGATACGCGCGGTGCATCGCGAAGATCACCGAGCCGGAGCCGAGGAAGAGCAGCGCCTTGAAGAACGCGTGCGTNNCCATGTTGCGCATGTCCTGCGCGTCAGCGTGATTTCCGCTGTGGTGGTATGCGGCGTGCATCGTGTAGATCACTGAACCAGCGCCAAGGAAAAGAAGTCCCTTGAAAAATGCATGCGTGGCGAGGTGGAAGATGCCAGCAGAATACGCTCCGACGCCAACGCCGATGAACATGTAGCCAAGCTGCGATACGGTGGAATACGCAAGCACCTTCTTGATGTCCCATTGCTTGATGGCGATCGTCGCAGCAAACAGTGCGGTGATTGCGCCAACGACGGCCACCGTGATCGATGCAATTGGCGCCATCGAGAAGAGGAAGGAACTCCTGACAACCAGATATACACCGGCCGTGACCATGGTCGCGGCATGGATCAGTGCTGACACCGGCGTCGGGCCGGCCATGGCATCGGGAAGCCACACATACAATGGAAGCTGCGCACTCTTGCCCGTGCAACCAAAGAACAGGAACAGACAGATGGTGGTGACCAACGCGCCACCGACCTGCAATGAGCCAGTGCTCGCAGCGAGGGTTGTGAAGTCGAGCGATCCCAGGTTGGCAAAGAGCAGGAAGATCCCTGTCAGGAGGCCAACGTCGCCAATGCGATTTACGAGAAAAGCCTTCTTCCCAGCGTCCGCGTTGATCTTGTCCTTGAACCAGAAACCGACCAACAGGTACGAGCAAAGCGACACGCCTTCCCAGCCTACATATAGAAGCGCGTAGTTGTTCGCCAGCACCAGCAGCAGCATGAAGAACACGAACAGGTTCAGATACGAGAAGAATCGCGCGTACCCCTCGTCATCGCCCATGTAGCCGATACTGAAAATGTGAATCAGCGTACTCACGCCGGTCACGATCAGCACCATTACCATGGAGAGCTGGTCCAGCTGGAAGGCAAAATCAAGCTTGAGGTCACCGACTGGCATCCAGCTCCAGTACTGCTGCACGAACGGCGTCGACATGTCCACGCCGCGCATCGCGAAGAACATCCCGACCGCGAGCAGGAATGACAGGAAAATGACGCCAGGCCCGAGAACCGTCACGATGCTGGCGAAACGCGGCTTGCCAACGACGTGCGAATCTTCGTGGTCGCCTGCGGCGTGCGATTCACCACCCGATGCATCGTCGTGGCCACCGTGCCCCATGTCTGGATCGGCCGGCCCGATGTGCGCGTGAGAAATGATGCTGAAGGCGCCATTGATGATGAAGCCGAGCAGCGGAAATACTGGCAGCAACCACATCCACGCTGCGATTGTTGCAGCGAGAGGATGCACGCCCGAGACAGCCATGCTTTGCGCTTGTATCACCCTTTCATCACGTTGATGTTGCGAAGGTCAACCGTCTGCTTGTGACGGAAGATCGATATGATGATTGCCAATCCAACGGCCGCCTCAGCCGCCGCGACAGTCATCACGAATAGCACGAATACCTGCCCACCCATCCCGTAGTAACGGGATAGCGCCACGAAGGTGAGGTTCACCGCGTTGAACATCAACTCGACGCAGAGAAAAATTATGATCGCGTTGCGACGCGTCAGAACGCCAATCACACCGATCACGAATAAAATCGCCGATAGACCGAGCGACTCAGCGAGCACGTGTAAACTCCTTTCGCCCGAGAATGACGGCACCGGAGATTGCGACCAGCAGGATTACACTGGTCAGTTCGAACGCGAGAGCATAATCCTGATACAGCGGCTTGGCCACAGCGCCAACTGCGCCATACCTGGCCAGCTGCTGCCCGAGATAGTCGCGCCCAACAACGTACTTGCCACTCGGAATTCCAGTCCTCGTCAAAAGGCCGAGCTCGGCGATGAGCACGAGTCCAACGAAGCCTGCCAGGAGCTTGCCCCAGATGCCCCGGACATCTGTGATGTCGGAAGCCTCGCCGAGATTCAGCAGCATTATCACGAAAATGAAGATCACCATAATGGCGCCTGCGTATACGAGCACCTGAACAGCGGCGATGAACTGGGCGTCGAGCATCACGTACTCAGCTGCGAGGCAGAACATGACGACGACAAGCCACATGGCTGCCGCAACCGGGCTCTTGCGCGTAACAAACGTCACTGCCGCGACGATGGCGATAACTCCGAACAGGTAAAAGTGGAACTGATAAAACAGTCCGAAATTATCCATCGTTACTCGCCCTTTGGGTCGGTGGCATCCCACAGAGTGGAAACCGGGTGAGTCTGAGCCATCAAACGCTCGAGGTCATAAACGTGACCTTCGCGACTGTACTCGGCATTTTCATAGTGCTGGCCAACGTGAATCGCGTCTTCCGGGCAGACTTCCTGACAGTAGCCACAGAAGATGCACCGGAATTCATCGATCTCGAAGACGAGCGGGTAGCGATTGCCGTTCTCGTCCTCTCCTGGCACCAGCTTGATGCAGTTGGATGGACAGATGCTCGGGCACAGACCACAAGCGACGCACCGCGCCTTGCCGTCCTCCTTGGTGAGCATCCGATGCGTTCCGCGCCAACGCGGAGACAGCTCCCATCGCTGCTCTGGGTACTCGATCGTGATCTTGGGCTCGAACATGTACTTCAAAGTGCGGCCCATGCCCTGAAGCGTCGCCTTCAGGTAGCTGGATTCGGGAACCGGACGGCCGACGCGCTTGACTGTGATCGCCATTACTTGCCCACTCCTTCTGTAGCCGGCGGCAACGTGCTGCGGCCACGGAGTCGAAGTATTCGTTGCTCCCTGGCTCGACGGTATGCCGGACTTATGATCCGCCCCTCGTCAATCAGCACGAAGAACAGCAACAATGCGCAGATATTTTCAGCCAGCAGGATGACGCTGTGCATCGGACCCGGCTGTATGCCGATAGCCTGGAGCACGAGAAGTGTCGCGGCGATCAGCACGATATATCCGAGGGCCACCGGAATCATCACCCGCCATCCGAGTGACATCAGCTGGTCATAGCGGAAGCGAGGGACAGTCCAGCGGATCCATATGAAGACGAAGATGAAGAACCCGGTCTTCGTCAGGAAACAGCCGAGCGTGAGCAGCGTCTTGAGCACGGTAAATGGTGCCGCATTATCCCACCCGGTGAACGGAATGTCCCAACCGCCCAGGAACAGCGTTGCCATGAAGGCGCTGGCAGTGACGATGTTAGCGTATTCCGCAATGAAGAAAAGTGAAAACTTCATCGCGCTATACTCGGTATGATATCCGGCGACTAGTTCCGACTCCGCTTCAGGCAAATCGAATGGTACTCGATTCGCCTCTGCGAGGGACGCAACAAAGAATATCAGAAACGCGACAGTGAGATTGAACACGTTCCACATGCTATGCGACTGCTGCCGGATGATCTGACTCATCGTCACGTTGCCGGCGAGAAGAATCACCGGGATCGTGGACATACCGAGTGCGACTTCGTAGGACACCATCTGTGCGCTTGATCGCAGACCGCCGAGGAATGAATACTTGTTATTCGAGGCCCATCCTGCGAGCACGACTCCATAGACCCCGAGCGACGCAATTGCAAGGATGAACAGGAATCCGATCGGGAGATCCGCGACAACTAGATCAACCCGACCCCATCGCGTTGGAAGCGGTGACGCGAATGGAATGACGCTCCACACAATCATCGCTGGAATAAACGACAGAGCCGGCGCCATGCTGAAAAGCGGCTGTGAGGCGTTGCCTGGCTCCGTCTCTTCCTTCATGAAATTCTTGATACCATCGGCTGCCGGCTGCAGCCACCCACCACGACCGCCTACACGATTCGGCCCGCGCCTTCCCTGCATCCATGCGGAAATCTTGCGTTCCGCGAGCGTGAGCAGTGCCGCCGCCACCATGTAAACGGTGAAGACTATGACGAGCTTGATGATTGAAAAAATGATGAAGGTCGTATAGCCAGTGATCGGCGCCTGCGGATCTACGATCTGGAGCAATGGATGCAGAGGCATCAACTTGCGCCTCCGTTCACAACCATTCCGCGCATGCCAAGTCCGTCATAATTCATTCCCGAGAATGCTGAAACCTCGCCAGCCATCGCCGAGAAGACCTCACTCGCGAGATAGTACGCCTCGCCCTTGCCGAGCGCGGCGAGTACGTCGCCGACGACCCACCAGCTCGGGCGTGCCATACCGGGAGCCGCCTTCGCCTGCGAGAAGCGCTGCACCCTTCCTCGAAGATTCGTGAATGTTCCCTCTTCTTCTGCGTAGTTCGCGATGGGCAGTACGACACTCGCCGTACGCAGATTTTCTGGGAGCGTTGTGCCTATTACGAGTATCGCACCTGGAAGCGCGAGCTGATCGACCGTGGCGGTTGAGAGATCCGCGTCGGCTACTACGAGCACGTCGCCCTTCGCAAGTCCGTCCAGCGGAGAGGCTGTGCGCTTGAATCCGAGAATTTCGGCGCCAGCGCCGTTTGCAGCGCGGTCTGCACGCAGGCTGAGATCCTTGACCCCAGGCAATGGAGCCTCGGGCCCGATGCGAACAGTGTAAGCACCCGATCCACCAGCGGACGCCACAAGCTTCGCGAGCAGGTGAAGCGTTTCGTTTGACAAATTCGGCGAAGCGGCGACGAATACGCGCTTGCCATCGAGCAGTGCAGCAGCTGCAGGAATGGCGACATCCCAGTCCGATGCTGCGAGTGATTCACCGCGACGCACGAGCGGGACTTCTATACGATCCTGACGGTTGATCCAGCGATAATCCAGCCTGCCGATATCGCACATGAAGTACTTGTTGACATCGTCATTGGGGCGCGGGCGCAACCGGATCACCGTGTTGTCGCGCGTGTCGATCGAGATGTTGCAACCCTGGCTGCAACCGGGGCAGATCGAAGGGGCGTGGTCGAGTTCCCACGACCTTGCCTTGTTCAGCGAGTCCTTGGACAGCAGCGCCCCAACCGGGCAGACATCGATCACATTACCCGCCCAGGCGTGCGTCAACTCCTTGCCTTCGTACTTTCCAATTACTGCGCGGTCGCCACGTGCGCTCACATTGAGGACGGTATCCTGGGCAATCTCGTCCATGAACCGAACGCATCGCGTGCAGAGGATGCAGCGACTCGTCGTATACAGAACGTCGCCGCCAAAGTCCTCGATCGGACTGAACCGTTTCGGGTCGCGCAGACGCGACTTGGCTGGTCCTTCCTGATAAGTGAAGTCCTGCAGCTCACACTCGCCCGATTTATCGCAGATCGGGCAATCAAGCGGATGATTTATGAGCAACATCTCGAGCACGCCCTTGCGCGCTTCGAGTGCCTTTTCCGTATAGACGTGGACTACCTGACCTTCAGCGACAGCCGTTGCGCAGGACGGCGCGAGTTTGGCTGCCTTCTCAACTTCGACGAGACACATACGGCAATTACCCGCGATCGAGAGACCGGGGTGATAGCAATAGTGCGGTATCAGTACGCCAGCACGCTTGCCGGCTTCGAGGAGCGACATTCCCTCGGGTACCGAAACGGGACGCCCTTCGATGGTGAGGTTCACCATTTTAGGCTGCGCGACCGCGGTCGTTGGTTCAGCTGTTGTCGCCATTTATGCCACCGCCGCTGTGACGGGATGGAACTTGGGCTTCTTGATCAAGGCTTCAAACTCCGATCGAAACTTTCTGATGCCGGACATGACAGGAACAGCACACGAGTCGCTGAGCACGCAAATCGTCGTAGCAGTCATGTTGTCTGCGATGCTGAAGAGAGTGTCGAGGTCTTCATGCGTTCCCTCGCCATCTCTGATGCGCTCCATGATCCTCGTAGTCCATGCGGTACCTTCGCGGCACTGCGTGCACTGCCCGCAGCTTTCGTGCGCAAAAAACCTGGCGGCACGCGCGATCTGCTTGACCATGTTCTGCTGGTCGTCGAATACAATCACACCACCAGAGCCAAGCATCGAACCCTGTTCTATGAATCCCTCATAGTCCATCTTCGATGCTTCAGCTTCTTCCATCGTCTGGATCGGCACGGAAATGCCGCCGGGAACAACCGCCTTCAATGTCCGGCCCGGCAGTGGTCCGCCACACAGGTCGTACAGAAAATCCTTGAACGGAAAGCCGAGCGTCACTTCGTAGTTGCCAGGTCGCGCGATGTTGCCACAAACTGAGAAGAGCTTGGAACCGGTGCTTTTGGGACTGGACAACGACATTGCCTTGTACCAGTCGGCGCCTTGTACCAGAATGTGCGGCACGGCTGCAAGTGTCTCGACGTTGTTGATCGTCGTTGGTTGAGCGAAGACTCCTGACACAGCCGGAAACGGAGGCTTGATGCGCGGATTGCCGCGACGGCCTTCGATGGAATTCATCATCGCGGTTTCTTCACCGCAGATGTATGCGCCAGCGCCCTTGTGAATTATCACGTCGATGCGCTTGCCCGTTCCCATCGAGTTGGTTCCAAGAATACCAGCGTCGTACGCCTCGCGCACGGCCTGTCGCATCCGCGCGAGCGGTTCCGTGAACTCACCGCGAATGTACACGTATGCTGTCTCAGCCCCGATCGCGTACGCGCCGAGCGCGCAGCCTTCGACAAGCGCGTGTGGCGTCCAGCGCATGATCTCGCGATCCTTGAACGTACCAGGCTCGGATTCGTCGGCGTTGCAGCACAGGTAGTGCGGCTTACCGTCGCCTGGTTTCATGAAGGACCACTTGATGCCGGTCGGGAAACCAGCGCCGCCGCGACCGCGAAGGCCAGACGCCTTCACGATGTCGACAATCTCTGCAGGCGTCATCGACAACGCCTTTCTCAGTCCTTCATAGCCGCCACGCTTGCGCCATCCGTCAAGCGACGTTGCGTCCCTGTCACCAAAGTACTTGGAGAGAACCGGAGTTTCGCGTTCGTGCGAGGGTTGCGGGTATCCCATTATTTGAGCCCCGCGAGAATTGCAGGGACGCGAGCAGCCGTTACAGACTCCACAACGTCCTCGTTGATCATCACCGGCGTCGCGAAGCCGCACGCGCCGAGGCACTCGACTTCAATGATCGTGAATCTGCCATCGGCCGATGTTATTCCAAGATCCGTGCATCCTGTATGCTCCATGAACGCCGAGACAACATCCTCGGCGCCGCAGATGTTGCATGGAGTCGTTGTACACACCTGGATCAGATACTTCCCGACCGGGTGCTGGTTGTACATCGTGTAGAACGTAACCACGCCCTTCACATAAGCAGCCGTCAACTCCAGAACCTGTGCGACCTCGGCCATAGCCGCGTCGCTGACCCACCCGCGGTCCTCCTGTACCATCCAGAGTGCGGGAAGGATACACGCCATCTTCGTCGGATAAAGCGGGAACAACGCATCCAACTCCTTGCGTCGATCACCCACAAATACCGGCTGGTATGGCGTCTCGTGCTCGTGTATTGCCGCGGTCATCGGTCGATCTCTCCCAGCACCACGTCTATGCTTGCGTTTATGGCAATTACGTCTGATAGAAGATGGCCTTCGACCATCTTCGGAATAGCGGACAGGTTGACGAACGACGGAGGGCGGATCCGCCACCTGACGGGCTTCGCTGAGCCGTCAGAGACCATGTAGTAGCCTTTTTCGCCGCGAGGACTTTCGACGGCCACGTATGCCTCGCCGACAGGCGGGCGCGGGCCTTCCATCACCTGCTTGAAGTGGTGGATCATCGATTCCATTCCGCTTGTCGCATCCTTCTTGGTCGGAAGAATCACGCGGGCATCATCGACGTTGATCGGACCATCCGGGAGCCGGTCGAGCGCCTGATACAAAATGCGGTTTGACTGGCGCATCTCTTCCATTCGAACGAGATACCGGTCGTATACATCGCCGTTCACGCCAACCGGTACTTCGAAGTCGTATGTCTCGTAATCGAGATACGGAAAGTCCTTGCGCACATCGTACGACACACCTGAAGCGCGAAGCATGCAACCGGAAAGCCCGTAGTTCACGGCCTCTTCCGGAGTCATCACGCCGAGTCCGACCGTACGACCCACCCAGATCGCGTTCCGCGTGAGGAGCACATCAACATCGTCGAGCACTTTGATGAATCCGTCGAGGAACTTGCGCAGATTGCCGGTCCAGCCGTCTGGAATGTCTGCCATCATTCCACCGACGCGTGTCACCGACGTAGTGAGTCGCGCACCCGTCCATGATTCCAGGAGCTGATAGATGAGTTCACGCTGATGGAAAGCCCAGAGAAACGGCGTGTATGCGCCAATATCAATCGACGTCGTGCCAAGCCACACGAGATGCGACATCATGCGCGACAATTCGCAAGCGATCACTCGAAGCACCGTGCAGCGCTCGGTGATATCGATGCCGAACAGTCTCTCCGCGCCGAGCGCGAAAGCGACGTTGTTGCCTGGTGCGTTCAGGTAATCCTCGCGATCCGTCCACGGGATGATCTGGTTGTACTGCCGATATTCACCCGTCTTCTCGAAACCGCAGTGCAGGTAGCCGATGTGCGGAATGCAGCGCACCACGGTCTCGCCATCGAGCTCGAGAACAAGGCGAAGTACGCCGTGTGTCGCCGGATGCTGCGGCCCAAGGTTGAGAAGCATGTGCTCACCATCGAGATCCGGTTCGATTGCGAGCGGCTCTTCAAGCGCGATGGCGGTACCGCCGTCGTTCGTAACTATGGGCACACGTTGCGGCTTGCCTGACGCGTCAAGTCCGCTGGTGGAAAGCTCCACCTCGATTGTTCTGGTCTTGGTAGCCATGATTCTACTCCCCGGTCCTTTCACCAGACGCGAGCCGGCGGCGCATGTCATCGGGAATTTCGGTGAATGCTTCGGCGACCGTCAGCTCTTCCATGGAGTAGCGTGACTCCGGATTGGCGGCCAGTGCCTGTCGGAGTTGCTCCGAGCGACTGAAACGACCGCGGAGCGGGAAGTCCTTCCGCAACGGATACCCTTCCTTGTACTGCTCCCACATCAGGATCCTGCGCAGATCAGGATGACCGGTGAACGTGATGCCGAACATGTCGTAGCACTCGCGCTCAAGCCAGTCTGCGCCATGGTAGACCCCCCAGACGCTGTCAACCTCAAGCGGAGAGCCCTTCTTCAGTTCAGTTTTGATTCGGAGGAAACGGCGATACGGCAGCGAGCGAAGATGCCACACGACTTCGATCGGATTTTCGGCTTCCCGGTACTCAACTGCGGTGACGTCGACCAAGTAATCGTACTGCTGCGCGGGATCGTCGTGCAGCCAGCGAATGATTTCGCCAACGTGTGCGCGTGCAACAAAGACCGTCGTCTCGCCCCAGCCCACAGCGGACCTGATGATAGCGTCGCCAAATTGCTGTTTGAGCGCGTCCGCCGATGGGTTGGCGTCGCCACCACGGTGCAGCACGTTCCTCGGAGTAACTGGCGGCGCTGCATCAACGAGCGCCCTGCCGACAGAGACGATGTCGAACGATTCGGGTTGATCGGTCACGGCGTCGAACGTGTCTGATTGATCGAGTTGCCGAACGGCTCCGAAATTTCATCGATGGCCGGTGGTGGGATGTACAGTTGAGTCGTCGGATCCGGCTCCATCTCTTCGCGTATCGTACGATCAGACATGCGCTCGTTCATGACTTTCTTCTGGAGCATCTGAATGCCATACAGCAGCCCCTCCGGACGCGGAGGGCAGCCAGGCACGTACACGTCAACAGGAATGATAGTGTCTATGCCCTGCACTACTGCGTAGGTGTCGAACATGTTACCGGTTGACGCGCAGGCGCCCATCGCGATCGACCACTTCGGCTGCGCCATCTGCTGCCAGATGCGGCGGATGATTGGCGCGAGCTTGAACGGCACTCGGCCGGCGCAGATCAGTACGTCGGCCTGACGTGGAGAAAAGGACATCCGCTCCATCCCGAAGCGTGCAAGATCGAAATCGGCAGCCGCGGTTGCCATGAACTCGATGGCACAGCAAGCGGTGCCAAAGGGCATGGGCCAGAGCGAATTGGCTCGGCCCCAGTTTACGAGAAAGTCGAGGCGCGTTGTGACCCATCCATCCTGCGACTGCGGATCGTACTCGACGCGGCTCAGTGCCGAATCCGGGCGAGCTGTCAATCCCATCTAAGTGCTCCTTTCTTCCACACGTACACGAAGCCAACAACGAGAATCGCCATGAATATCAGCATCTCACCGAGGCCAAAGAATGATACTGATCCCGCGGCGCAGACACCGTCAGCGAGCTCGGTGCTGCACGAGAGCTGACGATAGAACGTCGCCCATGGGATCATGAAGACGGTTTCGATGTCGAATATGATGAACAACATCGCGATCATGTAGAACGCCACCGAAAAGCGTTCTCGTGCGTTGCCGATCGCCGGAATTCCAGATTCGTATGAAGCGCGCTTGACCGGAGTGGGGCGCTTTCTGATCGTGAGCGCCGAAGCCCCGATTATCAACACGGCATTCATCGCAACGAAGCCGAGCAGCAGCAGGATTGGAAAGTATTCTCGTGCCATGCCGAATTGAGGGAGAGCGGCCATTTCGGGCCAAACCGCATGTGAAAAATTTCACTAATGCGTCTAGCAAGATTTTAGCTTATGTTATGACTCTTTTCAATGGAAACGATTTACTCGGAATTGAATGAGCATACAGTCTGACCGCTGGATCATCGAGCAGGCCGCCAAGGGGATGATCGAGCCATTCGAAAATAGCCAGGTCCGCTCCGGCGTGATTTCCTACGGCGTAAGTTCTTACGGCTACGACATGCGCGTGTCGAATCAGTTCAAGATCTTCACCAACGTTCTGAACTCGCTGATCGATCCCAAACAGTTCGATCCCAAGTCCTTCGTCGAGTTCGAGGGCGATGTCTGCATTGTCCCGGCCAACTCATTCGCGCTTGCCTGCTCGGTCGAATACTTTCGCATCCCTCGCGATGTTGTGACCCTCTGCGTGGGCAAGTCCACGTACGCCCGCTGCGGTATTATCACAAATGTGACACCATTCGAACCTGAATGGGAGGGTTACGTCACACTTGAGATATCGAACACAACTCCGCTCCCTGCAAAGATTTACGCCAATGAGGGGATCGCGCAGGTGATGTTTTTCAAGGGTGAAGAGCCGCCGATCACGTCCTACAAGGACAAGAAGGGCAAGTACCAGGGACAGTCGGGAGTGACGCTGCCGAGGCTGTAAGGCTGCCTGTCTGGGGGGGCCGACTCAGCCGCGGATTAGCGGCTGCGGTCGATGCGACGTCGCAGGATCACGTTGTGAGCGTGCACGATCCTGGACTAGAGGATTGTCTGTCGCCTCCGGATCGGGCCGCGTGACCGAAGAATCGGCCTCAACGTCGAAAGATGCCGATGGCGTACGCGATGCCGATCAGCAGCGCGATTACAACCGCAATCCATCCAGCCAGCGTCATTCCGGATCTACCAACGCTTGGCGGCCGTCCGTGCGGACTGAGTGTTTCGGGGTTCGTACCTTCGCCCACAACGTAAGTCGTCTTCTCCACGGCGTCCGCACCGCCCAGAGCAGTCTCGGAATCGACGAACTTCGGTTCGGGATGGTCGTTCGTAGATTCTGTAGCCACTTTACCGCTCCGCTGACTTTCTAGTCGGAACCCCTCGCAGCCGCGGCGACGTAATCGTGGTTCATCTGCTTGATGACGTCGATGCTGATCTCCTTGGGGCACGCTTCCTGGCACTCACCGAACCACGAGCAATTTCCGAACCCTTCCTCGTCCATCTGCTCGACCATGGCTACCACGCGGCGGTCGCGCTCGGGCTGTCCCTGCGGCAGTTTACCAAGGTGAGTGATCTTGGCTCCCGTGAAGAGCGACGATGAAGCATTGGGGCAAGCGGCGACGCATGCGCCACACCCGATGCACGCCGCCGCATCCATGGCGTGATCCGCGCGATCCTTGCCGACAAGAATGTCGTTACCGTCCGGCGCGCCGCCGGTATTCACGCTGATGTAACCACCGCGCTGGATGATACGATCGAACGCGCTTCGATCAACTACCAGGTCCTTGATGATTGGGAACGCCTGCGCGCGCCAGGGCTCGATGACAATCTCGTCGCCGTCCTTGAACGTGCGCATGTGCAACTGACAGGTTGCCGTACCGCGTTGCGGTCCGTGTGCGACCCCGTTGATCATCATGCCGCAGGAGCCGCAGATCCCTTCCCTGCAGTCATGATCGAAGGCTATCGGCCGCTTGCCAGTGACTATCAAGTCCTCGTTTACGACGTCGAGCATCTCGAGGAACGACATGTCCGGCGAGACGTCCCGCGCCTCGTAGGTCTCGAGGCGGCCGGTGTCCTTCGCCGAGGGTTGGCGCCAGACGTGAAGCTTGAGGTTCATCATTTGTAATTCCGCGTCGAGAGATGTATGCTCTCGAACTCGAGCGGTTCCTTGTTTAGGATCGGTGCTGCATCGGCGCCTGCGTATTCCCAGGCGGCGACATACGCGAAGTGTTCATCGTCACGCAATGCTTCACCATCCGGTGTCTGGCTTTCCTCGCGGAAGTGCGCGCCGCACGACTCTGTCCGGTTGATTGCATCGCGAACCATCAGCTGGGCGAGTTCGAGAAAATCTGAAACGCGTCCAGCCTTTTCGAGCGCCTGGTTCAGTTCGACGGCGGATCCGGGCACGTTCACGTCCGTCCAGAACTCTTCACGCAACTTGGGAATCATGTCGAGAGCCTTGTGCAGCCCCGCATCGTTGCGCGACATACCGCAATAGTCCCACATGATGTGACCCAGCTCGCGATGGATAGAGTCGACCGTTCGCTTACCGTCGATTGCGAGGAGTTTTGATGTCTTCTCTGCGATCTCCCGCTCCGTACTCTTGAATTCGGGCATGTCGGTATTCACCGCATTGAATCCGCCGCGCGCCAGATAATCGCCAATCGTGTACGGGATCACGAAATAGCCGTCCGCGAGTCCCTGCATGAGTGCGCTTGCACCAAGTCTGTTGGCGCCGTGATCGGAGAAGTTGGCTTCGCCGAGAGCGTACAGCCCGGGAATCGTCGTCATGAGGTTGTAATCGACCCAGAGTCCGCCCATGGTGTAGTGCGGGGCTGGGTAGATTCGCATCGGGACCTTGTACGGATTCTCGTCCGTGATGCGCTCGTACATTTCGAACAGGTTGCCGTACCGCTCGGTAATGGTACTGTCACCGAGTCGCTTGATGGCATCCGCGAAGTCGAGGTATACGCCGCGCCCGCTCTCGCCTACGCCACGCCCTTCATCACAGACTTCCTTGGCCGCGCGAGAGGTGATATCACGCGGTCCCAGATTGCCGAATGCCGGATACTTGCGCTCGAGATAATAGTCGCGCTCCGCGTGCGGTATGTCATTGGGCGCGCGCTTGTCACCCTTTGCCTTAGGTACCCAGACTCTACCATCGTTGCGTAGCGATTCGCTCATCAGCGTGAGCTTGGACTGGTAGTCGCCGCTGACGGGAATGCATGTCGGGTGGATCTGCGTGAAGCACGGATTCGCGAATGCGGCGCCGCGCTTGTAAGCCCGCCAGATCGCGGTAGCGTTTGAACCCCGCGCGTTCGTGGACAGATAGAAGACGTTGCTGTAACCGCCCGTCGCGAGCACTACCGCATCGGCCGCATGCGACTCGATCTTGCCCGTGATCAGGTTGCGTACAACGATTCCACGCGCCCGTCCATCGATCATCACCAGATCAAGCATCTCGGTGCGCGGATACATCGTAACGAGCCCCTTGGCAATCTGCTTCTCGAGTGCTTGATACGCGCCGAGGAGCAATTGCTGGCCGGTCTGTCCGCGAGCGTAGAACGTGCGCGACACTTGTGCACCGCCGAACGAGCGATTGGCCAGCGTTCCGCCGTATTCGCGAGCGAAGGGTACGCCCTGCGCCACGCACTGATCGATGATGTTGACCGAAAGTTGTGCGAGGCGATAACTATTTGATTCGCGGGAGCGAAAATCGCCGCCCTTGAGCGTATCGTAGAACAGACGGAAGACGCTGTCGCCGTCATTCTGATAGTTCTTCGCGGCGTTGATACCGCCCTGCGCAGCGATGCTGTGCGCGCGGCGCGGGGAATCCTGAAAGCAGAAGCACTTGATTCTGTAGCCCAGCTCGCTGAGCGTCGCAGCAGCGGACGCACCAGCGAGCCCCGAGCCCACGACTATTATGTCGTATTTTCGCTTATTCGCGGGGTTTACGAGCTTGATGTCAAACTTGTGCTGATCCCATTTAGCTGTCAGTGGACCAGGTGGGACCTTTGAGTTCAGTTCCATTGATTATCCGACCCAACCAAGCAGTACGCCGAGTGGCACGAGTGTGAATCCAAGCCACACCACGACGGCGATGATCATCGCCAGTCTGCGGTGCAGCGGTTGGGGAGAATCGCCTATTATGGAGAGAGTGCGTGCCGAGCTCCATGCGCCATGGTACAGGTGGAAGCCGAGCACGATCATCGTGAACATGTAGAACGCGGCGACCCACCAGACGTGGAAGGCGTGGACCACGTTTATGTAGACGTCGCCTTCAACGTAGTCACCGCCCGGATGGAAAGTGCCGGTGGTAAAGTGCAGGATGTGAAAGATTATGAAGATGAGGATCAGCAGGCCGCCCCATCGCATCGTCCGGGACGCGAACGTCGACACCTGAGGTTTTCTCATGCTGTAGCCAACCGGGCGCGCAGCGTGACTTTGCTGTGTGAGCGAATAAGCCGCGGCGACATGCAGGATCACAGCCAGTATGAGCACGACGCGCGCGATCCAGAGCAACTCTGCTCCGGGTCCGTGCAAAAAGTGACTGTACGAATTGATCGCGTCCGGTCCCTTGAACACGAGCAGGTTTCCGGTGATGTGAGCAAGGAGAAAACCAATACCGATGATGCCAGTCACGGCCATCACTGCCTTTCTGCCGATCGTGGATCGCCAGAATCTCATTACCGGATTCGTCATTTATTAGAGTGTTACAGCGCGCATTGGCTCACGTACGGCTTCAGCGCTCATTTCCAGAGCCTTACGTTCGTCGGCGGTCAGCTCCACCTCGTAGATCTTCTCCAATCCCGAGCGGCCAAGCTTGCACGGCACACCCAGGTAGAGATCCCGGAGTCCATATTCGCCTTGCAGCCACGCGGCGCACGGGAGAATGCGCTTCTGATCCTTCGCGACTGCTTCGCACATCTGCACGGCGGCAGACGACGGCGCATAGTACGCGGATCCAGTCTTGAGGTGCTTGACGATCTCGCCGCCGCCGGTGCGGGTGCGAGCTACAATTGCGTCGAGCTTTTCCTTTGAAATCAGCTGCGTAATCGGAATTCCGCTCACGCTAGTGCACGAAATCAACGGTACCATCGTGTCTCCGTGACCGCCAAGCACCATTGCCTGGATGTCACGAACAGAGACGTCGGCCGCTTCAGCCAGGAACGCACGATAGCGTGCGGTGTCGAGAACGCCTGCCATTCCGATCACGCGTTCGCGCGGAAAGCCGGTTGTCTTGAGCGCCACGTACGCCATCACGTCGAGCGGGTTGGAGACGATAATCAGGATCGCGTTGGGTGAAGTCTTCTTCACCTGCTCCGAAACCTGCTTTACGATGCCAGCGTTGGTGTTGAGCAGGTCGTCGCGCGACATGCCAGGCTTGCGAGCAATTCCGGCAGTGATGACAATGATGTCCGACTCAGCCGTCTCGTCGTAGCTGTTGGTTCCGATGATGTGCGAGTCGAATCCTTCGATCGGAGCGGACTCCCACTGGTCAAGACCTTTTCCCTGCGGAATTCCTTCAGCGACGTCCACCATGACGACGGTGCGTGCCAACTCCTTCTCGGCGAGTCGCTGGGCGGTGGTGGCACCGACGTTTCCAGCTCCAACGACCGTTATTTTCTGGACCATTTAAGTGTACGAGTTCTGAGTGGAAGTCTGAGTATGTCGAGCGAGGCGCTATCTCTCTAACTTAGACGGCTACCCGCCGGTTTGCGAGAGGGCGCGAAGGCCGCCGGTGATCCGAATGCGTCTTTCACGTTGTTGCACCGGCGTTGTGCACTGCGTCGCTGCAGGCTTCGACCCATTCAGTCGAACCGTCCGCATACTGTTCGCGCTTCCAGATCGGTACTCTCTTCTTGATTTCTTCGATCGTGTAGCGGCACGCGTCGAAAGCAGCGGCGCGATGCGGGTGCGCCGCGGCGATGATCACGCAAATGTCGCCGACGTTCAGCTTGCCCACCCGATGCACGGCGACGATTTCCGCTCCAGAAGCCAGCGCAAGCGCCTCGTGCAGGATGTCGTTCATCTCGCGGTTCGCCATTTCAGCGTACGCCGAGTACTCGAGCCCCGTGACAGTGCGGGTTCCTGAGCTGTTGCGAACAGTCCCGATGAATGTCGCGATTGCTCCCTGACCGGCGCCGCGGACTTCATCCACGATCGCCCCGACGGCGATTGCGTCGGTCACGATTGCCGCGCGGCTCATCCGCCGGCTACCGGAGGAATCACGGCGACCTCGTCGCCCTCTGCGATCGGGACGTCGTCCGTCGCGTAGGTCTCGTTGACGGCAATCAGCGGCCTGGGAGGCAAGGCTGGTGAGAGTGCGGCCACTGCTGCTCGAACACCGCCGACCGTGGGTGGTTCCGGGACAGTAACGGTGACCCTGTCGGCGCCGATGGTGTCCGCGTATGAAGCGAACACGCGTACCGTGACTTTCATCGGTACGCCGACCGCCTCACGCCTCGAAGAGTTCGGAGATGTCGATGTCCGCGATCAGGGCTCGCAGCTCCTTGGACGGCTTGAACACCGGGACAGGACGCGCCGCAACCTCGACCGGATCTCCCGTGCGAGGATTCCGCGCCATGCGCGTTTTACGCTGCCGAATCTTGAAAGTACCGAAGCCGCGAACCTCGATATTCTGCTGTTCACGGAGTGCGTCTTTTATCGCGTCGAGGAATGTATCGACGACACGAGCGCAGTCTTTCTTCGAGATCGTGGGGCCGGCAGTCTGCGCAATTTGCGCTGTTACCAGCTCGACGAGGTCCGCCTTTGTCATCCCAACACCCCAATGGAATTGGCTAAGTCGTTGGAATGTATGGATTTACTAAGGACCGCGCAAGCACCAGATCAGGCGCGTTTCAACAGCTCGCGGGTGGCGCCTTGGGCATCCGACCCGCGATCCTGCCTGTCAGCTGTGGCTGGCCGCCGCACGCACGCTGTCCAGAAATTGCCGAAACATCGGCTGCGCATCGTGCGGTCCCGGCGCTGCTTCGGGATGGTACTGCACGGCAAAAACGGGGAGCGTGCGGTGGCGCAGTCCCTCCACTGATTTGTCGTTCAGATTCACATGCGTTACTTCCAGGTCGGGAGCCCCGGGGATTCCAGCTTCGTCGCCGCTCACTGCAAAGCCGTGATTCTGGGATGTGATCAGCACGCGCCCCGTCGCAACGTCCAGCACCGGGTGATTTCCACCACGGTGCCCGTACGGCATCTTCGTTGTCGCGCCGCCGAATGCGAGTCCGATGAGCTGATGTCCGAGACATATTCCGAACATCGGTGTTCCCGATTCAGCGAGTTCGCGTACCATCGAGGGGGCATACTCGATCGCGTCGGGGTCACCGGGGCCGTTGGAGAGGAAGATTCCGTCGGGCTTCATCGCGAGCACAGTGGCGGCAGGTGTCGCGGCCGGCACGATCGTCACCCTGCAACCGGTTTGTTCGAACAGTCGCAGAATGTTGCGCTTGATGCCGAAATCATAAGCGACGATATGGCACACGTCGGTTGCGTCGCCCCACTCGTACTGTGCATCGGTAGTCACAACACTCGCGAGATCAAGACCTTCCATCGAAGGGCAGGATTCGAGCTGTGCAACGACTTCGGCCGACGGAGTCTCGCCGCGGCCGAGAATGCCGCGCATTACGCCCGTCGATCGCAGATGCTTGGTGAGTTGGCGAGTGTCGACTTCCTCCAGGATGGGGACCCCGGCAGCTACGAGCCAGGACACCAGATCACCGCTCGCGCGCCAGTTTGAATACGTCGCCGAGAGCTCGCGAACTACGACGCCTGCGACCTGCGCACGCGCCGATTCCGGATCTTCCAGATTGATACCGTAGTTGCCGATCTGCGGCGTCGTCATCACAACGATCTGTCCGCGATACGACGGATCGGAAAAGACTTCCTGATAGCCCGTCATGTTCGTCGTGAATACGACTTCGGCGCCGTCGAGCGGCGGCGTACCGTGAAGACGGCCATGAAAAAGGGTTCCGTCTTCGAGAAGAAGGAACCCTGGACCCACTGAGACTTCGGACAACTGGATTCCTACTTCTTGGGCGGTTTGGTAGGCGCCGGAGTCGTCGGCGCGGGAACCACCGGCGCTGGCGTGAGCGGGATCGCCGGCGCGGCGGAACTCGGCGACGGGACGTTGAGCGGGGCCGGCGTTCCGAGCTTACCCTCGAGCACTGACTTGGGAGTGCGCTGCTGGGTCGACATCAACTGGAGTATGAAGGCGAGTGCGAGGAAGACGCCGCCGCCCCACCAGGAAATCTTCGTCAGCAGGTTGCCGGCCTGGCGCATGCCGATAAAGGAATCGGGCGAGGAGCTGGCGCCGCCGAAGCTGGCAGACAGGCCCTGGCCGGTTCCGCTCTGCAGCAGGACCGCCACGATCAGCACAATGCTGACGAGGATGAGAAGTACTAGGAGAAATGTGTACATGTAGCCCTTAAATCTAGACTAGGAGGCGCAGATGGACAACCAGCTATCGACCTTGAGACTGGCCCCGCCAACCAGCAGCCCATCGACGTCCTCGGCGGCCAGTAGCTCCGCCGCGTTGTCCGGCGACGCGCTACCGCCATAGAGGATGCGTACCGAGTCGGCTCGGTCCCCTACCAGCGAGCGAAGAACTGTTCGAAGGACCCCGTGAATTTCCGNNCCGATGCGTCCCTGGGGGTCGCGTGTTTGCCAGAGCCGATGCACCAGACCGGCTCGTAAGCCAGCACCGACGCGGCCCGCTCGGGCTGATCGAGCCTGGAGAGCCCTTCACGAAGCTGTCGAGTCACAACATCACGAGCGTGACCCGAGTTGCGCTCTTCGAGCGTCTCACCGACGCAAAGGAGCGGAGTGAGACCCGAACGTTCAACGATCGCGCATTTGGCTGCACACTCGGCGTCGGTTTCGCCAAATACGTGGCGACGCTCCGAGTGTCCGACGAGTACGTAATGGGCGCCCGCGTCCTTGGCCATTGGCGCGGAGTTCTCCCCCGTGAATGCGCCGCTGTCCACGGTATATACGTTCTGTACGCCGAGTTTGAACGGGCACGGATCTCCCGCCGCGTCGCGAACGGCGGCGAAGGCGAGTGCAGACGGGAAGAACACAACTTCGGCATCGTTCGGAGTCCAGCGCTCTCTGAATTCACGAATAAAGCCAGCGGCCGCCGTAGGGCCGAGGTTCATCTTCCAGTTCGCGGCAAAGATTTTCTTTCTCATGCGTCGTCCAGTGCAGCGACGCCAGGCAGTTCCTTTCCCTCAAGGAATTCAAGCGATGCGCCTCCCCCGGTGGAGACGTGACTCATACGTGCAGCGAGTCGTGCACCGGTAACAGCGGCAGCTGAGTCTCCGCCCCCGACAATCGTAATTGCGCCATGATCTGTCGAATCAGCCATTGCCCTCGCGACTGCGAGAGTACCGGCATCGAACGGTGGCTTCTCAAATACGCCCATGGGCCCGTTCCAGAGCACTGTTTTTGCCGACGCTATTGCACGTGCGTAGGATTGCGCGGTACCAGGCCCGATGTCGAACATGGCTTCGTCGGCAGGGATCGCGTCACGTTTCACCGTGTGTGCGTTTGATCCGTCATCCATGTTCCGCGCCACCATCGCATCGTGTGGAAGGATCAGACGAGTACCAGACGTGTCGATAAGCTCGCGCGCAAGATCGATCCTGTCCGGCTCGACAAGAGAATTGCCGACCTCGTAGCCCATCGCCTTGTAGAAAGTGCATGCCATTGCGCCGCCGATCAGCAGTGCGTCGACCTTGGGCAACAACGCGCGAATCACGTCGATCTTTCCGGATATCTTGGAACCACCCAGTATTGCCACGAACGGATGCTTCGGATCAGCGAGTGCGCCGCCGAGGTAGTCCAGTTCGCGTTCCATCAGAAGACCAGCGACGGCGGGATGAAGCTGGCGCGCGACTCCCGCCGTAGATGCGTGCGCGCGATGTGCAGCGCCGAAGGCATCGTTGACGAACAGATCGCCGAGCTCAGCGAGGGTTCGAGCCAACCCTTCGTCGTTGCTTTCCTCACCGACAAGGAATCGAGTATTCTCGAGCAGCAGAATCTCGCCGTGAGGAAGTTCGTGGGTCGCCTTGATCGCTTCGTCGGTGTCCGTCGTTTCACAAAAGACTACACGGTGACCGCACAAGGACTCGAGGACATCGGCAACCGGCTGCAACGTGTAGCGCGGATCCGGTTTGCCTTTGGGCCGGCCGAAGTGAGACAACACGATCGGTCGGCCACCGCGCTTGAGTATGTATTCGAGAGTCGGGATCGACGCTCTGATACGAGTATCGTCGGTGACGTGACCACTGTCGTCTATCGGGACGTTGAGGTCGAGCCTGACGAGGACTCGCTTCGAGCACAGTTGCGAGTCTGGCAGGCTGCGGAGCGTTTTCTTTTTCACCGACGGTCGCCCTTAACCGAGCCGTGCGCCGACGAATCTGAGCAGGTCAACACAGCGGCATGCGTAACCCCACTCGTTGTCGTACCAGCCTGACACCTTGACCATCGTGCCGTCGATCACGTTCGTGTTGAGGGAGTCGAAAATGCAGGAGTACGGGTCGCCGATGAAATCACACGAGACAAGTGGTTCGTCGGTGTACTTGAGGAATCCCTCCAGCGGGCCGCTAGCGGCAGCTTCTCTGAACGCAGTGTTTACTGCCTCGACGCTCGTCGCGCGTTCTACTTCGACTGTCAGCTCGGTGAGTGAGATGTCTGGCGTCGGGACGCGAATCGCGATCCCATCGATCTTCCCCTTCACTTCCGGGATCACGAGCGCGGTCGCCTTCGCGGCGCCGGTTGTAGTAGGGATTATCGATACGGCGGCAGCGCGCGCGCGACGAAGATCCTTGTGTGGTGAGTCGAGGATCTGCTGATCGTTGGTGTAACTGTGAATCGTGACCATCGAACCGTGCTTGAAACCAAATGAATCGCGGATGACTTTCACCATCGGTGCGAGACAGTTGGTGGTACAGGACGCGTTGGAGATGATGTCGTGACCCTTGGGATCATATTTGTCAGAATTGACACCCATGACGATCGTCACGTCCTCTCCCTTCCCCGGCGCGGAGATGATGACCTTGCGCGCGCCTGCCTCAAGGTGCTTGCGCGCATCAGCGGCCGCGGTGAACCGTCCGGTTGACTCGAGGACGATATCAACGCCGAGTTGACGCCATGGAAGCGCCGATGGGTCGCGTTCGGAAAGGACCTTGATGTCGTCGCCGTCGATCCTGATCGTGCCGTCGCCGTGCGACACGTCACCATCGAAGGTTCCGTGCACGGAGTCATACCTGAACAGGTGGGCCAGAGTCCGGGTGTCCGTCAGATCATTTACGGCAACGAAATCGATGTCCGCGACGCCCTGTTCCTTGGCGGCCCTGACAACCTGTCGCCCGATTCTTCCGAAACCATTGATGCCAACCCGAATTGCCATTCATCTATCCTCGTTAAGGCACATCGCCCGCTGCGCGAGCACGCCCGAATGTGACGTAAGAAATGATGCGCGCGCCACCCTCGTGCAGAGCTTTCGCGCATGCGTTAAGTGTGGCGGCGGTGGTTATTACGTCGTCCACCAGCACCACGTGTCGTCCGGCCAGATCCCTGCCACCAATAACAGTCGTGAACGCGCCGGACACGTTTCGCAGGCGATCGCCTGGTGCGAGGCGGGTCTGCGTCTCCGTCGCGCGACGCCTGACGAGTGCTTCGACCACTCCAACATTCCAGTGCGCCCCAAGCAGTCGAGCCAGAAGCTCGCTCTGGTTGTAGCCGCGCTCTCGAGCCCGTGAGGGTGCGAGAGGCACCGGAACCAGCATGTCGCGTTCTTCCACGACATCCATAGGAAAGTTAAGCCGTGCCATCTGTTCTGCCATTGGCGCGGCCAGAGCTGTCCAGCCCGAGTACTTGAGCTTGTGGACAATCTCGCCAGCCGTGCCGCCCGGGACCCAGCAGACCGATCGGACGGCTCTGACGAAAGCGGGAAGTAGTTCGCACCAGCGGCACGATCCGGTCGTCCTGGGGTGACCGCAACGGTTGCAATGCGGTGACGGCATCCGGGGGAGCCGCTGGATGCATAGTCGGCAGAGGACTCTGTGGTCCAACGCGTCCAGGGGCACGTCGCAGCAAACGCACGTGCGGGGAACCAGCAGATCCAGCGCGGAAACCCGAGCCGAAGCCGCCCAGGTCGCGAACCTGTCGAACAGACCTAGCGCAGGGCTCCCCACATCACTTCGCGATTCGGCTCGACGTTGAGCCATCGCCTGAACGAGCGCGCCGCCTGCTCGACAAGCATCGGCTGTCCGTCAGATGCCGGATGGCCGGCATCGCGGGCCGCACGGACCCACGCCGTCTCGCCATTGACGCACACGAGATCCAGGACAGGGCACTTCCTGGGCAGGTCCTCAATGGGGACCGGTAACTGATCATTCAGCAATCCCATCGGTGTCGCATTCACCACAAAGTCGGCACCCTTCACGGCGCACGCCAGATTCGCTTCTGCGCGGGTGCGTTCAAATCTCTGCGACAGCTTTTCTGCCTGCGCGGGGTTCCTGCTCCAGATAACCACTTCTGTACCATCCCACGCCTGGATCGCCGTCGCAACAGCGGCACTTGCACCGCCGGCGCCGATGATAGCCACGCGTTCCGGCATGTGATCACCCTCAACACTCTCCATCAATTCGCGCGCGGCAAAATCGAATCCGGCGACGTCCGTATTGTCGCCGATTAGTTCGCCATCCTGCATCCAGAACGTATTCACTGCACCGGCGCGCTCCGCTACGTGCGTGCGGTGATCGCACAGATCGAACACTGCCTGCTTGTGGGGAATGGTTACGTTACCCGCTGCATTTTCTGCCCGGAGTTGGCGCATCACTCGGCGAAGCTGATCTGGCGGAACATCCATGACGGTGTATATCAGAGGAATACCCGCAGCGTGCAACGCGGCGTTATGGATGCGCGGAGACAGCGAGTGCGCAACAGGATGTCCCACGAGAACCAGTCGTGACGGCGGCATCAGTGAGCTCCGCGCGCGCTTTCGGTGGTCAGCCGATCAAGCACGCCTACGAGCATCTCCTCGATTCTATCTGCGGCGTCCCTGTAGTCGCCAAGATCGCCGCCGTATGGATCCGCTACAGCCCGTGCAGTAGCACCGCTGGAACTGTACTCATCAAGCAGGAAAACGCGACTGTTGGGCTCAATCGCTCGAACGCCTGGAATATGACCGGGAGCCATCGCGAGTATGATCGTATCACCCGTGATAGCTGCGGGGAGCAACGGTCTGCTGCGATGGCGCGACAGATCAACGCCTCGCTCGATTCCGACAAGAATTGCAGCGTCATTGGCCGGCGCACCGAGTGGGGCACCCGTTCCGGCGCTGGCAAACGTCACATTGAGCCCGCGTTGCCGGGCCATGCGGCGCGCCAGGGCCTCGGCGAGTGGACTCCTGCAGGTATTGCCTGTGCAAACAAACACAACATTCACGCGGTCATGCCGTCGGTACGAGAGTTGGCGATGCCGCTCGCAGCTCGTTATGCGAGATGGCGCCCGGCCGGATGACGCGCGGGCGCGCCCCCATACAATCTACAACTGTGGAAGGCTCGGATGGCTTCAGTGTCCCGCCGTCCAGCACTCGGAGCTTTCCTCGTGCGACCGCGTCCCACCAGTCTCGCAGGATAGTAGCCGCCGAATCCGCGGGTGGTGAGCCAGGCCGGTTCGCGCTGGTTGATGTGATTGGGTCGCCATACGCGCGGATCAGGCGGCTGAGGGCTGCGTGCGATGTCCAGCGTACCGCGACTCCCCCTTCCGGTCCACGTAATTCGGGCGGAACGCGATTCTCGCCGCCGGGCAGGACCAACGTCAGCGGGCCAGGCCAGAATCGCGCCGCGAGCGACGATGCCGCGTGCGTCATGTGCAAGTCCAGACGAGACAACATGTCCACACCGGCGATCAGAAGCAGAAATGGTTTTCCCGGCGCGCGCGATTTCAACGCAATGAGGTTGCGCACCGATTCGTGATCAACGCCACCGCCAAAGCCATACACGGTTTCAGTCGGGTACGCGAGCACACGGCGCTGGTTGAGATGCTCTATGGTCATGCGGATCGATGCGTCGACTTCCTCCGGCGACCAGAATGGAACAGCCTTCGATGGGACTTTCATCGAGTCAGCATGCTCATGACTTCTGCGCGTGCAAAGTCGTCTTCAGATGTGATCTTCATCGCTCGCTCACTTCCTGGAATCACGACGACGGGATAACCATAATGTTCGCAGAGCGCAGCGTCGTCAGTTGCGGTTACTCCCTCACGGTTCGCGCGACGCGTCACGTCGTCAATCATGTCGCGCGGGAATGCCTGCGGGGTTTGAGCGCGCCATAACCCACTCCGTTCAGTTGTGCCAAGAACGTGCCCGTCCTCATCTACACGCTTGAGGGTGTCCGTCAGCGGGAGCGCCGCGATTGCGCCGGTTCCCTTGCGAGCCGCCGCGATCACTGCATCCACAGTCTCATCCAGAATAAACGGACGGGCTGCGTCGTGGATCACGACTATGCGCGCTGTAGTTGGAAGATCGTCGAGGCCGCTACGTACCGAACTGCCGCGCTGAGTGCCACCAACTCCAATCAGAAGCCGCTCGATATCGCTCTGAAACAGCCATGGCGGTGGGTCCCCTGCATATCTCTTTGGAAGCACTGCAACGACCATGCACACATCGGCTCGCTGTTGAAAAAGCTGGACAGTGTGCAACAGCATTGGTTTACCAGCCACCCAACGGAACTGCTTCAGCTCCTCGGACCCGGTTCGACTGCCCGATCCGGCTGCTACGATCACGACGCCGACATCTGCGGTGACATTACTCATGAGAACAACCGCTTGAACATTTCGCCAACTGTTGCAACTCCTGTCGCATGAACTCCCTTTGGGATCCTGCCGGCCGCTGACCGCTGCGCGACGAACGCGTTGCGCATTCCCATCTTGGCGGCTTCGGCGAGCCGGCGTTCGGTCTGCGCAACTGGGCGAATCTCTCCACCAAGTCCGACCTCGCCAATGAATACCGCGTCTGACGGCAGTGCGCGATCGTACACGCTGGATGCGAGCGCCGCCGCGACTGCGAGATCTCCCGCAGGCTCTCGAAGCTGTACACCACCGACGACGTTGATGAATACGTCGAGTGATGAGAACGACAAACCGGCGCGCTTGTCCAGCACTGCGAGAAGCAGCGCAAGCTTGCGACCGTCGTAACCGGTACTGACGCGCTGCGGAGTGCCGTAGCCCGCTTTGGCTGCGAGTGCCTGCACTTCAATGAGGATCGGACGAGATCCTTCCAGCAACGTCGTAACCGCGCTCCCGGATGCAATATCATGCCGATCGCTCAGGAAAAGCTCCGATGGGTTGGTCACCGGCTCGAGCCCATTCTCGTGCATCCGGAAGACACCAATCTCGTCCACGCTTCCAAAGCGATTCTTCGTCGCGCGCAGCACGCGATGGTCGAGCGTTCCCTCCCCCTCGAAATACAACACCGTATCAACGATGTGCTCGAGCGTCTTGGGGCCCGCGATACCGCCGCCCTTCGTGACGTGACCGACGAGAAACACACTTGTGCCAGACGCCTTCGCGAAGTGCATCAGTCGCGCGGCCGACTCACGGACCTGCCCGACGTTCCCCGGAGCGCCTTCGAGATCGGACGTGAATACCGTCTGGATCGAATCGACGATCATTACTGCCGGTGATTGCGAGGATGCCGTCGCAAGAATAGTCTCAAGGTTGGTCTCGCTAAGCAGTGCAACGTCCTGGGCCGGATCACCGAGACGGTCTGCGCGCAGCTTGACCTGAAGTGGCGATTCCTCCCCGGATACGTAGAGCACTTCGTGCTCTCGCCCCTGCAGGCTCGCGGCGACCTGCAGCAGCAACGTCGATTTGCCGATACCCGGTTCACCACCGATGAGTACGACCGAGCCTGGCACGATTCCGCCGCCGAGCACGAAGTCGAACTCACTGATACCAGTCTTCCAGCGGCGTGACTCGGAACCGTGGACGTCGCGCAGCCTCGGCGCAGCCACGATGGTACCGCCAGCAGCCAGCGTCGCAGTTCCTCCGCTGCGGCGAGCCACCGCGCCCGTGGAATTCGCGGTTGCAGAAACGATTTCTTCCACAAGCGTGTTCCAGTCACCGCACGCGTCGCAGCGACCAGCCCATTTAGGGTGGTCAGCTCCGCAGTTGGTGCATCGATAGATCGTTCTTGCCTTTGCGCTCACTAGTTCCCCTGCCCGCCTCCACCCTGGCGGCCGGAATAATTCTCAAAGCGCGTGTATTGCCGGTTGAAATACAACGTCACGTTTCCGGTTGGTCCGTTGCGCTGTTTGCCAATAATTACTTCGGCGAGCCCCTGCGAGGTCTTCCCATCCTTGTCGGGCTGAGTCGGATCCTTGCCTTCGAGGACGTCGTAGTACTCCTGCCTGTACAGGAACATCACGAGGTCTGCGTCCTGCTCAATCGCTCCAGACTCGCGCAAATCTGAGAGCTGCGGGCGTTTGTTGTCGCCAGCGCGCTGTTCCGGGGCGCGGCTCAACTGCGACAGTGCGACCACGGGGACCCGGAGTTCGCGCGCGAGCGCCTTGAGCGACCTCGAGATGGTGCTTATCTCCTGCTGGCGGTTCTCAGACGACGGCGGCCCGACCATCAACTGCAGATAGTCAACAACAATCATTCCGATGTTGTTCTCAGCCTTGAGTCGCCGCGCCTTCGAGCGCATTTCGAGAAGCGAGATTGCGGGCGTGTCGTCGATCCAGACTGGGGCCTGGCTCAGCAGTCCCGCAGCGCGACCAAGTTGAACGAATTCATCATCGCGAAGTTTTCCCTTGCGCAACCGCTGTGCATCCACGCGCGCTTCGCTGGTCAGCATGCGTTGCAACAGTGACTGCTTGCTCATTTCGAGTGAGAAGAACGCGACCGGGGTCTTTGCATCAAGTGCGGCATTCTGCGCGATGTTGAGCACGAATGCCGTCTTTCCCATGGACGGCCTTGCTGCAATGATGATCAGCTCGGAAGGCTGGAAGCCAGCGGTTATGTCGTCCAGATCCCTGAAACCGCTTGGTACACCGGTGACTGCTTCGCCGGCGAGATGGAGCTGCTCGATACGCTCCATGGCTTCGTACATCAGCTCCTTCACACGCGTGAAACCTTCGGTACCGCGGCTCTGATTGACTTCGAAAATGCTATGTTCGGCCGCATCCAGAAGCTCAGCCGCAGGAAGTGCCGAGTCGAACGCCTCACTTACGATGGACGTCGAAACTTCGATCAGTCGGCGGCGCAACGCCTTTTCGCGAACGATCTTGGCGTGATACTCGACGTTTGCCGCAGTCGGAACAACGTCGACCAGGTATCCTATGTACTCGCGTCCGCCGGCCGCTTCCAGTTCACTCTTGCGCGAGAGTTCTTCGGTGAGCGTAAGCGGATCGATGACCTCGCCGCGCTCCGATAGCGCGAGCATCGCGCGGAATACACGTCGGTGAGACTCGCGGTAGAACATGGACTCGTCCACGTACTCCGTCGCACGCAGGAGCGCGTCGGAGTCGAGGAGCATCGCCGAGAGAACGGCCTGCTCCGCGGCTTCGGAATACGGTGGCGTCCGATCGCGATATGGATCGCGAGCGGCCCCCACTTCGCTACTTCGAGCTGTCGAGTACGAGTCTGGCGAGCTTGACATCTTCCCAGGTTGGTCGTTTCCAGGCGGGGTTTCTCAGCAATGCTGCAGGATGATACGTGACGATGAGCGGGATGCCGTGGTACCTGTGAATTGCACCACGAAGCTTGCCGATAGGCGTCTTTGTCTCCAGGAGAGTTTGGGCGGCAAATGTCCCGAGCGCCAGAATCACCTTCGGTTTGACCAGCTGGATCTGGCGCACCAGGTAGGGGCTGCACGCGTCCACCTCATCCGGAAGCGGATTCCGATTTGCCGGCGGGCGGTGCTTCAGGACGTTTGTAATGAACACCTGATCCCGACTCAGGTCTATCGCCGCGAGAATCTTTGTGAGAAGGCCACCTGCCTGCCCGACGAACGGGTGTCCGGTTTCATCCTCATTGGCGCCAGGAGCCTCTCCGACGCACATGAAATCGGCGTCAGGGTTGCCCTCGCCGGGAACCGCACATTTCGCCGTTTCGTGGAGCCGACAGAGAGTACAGGCGTCGATGAGCTTCGCCAATTCCGCGAGCGAGGCGACGTCACGATATGGATTCTGCTCGAAGAGCGTTCCACCCGCGCTGCCAATAACAATGCCTTGAGCAAATCTGGCTGCGAGGTCATCAGTGGCTGGCGACGACGATTTCGCCGTCTCGTGCGTCCCGAACGGCGCGGCGGCCTGCGGGCGTGCATCGAACGATTGTGCGCGATGGCCCTCCGCGACACCTCGCAACGGAGCCGGAACCGGAGCCGGTTCCGGAGCCTTGACGTTGGTCGACCGCGATGTCTGCGGCGGTTTTGATGGGCGCAGCTTGTCGATCGCGGCGAGCGCTTCTACGACGCTCATGCCATCCAGCATAAACTCTGATTCCCCCATCTCTCGACGCTGTTCGAGATACGCACGCAGTCGCTCTCTACCGTCCACTGATCAACGCCTCGATTCTATCAAGCAGAACTTCAGCGACATCGTCCTTGGACATCAATGGCAGTGCCTCATCGCCATTCGCACTGATGATCGTGACGCGATTCGTGTCCGACCCGAAACCCTCGCCCGGGACCCCCGCGCGGTTCGCGACGATCAGATCGAGTTTCTTCGAAGCGAGCTTTTCGCGAGCGTTCTGAAGCAGGGATTCTGTCTCAAGTGCGAAACCCACCACAACGAGTCGCGGCGGACGCGCAGCGATCGTAGACGCAAGCACATCAGTAGTCGCAGTCAGTGCCAGTGAATCCGGTGCGTGTGCTTTCTTGATCTTCTCGCTGGCAACATCGGAAGGCCGAAAGTCTGCAGGCGCGGCGGCCATTACCAGCACGTCCGCACTGGCGATCGACTCGCCAACAGCGCGCGCCATGTCCTCCGTACTCGTGACATGCACTGTGCTAACGCCTGCGGGTGGTGCAACCTCCATCGGGCCAGCCACGAGCGTGACAGCCGCGCCGCGAGCCCGCGCAGCGCGCGCAATGGCGACGCCCATTTTCCCAGTGCTGTGATTCGAGATAAATCGAACCGGATCAATCGCTTCGCGCGTTGAGCCAGCAGTCACGAGAACTCGCTTGCCATTCAACGCCGTGCTCTTGCTCAGCATGCGCGTTACCGCAGCGGCGATCATATCCGGTTCCGGCATTCTGCCGGGACCTTCGCCCTCGTCAAACGCGAGCGGTCCGACGGCTGGTTCCATCACGTCGTATCCGATTTCACGTAAGTGCGTCGTGTTGATCACTGTCTGGGGATGTGACCACATTCTGTCGTTCATCGCGGGAACGATGAGAACCGGACAGCGGGCAGCGAGCAAAATCGCGCTGAGCAAATCCTCTGCGCGGCCCTGCGCACTGCGAGCAACAAAATCTGCAGTCGCCGGCGCTATCACGATTCCGTGCGCGTGGCGTGCGAGGCGGATGTGAGCGAGTGCCTCCCCCGATTCAAATATCTCGGAGTGAACCCTTCGCCCAGTCACGCCCTCGAACGTAACGGCGCCCACGAACTGCTGAGCGCCGCGTGTCATCACCACATCAACCTCGGCGCCCTGCTGCGTGAGAAGGCGCGCCAGCGTAACTGATTTGTAGCTGGCGATACCTCCGGTGACGCCGAGTACGATGCGCTGTCCCCGGATGTCGCGCAGAGCTACTCCTGACGTCGGCGCGGCACTACGTGATAAGTGATTTCGCCCGCTGCAAGCTCGTCCAGTGCGCGCGTCGTCAGCTTCCTTTCGCCCGGTCCGGAACGGTCGCGCGGAAATTCATTCAACACTCGCGCGAACTTGGCAGCCACAAGAACGCCCAGGTACTTGTTGGTCGCGTGCGCTGCGATGTCCTTTGGTGTGTAAACTCGCATGATGCCTCTTCTCCTAGAAGTGATTCAACTCCGCCTTCAAGGCGGCTACTGTCTCTGCTGCGATGCTTCGGCTATCAGGCGAATTCACTCGCCTCAACCCTTCAGCATCGATGATACATGAAACCTCTGACACTGCTCGCTCGAGTGCGTCATTGATGACCACATACTCGAATTCATCCAGTACACCGATCTCGGCAATCGCGTCGCGCAAACGCGTCGCAATTGTCTCCCTGTCTTCGGTACCACGCCCCTTCAATCGTGCCACCAGTGTTTCACCGGAAGGCGGTAGAATGAAGATCCTTACTGCATCCGGGAACGAAGCAGCGAACTGCATCGCACCCTGAACATCAATATCCATCACAACATGCCGGTGCGCGTCCAGCACTTTCGCCACTTCCCGGCGCAACGTGCCGTACATGTTGCCATGCACCTCTGCGTACTCGGCGAATTCACCGCCCTTCACAGCCTTTGCAAACTCCGCTGTACTGAGAAAATGATACGCCGTCCCATCTGCCTCGCCCGGTCGCGGCGGCCTGGTTGTCGCCGATACCGAGTAACCAACATCGCTTCTGATCTCCAGCAAGCGCTTCGCGATCGTCGTCTTCCCTGCGCCAGACGGCGCGGAAAGAATGATCGGGAAACGCTTCACTCGACGTTCTCGCTCTGTTCGCGCAACCGCTCCAGCTCTTCCTTGATCAAGACAACATCCGTCAGAATTGCGGCATCGCTTGCCTTGCTTCCTGTCGTATTGGCCTCACGAAGCATTTCCTGAATCAGGAAGCCCAGTCGCTTTCCGACTGCAGAACCGGATTTCTCGTCCAGCGCCGCGCGAAATGCCGTAATGTGCGCACCGAAGCGGTTCAGCTCTTCGGTGATGTCCATCCGATCGGCGAGGATCGCGATTTCCTGCGCCAGCCGTTGCGGGTCAACTGCTATCGTGCCAGCGAGTTCCGCAACCGAACTCTTCATACGCTTGTGCTGTTCCACCAACCTGGCCGGTGCGCGCTCACGAACCCGAGCCAGCGCAGACTCCACAATTCGCAAGTGCTCCTTGAGGAATTCCGCGATGCGAGTCCCCTCGGCGATGCGCATCAGGTCCAATCCGTTCGCTGCGTCGTGCACGATCGCGAGAAGCTGGTCAACGGAACCGTCGGCAGTCTCTGCGCTATCGTCGTCCGCCGATCCCATCACGTCCGGCAACCGCATCACCGTCGCTATATCCACATCTCCGGCGAGGCCGAAGCGATTCTTGAGCGAGTAAAGCTGCTGGACGTACGACGCGACCTTCTCCTCGTTGATCACCAGGCCGCGTTCAGCATCCCGGGCGATACGCGCCGACAGTGACACATGCCCGCGACTGAAGCGCTTACGCAGTGCTTCTCGAACGTCGCCTTCCCACTGCGCCATGCTACCCGGCAGCTTGATCGCCGGATTGAAGAAGCGATGGTTGACCGCGCGAATCTCGACGGAGACGCGACTCGCGCCAATCGTCCCTTCGGCGGCTCCAAATCCGGTCATGCTCGTAATCATGTGCAGCCTACTAAGTTATTGCCCCACAACGACTTTGNNCACTGACCTGCTTAGTTGAAGAAGTACCACCTTACGCCGTACACGTTCACCGGCCGCGGCATCAGATAGCCCGGGACCTCGTTGTAAATCGCGCCGACCAGGTTCCGGCGCTGGTAGGAAAGCACCCCGCGAAGGATCCTGAGCTCAACAAGCAGTGACACGGTCCGACTCGAGGCAGCGATCCGGTCTGTCCCGTTCGTTTCCGGGAAGGCCACGGCGCTCCGATAATCGAATCCCGGCTGGAACAGGAAGGAGAAGTTCCCAGTCGGGAAGCGGGAAAGCCACTCGGTGTAGAACCTGAGGTCGCCGTGCGCCTCGCTCTGAGGGGTGTAGGGCGCGATCTGCTGCCAGTGGGTGCCGCTCAAGTCGATGCTGAACCCTTTAGCTATTGGCCCCTGGAGGCTGGCGGTGCTCCCGGTTTGCCTGCCGACAGCCTTCCCGACGAATGCCGTGTCCCAGAGCTGCGACGGAACCAACAGCGCTGTGTCGCGCGTGACGACGCCTCCAACCAACCACAGCCCTCGATTCAACAACCGTAGCCCCGCTTCAAGCCGAGCCGTCTTTGATGCCGGTTGCTGCAGGAATCCCAGAGCTGGTGTGCCAAACGGAGTCCGCTGACCCACGTAGCCGAGCAGGGAGATGAACGGCAGCGGAGTCAGTCGCGCACCACCCTCGATTCGCGTCAGGCCAGCGTATTCATCGCGCTCCGCCGTCGCACTGGCTGAGAGGAAGTTGCGGCTCAGATCGAATGTCGCGCTCGGCGAGCTATAACCCCTGCCCAACCTGCGGCGGTAACGCTCAATGAGGCGCAACCGACCGCCGCCAGCGTCGAACCCTGCCGTGGCCACGTATTGAGCGACGGACGCAAGCGAATCCACGGTATCGGGTGCAAATCCATATCCCTGCGCCACAACGGAATCCATGTGGGCGCTGTTTTCCTTGAGAATCTCCGTCGACGCGACGAGTTGCAGAAACGGTCCACTACCTTCGCGTCCAACCGCGGCGCGGAGATACCCGAGCGTAGTTGCGGCACGATAGCCAGGAAGACCGACGCCTCCGTTGAATCGCGAAGTGCTGGTCCGCGTGTCGTTGCTGCGGATTGCCGTCGCGTCCAGGCTCCATGCTGAGTGCGCGATGCCATATCGCAGCATCCCCGTGAAATCCTGTCCGCCGCCTCCATTTCTGTTATCCGTGACGCCATACTGCTGCAGCGCTACCTGCAGTCCGGCGCCATTGTAAAAGCGTTTGCCGTAGAACGCGCGATACAGATTTGTATTGAGGTCGCCGGTAAGCGCATCGATGCGCGTGTACGGTGCGGTCCCGTTGTACTCCCACGTACGCAGATCGACGCGCAATCCGTCGGCACTTCGCGCGAGCGTGAGCTTCTCGAGTGTCCAGATCGGAACGGTGCTGAGATCAGGGGCAACGCCATTTCTCGGCTCCAGATCATCGCGCTCGATTCCGTCGATAAAGATTCGTACGCGACTGAAGTCGCCGCCGATCGCGGTTGCCTGGGGTGCGGCCAGCCATCCCGTGCGAAATGTGGTAAACGCCGGAATGCGGTCCAGCAGATCGCCGAGTGTAATCGCGCGGCTCGCGAACAGCTGATCGCGGTCATAGGTGAACGACTGCCCGATTTCGAGCGACGGCGTCGGTCCATCCCGACCGATGCGGGCCTGAATGCTGTCTGCGTGCTGCGGCTTTGGCGCTGAATCTTCAGCGGTTGGAGGAGCTGTTCCCTGGCCGCCGCCGGTTGGAGGTGGTAGCCGACGAACCTGCGCGTTGGCGGCACTCGCCGCGACGCAGAGCGCCACGGCGCACACCGACGCCTTGATCGCGTCGCGCACGAGGCGGTGAAGCATCAATTGCCGCAGCGGGTGCGCAGGAATTGTACAAAGGTGCCGACCGGAACCCCGGTTGGCCCTTTCGGAATGAAGCCGAGATCTGTTTCAGAATACGCAGTGCCAGCGACATCCAGATGCACCCATGGATAGTCGCCGACGAATTCCTTCAGGAATGCCGCCGCCGTAATTGCACCGGCCCAGCGGCCGCCGGCGTTCTTGACATCAGCGACATCCGACTGCATGAGCTCGGAATAATCGTCCCAGAGCGGCAACTGCCAACCGCGCTCACCGGAGGCGTTACCAGCCGCGAGGACCTCGTCGACCAGCTTCTGATCAACTCCAAGTACGCCCGTAGCAGTGTGTCCCAGCGCGACTACACACGCACCGGTCAGTGTCGCAGCATCGATGACCGCAGCGGGCTTGAACCGACGCACATACGAAAGCAGATCCGCAAGAACCAGCCGTCCTTCTGCGTCAGTGTTGATTATCTCGATATACTTGCCGTTCTGACTGCGCACTACATCACCAGGATTCATCGCAGTGCCGGACGGCATGTTGGTAGTAGCGCCAAATACTCCGACGACATTGATCGGCAGTTTCATCTGGCCGACGGCTTCCATCGCGCCGATAACACCGCCAGCACCGCTCATGTCGTATTTCATCCATTCCATGCTCGCGGCTGGCTTGATCGAGATGCCGCCCGAATCAAAGCAGAGTCCCTTGCCCACGAGTACCACCGGTGGCTCTCCTGCTTTCCCGCCGCTGTATTCAATCGCGACGAGTCGCGGCTCCTGCGGAGTTCCCTGCGCGACGGCGAGGAACGAACCCATTTTTTCAGCGACGAGGCCTGCACGGTCCAGCTCCGTGTACTTCATGCCGTGTCTGCTCGCAACATCACGCGCGGTAGCCGCCAGCAGATCGGGCGTGCAGATGTTGCCTGGTGTCATGCCAAGCGTGCGCGCAAGCGAGACGCCCGTGCCAAGCGCAATTCCGTTGGCGAGCGCCGTCTTCGAATCGGGCGAGACGGGTGCTGCAATTATTGCACTCGCAACCGGCGCCTTGCGCTCTGCTTCGGGCGGTGGGGATTTGGTATCGAGGTATTGCCACGCACCCGCGTGAAGTCCCGCGGCGAGCGATTCCACCTGAGCCGGAGAGAAGTCAGCGCCCGCGACTGCGAGCGATCCGGTCCCGAGTTTCAGCGCAGTGCGAGCAGCAAGTGCGCCCGCGCGACGCCATGAATGCGCTGAAGTCGCACCAACTCCAAGGAGCGCGACACGTCGCGGTCCGCCTTCCACGCCGCTGAGAAAGAGGATCTCGTCACGCGAACCTCTGAAATCGCGTTGATTGATTGCCGCGCTGATCGCGCCGCCGACGTGTTTGTCCAGTTCCGCGAGTGTTGCCGGAATCGTTGGATCCGACGGAAGCAGGACGACGAGAAGCGGAGTTTGCAGCGACGCGACGTCACTGCCCGAGAGCGTGACGCTGAAAGTATTGTTCACTGTGACTTGTTCGAGTTAGTGTTAGGCGCGCATCCCAGCGACGATCGCGTCAGCAAATCCAGACGTTGATACTTCCGTGGCCCCTTTCATCTGGCGTGCGAGATCGTATGTAACTGTGCGCGACTTGATCGCGTGTTCCATACCGTGGACGATCAGCGCACCGGCTTCTGGCCAGCCCATGTGCTCGAACATCATCACGCCAGAGAGAATCACGCTGCCAGGGTTGATCTTGTTGAGACCGGCATATTTTGGCGCGGTTCCGTGCGTCGCCTCGAAGACCGCGACGCCGTCACCGACGTTGCCGCCCGGCGCAATCCCGAGTCCACCGACCTGCGCGGCAGCTGCGTCGGAGAGATAGTCGCCGTTGAGGTTGGGAGTTGCTATGACCGAATACTCCGACGGACGCAGAAGCAGTTGCTGAAACATCGAGTCCGCAATGCGATCGCCAACGACGATCTTACCACCTGCGCTTGCGCCCTTGAGGTCGTTCTCCATGACCGTTTGTGCGGCGAATTTCTCGCGCGCTACCTCATAGCCCCAGTCGCGAAACGCACCCTCGGTGAATTTCATGATATTGCCCTTGTGTACCAGAGTCACAGAAGGTTTACCTTTTGCGACGGCGTAGGCGAGCGCCATTTCGACGAGCCGCTGGGATCCGAACTTGCTCATTGGCTTGATGCCAATTGCGGAATCTTCGCGGATGTTGGCGCCGAATGACTTGTGCAGATATTCTCGAAGAGCTGTCGCCTCCGGCGAGCCCGCCTTGTACTCAATGCCCGCGTACACATCTTCCGTGTTTTCGCGGAAGATCACGATGTTGACTTTCTCGGGTTCCTTGACCGGCGCTCCGACACCCTCGAAGTAACGCACGGGGCGGATACAGGCGTAGAGATCCAGTACCTGGCGCAGGGTGACGTTCAGCGAACGTATCCCACCGCCAACCGGCGTGGTGAGCGGTCCCTTGATTGACACGCGGAACTCGGCGAAGGCATCGACTGTCTCGTCTGGCAGCCAGCTCCCGAAATTCTTATGCGCCTTTTCGCCAGCGAAGACCTCCATCCATGCGATTCGTCGCTCGCCGCCATAGGCCCTTTCGACGGCCGCATCGAAGACCTTTACCGACGCAGCCCAGATATCCGGGCCCGTGCCATCACCTTCGATGAATGGAATGATCGGATTATTGGGGACCTGCAGGGAACCGCCAGCGTATCCGATCTTCTCGCCGCTGGTCGGCACGGACGCATGCTTGTACGTGGCCATTCTAGGATTGGTTGCTCAGGAGGAGTTTACCGGGCGTAAACTTGTGGAAGTTACGGCCCGGGACCTCTCCCGGCCAGTGAGATCCTCTCGACTACACGTGGCGTCTGACGTGGGCCGTGCCTACCTTGCTTCGACATGCAATCCGTTTACCGCCGCTCCGGCGCGGAGCCTTCGAGGTCGCTGGCAATATTCATCGCACTGTTGGCCCTTCCCGCCTCCGTACGCGCTCAGAGCGATTGGACGGGAATCGGAGCGATCAGCGGTACGGTCATGTACATGGATACCACCACGATCATGCGGGATGGAGCGATCCGGAAAGTCTGGATCAAGTCATTCGACCTCGATCCCAAGACCGTCGTCGTTGGCAAGGACACGCTGACATTCGACACCGTGATAGGGCTGAACGTCTTCGACTGCAGCAAGGGAACGCGAACTGTGGCCGCGGTGCAGTACCTTCTGGGTGAAGATATAGTGCTGGACGTCGCAGAAACCCACGGCAAGCCAGAACTACTGAGGCCGAAGAGTTTCTTCGCCGCTATCTACGCTGATGTGTGCAAGGAATCACGCTGATCCAACTGCTCTGACAACTGCTCGGCGGATCTGCGGGTTCGTCAGCGTGACGCGTGAAAGGCTTCGAACGGTGAGATCCCGAGTCTGACTTGCATGCCGTACGCGATGCGGTGGGCCATCTCCTTCATCAGAGTCGCGCTCGGCCCTTCGAAACGCTCGTCCACAACTCGCTGCAGAGAATCAACCCAGAATTGAAAATGTTCGCCGGATAACCCGGGCATCTCCAGGTGCGGACGAAAAGCGTTTCCGGAATAAGCGCGAGTATGAAAGAGCAACGTGGACCAGAACGCAACAATTCGCGGCATGTGGATCGCCATGTCGACGTTTTCGAAGTAGCGCAGCAATAACGGATCCACCGCGATTATTGCATAGAACGCCGTCAGTGTTTCGTGCAGGTCCTCATCGCGGATGTCACGTTTGGGCGACTCGGCTTCGCTCACGTAATGTGCGCGTCGTGCGATCCAGTGCCAGCATCGGAGCGCACGACCGTCAGCAGGAACACGCAACCATCGGCTGACTCCGCCGAATGCTCGACTCCAGCTGCGAACACCAGCGTATCGCCCTTCGCCAGTTTATAGTCGTCGCCGGCCGCGTGAAACACGATGTCACCATCGGTGACGTGGATCTGTACCGGTTGGTCGGTTTTATGTGCCGGAAGATCTCCACCTGGAGACAGCGCCATCAGTACGATGCGCAGCGGTCCTTCCTTTACAATGGTGCGCGATGTCCGGCCACGCTGAGCAAGCAGCTCACGATCGATGATGAGTTCGTCCTGCCGAAGGTGATGAACTAGAACTTCTCCCTCAATCGTTCGGTTCATCGAGGACATGTATTCTCCGGATTGCGGTGGAGCAGACTTGGCATCCCTGTAATGAACGCTCTGGCAAATTCATTGTCAATCGGCACGCGCTGATGCTCGCGCACCTGCTCGTGTCGCATCTGAGCTTATGCACTGATGAACGAAGGCACGAGTTTCGGACGCGACGCGATCCCAGTTGAAATGATTCGTCACTGCAGATCGGCCCGCCGCGCCCATGCGCGAGCGGAGCGAGGGGTCGCCAACTATCGTGCTTATAGCCGAAGCAGCTGCAGCCGAGTCGGACGGATCCACGATGATCCCGGTTTCGCCGTCGCGAACGGCGGACCGCACTCCTCCGGAATTGCCGGCAACAGACGGAATCCCGCTAGCAGCAGCCTCAACGAATGAAATCCCGAATCCCTCGACGTTCACGCTGTTGTCGAGCCTCGAAAGTCCTACGTAGACGCTGGCAGTAGCATAGGCATCTGCCAGCGACGCATCATCCAGATGCCCGACCAGATGTACCCTTTTGGCAACCCCAAGTGCCGCCGCCACCGAACGCAGCCTTGATTCATCATCACCCTTCCCAACAATTACATACTGAAGGTCGGGAAATTCATCCGCCAGTAATCCAAGCGCTCGAATTGCTGTGTCCTGACCCTTATGCGGGACGAGGCGAGCAACGGTGAGCATCATGGGCGCCGCGCCGATGCCAAGTTTGGCGCGGAGTTGGCCAGTGTTGCGCTCGGGATTGAATTGTTGCGGGTCCGTGCCGAGATCGATCGCGGCGACTGGCGGCGGTGTTGTCACACCCACTTCACGCATTACGTCGTACGCGAGTGTCGCAGTCCATTCGGAATTGGCGATCACCGCAGCGGCATCACTGAACAGTCGATATGCGCTCACGCGTTTGGTCCAGTGGCGCGATGTCTTGCGCCGCTCGTGCAGCAAGTCGCCTCCATTCACGTACATCACGTACGGAACCTGAGTCCTCTTATGCGCCCACCAGACCGCGTAACCGACCGGTCGTATCTCGCCGCAATGGATTACGTCGATCCCGGTTGCGCAGCGTTGTGCGAGCCAGCGTCCCCACCTGATCTCATTCGCAAACAGTTTTGCCTTGGATGCGGCAAAGTCCTGGCGATCGATCCTGAATTGCGCCTCGGCGTCGGGAGCGCGCGCGGCCGCGTGGGCCACGGTCGAGACGGTCATTGGCTCGCCATATCGTCGAACCAGTTCCGCGTGTCGCCGCGCCATCCCGCCACTTTCGGGCGGAAAGTTCTGGGTGACGAAGATGTTGCTTAAAGGCGCGGACAATCAGCGCTTTGATGCAGTTCAGTTCTTACTTCAGCGAGCATGTGTTTGCCGTCGTGATATGGAAATATGTGTTGCTACTTGGGCCTCAGCCCATATCTGTCTATGTGGTCATGTGGGACAATATCTTCAAACAAGATTGTCCCGCTCTCCATTCGGTAAACGACTCTGTCCCCATCGGTACACCGTGCCTCGTTATAGTACTTGTCGGGCTCGATGGGTTTTACTCGCATGCCGGGCGTTGGATCATCTGACAAAAGTGCAATGATGACTTTGTCGGTACCTTTTTTATCCTGGACTTGCAATCCCCTGTAGGCTTTCGCCCATTGCGCCGAAAACCTGGCATCGAAGAATGATCTTTTGTGCGACATTCGCCCTTAACGCTTCTTCGAACCAGCGCTATTCTCTTCTTTCAGAGAGTCCAGGTAACGTTGTGTTTCTGCGCTTCCTCTCGTACGGATGAAGCGACCCTCCCGGAAGTCCTCTTCTGCGGCGGCAATGCGGGACTGGATCTCGGGCGAATGAAACCACATCTGGTCTCGGGGGACCATCTCCACGGGAACCAGCTCAAAGGTTCCACTGTCCGATCGATCCACACGCAATAGCGTACCGGACGACAAGCCTAGAGCGTCTCGCATTTCTCGGGGAAGAGTGGTACGTCCCTTTGGATCGATGGTCAGGCAGCCAATTGTCTGTGTCATATCTCATTCCCGGTGAATATTCTTCGTCCCATTTCGGTAAAATACCATTGTACCGCAATTCCGTTCCGATGTCAACGTATTTACCGGCAGGATGGCCATCAGACAAGCCTGTTTTGACCTCGACGGTGAGCATGCCGATGGTGGGATTGCGAAGCAACAGTGCCACTCGTCATGACCGCGGGAAGCGTGTACGGGACCGACCAATCGGGTTGCTGACTTTTAGGTGCCCCTATTCCGCTCGGCCCTTTTCCGGGCATCAAAAACGGCCTCCAGATCGGGGGCCGTTTGTCATTCGTTTTCATAGTAGAATGCCCAGAGCGAGACTCGAACTCGCACGATGTTGCCATCGGGGGATTTTGAGTCCCCTGCGTCTACCGGTTCCGCCATCCGGGCCAACGGGGCAAATCTACCGTTTTCACCCTTGGTGTACAACTGACACGTCAAAGGGAATGCGCTGCGCATGCGGGAGCCGATCCCGCGGCCGTCGACGTGCTCAGCGAGTGAACTTCGCATTGCAGGCATTGACGAACTTGTGCAACACGGGGTCTTGCGGGTTGAGATCGAGAACGGGTTTGGGGTCGAAAGTCGTGACCGGCAGCTCGACACGAATGCTGCGGGCGGTTACGAGGTCGCTCAAAGGGCCGGCGGAGTTGCTTTGCCACGTCTCGGCGTTGCTCTGAGCGGTCTGCTTGACAATCCCGCCCAGCAAGCCGTCCAGGGCCGGAACGCCCGTGGTCACGCGGTTCTCCTGGTCGCGGACGGCGCGCTGCTCCGTGTGAGGCTCGTAGAACAGCAACCCTACCGTGTTGACGTAAAGCTGGTGCGCGTCGACCTCTGGAAATCCCTGCGCGACGTGAACCGCGCGGTCATCCACGCGGAGACGCACATCGGTGATTTGATCGCCTTCGTCGCCACGTGACGTGTCGTTGTACCAGGGGAAGCTGGGTTTGGGAGCGTTATCGTCAGCGTCCGCCTGGAAGAATACGCTCACGCCGTTGCTGCTACAGTAGGCGTGAACTGACACGAGTCCCTGCGGCTTTCCATTCACCCCGGCAACGATTTTCATCGCGGCCGGTTGGGTTGAGACGTCATCACTCAGAGCGTCCGTCTTCTTCTCCATATGCCACTGGAAGACCGTCCCACTCGCGTCGCTTGCCGGTCGGGACGACGCGCCCTGCTGCGCGACGTGCCCACCGCCTTGCTGGCCACGCGTGTTGGCCGCCGCGGGAGTGCCGGACGTTTGTGTGTACTTCCAGCCGGTCTCGACCACCCGCTTCTTCGCGGCGAGGGCGTCGGCCACGACCTTCTTCTTCTTCGCGGCGATAGCTGCGCCGGTGTTCGCGGTGCTGCAGACCGCCTCATCGTTGGGGGAGTAATTGTATGTGTCGACCAGGTACGACTGGAACGCATCCGACTCGAAATCGGGGTGCTCTTTCCCGTCAGGGTTGTGATACATGCCAGACGCGATTTGGGCAGTTGAGAGATCGAATGCATCGCTGACATAGACGACACGCTGATTAAAAAGGTCCGCCGAGAAACAGACGTACTCGAGGGATGCCGTCTCGGGAGCTCCGGCACTTGCGGGCGGCCGTTTTTGTCTCTGTGCTCGTGCGGCTGGAACAGCCATGAACATCACGAGCCCCACAGCGGTGGAAAAGCTGGCGATGCCGAGCGGGCGATTCGAGATCATTCGAAACCTGCCTTTGGGGAGGTTGATGACGGGGCCCAACCATAAAGTCGCGAAGGTGGAAATAGAAAGTGCGACGGCAGGCGATCACAACCCAAATGATCTTCGTAATCAGCGGACGAGGACGCGTCCTGGCGGGCGCGTCGCGCGCGGCTCGAAAGCAACGGCCAGCAAATATATGGGAGGGGATCGGGCCTGTCCATGACCGTTTGTCTGGTATCGCGCACGACGCTGCAAGGTCCACTTTCCGGGGCGCTACGGAATGGTGATCGGCAGAACCATTCCGTGTGCGAAGTGCGGCTTTCCGTCGCCGCTATCGAACACGAAGCAGAGCAACATGTAATTGCCGGATGTGAAAGTGGCGGTGAAATATGCGGGACCCGACGCGGGCGAGATGATCGCGACCCCGCCCAGCGCCTGACGCGGCGGCGGTCCGTTCTGCGCCTGCAGCCACGCGAGCATGTCTGCGGCTGTCTTCCCCGGCGCGAGCCGAATCAGCTCCAGCTCGTGCGGCTGTTGGTCCGGGTTGGAGACCTTGAACGTGTGAGTTCCCGCGGTTAGCGGCGCCGACAGTTTGAATGCGTAATTGTCCATCGTCACCGTCTCGTCAGCAACCGGTGCGGCGGCTGCCTGCGATCCGGATCCGGCNNATGCACCATTCCCTTCATGAAGTGCGGAACTCCGCCCGGCACGTTCACCACGCAGAGGAGAGCGTAGTTGCCCGCGGCGAGATTCAGTGTTGCGTTGGCGGTGAGCCCGGCGTCCACGGCGTTGGGACCGCCAAGCTGCACTGCCCAGCCTGGCAACGCCCCGGGCTGATTCAGAGCCGTCTTGAGATCGGTTATCGTCTTGCCGCTGTCCAGCCGGACGAGCTGCGCCTGGTGCAGCGACGGTCCGTCGTTGACGAAGTTGACGGTTGTCATGCCGGCCGGTATCGTGGCCGGTGCGTCGTAGGAGAAATCCGCGCCGTGAACTGTTATGACGTTCGCAACTGGTGCGGGACCGGTTGCATCGCTGCTGCACGCACCGCTGGCGAGCAATGCCATACCGATCGCAATGGTAGCTGCAGCGCTCGCGACCGACGCCGCTATCTTGTAGCGGAAGGGCGGATCGAATGGGACTTTCATGTCCAGCTCCGGTTTGTGGGTTAGCCGAGGAGAGTGACCTTCGCCGGGACCGTGGCGTCCCGTCAGAAGGAAACATTCATGACACGCTGGCGCCGTCATGGCACTAGAGTGTCATTACGCCCTAGTATTATACTTATCAAATGGCATTGTCAAGAGCCGTGTCCAGGGGATCCGTGACATCCGTCGAATCCGTCGCGCCAAGCGGGCGTGAGCGCCAGAAGGGGCGGACCCGCAAGGCGCTTCTTGCTGCCGCGGCCGAGCTGATCGCCGCCGGCCAGACCCCGTCCATCACGGAGGTTGCCGACGCCGCGGAGATCTCCCGCCGCACGGCGTATCGTTATTTCCCGACGCAGGAGCAGCTGCTCGTGGAGGCAGCGCTGGAAGGTCTTCGTCCGGGGATTGTAGAGGCGGTGGAGACAGTTGATCCCAAACAGCGCGACGACGTCGAGGCGCGATTGGATCGTACCGTGCTCGCGCTTCAGCGCGGAGCCGTGGTCAACGAACAGCTTCTGCGTACGATGATCCGACTCACGGTTTCGCGACCGCCATCCGCGGGCGGCCGCGAGCCAAGGCGAGGCTATCGCAGAATCGAGTGGATCGAGCTTGCGCTCGCGCCTGTGCGAAAGAAGTTGGGAAAGAAGCGCTTCGAGCGTCTTGTCAGCGCGCTCACTGTTTGCCTCGGCATCGACGCACTGATTGTGCTTCGCGATTTGCGTGGGCTGTCGGAGTCCGAAGCGGAGGCGGTTGCGTTGTGGTCCGCGCGCATGTTGCTGCGCGCCAGTCTCGCAGAGAAGTCTTCGCCAGGCGTTTGAGTCCCTTCATTTACCGGCTCCGCGATCCGGGCTGGATGATTGCTTGCTGCCGAGCAGGTCGGAAGCTAACGGATGCGCCCGGGCACCGGAGACCAGCAAAACCACGCCGATTCAGTCAGATTTCGCCCTGAGGCCGGCCGAAGATCCGGCGCACCGTGGCAGCGCACCGCTCGGCGAACGGCTGGCCGGCCTCGCCGTACTCCACCGCATGCACTAGAAATTGCCCGTTTGCCGGTCTCAGGTCTGGCTCCTTGGCGAGGCAACTCATCACAAGGCGGCAGAACCAGGTCGGCGTCCCTGTTTGATGCGTGGAGAGCGGGACAGGGCGCTCCGATATTTGAGCGGCTATAAGCCGTTGTGCTGTGTGAGCCGTTGGGAAAGGGTGATGGCCGGTGAGCATTTCGTACGTAACCACGCCCCACGAATACACGTCGGTACGCGCGTCGATTGCGTCGCCACAAGCCTGCTCGGGTGCCATGTAGGCGGGTGTGCCAAGCGATGTGCCCGTGCTGGTGAGAAACGGGTCAACTGTCTCCGCGCGCGCCGCATGAATCGCGTACGCGATTCCAAAATCCGTGACCGCGGCTGCCCCGCCAGTCAGCAGAATGTTATCGGGCTTGATGTCGCGATGTACCATGTCAGCCTCGTGCGCTGCCGCCAACGCCTTCGCAACATCTCCTACGAGCTGAATCGTCTCTGCGTACGGAACTCGGCCGCGGGCAAGTCGTGCCCGCAACGTCTCACCGCGAATGAACGGCATGATGTAATACGGTATCTCCTCGCTCGTGTGTCCGGCAGACAACACGGGGACTATGTGCGGGCTCTGCAGCGTGGCGGCAGCGTGAACTTCCCGCGCAAACCTCTGTACGGAGACAGTCGACGCCAACTCCGGCAGCAGCGCCTTGATTACTACCTTGCGCTGCAAACCAGTCTCCTCTGCGAGAAAGACGCGCGACATACCGCCACCGCCAAGCTCCTCTCCGAGCAGATACGCTTCGCCCAGCGCGCGCGCCAGAGATTCGCGAAGATCCGCCATCACTCGTGATACCAGACTCGCACGAATTGGTACCATTCGTTGATCGATGTCATCGCTTCCTCGGTCTCGACCCGGCCGTCCACCGTCCCCTCGCTCCTGTCAGGGGTGATGTTTGGAAGCACAACGGTTTCTACGTTGATGATTACGACTTTCGTCGAAGCCAGCCACTCGTTGGCAGCAGATACAGCAGCATCGAAAGTCTCGTAGTCGTCGGGGTGCAACAGACCGCGCTTGATCAGACGTGGCGCAAAATCGCGATAACGGATCATTGGCCGGCGCCGGCGTGCGAGCCGATCGCTGGCTCAACTGAATCACCAGTCGCGATCGCACCGACCGCGACGAGCCTTTTCTTCAGAATTGCTTCAGCCTGTTCGTAGGTCGCGCGAAGATCGTTTTCAGATGTCACTGTCTCGCGCAAATAATTGTCCGCGGTGTGCAACGCCATTTCAGCCTCGCCCGGTTTGAAGTCGCTCGCCTGCATCATCGCCTGGAAGCCCGCGCGGCTGTCCTCCCGAAATCTGTCCTGCAACGTATACGTGAGTGACAATGCAGAAACCGTCTCGTAATCCAGATGAGTGAGTGCACCAGTCGCTACGGCCGTCTGCCACGCGGTCTGCAGCAACGACGGCGGACGCAATCCATCGACACCGATCGCGCTCTGGAATTGAGTCTGAGTCCGGATGGTGTGCAATGAATCTTCATGATCGAGCATGGACCGCAATCCCTCGTGGAACGGCAGGATGTCATCCAATCTCGCCTCATTCCGGCGAATCTCCTTGGCGAAACTGATCATCGACTCCGTCGCCAGGCTTTCAGACGCACGACGCTGCTTCCACTGGTCAACCCACAGTGCCAGCAGGATGCTCACAGTAACTGCGATCGATTGAACGATCACTTCCGCAAGCCACGCTGGTTTACGCATCGATGTCGGGTGGCTGAAGAATCAATGCGCTACTTGAGCGGATAGCCTGGGTCCGATGGAAGTTTCCCATCGATTCGCAAGACTCTCGCGTTCGGCGTGACTGCAGACGCGAGGACGAATGTGATCGATCCCGGGATCACTCCGACCAGATTTATTGCCATGTCGGAGCTGTACACGATTTTGGGACCTCCAGCCACTTCGGCGCGAAACATCTTGCCAATCCAGTACTGACGGAACTGGTCCTCATCCATCCCGTAGATCTCATTCAATACCACTTCGCGCTCCGGCGCAACGGGCGCTCGGACGAGCAGTGTAATCTTGGAGCGATCCGGCCAGAACTGTTGCTCGCCGAGGAATATCCTCCTCAGTTCCGCGAAGGAAATATCCGTTACAGCGGATTTGGGATTTACCACGATTGCAATTGCCTGGCGGCCGTTACCCTGTGCATGTGCGACATGCACGGGCAGGCAGGCAACGATGGCACAGACGATAACCAAGAGAACGATGCGTCCTGCGAACCCGCTCCATCCGTTCGCCGACCTCACGGTTGCACCTGCATCTGCTGGCCACCACCACCACCACCGAGATCTGGAACGGTGAAGCTCACTTGCAGATACGCACTGTTCGTCCAGTCGTGCGTCTGAAAGCGCTCTCGCCTGTACTCGGCCTTCAGGGCGGCGAACGAAGTGAAGTCGTATCTGATTCCGCCGATTCCGCCTTCGTAGCCAAGGTCCAGCGGAGCGAAGATTACGTCGGTGGGTGACACAGTTGTGCGCTCTGCGCGGATGTATGGCTTCCAGTCATGGGCCTCCCCGGAAAGCCGATATGCAAGCTGCGCGTAGTACGCATCGCTCCCGGTGGTAGGACCACCGGACGTTGGTGAATGATCGATGTGGACGTACTCGGCTATGAATTCGGGCTGCTCTCGCTGCCACGCAACAAAGGCCGATGCAATCCCTTCCGATGCGGTGACACCACTCGGCGGAGAAACACGATCGCGGTAGTAGCCGACTCCAAACTTCATTCCGAAAAGGGCTGCGGGTCGCGCAGACAGCGATGCAGTCCACGCACGGCTCCCATTCACATCCCCGGCGTCACCTGCGCGAGAAATGGTGCTTCCGCGACCGTTGCCGACGCCCAGCATATACTGGACACCAATGTCCTGCAGTCCCAGATTGCCCTCGGCAAACGCGCCCACAAAATGCGTCGGAATCAGCTGGCTCCCGAATTTGATCATTTCGGGTCGAGATACGCTGGTTTGCAGCCAGGTGCCGTGATGAAACGCGGTGTTCCAGTAGCCGATCGGCGTATGGTAACGCCCCACTGAAATCTTGATCGCGTCGTCGAAATCGTAACGCAGAATAGACCGCTCAACCTCGAACGCGTACCCTGTAGGCTGAGCCGTCGCGGTGTACTCGCCGAAGTAATTGAGCCTGTCCGTGAAACCGACGATCAGATGCCCAACGAGCTGACCCAATTCAAAGCCGGACGGAATCTTCCGGTCAGTAGCCAGATACGTTGCGTCCCCGAACAACATCGCACGGACAACTGGTTGACTTGGAGATACATCCTGTGCGCGCGCGGTGCCGGCGGACAGCATTATCAGCGCTCCCAGTCCAGCTGTCAGGCCAGCACGCATACGCGTCACGAGTCACGAGTCACGAGTCAGATGTCGTCCCTGGAAGGTTTCCAGGGGAGCCCATGGCATACAAAATACGAGCATCCGCCTCAAGCCGGCAAGAAGCAACCGCGCGGGCCCCGACGCTATCTGTATTAAGGGTTCGGCGGCTGGTCCGGTTGACCCTTCTGCATCTCACGTATCCGCTGTCGGATCTGAGCCTGGAGTCCGACATACTGGGCAACCTGCACAGGCGACATGAATCCAGACAGCTGTTGCTGTTCGTCCTGCTGCAGCGCGAAGCGCTGGGACTGAAGATCATGCGCCTGCGTCATCAGCTGCGTGACCTTGTTCTGGTCCGCGCCGCTGCCCTTGGCCATCTCGTCCCTGAGCCCGGAGCGTACAGAACGCTCCTGATCCAGAAGAGCGTTGCGCTTCCCGGCAATGTCGGCATTCACCCCGCGCAACCGTGCAACCTGCTGGTCGTTCAGGTTGAGTCGCTGCTTGACGATCTCTTCGCTACGCTGGCGGAAGCGCTGTTCGAGCGCATCCCTCCGAGGCGATTGCTCGACCTGAGTGCGCAGGCGCTCCGGTCTTGTCGCGCGACCACGACCCTGGGCGCCGGCCGCACTCGCACAAAGCAGCAATGATGCAGTTATCGAAAAGATCTTCATTGTGAATCTCCAACTACTCCAAGCGGTGCAAGCTCTTCGAGGGCGGCAGGAGTGACGGATTCCGGGTCGGCCGTCGGCATGGCCTGGAGATTTTCGAGATCCCGCGTCAGCTGTGCGAGTCCGTCGTCGGAAAGGCCACTAGTGTTCACAATCGCGAGGCCTGCCGTGCTGGTGGCAGCAGGTGTAATCGCCGACGCTGCGTTGTGTGAATTGCGAATCGCGAACGCCGAGAGCCCGACAGCGCCTATCAGACACGCCGCTGCCAACTCCATGTACACCCGCTTCATCCCGCTCGACTTGCGCCGGTACGGGGGAATCGCCGACACGATGCTGGCAACGTTTACCGCAACCACGGGAGCAGTTCCAAGCACCGATCGAATGATCGCGAGTTCTGCGGCGCAGTCGTCGCACGTGTCCAGATGCTCCTGGACACGCACACGCTCCACGTCGGAAAGCACGCCGTGAACCAACTCCGGCAGCACTTCGCGAACCGCTACATTCTGGCAATCATTCATCATCGAGAAACTCCTTGACCGCGCGCATCGCGTTGTGGTAGTGGACGCGCGCTGCGCCCTCAGTACTTCCAACCAGATCCGCGATTTCCTTGTACGAAAGTCCCTGTTCCAACCGTAGTGTAAAAACCTCTTTCTGCTTCGGCGAAAGCTGCGCTACCGCTCGCCGAACCCGCAACATCGACTCGTCCGCCACCATTGTGTCGAGCGCATCGAATGTAGTAACCGCATCCCCTTCTTCCACCGTTGACACAACCCTGCTCCGTCGCTCCGATCGTCGTCGGTCCAGTATCAACCGTCGTGCGATAGTAAAAAGCCACGTGCGAAAGGCACTGTCACCGCGGAAACTGTCAATCGCGCCAAACGCGCGAACGAAAGTATCCTGTACCACCTCATCGACACCGTCCCGCTCACCTTCTCCCGAAACAAACCGGGCCAGTCCCGGAGCGTGGCGTTCGACAAGTCTTGTGGCTGCCCTTCCGTCCCCATTGCGCCATTGGCGAATCAGATCCGCGTCGGTCGGCTCATTGGTCGCGGGCTGGGCTGTGACTTCCACACGCTAAATAGACGCCTTGGAGAGTCGATTGTTAAGTGGCAGCGGTTGACGGATTTACGCCCCGGGGATACCTTTAGAACAAGCGTTCGATGGTACGGAACCAGCATGTCCCATGAGGTATTCAACATGTCCGACGAATCCACCCCCCTCGCGCCCGCGTCCCAACCCGGATCAGTTGCCGGAGCGCCATCGGAAAATCCTCGCGCTCCCAAGCTCGAAACACTCCTGGCGGCTGCGGCGACGACATTCGCAACCCGTGGCTACAGTGGAACCAGTATGCGCGACATCGCGCATGACTCGGGAATCTCGCTCTCGGGAATCTATTACTACACCCGCGGCAAGTCATCGTTACTGTATGAGATCCAGTCCCGGACAATTGATGCCTTGCTGGCTTCGGTGGCGCAGGCACTCTCGACCGTCACCCGACCGCTGGATCAACTGCTTCAGTTCGTAGAGAACCACACAGCGTATTCGAATGATCATCCTGCCTTCGTTCGCGTGCTTTCGCACGAGACCGCTCCGGATGGCACCGACGAACGTCGCGAAGCCGTGGAGCTCAAGCGGAACGAGTACGTAAAAGTACTTCGCGACATCCTTGATCGCGTCCGCCAGGAGTCTTCGGCGCCGGTGCCAACCCCGTTCGCCTGCGACATGCTGTTCGCCATGATGAGCGGCCCCCGCCAGTGGGGTGTCTCCGATACCGAATTTAACGTCGGGATGGCCTCCCGACTCATCTATGATCTTTTCGTTCGTGGCTTCACGGGTGGTGCAGCAGCAGCTCGGCCGTGACACAATACATCGCGCACCGCGGCGTCCACGATGTTTTCACGGAAAACACGCTGGACGCCTTCCAGCGCGCGCTTGACCTGGGGTTCCAGGCGATAGAGCTCGATGTTCACGTAACTGCCGATGGTATTTGCGTAGTTCATCACGATGAGTCGGTAATTACGCCCAAGGTTGCGCTGTCCATACGCGGAACCTACTTCGACACCCTCCATGCTGCCGCACCATTGCTGCCGCGCCTCGACGAAGTTCTCGATCTTGTCGCCGGAAAGGCCCACGTTCACGTGGAGCTGAAAAACCGCGATGTCGAGAAGGAACTCGCAAACGTGCTTCGTGCGACCCGTGCCGATGCGTCTGTCCATTCATTCGATCACGAAGTGGTCTTGCGCATGAAGCGCTTTCTACCCCAACTTCGCACTGGGATTCTACAGACAAGTCGACTCGTCGATAGCGTGCACGCCCTCAAGGCGGCAGAGGCGACCGATCTGTGGCAGTGGCACGAGTTCGTGGATCGCGCTCTCATTGAAGAGGTTGCTGGCGGGGGCGGAACAGTAATCGCCTGGACCGTCAACACACCTTCCGAGTGGCGAGTTCTGGATGATCTTGGAGTCGCCGGAATCTGTACGGACCTTCCGATAAGCCCAACATTGGCGTCGGTTCAAAGCTCTCACCATCGAGGACCCTCTCTGGATGCGAACACGTAGCCTGCTCCTCCTGTGCGCCGCGACTGTGGCGTGCGCGCAGAATCCGTCGCCTTCAACGGCCCCCGCAACCGCATCATCATCCGCTACAGTCGCTTCAAAGCCTGTGGCTTCGTCGTCGCAGGATTCGCTCGGCAAGCCGGGACCGGGCGCGCTCTCGATCCCATTCGCGAATCCGTTTCCGAGCACTTACAGGCCGTTTCCTTCAAGAACGACGCTCATCCGGAACGCGACAATCATGACCGCGGCCGGCCCGACGATGCAGAACGCATCGATCCTGCTGCGCGATGGAAAGATCGTTTCGGTCGGCACGTCTGTTACGGCGCCATCCGACGCAGTGATCATCGACGGAACCGGCAAGTACGTGACGCCGGGAATCATCGACGTTCACTCTCACCTTGGCGTGTATGCTGCGCCCGGTGGCGGCGGTCTTAACGACGGCAACGAAGCCACCAATCCGAATACCGCCAATGTCTGGGCCGAACACTCCGTCTGGCCGCAGGATCCGCAGTTTCCGCGCATTCTCGCGGGTGGAGTGACAACTGTGCAAATCCTGCCGGGCTCCGCGAATCTCTTCGGGGGTCGCAGCGCAATTCTGAAAGTGGTGCCTTCGCGCACGGTCCAGGGAATGAAGTTCCCCGACGCGAAGTACGGCCTCAAGATGGCGTGCGGCGAAAATCCGAAGCGCGTTTATGCAAGTCGCGGCCCGTCAACTCGCATGGGCAACGTCGCCGGCTATCGGGCCGCGTATATCCAGGCTGCGGAATATCGTCGCAAGTGGGACGAGTGGAACGCCAATCACAAGGGTCCACCGCCGACGCGCGATCTCGCTCTCGAGACGCTTGCAGAGGTACTTCGCGGTGATATCCTGCCGCAGATGCACTGCTACCGCGCGGATGAAATGGCGCAGATGATGGATGTCGCCAAGGAATTCGGATTCAAGATTCGGGCATTCCACCATGCCGTCGAGGCATACAAGATTGCAGACCTTCTTCGTGAGAACGGCACCGGCGCGGCGATGTGGGCCGACTGGGGCGGTTTCAAGGAAGAAGCGATGGACGGCATTCGCGCAAATCTCGCCCTCGTGAGCGCGGCTGGCGTCAAAGCAATGATTCATTCCGACGATCCGTCCGGCTCACAGCGACTCAATCAGGAAGTAGCCAAGGCGATGTACGCCGGCCGTGCTGCAGGGCTCAACGTCACCGAGGACGAAGCGATAAAATGGATGACCATCAATCCGGCCTGGGCACTTGAGCTCGATGACAAAATCGGCTCTCTCGTTCCCGGCAAGAACGCCGATGTCGTCCTCTGGAGCGGTGATCCGTTCAGCATCTACACGAAAGCCGAAAAAGTCTGGATCGATGGAGCCAAGCTGTACGATCGCGATGACCCTTCGAGTAACTGGCGCACCGACTTTGATCTTGGCTTCGTGAAAGGAGGGAGCCTGTAATGAAAACTCAATTACTCTGCGCGATGTGCGCTACGCTGTTCACCGCTGCAACCGCTGCTTCGGCACAGACGGTGGCAATTACAGGGGGCACGGTTTACACCGTTAGCGGCGCACCGATTCAGAACGGGACCGTTCTCATTCGCGATGGGAAAATCGTCGCCGTCGGCGCAAGCGTAACAGTTCCATCCGATGCGCAGCGCATCGACGCGACTGGCAAGATCGTGACCCCGGGGTTCATCGACGCGTCCACGCAGCTCGGCCTTGTAGAAATAAGTGCCGAGCCTTCAACGCGGGATCAGAATGCGCGTGGCACCGATGGTGTTGCCGCCGCGTTTCGGTCATGGGACGGTCTCAACTCCGAATCAGTGAACTGGGCTCCCGCGCGAAACGAGGGCGTGACGTCCGCGGTTGTCGCTCCCAGCGGCGGCCTGATCGGCGGCCAGGCTTCTGTAGTTGATCTCGTCGATGGATCCACCACCGAGATGATTCGGCGCGCTCCAGTTGCGATGGTCGCACAGGTGAACAACCCACGCGGCGCTGGTACCGGCGCGCGCGGTGAGCTACTCGGCAAGCTTCGCACGTTGATCGAGGACGTAAAATTCTACCAGGCGCACCGCAGCGATTACGATCGCGCTGCATCACGCAACCTGTCTGCGCCAAGAGCCGACCTCGAGGCGATGATTCCGGTGGTGGAGGGCAAACTGCCACTTGTCATTGATGCAGACCGCGTGGATGACATTCGTGGCGCGCTCCGTCTGGCAAAGGAATACAATCTCAAGATCATGATTGCCGGTGGCGCTGAAGCATGGCTCGCCGCAGATGAACTGGCCGCCGCTCAAGTGCCCGTGATCGCCGGTGCGATGAATAACATCCCGACGAGCTTCGAGACGCTCAACCAGCGTCAGGAGAACGTCGGCATTCTCAGCAAGGCAGGAGTACAGGTTGCGATCATAGGAAACAATGGCGACGGCGACGAGGAGTCGTTCAACGTTCGCAACGTCAAGTACGAAGCGGGAAATGCGGTTGCATACGGCATGTCGCACGATGCCGCGCTCCGTGCCGTGACCCTTGCGCCAGCGGAGATGTTCGGGGTCGCCGATCATGTTGGTTCCCTGCAGGTCGGGCGCGATGCAAACGTCGTCGTCTGGAGTGGTGATCCGTTCGAATTTTCGACTCGGGTCGAACATGTCTTGATTCACGGAAAGGAATCGATGTCGCCGAGCCGCCAGGACTTGCTGACGAAGCGATACATGACGCTGCCACCTGATTACACGAAGCCGTAGCAGCAGCAATGCCGGCTGTCGTATTGAAACAGCGAGCCGCCTTCGACACGAAGGCGGCGTCTTGTCAGTCAGGGAGAAATGATGGTCGTAACGTATCTTCCCGATCTCCGGCGCGACTCGTACAGCGGGCGCTCCCGCTTTCCGTTCCGGGGCGTTTCATGACGCGGCGGCGCGTCCATTCGTGGCGATCGGCGATGGTGGTGCTGGCCCTCGCAGCTGTGCCAGCCGCTCCGTGCGTGGCGCAAAAAGCTCCACAGCACGTCGCGAGCAGCGTGAGTGCGGCCGACGCAAAGGATGCCGCATCGCTGCGTGCAGTCGCGCAGCGATATCGCGCTTCCCACGAAGCTGCCATCCTGCACGATTTCTCCGGTTTGCTCGCAATCCCGAACGTCGCCGCAGACCGTGCCAACATCCGCAGGAATGCGAATCTGATTGCTACCATGCTGGAGCAACGCGGCGTGAGCGCGCGCTTGCTGGAGTTGGGCGATGCATCACCTGCGGTCTACGGCGAGATAGCCGTTCCCGGCGCAAAGCACACGGTAATTCTGTACGCGCACTACGATGGGCAGCCCGTCGTCGCGGCACAGTGGGCGACGCCGCCATGGACTCCGACTCTTCGCAGCAAGTCCCTGGCGGACGGTGGGACTGTGATCCCCTTCCCGACCGATCGCGGCGCACACGTGAGCGGTGATGCTCGCATCTACGCACGCTCGGCTGGCGACGACAAGGCGAGCATAGTTGCGATGCTCGCGGCCCTCGACGCCCTTCGCTCAGCTGGCCGCGCCGCATCGATCAATATAAAGTTTCTGTTCGAAGGCGAGGAGGAGGCCGCGTCTCCGCACCTGCTTCAAATCCTCGAGAAATACCGCGCGCTGCTCTCCGGCGACGTGTTGCTGCTTTGCGACGGGCCCGAGCATCAGAGCGGGAAGCAGCAGCTCCTCTTCGGCGTCCGCGGAGTTACCGGGCTCGAGCTCACGGTATTCGGCCCAACCCGCGCGCTGCACAGCGGCCACTACGGAAACTGGGCGCCGAATGCAGGAGCGATGATGGCGAATCTCATTGCAAGCATGCGAGACGACGACGGCCACATCAGGATCGCTGGCTTCTACGCGGATGTGCTTCCCGTAACCTCTGCGGAGCGCAAGGCGATCGCGTCCGTCCCGCCGATCGACTCGGCGCTGCGCCGCTCGCTTGGTCTCGCGCGCACGGAAGCCAACAATGCACCGTTGGCCGAGCGGTTGATGACGCCTGCGCTCAACGTTCGCGGAATCAGCTTTGGTGCAGTTGGCGAGCATGCAGCGAACGTCATATCTACTGAAGCGCACGCGTCGTTTGATTTTCGCCTCGTGCCCGCGGAGACTCCAGATCACGTTCGCGAGCTCGTGAACGCTCACATCCGCAGCCAGGGATATTTCGTCACGAGCGACAGTGTGACCATCCAGATGCGGCTGGCGCACGCGAAGATCGCGCGAGTGGAATGGGCTACCGGTGGCTATCCGGCCAACCGCACTCCGATGGATTCTCCCGTAGCGCGCGCGTTGATAGACGTGATGAGAGACAGTACTGGTCATCCGCCGATCGTGTTGCCAACCATGGGAGCGAGCGCGCCGAGCTACATGTTCACGCAGGCGCTCAAGGTTCCGGTGATCATCGTCCCAATTGCCAACTATGATGACAACCAACATGCCGCGAACGAGAACCTGCGACTTCAGAATCTCTGGGACGGAATCGACATGTACACCGAGCTGATGGGCCGTCTTGGAAAAGTCGCCTGGTGAGGCGAGATAACTGACAAGAAAAAGGGCTCCTGTCGGGGCCCGCATTCCTGTGTGCTGCGACTACTCTGATCAGGCAGTCGCTGTTTCCGCAGGCTGCTGCGGATACACGCTGATCTTGTAGCGTGTCTTGCTTTTGTGCTCGAACTTCACGACGCCGTCGATCAGCGAGTAGATCGTGAAATCAGAACCAAGGCCGACGTTGCGGCCGGGATGCCACTTGGTGCCGCACTGGCGAACGATGATGTTGCCAGCGACCACGCGCTCGCCACCGAACTTCTTGACGCCGCGGAACTGTGGATTGCTGTCGCGACCGTTGCTGGTCGAGCCTGCGCCTTTTTTGTGTGCCATGTTTTTCTAAGCCTCAGGCGAGCGTGATGTCGCCGATCTTGATCTCTGTGAAGCCCTGCCGATGTCCCTGCTTGCGCGCGTAGTTCTTGCGCCGCTTCTGCTTGAAGACGATGATCTTCTCGCCGCGGCCGTGCTTGACTATCTCAGCGGCGACTGATGCGCCCTTGAGAGCCGGCACGCCGACATGGGTATTCTTGTCATCGTTGCAGAGCAGCACGTCAGAGAACGTGACTTTGGCTCCGGCATCGCCGACAAGCGTGGGAATTCGATAGGTTTTGCCGGGCTCGACGCTAAACTGCTTGCCGCCGGTCCGGATGATAGCGTATGGCATGGAATCGTATGGTTTTTGGTGCAGCCTTGAATTATAGCGAGGCCGCCACCCCAACGGAAGTGCAGCCTCCAACCGGATGGCGCCCGCTCCTAAGCCAGGGCGTACTGCTGAGTGACGTCGCGTCCCTGGGACTTCACAACCAGCTTGAACTCGTCGGGCTTAAGTAACGGATCGTCACGCATTTCCAGCGAAAATGACGCCGATTTCTGGAGCTTCTGGACGAGGTCCCGCTCCTGCTCCAGGACGTACATCGCGACTTCGGGATGCAGCTTGACCAGCAGGTTGTCGCGCCGGCCCTCGAGCACCATTCGGCGAACGGACCGCTCCATCCGACGAACAATTGTCTCAGGCGTGAAGACGCGCCCGCTTCCCTTGCACGTCGGGCATGCTTCGGTCATGCTCTGATAATGGCTCTGTCGCACTCGCTGGCGAGTCATCTCGATCAATCCCAGATCGCTCACAGCGAAGGCCTTGGTCCGCGCGCGGTCACGCGAGAGGTGATTGCGAATCTCCTGGAGCACCTTGTCCCGATTCGACTTGGTTTCCATGTCGATGAAATCGGTGACAATAATCCCGCCAACGTCGCGCAATCGAAGCTGCCGAGCGACCTCGGCTGCAGCTTCCATATTGGTGCGCAGAACGGTCTGCTCCGGGTCCTTCTTGCCGGTGTAACGTCCTGAATTCACGTCGATGGAGACGAGCGCTTCGGTCGGCTCGATTATCAGATAGCCGCCCGACGGGAGATCACAGCGACGTTTGAAGATGTCGCGAATCTCCGATTCGATCTCGAACTTGTCGAAGAGCGGCGGTTCCTCGGAATGCAGCTTCACGCGCGGGATCAGATCCGGTGCGATATCCTCCAGGTATTCAACGATCTCATTGAATACCTGCTTGGAATCGACCGTGAGCGAGTCCACCTTGGCGCTGAACAGATCTCGCACGAGACCACGAGTCAGACCCGTCTCGCGATGAATCACCGCAGGCGCGTGGACGAACCGCGTTTTTTTCTTGATCCGCCGCCACTGAGCGATGAGCGATTCCAACTCACGCTTGAGCATGTCTGGCGTCACGTCCTCGCTCACCGTACGAACGATCACTCCGCCGGATTTTTCCGGCAGAAAGCCGCGGACCATTTCCTTGAGTCGTTGCCGCTCGGCGCCCGCTCCGATCTTTCGGCTGACACCCACCTTGGTCCCGCCGTCCGGGATGTAAACCAGAAAGTATCCAGCCAGCGAAATCTGTGCTGTGACGCGCGGGCCCTTTGTGGAGATTGGCTCCTTTGTCACCTGCACGAGGAGGTCCTGACCCCTTTTGAGCGAGTCCTGAATCGGCGGGATCTTGCCGCCGCCCCGGCGTCCACTTCCGCCGCCAGCATGGCCGTTCGTGCCGTTCCCATTGGTGGGTTCGGCATCGTCGTCATCGTGGTCGTCCGGATCCGAGTCGTCGTCGAGGTCAACCGCCTGAACGTCCGACGCGTGGAGGAAGGCACTCTTCTCCGTCCCTATGTTGACGAAGGCTGCCTGGATGCCGGGAAGGACTGCTTCGACCTTCCCAAGATAGATGTCGCCGATCATTCGGCGTGTGTCTGGACGGTCGACCAATAGCTCTACGAGCCGGTCGTCCTCCAGAATCGCGATGCGCGTTTCGCGCGCAGCCGCGTTTATGAGGATTTCACGTTTCATTGTAGCCCGCGCGGGTTAGGGATCGTACTACAGGGTCCCCCCACTTCGCGGTCCAAAAGAGAAATAAACTGGGGCGCGGAGAAAACCGGCGCCAACGCCTATAAAGCTACGTTCGGAGGGTCCGGAACGCCAGCCAAATCATTGCCAGAACATAAGTTAGGCCAGCTTTCCACTCCCCGTGCTTCATGTACAGGCCCGGATCGAAGCGGTTGGTGGAGGCCGGATCGCCGCGCCATGGCGATAGACGGGGGGAAAACAGCGGCACCTTTGCCGCGTATCGTGCGTAGGCCTCGGGAAACCGACCCTCGATGTTCGCGACTTCGCGTTGCATCGTCGGATAATAGATCAGGAGGAAGAACGCCACGACGGCGATAAGAAGGCTCCAATGCGCAGCCGCAGCGAAGCCAGCGGCGATAAGGAAGCTCCCGAAATACAGCGGGTTACGCGTGTGGGCGTAGGGTCCGCTTGTCGCGAGCCTGTCGTTTTTCATGATGTGGCCGGACGCCCAGGCTCGAACGAGAACACCAATTAGTGCAATGCTGCCACCCAGAATCAGCGATCCGACGGTCGGTCGCGCGAATACTACGTAGGCAATTCCAAGCAGAAAGCCGAGCGGGATTCGAACAGTTTTCGCTAACTCCGAACCCGTCACCCGCCAAGCTCCCGCAGAATGTGGCGCCCGATCACCAGGCGCTGAATTTCGGACGTGCCCTCGCCGATTTCGCAAATCTTGGCGTCGCGCATCATTCGCTCGACGGGATAGTCCTTGGTGTAGCCGTAGCCGCCGTGAATCTGAACGGCCTTCGTTGTCGCTCGCATGGCAAGTTCCGAGCAGAACAGCTTTGCCATCGACGCTTCCTTACCAAACGGCTTTCCATGCTGCGCCAACCATGCGGCGTGAAATACCAGGTGCCGTCCAGCTTCGATCTCGGTCGCCATGTCCGAAAGTTGAAACTGGATTCCCTGGAAGTCGGCAATCGGCTTTCCGAATTGTTTCCTTTCCGACGCGTATCTGAGGGCCTGTTCGTATGCTCCCTCAGCAATGCCGAGTGAAAGCGCGCCGATGCCGACGCGACCAGAATCGAGCGTCTGCATGAAATTCGTGAACCCCTGACCTTCGGCGCCGAGCAGATTTTCCGCAGGCACTTCAACGTCTTCGAACACCAGCTCGCGCGTGTCAGACGATCGCCAGCCGAGCTTGTCCTCCTTCTTGCCTGACCGAAACCCTTTCATCGCCGGGAGCGAGTCGTCATGCCCCACTCCGGCTTCTCGCGCCGCCTCGAGATCCACAGTGGGCTTTGTAAGGATGAACGAGCTGATTCCTTTCGTCCCTTTCGTGGGATCGGTGACAGCAGTTACGACGAATATCTCGCCAACGCCGCCGTGCGTAATGAAGATTTTGGAACCGTTCAGGATGTATCGATCACCGCGCTTTTCGGCGCGCGTGCGCGTTCCGCCGGCGTCGCTGCCTGCAGATGGCTCAGTGAGTCCGAAGCCGCCGAGAACCTTTCCGGACGCCAGAAGCGGTACGTATCGGTTGCGCTGCTCATCATTACCGAATTTTACGATGGGCGACGTTCCGAGCGTTGTGTGCGCCGAAATCGTTATGGCGTGCGATGCGTCCACCTTTGCCATTTCGTGAATGGCGATGATGTACGACGTGAGATCGAGGCCAGCGCCCGCGAGTTCCTCTGGCCACGGAACGCCGAGGAATCCCAGTTCACCCATGCGCCGGACATTCTCCCAGAGAAATTTGCCCTCGGCGTCCAGCTTGGCGGCGACGGGTGCAACATGGTCGCGGGCGAATCCGCGCACTGTGTCGCGGACGGCAAGGTTCTGTTCGGAAAAGTAAAGCGAATCGTCCATGTGGTCGTGTTGTTACAGCTGATCGTCTGTGAGCGCTGCGATGAATCGCGCGCCGAATCGTTCGGTTTTCACCGGACCGATGCCGCGCAGATCGCCGAATGCGGCGAGTGTACGCGGTCGGTGCACCGCAATCTGTCGTAGAGTCTTGTCGTCGAAGACAATATACGGAGGGACTTCGTGCTCGCGAGCGATGTCCCGCCGGAGGGTTCGAAGCCGATCGAATACTACCCTCGCCTCGGGGGAAAGGTCATCGCTCGCGTCTTGTTTCGGCTTATTGAGCACGGCCTTTGGTACGCCACCACTGGAGCCGCGCGCTCGAGTACTGGTCCGAACACGCTTAACGGTAGCTTCTTTAGCGGGCCGCTGGACCGTCGTGCCTCGACAGTTATCGCAACCGGAACATCCATTTCCAGCGGCGGGATCTCNNATCGCCAAAGTATCGTAATACGAACGCGCGACGGCAGGTCTTTGCATACGCATATTTCTGGACCGCCTCCAGCTTTTCCAGCTCTGCGTCGCGCCGCCGATCAAGCGAGTTCCAATCGACCCTGAAGCTGTCGAGACCCCGTGATGAATCAGTTAGCGTAACCCCGCCTCCGAGGCGCTGGGCGGTTATGAACTGTCTGGCCTCAAGGCTTTCCAGAGTGTCCTGAACTTCGGGCACGGAACCGAGGCCCGCTGGCAGGGCGGCCACATCGACGATTGCACCGGCGTCCAGTGTTTTTCCTGCTGCCCGCCAGAGCGCACGGAGCACGCCTAATGCAAGCGCGTCGTCGGAGCCGGACAACTCGCGCTTTATGCGATCTGAAGTTGCAAGCAGGCGGATTCTTACGAGTGATGCGGATTCATGCGCCTTCGCAGTTGCGCCGGCCTGTTCCAGAACGCGAAGTGCGCTTTCGACGTCACGCGCATTTGCTTTTCCGCTCACGAATCCGGCGAGCAGCTCTGGCGAATCCGACACCGTGCCGCTCGCATCCGCCCTTCGCTGGAGTGCTGAGTACACACGGGTTACAAGCTCTCGCTCGGGGTAAGAACCCTTGATGAAATACTCGTGTGTGAATCGATCCTGAAATGCGTGCAGCAGGATCGCCTCGGATGGGTTTCCGTCCCTGCCCGCTCTTCCGGCTTCCTGATAATATGCCTCGAGCGTCCCGGGCATCGAATGGTGAACGACGGCTCGCACGTTTGCCTTGTCGATCCCCATTCCGAACGCGTTAGTGGCGACGATCACCCTGACGCGTTCGGTCATGAATGATTCCTGCACATCGTGCCGTTGGGAATCATCGAGTCCCGCGTGATACGCGGCGGCGGAAATTCCCTCGCTCTGGAGCATGGCCGTAATGCGCTCCACGGATCGTCGCGTTGCGGCATATACGACTGTGAGACCTTTTCGATCGCCAAGTAGTTCAACGAGCAGATCATCCTTGGCCGCATCATTGCGCGCGGGAATCACCGAATAGCTCAGGTTGGTGCGATCAAAACCCGTAACTACTACTTTGGGATCACGGAGTCCGAGCTGATGCGCGATGTCGCGCCGGACAGCTGGGGTTGCGGTCGCCGTCAGCGCGATGGTCGGCGGGTCTCCGAGCGCCTCTCGCACCGATCGCATGCGCAGATAGCTCGGGCGAAAATCGTGACCCCACTGACTTATGCAGTGGGCTTCGTCAATCGCGAGCAACGACACGCCGCCCCGCGCCAGCTGTTCGGCCGTGGTACCGGCATCGAATCGCTCAGGCGCCATGTACAGCATTCTGATGTCGCCGCGAGCGGCTCGTGCCATTCTGTCGGAGACCTGACCGTTGGTAAGTGTGCTGTTGATGAACGCCGCAGCAATGCCTTTCGCCTCGAGCGCGTCAACCTGGTCCTTCATCAGAGAGATGAGCGGCGACACAACCACGGTGAGGCCTGGCAGCAGCAACGCAGGAACCTGATAGCAGAGAGACTTGCCACCGCCAGTAGGCAGAATCACCAGAGTATCTCGACCCTGTAATACCGCCTCCACGGCCGCCTCCTGGCCAGCACGGAAAGCAGGATAACCAAAGGCGCTGCTCAGCGTCGCTCGGGCATCATCGAGATTTGGCTTCGTCATATGCCAAGATTCACTTGCACGCGGAGTCCGCGAACATCATCCATGAACGGATGCAAGCATCGGTTCGCGGCCATGACTTGTCGATCAGACGGCTCGTGCAAAGTGCCCGCGCGTGAACTCGGAGCCGACGATCGATCGCAGCGCAGTTTTCTCTGGAGCGTGGCCAGCCAACAGCGCGTCGATCGTCGCGCGATATCCACGAACGATATCGGCGATCTGATCTCCTGGCACGTTGAACACGGCAGTAAACGATCGCACACCCATTGCCCAAAGTTGAGGCATGTACTCCGACGCCTCGATTGGTCGCGAATGCAACAGTCGATTGCGACACGCGCTGTCGGTCGCGACGGCAAACGTATATCCGGCAGGATCTGTTATGGAAACGTTCGGGTGTTTCTGCACGCAGAGGTCGCGGCACGTCGTCGGAACGCGATCAAACGCCGCTGAGAGTACGCAGTGTTCGATCGTCATGCCCTCGGGACGGCCATAGATCATGACGTCGAAGCCGCGTCCCTGGTACGGCGCCATCAACGCGCCCATTTCGTCAGTTGTCAGCTCAATGGACGGAACGATCCGCCGCACGCCATGCGAAAAAAGCCTGGACGCTGTGTGCTGGTTGAAGCAATTGACAGAGTAGTCGGCTATGACGTCGCGTCCCTTACTCGCCAGCTCAACGACAAGGCCGACGTGGCCAGAGACGACGGGCAGATCAAGCGCAAGCCACTTATCGAGGACCGCACGATCCTCGGGTCGCACAATACTTGGTGTGCGGATGCGGAAAGCGATGCCAATGATCGCGAGATCGGCCGCGAGTGTGCGAACTCGTGAGACCGGCGGCGTCGGATGACGCAGGAACGGATCGAGCACGATCTCCGTAGCGCCAGCCGCCGCGGCGATCCGCGCGTCCGCAATGTCGTAAACCTGAATACTCAGCGTAGCTGTTGTCGAGCTATCGACCGCTATGGCCGGCAGCTCGGCGATCGCCCTGGCAATCCGCTCCGATCGGTCGCCAAGCCTTGCACTATTGTCCCACTCCGCGCGCTGTTCGAGCTCCGCTATCGCGTTCTGACGCATGTGGTTGAGCGCGCTTACCGGAAGGAACAGCCCTGACGTCAAACCACTTGTCTCGACGTCACGGAGTGCAAAGCCAGTTTCACCGAGCCGCCCGATCTGGTCACGCAACTGAGCGACATCGAGTGATCGTTTCGTTGCCGGAGCAAGAGCCATCTCGCTTCGTGCTACGACATCCCCGTGCACAGACTTGAACACCAACTTCAACGGTGAGCCCGTGGTTCCAAACGCAGCAACGTCAACAGGACTCTTGCGCGCCGGAGCCAACTCGACGTCATCGAAGCTCTCCCGCGCTCGCGCGAGAAGAGCGGCATCGGAACTTCGCACGACCACGTCACCGACGCTTGGCCGCGCGCGAAGGCTGAGAGCCTGTCGAAAATGTCCCGGAGCCTCATGCAGCGTCCGAACTGATGTGACTGTTGCGCCTACCGTCTCTGTGCCACGGGCGCCTTCGAAGGCGACACCATCTCCCTGTTCAATGCGAGAGGAGACCTGGACAATGACCTCATGATCACCGACGCTGATCACGCTGCCCAGAACGACGCCACGATTGTCGGGCTGATCGCGCGTCACGTAGTCGCGACCGGCGCGCCCGCGGTACATTCCCGGAGTGAACCCGCGGCTGAATATCTGAACGAGATCCTGCACTTCCGCCACCGCTGGAGGAGTTCGGTCGCCTTCGCTCACACGAGTCAGGAAGTCACGATACCCGCGAGTAACCGTCGCAACATATTCGGGGCGTTTCTTGCGGCCTTCGATCTTGAGACAACCGACGCCTGCGTCTGCAATATCCGCCAGCGAATCGTACGCACCGAGATCCTTGGCAGAGATGAGGAAACCGGAATCGAGCGTCTCGCCAGTGGCGACGTCCGAAAGAGTGTAATCCTTGCGACACGATTGAGCACACGATCCCCGGTTGGCACTTCGTTCCGAGATCATACCGGACATGTAGCACTGCCCGCTGTACGAAATGCACAATGCGCCGTGTATGAATGTCTCGAGGCCGAGGTCAGGCACCGCGGCGTGAATTGCTCGAATATCCTCGATCGTATTTTCGCGGGCAAGGACGACGCGGTCGATTCCCAGCTCGCGCATCAGCCGCGCACCCGATTCGTCGTGCACTGTCATCTGCGTCGAGCCGTGGATCTCAAAACCCGGATACACGCGGTGTATCAGCGTGACCAATCCGATGTCCTGAACGATGGCGGCATCTATGCCTCGATCGATCGCTTCGCCCAGAAATGCGAGTGCTTCGTTCAACTCACCCGGCTTCACGAGCGTGTTGAGCGTCAGATAGATCCGGGCGCCACGCGAATGTGCAAGCGCGCACGCCGCATCGAGTTCGTCGAGGGTGAGCTGCGCGCCTTCGTCGCGGGCGTTGAACTTCTCGGCGCCGAGATATACAGAGTCCGCGCCATTGCCAACAGCCGCCCGGACGGCATCCAGCGAGCCGGCAGGCGAAAGAAGTTCGGGAATGTTTCGGGTGGTACTCACCCTCACAATCTAATTATGCTCTCGGGCGAACGAAACGAAGCAGGAAAGCTGCGACGAGGCACGCGAGGGCGGCCCATCGGAATACAGGAGCATCGGTCCTGAGGGACCAGGCGAAGAGCGCGATGGCACAGGCGCCGAGCCCGAGTTTTGCGCCGTCGACCGGTCTCACTTGGGCTTCGCGAAGCGCAATACGCCAGCCCGAAAGTCGTCGGTCGTGCGCGCAGCCACGTTTGTGCGCGCGCCGGCGAGCACCCCGTCCCTGAAATCGAGGCCGTCAAGCTGATAGAACAATGTCTTCGTGAGCGCCTGCGCCGTCGCTGACGATTCAGCTATCTCACGGACAATTGCATCGACCTTTTCTGCAAAATCCGTTTCCGGCAGCACTCTGCTGACGAGTCCCATCGCGAGCGCCTCTCTGGCTGACACCCGTCTGCCCGTCGCCACCATGTCATACGCCCGCTTTTCTCCAACCGAGCGGCGAAGCATTGTCATCACCATCGCCGGAACGAATCCGACGAGTACTTCTGGATACCCGAACTGCGCGTCCTCGTGTGCGATTACGATATCGGCCGCGGTAGCGAGACCGGCACCGCCAGCCAACGCGCGCCCTCGTACAGCCGCTATGACTGGCTTGGGCATCTCCCGCATCGCGATGAACACTCTACCCAACGCTTCGGCGTCGGCATAGTGCGCCTCGGGCCCAGCGTCGAGCATTCCCGCCAGAGCCGTGAGATCGGCGCCCGAACAAAAGTCATCACCGTCGGCTGCAAGCAACACCGCGCGCGTGCCAGTATGCTGTGCGCACGATGTGAAAGCCTGCAGAAGTTCGTGAGTCGTCTCGTGATCCAGCGCGTTGCGCTTTTCCGGGCGCGCGAGCGTGATACGCGCTACGAACCCGTCCGATTCGACGCGAATCCGATTCATGCTGCAGGGAGGCCCAGAGCACGGGCTTCATCATCCGGTACGTCGAGCACCATGCGGAGCATCGCCGTGGAGTAGACCTTGCCCTGCGCGTCAGTCTTGAGCGACAGTGTTCCACCACCGCCCAACGCTCCGTGCAACAGGAAATTCAACGCGTACAGATTCGGGACTTCGAATCGGTCAACGCCGCCCGTCAGCATCCCGGCGAAATGCTTCACCACCCGTTGCTGTGTGAGCTCGCGACTTATGAGCGGGTACCATTCAGGCTTGTTTGCAATCACGCCCACGTTTGCAGTGTCGCCCTTGTCGCCAGAACGAGCGTGCGCGATATCCAGAAGGCGTACTCTCATGACACCATCTCCACGGTCGTCTGCACAACCGATTTGTCGACCAATGCCGGCCAGTACGCGACGATTTCCTCGACCTTTGGTCGTCCGCCGGCGAACCCTGTTACACTTGGCGGGCCATTCAGAACGAGCGGTGCAATTTCGCGCGTAAAACGCTCGACCATCGCGCGATCATCGGATCTCACTCCAACTCGCAGCTGAACCTCAGGGATGTCCGGAGGAGCCTCGCCGGCGAGCGCTCCGTGGGTCGCAGAAACGCCGACATATTCCGTGACGATCTCGTCGAAATGCAGCCCGAGTCGCTCAAGCCGCTCGCGGAGTATTCCGTCGGCCGCACGCGCCTTATCAAGTGCTTCCGGCCAGGAGTACACCAGCGTCCCGACTGCCTTGAAACCGGCTCGATACGCAATCGACACCTTGAGCTTGTCCGTCGGCGCGGATCCCTTGATACCGTATACGCGCACACGATCGGGGCCAGCATCTTCGAGGTGAATCGTTGTGAAGTCGGCGATCACATCCGGAGTGATGTACGCATGAGGATCGCCCATTTCGTAAACCAGCTGTTCCGAAACTGTGGCAACAGAGACGCGTCCACCTGTTCCCGGATGCTTCGTAATAACGAAGCTGCCGTCAGCATAAGCGTCTGCAATCGGGTAGCCAACGTTCGCGAGATCCGGGATGTTGCGCCAATCGTACAGGCAGTTGCCGCCGGAGCATTGAGCACCGCACTCGATAATGTGACCGGCGACGATACCCGCAGCCAGACGGTCGTAATCCGTAGCCGACCAGCCGTACTCGAACCGTATCGGCGCCATCGTCAGCGCCGTGTCCGTCGATCGACCGGTGATGACGACCTGTGCGCCGCGCGTCAGCGCTTCGACGATTGGCTCAGATCCGATGTACGCATTGGCCGAAAGCACCCGATCGCGAACAGCTTGCAGCGGCTCGCCAGTTTCCATGTGAGCAAGCGAGTGTCCCTTCGCGATCAGATCGTCGAGCCGCGGCAGCAGATCGTCGCCGGTGACAACGCCAATCCGCAGCGACTTGCCGCGCTTCCTGGCAACCGCCTGAACGGCTGTGGCACAGGCGGGTGGATTAACCCCACCAGCATTTGCGACAACTCTGACTCCACGCTCCGTAACGGCATCTAGAACGGAATCCATCGCGCCAATAAAGTCGCGCGCGTATCCCATCGCCGGATCGCGCTCCTTCTGCTTCTGAAGAATCGACATCGTGACTTCGGCAAGATAGTCCAGCATGAGATAGTCGATCGGGCCGTTCTCGACCTGCTGTCGCGGGGCGTCAAGCGAATCGCCCCAGAAACCCTGTCCGCCTGCCACGCGGACTACGCGTTCAGTCATGGTTCATCACGCTGATAATGAGGGAAGTACAAATGGGCCGAGGTGTGGCCCCTTGTTGTTGAGTGACGCTTTCAGAGCCGTGACGAGTGCCGCGCGTGTGTCCTCGGGATGCACGATCGCGTCAACATACCCACGGGCTGCTGCATAACGAGCATCGAGCTGGCGTTCGTAATCCGCCCGCATCTCGTCAACCGATGCAGCGACCTGTTCACTGAGTTCCGTTCCAGCTTTTTTCGCCGCGTCGATGGCGGGCCCGTGCACAGCTTGAATCGCGGCCTCGCCTTCCATGACGCCCATCCGTCCGGTCGGCCACGTAAATACGAAGTCGGGATCGAAGCCCTGCGCCGCCATCGCGTAATAACCGGCTCCCGATGCGTGATTCAGCGTCAACACAATTTTCGGTACGCGCGCCGTCGCCATTGCCTCGACAAGGCGGGCTCCGGCGCGGATGATGCCCTCGTGCTCAGCCTCCGGACCGACCATGAATCCCGAAACATCCTGAATGAACAGAATCGGAATTCGCTGCCGATCGCAACGGTCGATGAAAAAAGCCATCTTCTCGGCCGACTCGGCGTAGATGATACCGCCGAATCGTGGCTTTTCGCCCTGTCTCCCTTTTACAAGGCCGCGCTGGTTCGCGATCACTGCAACGGTAATCCCACCGACGCGCGCGTCGCCGCAGATGACTTCGGCGGCGAGGTCGCTCTGGAATTCGTCCAGTTTTCCGTCGTCCACTATCAGTCGCAGCAATGCATGCATATCGTATGACATGCGATGATCGGCCGGTAGCAAGTCGAAGATCGCCGGATCCGTCGTTATTCTGGTGGTTGGTGCTGCGACTGCCGGCCGCGGAAGCCTCGCGATGAGATCGCGGATCTTCGATATGCAGGCGGTATCGTCATCGACAGCGTAATGCGCGACTCCACTCACACGTGTATGCGTGTCTGCGCCGCCCAGCGTTTCGCTGTCGATTACCTGACCGGTAGCGCCCTTCACGAGGTTGGGGCCGCCGAGTCCCATGAACGAGGTGCCTTTGACCATCAGAATCACATCTGACAGCGCGGGAAGATACGCGCCACCGGCGATGCACTGCCCCATCACTGCAGCGATCTGCGGTATGCGCAGGTAGCGGCGCATGATGGAGTTGTAGTAAAAAATGCGACTCGCACCGAACTGCCCGGGGAAAACGCCGCCTTGGTACGGAAGGTTCACCCCTGCGGAATCGACCAGGTACACGATCGGAATCGTACACCGCATGGCGATCTCCTGCGCACGCAGGATCTTTTTGATCGTCTCCGGCCACCACGAACCTGCTTTCACCGTCGGATCGTTCGCGACGACCACAACCGCACGACCATCAACCACTGCAAGGCCACNNCCCGCCGATGGCGCCTGTCCGTCGTACTGGTCGTACGCGACGAGCAACCCGACTTCCTCGAACCGCGTTCCGGTATCGCACAAGAGAGCCACTCGTTCACGCGCCGACAGCTTTCCCTGGCTATGCAACTTCTTGAGCTTGGCCGCGCCGCCACCCTGCTGGAGTTTCTGCTCAAGCTCGCGCAGTTCCGCGTCCAGCGACCTGAGTCTGGAGGTCACGCTGTCTGAGCTTCGCGCGCCTCGAACCAGTTGTGGATGTATTCCACAAGCTCGCTCGTGGGTGTGCCCGGCCCGAACAACCGGCCGGTACCGCGAGCTTCGAGTGCATCCATATCTTCTCGGGGGATGATTCCACCGCCGGTCACGAGTATGTCTTCGCGGCCGTCATCCCGCAGCAGATCGAGTACACGGGGTATAAGCGTCATGTGAGCGCCGCTAAGAATCGACAGACCGACAACGTCGACGTCTTCCTGGATGGCAGCTGTCGCGATCATCTCCGGTGTCTGATGCAGGCCGGTGTAGATCACTTCCATGCCGGCGTCACGCAACGCGGCAGCCACAACCTTGGCTCCACGGTCGTGGCCATCCAGTCCTGGTTTTGCAACTAGTACTCTGATAGGGCGCATCTGGATCGAGTCCGATTGTTAGAAGAAGACTGGTTCTCGATACGCACCAAACACCTCTTCCATCGCGGCGCGAATCTCGTAAAGCGTGCAATATGCGCGAGCACAATCCAGGATGAGCGGCATCAGGTTCGCATCGGTCTTCGCCGCGTCGCGCAGCGCCGCAAGCCGCAACTTGACGAGTGCGTCATCACGCGAAGCGCGCATTGCAGCCATCCGCGACCGCTGCTCGCGCTCGGCTTCAGCACCCACCTTGAGCAAAGGAATGGTGAGCTCCCCTTCATCCGTGACAAAATCATTGACGCCGACGATTGTGCGTCTGCGCTGTTCAACTTCCCACTGCTGCCGAGAAGAGGATTCTGATATCTGACGCTGCAACCAGCCAGTCTCCAAACCACGCACAACACCGCCGACTTCCTCTATCTTCGTAAACAAAGCTTCAGCTTCGCTCTCGAGTTTGTCGGTCAACGCCTCGACGTAGTAGGAACCGCCGAGTGGATCTGCGACGTTCGGGACGCCTGTTTCGTACGCGAGAACCTGCTGTGTGCGTAGTGCGACCTCCACCGCTTGTTCTGTCGGGAGGGCCAGCGTCTCGTCCATCGAATTAGTGTGCAGCGATTGCGTACCGCCCAGCACGGCGGCCATCGCCTGGTACGCAACTCGTACTATGTTGTTCATCGGCTGCTGCGCGGTCAGCGTCACGCCCGCCGTCTGCGAGTGGAATCGCATGATGAGCGATCGAGTATCCTTCGCGCCGAAACGCTCTCTCATATGACGTGCCCAGATGCGACGCGCAGCACGCAGTTTCGCGATCTCTTCGAAGAAGTCGTTGTGAATATCCCAGAAGAACGAAAGCCGCGGCGCGAAATCATCCACATCCAGTCCGCGAGCAATTCCACGTTCGACATAGGTGAAACCGTCAGCGAGTGTGAACGCGAGCTCCTGAGCAGCGGTCGCGCCGGCTTCGCGGATATGATAACCCGAAATCGAGATCGTATTCCACAGCGGCACATGCTCGGCAGACCACGCGAAATTGTCCACAATGAGTCGCAACGCTGGCTCGATCGGATAAACCCACGCATGCTGAGCCATGTACTCCTTCAGGATGTCATTCTGGATGGTGCCGCGCAGCTCGGCAGCCACGGCTCCCTGCTTCTCCGCAGCGGCAACGTAGAACGCAAACAGAATGACAGCCGGTCCGTTGATCGTCATCGACACCGATACCTTGTCCAGAGGAATGCCCTCGAACAAAGTCTCCATGTCTGCCAGGCTTGAGATCGCGACTCCGCACTTCCCGACCTCCCCTTCTGAACGGGGATGGTCAGAGTCGTACCCCATCAAAGTCGGGAAATCGAATGCGACCGAAAGTCCGGTCTGTCCCTGCGACAGGAGGTACTTGTATCGCGCATTCGTCTCGGGGGCGGTACCAAACCCAGCGAATTGCCGCATCGTCCAGAGCTTGCCGCGATAACCGGTCGGGTGGATTCCGCGAGTAAACGGGAATTCGCCTGGAACCTCAGCGGCCGCAGCGTCGCCAGCGATGTCGAGAGCGGTATAGAGCGGCTCGACCACGTGCCCCGAATTGGCGAAAAGCGCATTGCGCTTCGTAGCTGCGTCAAACCGGGCGCGCCATTGCGCGACTTCTTCGCGCAATCGATCCAGCTCCAGCATTTCAGCCGTTGTCATGGTTTGACTCCAGTCAGCAGTGGGCCGCTCCGACTCAACAATTCATCGGCGACACTGAACGGAGTCGCCGTTCCGGCCTCCATCAAATCGAGCTGAGTGTCGAGCCACGTGATAGTATCGGGATCTTCCCAGAGCCGAGCACGGAGGCGCTCAGCCACTACTTCGGTGACCTGATTCTTGAGCCGGTTACGCCGGCGACCCTTGAGGCCACCGGATGTTTGAAGATAACGAAAGTGGCGATCTACGGCCGCCAGCAGAAGGTCAATCCCCTCGCCTTTCGAGGCGATTGTCCCCAGGACCGCTGGTAGCCACTCCTCCGGATTCTCGCTCCGAGCGGCATCTCGCGCAATACGAATCGGATTGAATGTCTTGAGCGGGATTCCGTGGTGCGCCGGAATATTCGCAGAAGTCGCACCTCGCCGAAGCCCGAGCATCAACTCGATGTCATTGCGAAGTCGGTCGGCGCCAGGCCGGTCTCCCTTGTTCACTACGAAGATATCGGCGATTTCCATCACACCAGCTTTCAGCGTCTGGATGGAGTCCCCCGACTCGGGAACCAGCACAACGACTGTTGTATCGGCGGTGCGTGCAATGTCGAGTTCGGTCTGGCCTACTCCAACCGTCTCAATGATGATCCGGTCGAAGCCAAAAGCGTCGAGTACGTCCGCGACTTCGGCGGTCCGTGCTGAAAGGCCGCCGAGTGAGCCGCGCGTGGCCATCGAACGAATGTATACGCCACGATCGAGCGCCACTGCCTCCATTCGCACCCTGTCGCCGAGCAACGCACCGCCGGTGAATGGAGAGGATGGATCCACGGCGACCACGCCGACACGGAGGTTGTCACGTCGAAGTGATTGAACGATGAGATTGGTGATGGTACTTTTCCCGGCGCCAGGCGGCCCGGTCATCCCAAGTCGTTGCGCGCGCCCGATGCGCGGATGAAGCCGCGTCATCAGCTCGTCGTAGCCCGTCCGGTGATTCTCTACGATGCTGATCGCCCGAGCGAGAGCCGCCGTTTTCCCGGCCTCGAAATCGGCAATCAACGCGTCAAACGATTGCGGCAACGAGGGCCTCCTGACGACGCCACATCTCGCCCTGCATCCTGTCAGCGTCTTCGTCATGCGCATAACCGAGCACGTGCAGCGTTCCGTGCACTACCAGGCGCGTCAACTCCTCGCGAATGCCGACACGAGCCTCGCGCGCGTTGGCGGCCGCGACGGTCGGGGCAATGTAGATGTCGCCAATTACTGGCTGCGCACCCTGCGACGTGCCATCCCCGGATCGCAGTTCAAAGGTTATCACATCCGTCGCGCCCGAATGCCCGAGGTATTCGCGATTCAGTCGCGCGATTCTGCTGTTGCTGACAAACGCGACGGATACCAGCGCGTCGGTCACGCGTTCGCGTCGACAAACAGTGCGCACAATGTCACGCACGCGCTCTTCTGAAATCGCAATACGGAGCCCATCACGCGACACGTCGACGGCAACGCTCACGCGGTGGCCCGCGAGTCCGGCTTGGTCGTAATCGAAAGCGGACGAGCCGGCGATGGATATTCGACGCGTCCGTGATACATCCCGGTCAGAATCCTGACGAACTGGTCACGCACGATCCCGAGCTGGCGAAGCGTTATCGGTGCGTCCGCGAGTTGCCCATCCTGAATGCGCGCTGCGACTGTGGCCTCAACCGATGCACGAATCGACTGCGGCGTCGGATCAGCGAGTGAGCGCACGGTTGCCTCCGCTGCGTCGGCCAGCATGCAGACGGCCGTTTCGGCGCTTTGCGGTATCGGGCCGGGATAAGCGTACTCCGCAGCGTTCACAGATTCGTCGCGCTCCCTCGCCTTGGCCAGAAAATACGCGATCGGTAGCGTGCCATGGTGCTCTGCGATGAATGCTTGGATCGGGCGCGGCACTCCGTTTTCCTTGGCGAGATCAATACCGTCGCGGACGTGTGAACGAATTATCGCTGCACTTGTAGCAGGCTTCAGTTTGTCGTGCGGGTTTCGACCACGCGGCTGATTCTCCACGAAGTGTTGCGGCTTGCGCAGCTTGCCAATGTCGTGGTAATACGCCCCAACCCGCCCGAGCAGTCCGTCGGCACCGATTGCGTCACACGCGGCCTCAGTAAGGTTCGCCATCGCAATCGTGTGAGCATAGGTACCCGGCGCCTCCAGACTGAGCCGCCTCAAGAGCGGCTTGTTGAGATCCGCCCACGCAAGCCAGCGAAGATGGTCGGGGATCCTGCGCCAACGTTGCGCACGATACAGAAACAACGACCCGACTGCCACAAAGAACGCCGTGACAAAATCTCCGGTACGACCCGGTATGAGGACGGCGACCGCGATGGCGAGCGCGAAGTAGATCAACGGATCCAGGATCAATCTCACAGCAACGGCGACCACCCCGAGAATGAGGTCGAGCCGCGGCACGAACGACGTTCTCGCTTCGGCAGCACCCTCCCGGCGCGAGCGATCCGTCGCGTCAGCCTCCTGCGCGCCATCACGTGCGGACAGTCGCTCCCAGAGATTCATCGACTCACCCGGTCGTGTCTTCTGCGTACGCTTTGATGATATCGCGCACCAGACGGTGGCGCACCACGTCCGCTTCGGTGAAGTAGAAGAACGAAATGCCCTCGATGCCGGCCAGCACCCGCTCTACCTGCACCAATCCGGAATCCTCGCGACGAGGCAGATCGATTTGCGTCTTGTCGCCCGTAATAACGACGCGTGAATTCACGCCGAGTCGCGTGAGAAACATCTTCATCTGCGCGCTCGTCGCATTCTGCGCTTCGTCGAGGATGACGAACGCATCGGCGAGTGTGCGGCCGCGCATGTACGCGAGCGGCGCAATCTCGATTGTTCTCGTCTCAAGCGCCTTCTGCACGCGCTCTGCCGGCATCATGTCTTCGAGCGCATCATACAACGGGCGAAGATATGGATCCACTTTCGCCTGCATGTCGCCGGGAAGGAATCCGAGACTCTCGCCAGCTTCGACTGCCGGACGCGCCAGGACTATTCGCCGCACCCGCTTGCGCGAAAGCGCGTCAACGGCAGCCGCCACAGCGAGATACGTCTTCCCCGTGCCGGCGGGTCCGATACCGATAACGATGTCATTCTCAGTGATCTGCTTGAGATACTCAGCCTGACCACTCGTCTTGGGTTGAATGACCTTCCGGATGCCGGGAAGAATGATCCGATCGGTTGATGTGGATCCATCTGGCCGTACACCGTCGAGGCTCATGCGGAGCACGTCGTCAGCGGTTAGCGGAAGCTGACGCTTGGCAGTGTCGATCATGCGTTGCGCAACCGGCTGAGCACGCTCCACTTCATCGCGTGAGCCGCTGATCGTCATCGTGTCGCCGCGCAGCGCAACGCGTGCTCCGGTCTGGCGCATCAGCTCGGTGATGTTTTCGTCGTTCACGCCGGCGAGCGTGAGCATGTCCGCACCCTCGGTCGAGATGCGCTGGACGACGTTGTCTTCTGAAATGCTCAATCTGCCGTTATCTTGAGGTGCAGTGCCGCGAGTTCGTCGGGCGGCACGAGAGTCGGAGCGCCCTCGAACAACGCGCGTGCTGCCGTTGTCTTGGGGAATGCAATTACATCACGCAAACTGGGGGCCCCGGCCAGCATCATCGCGATCCTGTCGAATCCAAGGGCGATTCCACCATGCGGCGGTGCTCCAGCCGATAACGCCTCGAGCAGAAACCCGAACCGGGCTTCCGCCGTCGCCGCATCGACGCCGAGTAATGACAGCGCTCGTCGTTGCAGCGCCGGATCACTGATGCGAATGCTTCCACCACCGAGCTCCGTGCCATTAAGCACGACGTCGTATGCGAGAGCGCGCACTCGACCAGGGTCTGTGTCCAGAAGATGCATGTCTTCCGGATTTGGCGCCGTGAATGGATGATGCATCGCATCGAGGCGACCCGATGCGGGATCCACGGCGAACATCGGGAAGTCCGTCACCCAGACAAGCTCGTTCGCACCATCCGGAACGAGGGACAACCTTCGCGCGGACTCCTGTCGCGTTCTGTCAAGCGCTGTACTCGATACGTGATCCGGACCAGCTACCAACAGCATGAGGTCGCCGTCGGCGAGCTGAAGTACGGCGCGACCAGCGTCAGTGAGCGATTTTGCCGCCGCGCCGTCGAGCGCTCCACCGACGCACTTGATGCGAATCAGGCCGCCCGCGCCCGCGCTCTTTGCGACCGCTTCAATCTCGTCCACCTGCTTGCGCGACAGCGATGCACCACCCGGCAGTACGATTCCACGAACGCGACCTCCCGCAGCGATCGCGCTCCGCGCAATTCCGAATTCGGATTCGGCGAAGACCGCGGTTACGTCGCGGATCTCCAGTCCGTAACGGAGGTCGGGCCGATCACAGCCGAAGTACTCCATCGCAGTTGCATACGTCATGCGCGCGAACGGCTTTTCCACCTCGATCCCGGCCACCGCGAACAACTCCTTCAGCATACCCTCGGTCAGCGCGTAAATGTCCTCAGGCTGGATGACNNCGATGTCGATCTGCGTAAACTCCGGCTGACGATCCGCGCGGAGGTCCTCATCACGGAAACACCGCGCAATCTGGAAATACCGATCCATACCAGAAATCATCAACAGCTGCTTGTAAAGCTGCGGCGATTGCGGCAAGGCGTAGAACTCGGACGGATGCACCCGGCTCGGCACC
>PMEM01000048.1 GCA_003155795.1 Gemmatimonadota bacterium
GGACGAGACGCCGCAGTCGTGTGCGGCAACGGTGCGGCTACAATTTGCAGAAGCTGTTCGAATATCGAATCCGCCGTATCCCGCCGCACCGGCTTGCCGCATCCGCGACAGAACAACTGTGCAGCGCGCGCAAACAGGAGTTTGAGGTGGTCGTTCAATTCCGTCATCGTGCCGACGGTCGAGCGCGAGGTCTTGACGGGGTTGGTCTGGTCGATGGCGATGGCTGGCGGGATGCCGTCGATGCGATCGGCCTTCGGTTTATCCATGCGGTCGAGGAACTGCCGCGCGTACGGCGAGAACGTTTCGACGTAGCGGCGCTGGCCCTCGGCGTAGATGGTGTCGAACGCCAGCGATGACTTACCGGAACCTGAAAGTCCCGTAATGACAGTGAGCTTGTCACGCGGGATTGTAACGTTGACGTCGCGGAGGTTATGCTCCCGAGCGCCTCGGACGATGAGTGCTTCTTCTGCCATAGCCCTCTAAACCTAACGGACTTACGGTGTAAATTCGGGTATGCCACACTCAGACGCAGTTGTAGTCCTGACCACGGTAGGGACCGAGGACGATGCAGCCACCCTCGTCCGCGCCCTCCTCGAGCGGCGCCTGATCGCCTGCGGGACGATGCTCCCCAAGGCCAGGTCGATCTATCGATGGGACAACAAGATATCGGACGAGATCGAGGTGGTTCTGATGCTCAAGACTCGATCGGCCTGTCTGGACGCGCTCCAGCAGAGTTTTGAGACGCTGCACCCGTACAAGCTGCCGGAACTTCTGGTTCTTCCGGTTGCCGCCGGACTCCCGAAATACCTCAGCTGGATCGCTGACGAGACCGGATTGGCCATCGCGTGACGATCCGACCGGACCGCAGGCACCTGGCGGCGGCTCTGATCGCCGCCTGGGTCCTGGGACTTGTCGCCCTGGCGCGACGGAGCCAGAACGTTTCCGAAGTTCAATTGCTGACCCAGGGGGCGTTGAGGATCGACCCTGCCACCTATTATTACGCCGTATCCCGAAACGGGACACAGATCGGCGAAGCTACGTCGTCCATCGATACAAGTTCATACGGCTTCAAGTCCCAGGATCTTATACGACTTGCCCCGGATAGTGGGACGACAGGCAGTGATGTCACGACTACCTCCACCGCGTATTTGAATCGATCGTTTACGCTGGACAGTTTCGAGGTAAACGTCACCGGAACGGGCCAACCGCTTTGGTTCCGAGGGATGACGGCCGCGCAGTCCAAGCTGCTATTGCCGTCGCTCGCGCCAATCGCACTCATCCTGTCGCATCGGCCAACCGTTGGGAGACACGCCGATCAGTGGATCTACAACCCCGTCTCGCGGCGGGTTGAACGCGTGACGCTCTCTATCGCGGCGGAGTCATTATTCAGCGTCGTTGACAGCGCCGCGTTCGATACCACGCTGCACGCATGGTCGGCTGCACACACAGACACAATACGTTCGTGGGAGATCAGGACCCCGTCACGCGGTATTTCGGCGTGGGTGGATGCTCACGGCCGCATCGTAGCTGTATCCGAACCAGGCGGGATGTCCCTGATGCGCACGACTTATGAGATCGCCCTGCTCAACCCGAAGCTACTCTCAAAGTGATCAAGCTCGAAGGACTTACAAAACGCTACGGCGCGTTCCCTGCGGTCTCCGGAATCAATCTGACCGTGAACCGTGGAGAACTGTTCGGATTACTGGGTCCAAACGGCGCTGGAAAGACGACAACTTTGCGGATGCTCGCCGGTATCCTGGAGCCCACTTCCGGAACGGTAACGATCGGCGGCGTGAATCTCGGCGAGAATCCCGTTGCGGCGAAGTCCAAGCTGGGTTTCATACCGGACCGTCCGTTCATCTATGAAAAGCTCACCGGTACCGAGTTTCTGCGATTCGTGGCAGGTCTCTACGGACAGGGAGGCGCCGACATAGACCGGCGCGGTGACGAGCTGCTCGCTCTATTTGATCTGCTTGACTGGAAAGACGAACTGGTCGAAAGCTACAGTCACGGCATGCGACAGAAGTTGATAATCGCGAGCGCGTTCGTTCACAGACCGGAAGTGATCGTCGTCGACGAACCGATGGTCGGCCTCGATCCAAAGGCAGCGCACCTTCTCAAGGATCTGTTCCGCGGATACGTGGATCGTGGCAATACGATCATCATGTCAACACACACGCTCGAAGTAGCGGAGACCCTCTGCGACCGCGTCGCAATCGTGCAGCATGGAAAGATACTGGCGATGGGTACAATAGCAGATCTCCGAGCCAACTCTGACCAGAGCAGCACTCTCGAGCAGATATTCCTCCGCCTTACCGGCGAAAAGGCCGCGCGCACGACACTCGAAGTACTCTCGGTATAGCGCAGCGATGCTTCCAGGCGAACTACTGCATGTGTTGTCGCCCAAGGTGCAATCGCTGCGCGCGGCGGCCAGAGGGGGTGCACGGGGCCGTGGTCTCCGAATCATTCTGCTATCCGTCGTTGGCGGCTTCTTCTGGCTGTTCGTTTTCGGAGTGACGTTCAGGCTTCTCAAATATTTCAAGAACGTACCGGAAATTGGATCGCTCCTGGCAGCCAAGCTGCTCGGACTTGTCCTGATCAGTTTTCTCGGCCTCCTGCTGCTCTCGAATGTCATCACCGCGCTATCCACGTTCTTTCTGGCGCGGGACCTCGACTTGCTTGTCGGCACGCCGGTTGATTGGCTGGCCGTGTACGGCGCGAAGCTCACCGAGACGCTGGTGAATTCGAGCTGGATGGTCGTTCTCATGGCCATTCCAATCTTCACAGCGTACGGAATTGCCTATGACGGCGGCTGGTGGTACCCGCTTGTCGCGCTCGCTACCATAATTCCCTTCCTTGTCATCCCAGCCGCACTCGGCGCGATGTTGACGCTGCTACTCGTCAATATTTTTCCTGCACGCCGAACGCGCGATCTGTTGAGCGTCCTTGCAGTCATTGCGGCCGCGGGAGTTGTTCTCGCCTTTCGGCTCATCAGGCCGGAGCGCCTGGCGCGACCCGAAGGGTTCCGGTCACTCGTTGATTTCCTGGCCGTGTTGCGCACTCCCGCCTCGACATGGCTACCGAGTGGCTGGGTGCAAAGTGCTCTGTTTGGATGGCTGCGATACCAGCCGGACGCGCTTCCGTTCTATCTACTGTGGTCGACCGCTGCAGCACTGGTCGCAATTGGCGCGATTCTTCACTGGACCTTGTATTCCGCGGGTTATAGCAAGTCGCAGGAAGGAGCGGGGCGAACTACCGTGCGCGAGACACGAAAGCAGAGCGCATTCCTACAGGCATTCCCGGCAACGAGACGCGAACTCGTGCTCAAGGAAATACACACGTTCATGCGCGATGCCACTCAATGGTCCCAGCTGATTCTGCTGGTCATATTGGTCATTGTTTACGTGTTCGACATCAGGTATCTACCGCTCCATGGTGAGGGAATAACGTTCTTCCTCGCGAACATCATTCCCTTTCTCAATCTGATTCTCGCGGGATTCGTGCTCGCCTCGATCGCCGCGAGATTTCTCTTCCCATCAGTCAGCCTTGAAGGGCGCACATGGTGGTTGCTCAAAGCGAGTCCCTTATCGATGCGCGATCTGCTCTGGGCGAAGTTCTGGGTGGGCACAGTTCCACTGCTTGCGCTGGCGATAGCAATCGTATTCACCACCGACGTTCTACTGCAGGTAAGTGAATTCATGACGGCAGTATCGATCGGGACGATTACGCTGCTCACGTTCGCGATTGCTGGGCTCGCGATCGGGGCCGGTACGTTCTTCCCTCAGTTCGACACTGAGAACGCCGCGCAGATTCCAACGTCGTTTGGCGGCCTGATCTTCATGATGACAGCGATCTCACTGATCGGGATTGTCATCGTGCTCGAGGCGCGACCCGTGTACAGCTATCTCAGCGCCACGGCTTTCGGGACGCCGATCGATCCAACCGGCATGATCTACGGCTTCGCGGCCGCCGCCGTATTGTGCATCGCTGCCACGCTCCTGCCGATACGTCTCGCGGAACGCAGACTTATCGCATTGGAGCGATAGGAGACTGGCGCACCAGCGCCTTGTAGAGAGGCGGAAGCGATGCGATCGCCCAGACGACTTCGAGGATGATGAATCCAGCGCGGCGGTCGTGAATCGCAACCCAGGCCAGAAGGGCTGATCCCACAAAATTGAGCGTATTGAACCACGCACCGTCATTCCGCATTCGGCGCATCTGCATTGCAACAAAACCGACCAGCAACAAGGCAGCACCGACCAACGAGATCGTCTGGTAAAGCACTATTCTTCACCTTTTTTGGCAGTCACGTCCGCGATGCGCGGACGCTGTCTAGTCGAGTCAGGCGGCCAGGGCTCGACCGCACTCCGAGCAGAACACGGCATCGCGCTCAGGCCGCGGCCCGCAATGCGCGCAGATCACTCTGCTGTCACTTTCCGTAGAGCCAGTCGCGCTCTTTTCTCTCATCGCTGCCACCGCGGTCTGCGTGTACGCAGACTTCAACTCGGCATAATCCTTGTCCGACAATTTGCCGGTCACGTGATCGAATTCGATCTCGCGGAGTGCCTCGACGGCCGTCGATACACCAGCCTCAGCGCTCGGCGTTGAACTGTTAACCCGAATTCCGAGTGGTTCGCGAAACAGCGGATACAGAACGAAACACAGCGCGACTATGGCAAGGGCGGTGCCGACCAGCATCGCCGTCATGCGTCATCCCTCATCGCTTCGCGGAGCCGAGCGAGTTCCTCAGGTGAAGCGTGAACCGTGTCCTCTGTCAGCTGAAGGGCGCTCGCAGGTCGGCTCCAGTGCCTGATCAGCGTGAACAGGACGAGCGCCCCCGTACCAAGTGCTGCAAACGGTGCAATGTAGCCCACCCAGTTGAAGCCTTCCTTCACGGGCGACATGAGAACGCGTTCACCGTACGCATGCCTGAACGCGGCGAGTATCTCCTGTGGCCCGTAACCACCGGCGACAAGCCCCATCACATCGACGTGCATCGACGGAGACACCGGACAGGTGAAGTCGGTAGTGCGGCACGTATAGACGTCCAGTTCGCAGGTGCCACACTGGCACTTGAGGTGGTGCTCCAGATCATCGCGCTGCTTGTCCGTTAATTGCGGCACGGCGCCCGGCTTCGCCGCAAGCTTCACAGGATGATACGCGTCGGGACTCATCGGTCCGTCCATCGTATTTGCCGAACCCTGCGCGGCAGCTACGCGAGTCGCCGCGAGACCACCGACCATGGACAGCAGAAACTCTCTTCGTCCTATACTCATACTCGCTCCAACTCTGGGTCGGGACGGAGTGTGGTTACATAACCGCCCTGCTTCCGTCTCCGCTCCGCTTGCGGCCACATCACAACGAGACCACCGATCGCCATGCACATGCCGCCAAGCCAAACCCAGCGCACCAGCGGATTGAATGTGATACGGATCTCACTCCGATCCTGCCCGATGACGCCAGCCAGTGTCACATACACATCCTGCCTGAATGACCCTTTGATCCCGACCGCCGTCGCTGGCTCGAAAGTCGGCACACGGTTGTTCGGGTCGGAGCCGGAGAAATACTGACGCTTCTCGCTGGTGATGACACCCATTGGCTTGCCATCACGCTTTGTCTCCAGTGCAACGGCTGTGACCTCACGGTTCAGCACGTCAAACCGCGATACACCCTGGCTCGTGAACGCCCACGTGTGTCCGAACGGGTCGACGAGGGTCTTCGTTTCACCAGCGTTGATCGTAACGTCGTTCTCCGTCTTGAAAGCGAGGCCCGCAAACGCACAGAAGATAATGACTATGCCAGCGTGAACTATGTAGCCACCGTAGCGGCGACGGTTGCGCGCAACGAGATGCACAAACGCCTTCGGCGCTGCTTCGCCGTACATCGAGCGCCGAGCGTTGATGCCTTTATAGAACTCCTGCAGGATCGTTGCAGATACGAAAGCTGCAAATGCATAGGCGATGATCGCGGACATGGTTCGCATCCCTGCCGCGAACAGCAATGCTGGAGTTATCACCAGCGCAGCCGCCGGAATCGTGAATTGACGCCGGAGGTTGGCAACCGACGCCCTGCGCCACGCAATCAGCGGTCCGACCCCGGTAAGAAGCAAAAGCAACAGCCCGAGCGGGACATTCACCGCGTTGAAGAAAGGCGGCCCGACGGTAATCTTGGTTCCCCGCACTGCCTCGGTGAGAATCGGGAAGAGCGTCCCCCACAAGACCGAGAACGCGATGCCCACGAGTACCAGATTGTTGTAAAGAAATGCGGCCTCTCGGCTTATCATGCTCTCAAGCACAGCGTTCGCCTTGAGATCCTTTAGCCTGGTAGTGACGAGATAAACGCTGACGATGATTCCAATGGTCAGGAAGCCGGCGAACCAGTTTCCGACAGGTGACTGGGCGAATGAGTGTACGCTCGAGATAACGCCGCTTCTCGTGATGAACGTGCCGAAAATCGACAGCAGGAACGAACAGATGACCAGCACAACGTTCCACTTGCGCAACATCCCGCGCTTTTCCTGGACCATCACCGAATGCAGGAACGCCGTTGTCGTCAGCCACGGAAGAAGACTCGCATTCTCGACTGGATCCCAGGCCCAGTAGCCGCCCCAACCCAATTCAACGTACGCCCACCACATTCCAATTACGATTCCAGTCGTGTTGAAGAACCAGCTTACAAGAGCCCAGCGCCGCACTGCGACCAGCCATTCCGCATCGAGCCTGCGAGTGATGAGCGCACCTATCGCAAACGCGAATGGAATACTCGTCGCCACGTATCCGAGATAGAGATTCGGTGGATGGATAGCCATCCCTGGATTCTGCAGCTGCGGATTCATCCCGCGGCCGTCCACCGGCAGCCAATCGAGTCGCTCGTATGGATTGGACCCGAAGCAGAGCGTGGCGAGGAAGAATATTGCGATGACCGCAAGCACACCGATCACATACGGCATCAGCTCGCGATTTCGTCTCCTGCTGGTAAGTACGGCTACACTGGAGAAGAATGTGAGGATCAATACCCAGAAAAGCATCGACCCTGCCTGCCCACCCCAGAACGCGGTGAACAGGTACGCCTTGGGTAAATTCGCGCTCGTGAACGATGCGACGTACTTGAATGAGAAATCGTGCGTAAAGATCGCTGTCCACAATCCGAGCGACGCAAGCACGACCATCGCAAACGTCGCGTAAGTGCCTCGTTCCGCGCTTGCAACAAGATCCTGGCGCTTGAGCGAGCCGCCGGCGAAGGCAACGGTCGCAGTCCAGACCGCCATGAGGAGAGCGACCCAGAGCGAAAGCTCACCGACGAGAATCATTTAGTAAGGATTCCCGCTTTCACGGGAACGATCCAGTAGAGATAAGTGGAGCGCGGTCATCGCCGCGCAGTCATCACGTCTGGACGCGCGCGGGTCGATCCGGCGCGTTCTCATAGCGCGATGCGCATTTTGCGAGCAGCGTCGTAGCGTGAAAGACCTGGTCGTGACCGAGGCGCCCTTCAACTACGACATCGACACTGTCAGTGAACGTGTCGGGTGTGATTCCGCGATAGACCACACCATACGTGCGTATCCCATCGGTCATCTTGAACGCCGTCTCCAATCCGCCCGGCTGCCGAACAATCGAGCCAGATACAACACGTGCACCAACCTTCACGCCCGTGTTGTAAAACGTGGGATCAGAAGCCACCTTCGTGGAAAGCTCCGTGGGCGTCAGATAGTACGTGCCCGTCTTGCTGATGGAATTCGCCATCAGATAGCCCGCGACACCAAGAATCAGTGCGCCACCGGTGAGAAACTTCGTCGTCGCTTTCACAGGCTACAAATATAAGGTCTGACTCAGCCGAACACGAAGGAGATCAACGGCAGTCGAGAGCAGCTCGGCGTGCCCCGATCCGTGAATCCAACTGCTCGCGCCAGAAGGATGGGGCAGCGCAATTACTGATGTCTCAAAATCGTGCAGCTTCATGACTCGTTCCGTTCCGATCACCTGTTCGAGAGGCAACTTGCCGAGGAATCGGTCGATGGCCAGCCGGCCAACCGGGATGATTACACCTGGCTTGATCAGCGCCAGCTCGGCGCCCAGCCAGCGACTGCACAACTTCTGCTCCGTAGCTGACGGTACTCTATCGCCCCGTCCGCTCGGGCTCGGGCCGGGATAACAGCGAGTGATCGCGGCAATGTAGATCCGCTCCCGAGCATCGTCTTCGGTCAGACCGGCCTGTGCGAGCCAGCCGAAAAGAGTCTTCCCGGCCCGGCCCGCGAATGGACGCTGGCTCGTCTTCTCAATCTGCCCCGGCGCCTGTCCAACGAGCACGACCCTCGGGTTCCGCGCCATAGAGACGATTGGAACCGCCCCCGCTACAAGGTCACCGCACGAGCGACACCGGCTCAACGCCGCCCGATGCGACTCCAGTCGGCGTGCGAGCGAAGCTGCTGGCATCTACGATCTACTCCTCTACTCCGACTCCGTTCGCCGTTTCCTGCGTCGTTCCGGAAAATGCGTGTCCAGAAATTGGATGAGCGCGCGCTCCTCAACTGAGTGGGAGCCGCTGGCGCGAGACCCCGTCGCCCCACCACCGTCCGTGCTGGTCGGTACCTGTATTGTATCGCCCTTCTCCACGTATCGCTCGATCACCACCGGATGCACGTACGCCTTTCGACAAATTGCCGGCGTGTTACCGAGCTCTGCTGCTACCAGACGCATCGTCGTCGCAACGTTCAGCACGGCGTCGCGCTTTGATTTCGAAGGCCCGAGATCGGCCAGCACGGTCGCCGCACGAAGCGTCCCGCCCCAGGTGCGGAAATCCTTTGCGCTGTACGGGAAGTCCGCAACATCCTGGAGGTACTGATTTACCTGGCCGGATTCAATGTTGTGCCAGCGTCCGTCCACATCCTGGCACCGGAACAGCCGCGAACCGCGGATCTTCAGCATCGCACTGATAAACCGGGCGAGATCGCGGCTCACTACCGTCTGGTGATGTCGTATGGAGCGCTTGCCGACATAGTCGAAGATGATCACGTCACCGCTAACTCTGACGTGCGATTTCTTGAGAGTCGTCAGGCCAAAGGTTCTGTTCTCTTTCGCGTATCGATCGTTGCCGATACGAAAGAATCCGTCTGACAGGAACCTCACGATCGCGGCACAGACCTTCTCCCGCGGCATTCCCTTCTTTCTGAAATCTGAATGGACTCGGCGCCTGATTGCCGGGAGATCGCGGCCCATCTGGCGCACTCGATAGTACTTCCGACGTTGGCCACGCTTGACCGCATTTGGATGGTACCTGTACTGCTTACGTCCCCGCGCGTCAAAGCCCCAGGCCTGAATCGCTGAGCGATCGCTGGTCGCGATGTGCACGTCGGTCCATGCCGGTGGGATTGTGAGAGCATCTATCTGAGTCGCCCGGCGCGCGGTTACTGGATTGCCCTTTGCCGTGAGGTACGTGTAATGATTTTGCTTGCTACCGGTTCTCGATAGCCATGTTTGGTGCATGTAGCGCGACCCAAGCAAGAAAGCTGCCCGGGAAATCGGCCGGGGGCTGCCACGCTTATATTCCGCGCATGCCTTCCTATGACTTTCTCACCTTCGAAGTGACCGACCGGATCGCTACGATCACGGTCAATCGGCCCGACAAACTCAACGCGCTGAATGGCGGGACAATCGCTGAACTCGGCGCCGCCATCGATGAGGCACGGGTTCGACAGGATGTCGCTGGCATCATCCTGACAGGCGCTGGCCGAGCGTTTATTGCTGGCGCGGATATCGCCGAACTACGAACGCAGACCCCATTCATCGCCAAGGGCCGTGCGCGCGCCGGACAGGAAATATTTCGGCGATTCGAGATGTGCCCCAAGCCGGTCATCGCAGCGATCAATGGATTCGCGCTGGGCGGTGGCTGCGAGCTCGCCATGGCGTGTCATATCCGCATCGCGTCGGAACACGCGAAGTTCGGCCAACCAGAAGTAAAGCTCGGAATTCTTCCCGGGTACGGCGGCACCCAGCGCCTCCCACGACTGATCGGCAAGGGCCGCGCCCTGCAGTTGCTGATGACTGGTGAAATGATCGACGCCGAGGAGGCGCTACGCATCGGACTGGTGAATCGAGTTGTACATGCAGCGGAACTGCTCGGTACCGCGCAACTCATGCTCAAACAGATCATGCAGAACGCTCCGCTCGCCGTTGCTCTGTGCATCGAAGCTGTAGATCGTGGGCTGGGCATGACGCTCGAAGAGGGACTGACGCTTGAGGCAAATCACTTCGGCCTCCTCGCTGCCACCGATGACATGCAAGAAGGAATGTCCGCCTTCCTCGACAAGCGCGCGCCGAGCTTCAGCGGGCGCTGAATCCAGCGCGCGATTGAGTAATGGCACGGCTCAAGCGGATCGTACTGCGCGACTTTCGCAACATCGCGCGCGCAGACCTCACCTTCCCCACCGACGGTGTCGTGCTCATCGGTGACAACGGTCATGGCAAGACGAACCTCCTGGAAGCGATCTACTATTTCCAGTTGCTGCGCTCTGTGCGCGGCGCGCGTGATGCAGACCTCGTACGATTTGGTGCCGCTGCATTCCACTTGCACGCGACAGTCGAGACGGGAGCTGAGCACGAATTGTCGGTCGGCTTCGGACGCGGCCGAAAGAAAGTCATGGTCGATGGCGCTGAGTCCAAACGGCTGAGCTCTGCGCTTGGCTCGCTGCCGGCAATCGTAATCTCGCCGCGCGATGTGGCGCTGGTGAGCGGCGCGCCAACTGAGCGCCGCCGTTTTCTGGATGTTGCACTCGCTCTCACATCGCCGCGATATCTCAACGCATTACAAAAATATCGCGGTGCGCTCGTCAGGCGAAATGCAGCACTCCGCGGAGTAACGCGCGGCGCCCAGTCCGACGAAAGCGTTGCAGTGTGGGAGCCGGAACTCGCGTCCAGCGGCGCGATTCTTCTGACTGAACGTGTGGCATGGATGGATCGTCATGCTTCCGAATTCACGCGGCTTTCGGCTGCAATCGGCGAGGCAGAACCGATGACGATGCAGTATGTCACGGCAATCACGGATCCGCGCGATGCAGCTGCCGAGCTTGCGGATACACTGGCCAGAAAGCGCTCGCTGGATATTCGGAGGGGACTCACGGAGGCCGGCCCGCATCGCGACGACATCGCCCTCCGGATCGGCAATCACGCCCTTCGCACGTTCGGTTCCGGCGGCCAACAGCGAACCGCGGCTATCACGCTTCGACTGCTGGAGGCAGAAACCCTCAAGGCCTATGCGGGCAGCGACCCCGTTCTGCTGTTGGATGACCCGTTCGCTGAGCTGGACAGTCACAGAAGCGCGCATATTCTTACGCTCCTCCAGGAAATGGTTACTGGACAGACTATCCTGACAGTGCCCCGAGCTGGTGATATTCCCGCCGACTTCAGCGGCCTCGATCGATGGAGCGTGAGGGACGGAATCATCTCGGCGACATCCCGAGCGATTTGAGATGTCGCCGAAGAAACCCGGACCTGAGAAGATCTCTGACGCGCTGAGTTCGTACCTGAAAGCGGCGGGGCTGGACGTCCGGATGGTGCAGGCAGCAGTGGTGCCCGAGTGGGCTGAACTTGTCGGTCATGACATCGCCGCCGTGACGGAGCCGCTATTTGTGACACCGGACGGGTCCCTGTTTGTGGCCGTCAGGACCAACGCATGGATGACCGAATTGCAGCTGATGGAGCCTCAGCTTGTCGCCGCGCTCAACACGGATCCTGACCGTCCGAGAGTGAGAAAACTGAGGTTCCAGCTGCAACGCCCGGACTGACCGCTCCAAGTCGTTGTAGCGCAACGCTTTAGACCGTGCCGACGGAGTTGCAAACGGAGTCGGAACAGGTTATCTTAATAACTCTAGAGCACCGTTTGCTTCGGGTTTCATTCGGTGAGTGCCTCACGCCTATTTTGGTCGCGTAAATGGCCGTTAAAGAAAAAATCGAACGTTCTGCGCCACACTACGACGCGGAAAACATTCAGGTGCTCAAGGGGTTGGAGGCAGTCCGCAAGCGCCCCGGTATGTACATCGGATCAACGTCCGGGACTGGACTGCATCACCTGGTCTACGAAGTCGTCGACAACTCGATCGATGAAGCACTTGCCGGCTTCGCAACTGAAATCTCCGTAACGATTCACAAGGACGACTCGATAACTGTCGTCGATGATGGTCGCGGAATTCCGGTCGACATTCACCCGACGGAAGGGCTTCCGGGAATCGAACTCGCGATGACCGTGCTTCACGCGGGCGGCAAATTCGACAAGAACAGCTACAAGGTTTCTGGCGGTCTGCACGGCGTTGGCGTTTCTGTGGTCAACGCACTGTCAGCGCAGCTCAAGGTGTGGGTAAAGCGCGATGGCAAGATCCACTACATGGATTTCAATCGCGGTACGACGGTAACCAAGCTCAAGGTCGTGGGGACAGTCCCCAGGAACGAAACCGGAACCAGAACATGGTTCAGGCCCGACGAGCTGATATTCACCGACCTCACCTTCAAGTACGATACGCTTGCGAATCGCATGCGCGAACTCGCGTATCTCAACAAGGGCGTCGGCATCACTCTCACGGACGAGCGTGAAGGCCAGGAAAAGACCGAGCTGTTCCTGGCGCGTGGCGGACTTCAGGAGATGGTGCAGTATCTCAACGCGCGCACCAAGCCGTTGCATCCCGAGGTCATCTACATCGATACCACCCACGATGATATCGGCATCGAGATCGCGTTCCAGTACAACGACGGATACAATGAGAACGTCTTTTCCTTCGTCAACAACATCAATACGCACGAAGGCGGTACACACCTTACTGGCTTCAAATCCGGCCTGACGCGCGTCATCAATCAGTATCTCAACCGCAGCGGCTTCAACAAGAAGGACAAGGAGGCGACACTCTCGGGCGATGACGTCCGCGAGGGACTGACAGCAGTGCTGTCGGTCAAGGTGTTCGAGCCGCAGTTCGAGGGACAGACCAAGACGAAGCTTGGAAACTCCGAGGTTGAAGGAGCGGTCAAGTCAGTGATGAACGAATTGCTCAACCGTTATCTGGACGAGCATCCCAAAGTCGCGAATATTGTGATCGAGAAGGCGCTGTCGGCCTCGCGCGCGAGAGAAGCTGCACGCAAGGCTCGTGACCTTACTCGCAAAAAGAGCGCACTGGACGTCGGCAACCTCCCTGGCAAGCTTGCTGATTGTTCGCTGAGCGATCCTGTCCTGTGCGAGCTGTACCTCGTGGAGGGCGATTCCGCCGGCGGCTCTGCGAAGATGGGACGCAATAGAAACTTTCAGGCGATCCTGCCGCTGCGCGGCAAGATCATCAACGTCGAGAAGGCGCGTATCGACAAGGTGCTCTCGAACGAAGAAATTCGCACGATCATCACGGCCATCGGCGCCGGGATTCGCGATGATTTCACTCTCGAATCGGCCCGTTACCACAAGATTATTCTCATGGTCGACGCCGACGTGGACGGTGCACACATCCGCACATTGCTCCTGACCTTTCTGTTCCGGCAGATGCCGGAACTGATCGAAGCGGGCTATGTCTACCTTGCGCAACCGCCACTCTATCGTGTTGCCAAGGGCAAGGAAGAATACTATGCGTACGACGAAAAGGAACGCGACGACCTGATCAATCGCATGGGTGGCAACGACGGCAAGACTTCGGTGAACATTCAGCGCTACAAGGGACTCGGTGAGATGAATCCGGATCAGCTCTGGAAGACAACCATGGATCCGAATACCAGAACCTTGCTCAAGGTGAGCATGGAAGACGTAATACTCGCCGGCCAGGTATTCTCGACACTGATGGGCGATGATGTTGAACCGCGTCGTCAGTTCATCGAGGCGAATGCGAAGTTCGTGAGCAACCTCGACGTTTAGAAATTGTTCGCGTTGGACAGAGGCGGCGTCTCCAACTGGTGACGCCGCCTTTTTTTGTGCTCCATTCGCGCGGGACCCGCGTGTGACCCGCGTGTCCAGCGCGACCACACCGCAACAATTTGCTCCTCCCCTCGCGGTCGCGCTCATCCTCCTGCTGGCCCGTCAGCATATACTCGACGCGTAGATCAAACCCTACTCGCCGCATCGCGGCAGGAGTTCCGATATGCAAGCATCACTCCGCCGGCTGCTGTTCGCAACGCCGCTTTTCATGGCAGCCTTGCTCGCAACGCCCGCACACGCTCAATCCACCGCGTCAGGATCCATGGCCGTCAATGCATTGGTTGTGAATCCACTCGGCCTGAACGTGACACGCCCGCTCGATTTTGGCCGACTCCTCACATCTACATCCAGGACAATCGCGCCAGCGGCGGCAACCAGTGGTCGCTTTGAACTCGTTGGTGAGGGCGGTTCCGCCGTAACCGTAACCCTCTCAATGCCTTCGCAGCTCAGCCCGACGGCCGGTGGTGCCAATCTGCCGGTGGGTGCATGGACATACGTTGCCAGCAACAGCGCTGCGCTTGGCGAAACCCCAGTGTCATTCAACGCCGGGGCCACCGATAATCTTGCAATTTCGTTTCAGGCCGCCACTGGAACTACGAAGATCTACTTCGGAATTGGCGCGACTGTTACCGCATCGGCGGCGCAGCCTTCCTCGGCGTACACGGCGACGGGTCAGATCACCGCAGCGTACGCCGACCTGTGAGGTTGCGATTCGTTGGAGTCCGCGCCGCGAGGGCTGGCGTGGCATGGTGCGCGCTTGGTCGAATTGCCGGAGCGCAGGTCGCTGGCATCGGCGTGGATCCGCACATGGTTGTCCTGACTCCCTCGCGCCCAGCCGGAGCGATCACGGTGCTGAACCCGCACGCAACCCGTGCGGAGTTCAGCGTGGACCTGCGCTTTGGATTCGCCACCGCGGATTCAGCGGGACGCCTGCGCGTCGAGTTGCGCGACGGACCGGACAGCGCCAGCGCCGCTGACTGGATTACTCCTTATCCACAGCGATTCACGCTCCGCCCAGGTGGTACTCGTACCGTCCGGCTACTCGCGCAACCACCCGGCGGACTTCCCGACGGCGAATACTGGGCGCGCATTACAGTCCATGCACGCGATGACACGCCACCAGTGTTCGTCGATAGCACCGACTCCTCGTCTGCACGAGTCCGGATCGCCATGGAAACAGCGACCGTGCTTCCCATATTCTTTCGGAAGGGCACGGTCACCACCAGTGTAACCATCTCAGATCTCGATGCGATCGCGATCCAGGACTCCCTGGCGGTGAGCGCAACGCTCACTCGCAGCGGCAACGGCGCATTCATTGGCGTCGCACACTTGGTTGTTCACGATGCAAGCGGGGCAGCAGTCGCGACAGCCGATCGGCATATCGCGGTCTATCGCTCCATGCGGCCGCGCTGGAATATCGCTCTGCCACGCGATGCTTGCCCTGACGGCTGCAAGGTCACGCTCCGTCTCTCGACCGAACGGCACGACGTGCCACGAAGTCTACTTCTCGCGGGCACGTCAGACGAGAAGGTCACTATTGCGCGGCGTGAGTTGCCACCGTGATAGTGACAGCTAGAATTCCTGTACCGATCCGGAGGTTATTCGGTGCGAGACTAATGGCAGAATTTCAACGGGCAAGTCTCCGATCGTAATTGCTTCGTCGAGCACGCTGCGGCCGATCGCAACCCCCGACTCGTCCGCAGCGTGAATTACAGCCATCAACTCTCCCTCGTGTACCACGGAATTTGGATTGACGCGAATATCGAAACCCACGGCCGGATCGATTACATCGTGCATCGCGCGTCTACCGCCTCCGAGCGCTACAACACCATGCCCGATCACCCGAGGCGTGACGGCCTGCACAACGCCGTCACGCCTCGCGAGATACTCCAACTGTATCGGTGCCTGCGGGAGCAGCGAAACATCGTCAACGACGCGCGCATCGCCACCCTGCGCTGCGATGATCGCGCGGAAGCGTTCCGCCGCCCGTCCGCTCTCAATCGCCGATCGCATGCGCTCGTGCGCTTCCTCGTACGTCGACACCACGCGGGCGAGCATGAGCATCTCGGCCCCAAGCGCATAGGTGACGGTTGCGAGGTCGGTCGGCGGATTCCCATTGAGAAACTCGATCGACTCGCGGACCTCCAGTGCGTTTCCGCACGTGTTCCCGAGCGGCCGATCCATCGCCGTGACGAGCGCCACAACCGGGCATCCACGATCCGCACCCAACTCAATCATCGTCTTTGCAAGGTCGATTTCCCTGTCCAGTTCCGGCAGGAACGCACCGCTGCCGCTCTTTATATCGAGAACTAGTCCAGTCAGCCCCTCAGCGAGCTTCTTGCTCATTATGCTCGCCGAAATGAGTGGAATTGCCTCGACCGTTCCCGTCGCATCACGAAGCGCGTAGAGCTTTTTGTCAGCTGGGGCGATCTCGCCGGTCTGGCCGATCAACGCACAACCAATGCGGCTCAGCTGCTCGGTTGCCGCGGCGAGTGACAGATCGGTGCGAAAACCGGGAATGGATTCGAGCTTATCGAGCGTACCACCTGTGTGCCCAAGTCCGCGGCCGGACATCATCGGGATAGCCACGCCAAGCTCGGCGATGAGTGGCGCAAGAATAAGTGACACCTTGTCGCCGACTCCACCCGTGGAGTGCTTGTCCAGCCGCGCGACATCGAGCGCGGAAAGGTCGAGCATCGCTCCGCTGCTCAGCATCGCGTCGGTCAGGGCATCTGTTTCCTCGCGGGTCATTCCGCGAAAATAGACTGCCATGAGTAGTGCCGAGATCTGATAATCGGGTACCTTTCCTGCGGAATAGGCGTGGATCAAGTCGCGCCATTCGACGGAGGTAAGTCTGCCGCCGTCGCGTTTTCGTTCTATGAGCCGCGGAACAATCATTGGGGTATTGAGAGAAACGTTCACGTTCTTGGAGATCCCAGGTATGACTCGAAAACTCGCAATCGCGTACACCATCGCAGTCTTCCTCGCGATTCCCGCTTCGCAGGTTCACGCGCAATCAGCGGCAGATTGGATATCGAAAGGTGATGCGGCGTACGTCGCGCGCAATGCCTCCGACGCAATCGCTGCGTATGACAGGGCAATCGCCCTTGATCCAAACAATTACGAGGCACTGTGGCGCGACGCGCGCTCTCAGGTCGATCTGGCCACATTCGACCCGGACGTCGATAAGCGTACGGCGCTCTACAACAGCGCACAGGAACACGCTGCCAAGGCGGTTGAAGTAAATCCCGGCGGCGCCGACGGACACTTCGTTCTTTCCGAGGCGCTGGGCCGAATGGCCCTCACGCTCGGGGCACGCGACCGGGTGAAATACGCTGGCAAGGTGCGTGACGCGGCGCTCGCCTGTCTTAAAATCGACCCCACACACGCAGGTTGTCTCCACGTGATGGGTGTGTGGAACGCCGAAATCATGCGGCTCAACGGCCTCACTCGAATGATCGCGCGCAATTTCCTGGGCGGTGGCGTATTTGGCGAGGCCAGCTGGGCAAACGCGCGCCGATACATGGAGGAGGCCGTAAAGAACGATCCGCGCCGAATCGTGCATCGGTTGGATCTGGCCAAGGTTTACAGCGACATGGGCCTCAAATCAGCCGCAAAGACAGAATTCGAGGCTGTAGTCTCTGGTGAGCTGATCGACTATAACGATCCGCAGTTCAAGGCCCAAGCCGCGGCCGCACTCAAAAAGCTGTAGCGTCCGGAGGCGGCTTCCTGGCTGCCAGGGTTCAGGAGGCGCTAGAGACCGCCACGGGAGCGAATTCGGTTCCGCCCGTACCTGGCGGCGTCCTGAAATTCTTCGCCAAGCCGCTCCCATGCTGTGAGCCTCCAGGGGCGCCGCTTCCGCAATTCCCGACCAATCGCGAGCCTCGTATGCTCGCCCGACTGTGGTGCCATGAGGAGCGCGATGCCTGCGCCCAGCGCCAAACCGGCGACCATCCCGGCGCTGACGAGAGCGATTGTACGCCAATCTGATTCCCTTGAGAAGGGGCGGCCTCGCGGTTTCGCGACGAATGACGACTGCTGATCATGCAATTTGACGGGCATTTTCTCACTCCACGTGTGTCTATTTCGAGCGCCAAATGTTTCTTCCGGGGTGTCTTGTATCGTTTCCATGTGGCCTTTGAACTGAAGCTGGTAAGAATCTTGCGCTGACATACGTGCAATACCCGTGCGAGGAGTGAATGAGCGACTCTGGCAAGTTAGTGTTACTCGTAGAAGACAACGAAGACAACCGGATCGTCTACTCGACGATTCTCAAGCATTTTGGCTATAGTGTGCTTGAGGCTTTGAACGGAGAGGAGGGGATCGCGAAAGCTCGAGCCCAGCAACCCGATCTGATTCTCATGGATATCTCCATACCTGTGATTGACGGTTGGGAAGCGACGCAGGTGCTCAAGCACGACCCTGCAACCAAGCATATTCCAATCATTGCGCTCACTGCGCATGCCCTGGCTTCCGACCGGGAGAAGGCCATGGAAGTGGGCTGTGACGGATACCTGGCCAAACCGTGTGAGCCCCGCGCAGTTGTCGCCGAGGTACAACGGTTCCTTGGTCGCCCCAATGCCGGATGAGGCGCCGCAGCGGATACTCGTAGTAGACGATAACGCGGACAATATTCAACTGCTCCGCGCTCGGCTTGAGGCTCGCGGGTATATCGTCGAAGAAGCTGCCGACGGAGAGGTCGCCCTCGAGCGAGTCTTTTCCAACCCACCCCCAGACCTCATCCTGCTCGACGTGATGATGCCGAAAATAGATGGGTTCGAAGTCGTCCGCCGCATCAAGAGCGACGAGTCACTCCCGTTCATTCCCGTCATCATGCAGACAGCACTGGACTCGACCGAGAGCATGGTGCAGGGGCTGGACGCCGGTGCAGACGATTACGTCTCAAAACCGGTCAACTTTCGTGAACTTGATGCGAGAGTGAAATCCCTGCTTCGTATCAAGGGACTCCAGTCCGCACTGGCACAACGTGAGCGTGAACTGTCCGTCGCAAATGCTCAACTGCGAGTCATGTCAAGCACGGACGTCCTCACCGGCGTCGCCAACAGGCGCTCGCTCGAAGAGCGGCTCCACGACATGTTTGAGCACTCGATTCGACTGCACGAGCCGTTATCCCTGGTCATGTGCGACATCGATCACTTCAAACGCGTGAACGACGACTTCGGCCATCAGGCCGGAGACGCAGTACTGCAGCAGTTTGCAAAACTGCTGCAGACTGAAGCCCGCGAGATCGACCGCGTGGGTCGCTATGGAGGCGAAGAATTCGTTATCCTCCTCCCTGGCACGGTACTCGATGCGGCAGTAACATTCGCCGATCGACTTCGCCATAGCGTTGAGAGAGCCGAATTCAGGTATGGTGATGGTCAGACCCTCCACAAGACGATGAGCTGCGGTGTCGCCGCGTGGCCCCATCCGCTGGTCAACGATCCAGAGGCGCTTATCAAGGCCGCTGATGACGCACTTTATGTCGCCAAGGAGACTGGCAGGAACCGGGTAATCAGATTCGACGGTCGCGAATTCAATGAACACACCGCGCAAACAGAGGCAACAGACGCCGCCTGATCACGACGCTGCAGAATCACCGGCAGATCGCGCAGCCATGCTACGGGAGCAGCTGAATCGTGCTTCCCACGAATACTATGTGCTCGATCGGCCAACGCTGAGCGACGCAGAGTACGATTCCCTGTTTCGTGAACTTCAGACGCTGGAAAGCGCGTACCCGGATCTTCTGGCCCCCGACTCACCCACGCACAGGATCGGCGCGGAACCCCAAAGCGCGCTAGCGAAGCATACACACTCCGTTCCCATGCTTTCGCTGGCAAACGCCTTCGATGACGATGAGCTGCGCGCATGGGAGGAGCGTCTGATCCGCGTAGCGGGCGACGATATTGTCCGCGGTGGCTATTCGGCGGAATTGAAAATCGACGGCGCGGCAGTCAGCCTCACGTACGAAGATGGAATTCTCGTAGTGGGCGCAACTCGCGGCAACGGATCGATTGGCGAAGACGTGACCGCCAACATCCGAACCGTTCGTGATGTTCCGCTGCGCCTCATCGGCGCCCCGCCCGGACGCGTCGAGATACGCGGTGAGATCTACTTTCCATTCAACCAGTTCGAGCGAATGAACGAGGCGCGGGTCGCGGCCGGAGACCCCGTGTTCGCAAATCCGCGCAACGCGTCCTCTGGAAGCCTGCGACAACTCGACCCCGCCATCTCGGCATCGCGGCCGTTGCGCTTCTATGGCTACGCTGTAGCCTCCGACGATCCGTCCTCCCTCCCCTTTCGTACGCAGTCGGAATTGCTGAAATCACTCCGCGCATGGGGCATCCCTGTAGCTCCGCATGCTCGTCGTTGTGACACTCTCGATGACGTCATAGCGTGGTGTCACAACGTTGAAACTGATATACGAGCAAAGCTCAATTTCGCGATCGATGGCGGCGTCGTTAAGGTCGATTCTCTCCGGCTTCAGGACGATCTCGGCGTTGTGGGTGGTCGCGAGCCGCGCTGGGCAATCGCGCGCAAGTTCGCACCGGATATCGCGGAAACGCGCCTGGCGGCAATCGAAGTGAACGTCGGGCGCACCGGCCAGTTGAACCCGTACGCGGTACTCGATCCGGTAGAGATCGGAGGCACCACCGTACGACTCGCCACTCTTCACAACGAACAACTGATCCGCGACAAGGATCTGCGGGTCGGCGATATAGTACTCGTCAAGCGAGCGGGAGATGTGATCCCGCAAGTGATAGGGCCAGTCCCGGAGCGTCGAAGCGGGACCGAACGCGCGTGGACCATGCCGAAACGCTGCCCGGTTTGCAATACTCCAGTTGAACGCGATGCTGATCTCGCAGCGATCTACTGTCCGAACGTTGCGTGTCCGGGTCGTCAACTTGAGGCGATGGTGTACTTCGCGTCACGCGGCGCGATGGACATTAGAGGACTGTCGTACGCACGCATAGAACTTCTTCTTCAGTCCGGCCTCGTTACGGATGTGGCAGATCTTTACGCGCTAACCGTCGACGATGTTCTCACGCTCGAAGGTTTCCAGAAGAAGAGCGCTGCTTCACTCATTGCCGCGATCGACGCTTCCCGCGCTCAACCGCTTTCCCGCCTCCTCACTGCACTTGGGATTCCGCACGTTGGCGAAATTGCTGCACGTCTTCTCGCACGTCACTTCGGTTCGATGGACGCACTGGCGAGCGCCAGCGTGGATCAGATCGAAGCGATCCGCGGGTTGGGCGGGGTTATCGCGGAGTCCGTAGCAGCCTATTTTCACGATCAATCGTCACGGGTGCTCGTGGGAAAACTCCGGAAGGCTGGAGTGACTCTGGACGAGCCCACTGTGGCCACAGCTTCCGGAGTGCTGTCGGGCCAGACGGTAGTGATAACCGGCGTTTTGCCCACGCTTTCGCGATCACAGGCGTCTGGCTTGATAGAGGCAAGTGGAGGGCGAGTAACCAGCTCCGTGTCCAAAGCGACCACTTTCGTGCTTGCAGGTACGGATCCGGGCAGCAAATTAGAGAAGGCTACTGCGCTTGGCGTTCCGATAATAAACGAGAGCGAGCTACTCAACCGGATCGGTCAATAGAGTGAACGAGACCATGACTACCACCAGCACACCGCAACTCCTGTCCGTCCCGCCGCAGGCGCTCCTCGCGCTCCGCAAGGCCCTCCTGACTCGTCCGGATCTGGACACGGTACTCTCGCTGCGCGACGCCGCCTACGCTGGCGGCGATTCGATGTACGATGCCTTCAAGGAGTACGTCCTCGCCCGAGACTCGGTCGATCCGCAGGAACTCGACGTTCAGCACTTTTTTCGGCGCGCGGGCGATTTCTGGACACAATCCGGCTGGGGAACAACAACTTTCTCAGAGGCAGACGACGCCTTCTGCGCCGTGGAAATCGACGGCTGCTGGGAAGCGGATCCCGATGACCAGCCGGATCCGCGCGGCTGCCACCTGACAGTGGGAATCATCGGCGCGTTCCTCGGAAAGTTTGCCGAGTATCCGGTCGCCGTTCTTGAGGTCGAAGGCCCAGCAACTGATAGTGATCGATGCCGCTTCCTGGCTGGCTCGATGGCAATGATCGCCGCGCATTACGCCGAACACTCCTGAACCCGTTGGTACGCGACAGTTAACCCTCGAGCAACTCCCTGTAGGCAGGGTTTGGGACGAGGGCGCCATCCTTGATGATCTCGCGATCCCACGGCAGGACGACAGCGCTCTCGGTCGCAATCGAATGAAAATCGGGCTCGTAGCTGCCGGTTCGGAAGCAAACAGCTGTTCTGATCTCGATCGCGCCGGCGTGCTGCAATGCTGAAATCGCCAGACGCAGTGTGTCGCCCCCGTCGCAGGTCTCATCAACCAGAAGGACCCTGCGATTCAGCACCTGAGGGGGAGCCTCGCCGAAGATTGCCGGCGTATCGCGTATCGTCGCAGCATGATACCGTCGACTGACAAGAATCGAGTGAAAATCGCAGCCCAGCATGGCAGCGACCACCGCGCCCGGGACGACGCCAGCCGTCGCCACCCCTACGACGATATCAGGCTGATAGGCTCGAGCGACCTTGAGAGCGAGGCCTCGTGAAAGCTCGCCGAAAAGAGGCCACTCCACGTTGAGGACCCCGCGCGCGGGATCGATTGATGTGCGTCGGGGCATGGTTGCAAGCTAGCCCGAAGGCCGCGCCGTCGATAGCTTCCCCCTATGTCGTTCTGGAGCCGCCTCACAGGCAAGCCCGCCTCACAAAAACCGCAAAGGCTCGACTATCTGACCGAGGCGCTCGCTCTTGAGCGGCAGGGCGACTACGATGCTGCGCTGACCTCGTATCGCCTGGCAATGCGCGATCAGCCGAGCAATTTCAAAGTCCTCCAGAACATGGCCATCGCCTACACGAAAATCGGCCAGCCCGAGCAGGCCGTTCGATGCTACCGCGGAGCGCTGCACATCGAGCCACGACTCGCCGGTGCCCACTATGGACTGGCTTTTCTGCTTCTCAAGCGTGGGGATATCGCGGATGCTGCGTATCACCTCGACGCCTTTCTGCTGGACGCGCCGAAGAGTCCCGAGGCGACGCGCTGGGTCACTCATGCGCGCGAGACGCTCGATACGCTTCGTACTACAGGCGATTCTTCAATGGACCCGCCCGCAGAGGGTCTCGCCAGCAATAACCTCGACGATGATGACATCGCGATGGAGCCACCGCCAGAGGAAGCGCAGTAAGTGGGATCAGTACTCGCGGTTGTCAGCCAGAAGGGCGGCGTCGGAAAGACGACAACCGCAGTCAATCTGGCTGCTGCGTTCGCCCGCCGCGGCCTCAAGACACTGATCGTTGACGTTGATCCTCAAGGAGCGGTGCGGTACGGCGTCGGCTTGCGTCGCGATCACTCGGTTTATGGCTTCGCGGATTATCTGAGCGGTGCGTGCGCGCTGCGTGACGTCATCCTTCCTACCGCTCTCCCGTGGTTGCGCGTAATACTGGCCGGTACCGTGAGCGACGAGGCTGACCACATAGCATATCAGAGTCTCGTCGCGGAATCGGAACTGTTGCCAGATCTGCTTGAGACGGCTCGCCAGCGTTGCCATATCGTTGTCGTTGATACTCCGCCTGGACTCGGACCAATCACGCACAAGGTTCTGCTCGGCAGCCAACATGTCGTTGTGCCACTACAGTGCGAGCCGCTCGCACTGCAGACTACACCGCAGATCCTTCGCGGAATTCAGAGCGTCGTTGAGCTGAATGAGCAACTTATTCTCGATGGTCTCATTCTCACAATGTTCGAACCTGGGAATCCAGCAAGCGAGCGCGTTGTGGAATACGTGCGGCAACACCTGCCAGCGAACATTGTCTTTCAGCAGATCGTTCCGCGGACGATTGCCGCGGCTGACGCATTTGCCGCAGGCCAGCCAGTGGTGACGCGCAACCCCGCCGACGCTGCCGCTCAGGCATATGTGAACATCGCCACGTCGCTCGTCGAGCGAATGGATGCCTGACTCCCATCGCCTCCGGGCATCACACCGATTCACAGCGATAATCGTTGCGGGCATCTGCGCTGCCGCGGCGCTTATTGCCGTGGCGTGCGCCGAGATCAGCACGGATCCAAAGTTGGTCGCTTCCATCGCGATCGACTCGGTGGCGTCTCCATCGATTGTAGCGAACGACTCGCTTCGCGATACGTTGGGCATCGCGCGGCCGATCCACGCAACGGTTTACAATATTCAGGGCACGCCGCTCGCTTCGATCCCGATTCGCTTCCGCACCCCTGATTCGGGTCTGACAGTGGACAGCGTGCTCGGCTACGTCGTCGCCGACACCGCTCGCGCCCGTGGCATCCGCCTCTTTGCGGCAGCGGGGTCGCTGCAGGCAGCGCCCGACACCATCTATATCGTACCAAAGCCGGACACCGTGGTTGCAATCAATGCCACGGACTCGTTGCTTTACTCGCTTACGGACACAACATCTGCGCTGTCGAACCCGCTGCAACTGCAATTGCTGAATCTGCATTCAGGGAGCACCGCACTCCCGGTTCGGTCGTACATCGTGAGCTACAGAATAACCTACCCGACCGATACGGTGCTCGCCAAGCTTGTGACTCGTGACGGATCTCGAAGTTCGTCGGTCGATACGACGGACGCGACTGGAACTTCGGCGCGCCGAATCAGGCTCCGCGCACTGAGTCTTACGAGTGCGAATGATTCCGTCGTAGTGGTCGCTATGGTACGTTACCATGGGATGCCAGTTCCCGGAGCGCCAATCCGCTTTGTTCTGATGGTGAAGCCACAATAGTAAGCCTGGAGGCGCGTATGGTGATCGCAGACGGTGGTCCCCGGCCCGAGCCGGGCACGCTCAATCAGCTCTTTTTCCGCGCGGTCGAAGGATACGACAAACCGGACGCATTGCAGGTAAAGATCGGCGGTCGTTACGAGCCCATCTCGCACCGCGTAATGCTCGAAAGAGTGCGACACGTGTCCTACGCCCTCCTCCATACCGGAGCGAACCCTGGCGACCGCGTGGCGATACTGTCCGAGAATCGCCCCGAATGGGCCATCGCCGATTTTGCCTGCCTCACCGCCGGACTCACCGATGTATCCGTGTATCCGACTCTGCCGGCCGCGCAAATCGAGTACATACTGCGGGATTCTGGCGCAGTGATCGCATTTGTGTCCACTGCAGATCTGGCCGAAAAGATCGCGTCGATCCGCTCCAATCTGCCAGCGCTCAAGTCCGTCATAAGCTTTGATGCAGTCGCGAAGCACATCGCCGACACGTCGATGGCTGACTTCGAACGACAGGGCGCGCTCGCAGAGCCACCCGATGCCGCCATCGCGCATCGCACTCGCGCTTTGGCGGTGACACCCAGCGAAGTGGCAACACTCCTCTACACGTCCGGCACCACTGGCGAACCGAAAGGGGTGATGCTGACACATGACAACATCCATTCAAACGTTGCTGCATCGCGGGAAGTGATCCCGTTTTCTGGCGACGACGTCGCGCTCAGCTTCCTCCCTCTGTCACATATCCTCGAACGGATGGCTGGGCACTACCTGATGTTCGCTACCGGGACTTCGATAGCGTACGCAGAGTCCATCGACGCGGTTGCAGACAACATGGCTGAAGTCAGGCCAACGTTGATGGTGTCGGTACCACGCCTGTACGAGAAGATGTATGCACGCGTCGTTGAGGCTGCGTCTTCTGGAGGCAACATCAAGAAGCGCATCTTCTCGTGGGCTCGCACCACCGCCGACGCATGGGCCGATGTGAAACTCGCAGGGGGAACTCCGCGCGGTCTTCTCGCAATCAAGTACTCGGTGGCGGACCGACTGGTGTTCTCGAAATTGAAAGAGAGAACTGGCGGCAGACTGCGCTACTTCGTCTCTGGTGGCGCGCCGCTCGCGCCGGAAATCAACAAATTCTTCTACGCAGCTGGCCTCACTATCCTCGAAGGGTACGGTCTGACCGAGACCTCGCCGGTCATTGCGGTCAACACCCCGGAGGCTTTCAGGATCGGCACTGTCGGTATGGCGATTCCCGGCGTATCGATTGCGATCGCCGAGGACGGTGAGATCCTCACTCGCGGTCCCAACGTCATGGTTGGGTACTACAACAAGCCAGCTCTGACTAAGGAAGCAATCGATTCGGATGGATGGCTGCACACCGGCGACATCGGCGTGTTGCAGGACGGGTTCCTCAGCATAACCGACCGAAAGAAGGACATTCTTGTCACGGCCGGCGGCAAGAACATCGCGCCGCAGCCCATCGAAGCCAGGATGAAGCGGAGCAAGTTCGTCGCAGAAGCAGTGCTGATCGGTGACAAGCGCAAGTTTCCCATGGCGCTCGTTGTCCCGGATTTTAATCAGTTGGAGAAATGGGCGCGATACAAATCGCTCTCATTCACTGACCATGCGTCTCTCGTAGCGTTGCCGGAAGTCAAGGCGAAAATGGAGCGCGAAACGCTTGCTGGCCTCACCGATCTCGCAAGTTTCGAAACACCAAAGAAGATCGCACTGCTACCAGAAGACTTCTCCGTCGATCGAGGCGAGCTTACACCGACGCTCAAGGTGAAGCGTCGCGTTGTCGACAGGAACTACAAGGACGTCATCGACGCTGTGTACCTGGCTAGCGAAGCGGCCGGCTCAGCGCCGGTGAAGAGTCACTAGCGCACCACGCTTCTCGCCTACCCAGTACGTGTCGTCGCGAGCAATCTCCTCGATGTCCTCCGGCACAGCCGTGGATACCGGAGCTACAAGTCTCCCGCCCGCCGCGAGCGCATGGGTTGACTGCGCAACGTCGGCATCCAACCACCCGGATCCATCGATCGCAACGCCGCGGAGCGATCCGGCCTTGAACGGCAGGCGATTGTCCGATCGCAGCACTCCGACGCGCTCGGACTCAATCACTGTCTCCGATGGATTGATGGCGAACGCTCGCAGACCGACCAAATCCGCAACTGCGGGCGCGTAGCGTCCCCACTTTCCAACCAGGGCGATCGTGATCCCCTCCGTGACCGCCAGAAATGCCCCGACCCGGAGTGCACCGTCGGGATCCAGTAAATCATCCGACTCAGTCGCCGAGCCCGTTTGTGGCCCCGCACCAAACGACACTACACCGCCATGAATTGGATATTCGAGCTTGCACGTCGGACATCCCACCGTTCCTTCGATTACCCGCCGTTCCTCTCTCTCGAAAATCGCGGCAACCAGACAGATCGAAGGATGATCTGCGGTGCAGCGCAGCCCGTCGATAAGCTCAATGAACATCGGTCAGCAAATCGGGTTGATCAGGAATGAGAGAGGCGCAGTTCATCGACGTTGACGGTCGCCGGCTGACTGATCGCGTAAACAACCGCACTGGCTACGTCTTCCGCGGCAAGTCGAACAGTGGCATCTGGCACCGTGCGCGCCGGACCACCGAACGTGATCCCTTCCCACATCGTCGTGTCAACCGAGCCCGGCGAGATGAGCGTGGCGCGGATCCCTGATCCCCTCAACTCCTCCCGGAGCACCTCGTGCAGCGCGCGTAGCGCATACTTCGCAGGGGCATAGGCACCATTTTCAGGAAAAATGGCGCGATCAGCGATGGATCCTATGCTTACAAAATGCCCGCTCCCCCGAGCGCGCAGCTGTCCAACAAATGCGCTGACCACGTGATACGGTCCGAATAGATTCGTGCTTACTACCTCGTCGAATAACGTCGTCGGCATCAGGTCGAGACGCGACACCCGGAACACGCCCGCATTGTTGATGATGACGTCCGGCGCGTCGCCCAGCACTATCTCCACCTGGCTGGCGAGTCGCTCAACTGCATCCGCGTCCGTCACGTCACACGGTAGCGCAAACGCACCGTTGCCGAGTTGCACTGCTAACCTGGACAATGCATCCGCACTGCGTGCGACGAGCGCAACCCGCACGCCTTCCGCGGCGAGCGCCTGCGCGATTGCTGCACCTATTCCGCGAGACGCACCAGTAACGAGCGCACTTCGACCCGCCAGCTGGCTGCTCAGAGAGACGACCCGCTTTGAATGAGCCTCAGGAACTCGTCCCTGGTCTTGGAATCCTCCCGGAACGAGCCGAGCACAGCTGATGTCACCGTGGTCGAGTTCTGCTTCTGGACGCCGCGCATCATCATGCAGAGATGCGCGGCCTCTATCACCACACCAACGCCCCGAGGCTTGAGAACATCCGTCAATGCCTCCGCTATCTCGACCGTCAGTCTCTCCTGTACCTGGAGCCGTCGTGCGAATATGTCCACGACACGTGCCAGCTTTGACAGTCCAACAATCTTCCCATCGGGTATGTATGCGATGTGCACCTTTCCAAAGAAAGGCAGCATGTGATGTTCGCACATCGAATAAAGTTCAATGTCGCGTACCAGGATCATATTGGACTGTTCCTCGGCGAACATCGCGTCGCCGATCACTGTTCGGGCATCCTGCGCGTAGCCCTGAGTCAGGAACGCCATCGATCGCGCAACGCGTCCAGGGGTCTTGAGCAAACCTTCGCGCTCGGGGTCCTCGCCGATCAGCCCCAGCTGGCTCCGTACCGCCGCCTCGTATGCCGCGAGCGTAGCCACCGAGACGTCCTGCGGAATCGCGTCATCGAATTGCCGCTCGGGTGCGAGATTACCGGCCATCGTACTCCACGCAGTTGTTTTCCGTTTCCCACAACACCAGTCGCACAAGTCTTCCGCGATCGATGCGGTTCTCCAGGATCCGCCAGAACTGGACTATCATGTTCTCGGCAGTCGGAATAATGTCGCGCATAAAAGGAACATCGACGTTGAGATTGTGATGATCCACAACTTCAACAACCTCGCGTGTAACAAGTTCCTTGAGGCTGCTCAGGTCGAACACGTACCCGGTGTCTGGATCGACCTCGCCAGCAACTGACACGTCGAGAGTGTAGTTGTGACCGTGACCGTACAGGTTGTTGCACTTTCCGAAGATTCGACTGTTCTCCTCGTCGGATAAAGCGGGATTATGCACCCGATGCGCGGCGTTGAATTTGAGGCGCCGTGTGACTGTAACCGTTGGCATTGGAACCTCCGGACGAAAAAACTCCGTCGTGGCATTGAGCCACGACGGAGGTCGGAGCGAAGAGGATTTTTGAAGCCCTGTCGAAATAATGAGGTTCTCACCCATGCTTTCCGCCTTCCCCGCACTGGGGCCTGACGTCGGCACAGTTTATTGATCCCACGTGAAGGACTTATCGGCTCAAAAACTGAGCTCTCCGCTCCGATAAAAACCGCGTAACTTATAGTGGTGTAAGGTACAGATGGTTCCTCATCTGGTCAACGGACTTCGATCGCATGGACCTGGGCATAATAGTAGCAATCGTAATGCTCGCCGTATGGGGCGTCTGGACGTTCGCACTGAACGCCCCGGGCTGGGCGCATATCCTTCTCACACTGGGCGTTTTCCTACTGTTCTATCGCATCGTCGTGCGGGGGACTCCGGGCTATCCTGGGGCCAACAAACCGTAGCGAATGTTTAATCCGACTGCGCCGGATTCCGGTCTCGGCGCGGTCGCCGAACAGACTCTCCCCATGGCCGAGGAACAGTCTGGGCGTGACCGGCGGGTAGTAGTCACCGGAGCCGCGGGGTTCGTTGGTTCGCACGCATGCCGAGCTCTCGCTGCCAGTGGTTGGAGCGTACTCGCACTGGTTCGAAACGCCGCAAGGGCCGCGGAGCGGCTCGCCCATCTGCACGTCGATATCCGCGTTGGTGACCTCCTGGATCCAGCTTACCTGCGTTCCTCCATCGACGGTGCTACCGCAATTGTGCATCTGGCCGCCGTCGCGATCGAGCGAAACGGCGACACGTACGACGGGGTTAACGTCGGCACTACGCGTGCAGTAATCGATGCCGCACGCGCGGCAAACGTCTCCCGGCTCATCTATATGTCGCAGAACGGATCGGATAGCGCCTCCCCGTTCCGTTTCCTGAGGAGCAAAGGCGTTGCACAGGATCTCGTCACAGACTGTGGACTCGAGTGGACAGTCCTTCGCCCATCTGTAATTTTTGGCCCGGAAGATGAATTCGTGAACGTGCTCGCCCGGCTTGTACGACTCACGCCATTCATCCTGCCGCTACCAGCGCACGGGGAGTCGCGTTTTCAACCGATCGCGGTAGATGACGTCGTCGCGGTCATCGTCCGCGCTCTTGCGGATGATGCAACGCGTCAACATCTCTACCCACTCGGTGGACCCGCAGAACTAACGCTGCGCCAGATCGCCGAACGAATACTCATTGCGATGAACGCTCACCGCATCATCGTTGGCGTGCCGACTGCCGTAATCCGTCCGTTTGTTGCCATGCTCTGGCATATCGTGTCGAAACCGCCGGTGACAACCGAACTCCTCGACACACTCGCGCTGGACAACACAGTACCGCTGAATACGGTTTCGACGGTTTTCGGCGTCAACCCCACACCTCTCGCACCGGAAGAACTCCTCTACCTTCGCCGAATCACATCGGGCGATGCGTTGCGATCGCTCTTCAGGAACTAACGAGCCCGCTTGATCGCACGGAACGACTCTGCGATAGCGGACAGACAACCGGCAAGTTCCTCAACAGTGTGATCAGCCATGTGGCCGAGCCTTACCGACGTTGTAGCCAGATCACCGTACCCCGATCCGATCAGATATCCCCGAACAGCCACGTCAGTGATGAGCACGTCGGAACTCATGGCGTCTGGAAGTTGCAACACGGTCACTGTAGGTGATCGTGCACCAGGTCTGGCCAGTATCCCAACTTCGAGATCGGTATCACGTTGCAATTGACTTGACCAGCACTCAACGCTGGTACGCATTGCGTCATGCCGCGCCCAGCGCGCTTCAACTCCTTCCCGCTCAACCTCAGCGACTTCGACCTCCAGCGCGAACAGCAACGATACAGCTGGAGTCGTCGGGGTCTCGTTGTCCTGCGCGTACGCGTCGAAGCTCACGAGGTCGAGATAAACTCCCCGGTCGCTCACGTCAGCCGCGTTGCGAATGAAATCTGCGGACGCGACAGCAAAGCCAAGCCCCGGTGGCAGTCCTATCGCCTTCTGTGACGCCGAAACAGCGCAATCCAGACCCCAATCATCAAAGTGGAACGGCGCTCCGCCGACGCCGCTCACGCTGTCGACGATTGTAACAGCACCAGCCGATCGGGACACATTTGCAATACCACGAACGTCTGCAAGTGCACCTGTTGATGTCTCGCTGTGTACCATCGTCACGGCTGAGTACGAACCTCGCGAAAGAAGCTCCGCTACCGCCGAGGGTTCCGGTACCTGGCCCGGCGGTATTTCGCACCGATCAACTTCACGACCGCACGCCTGTGCAATCCTCGCGAACCGTTCACCAAACGCGCCGTTCACCAACGCAAGGATGCGACCGCGTGGTGCGCAACGAACCGCCGCTTCCATCATACCCGTTCCAGACGATGTTGCGACGTACACGGGTCGCTCGGTGCCGAATAGCCCACGTAATCCCGTCTGGATATTCGCGAATAGTTTGTGAAACTCGGCCGACCGATGCGAGATCGGCCGTCGCAGCATCGCGTCCAACACTTCCTGCCGAACGTCAGCCAGATTCGGAAGGAAGGAATTGCCGAATGGCACTCAGATTTCCCAGTTTGACAGAACTACGCCGCCGGCCCTCGACGGCTCCGGGTAACCCGACAGCGTCATCCGCAGATCGGTCCAGCGTACACGTGCACCGCGTTTGATGAGATTCCCGTAGAGGCGGGAATACTCTCCTTGCATCCTCATCGCAACACGCCTGGTCCCGGAACGCCGCGCATAGTCCGCTAGCTGCGTCACGAGTGTATCAACATCCGACTCCGTCCGCGCTACCAGCTTGAGCACGCGCAGCTCATCCCGCCCGCGACCTTCGACAAGAGGAGCCGTGTGACACAAGGCAAAGCCATCGATGTTACCGTCTCGTTCGAGCACCAGCGTATCTCCAAGCGCAAGGCTCTGCGTAAGATTGATCTCACGAGTGAAGTCATAGCCCGGTGCGATACTTTGGGTCAGCTCTGCACAACGCATCACGATATCTGCCCGGTCGTTCTCCGCCAGGCGCCCAAGCTGAATGATTCGGTGCTCGGCGTACTCCGATTCGACAGTGATTGTTATCGTCAAATGACCTGGCTCAAAGCCGAGGCTCGAATAAAAGCCGATGTTGTCCACTGTGCGCGGCATCGTCTCCAGGCCAATGACCGTGGCGCCCTGCGCCTGGAGCCATCCCGTCCCTTCGCGCACCACTGACTTCCCAACACCGTAGCCTTGTAGTCCCGGTGATACCGCGAGCGGTCCCATCCAACCCTCGCTTCCGGAAAGGTGGCACATGTTGAACGCGACGATTTCGTCTCGCTCGCCGCGCCAAAGCATGGCCCCGCCACCCGCATCCTCGATCGCAAATCGCCAGATCGAAGAGCTGAGATTCGGAACATGAACCCCGATCAAACCGTCCTTGCGATAGCGATCGGTGAAGGCGCCGCTGAATACCGCATTCAGGCTCACGATATCGCGAATTGTCGCTGGATGGGGGCCTGATACGTTTCCCGGACGCTTGAGATGTTTCGCGATTCCGACTGACACTCAGGCTCCTTGCATCGGTGACACTGCATCCGCATCTACCAACAGCTCCGACTCCTGTCCGGCTTCGTCTGGCAACGACCCTCCTGTGCCACCCTCTTCGCCGCCATCGACAACCGACGCACCGGTCTCCTCATCATAACGAACCATGATGACCCGGTCGACCCCCTCCCGGACACTCTCGATATGCGTGATCAGGATTACCTGTTCGAAGCGATCCTCAAGACGATGTAGAAGTTCGAGTACGTGATCACGTCGCGAAGCGTCGAGCGAGCCGAATACCTCATCGAGTACCAACAGGGAGAACGGCTGTCCCGACCTGTCGGCAATCATCTGCGAGATCGCGAGCCGGAGGACCAGATTGGCGATGTCCTCCTCGCCACCTGAAATCACCGGCTTGGCGATCCCGTCTTCGAGAATTATTACGTCATAACGCTCATCCAGCTCGAGTTGGTTGTACCGCTCGTCCGTGAGCGTTCCAAGGAACGAACTCGCGATTTCCGAAAGCTCCGGGCGCAGCGCATCGTTCAGATCGCCGCGCAAGTCCCTGAAAGCGTTATCAAGTTCGTCATGTACCAGCCGCTGTGCATTCAAAAGCCGGAGCCGGTCAGCACCCTTGTCATACTCGCGTTGGGCCGACTCAGCGCTGTCGAGAAGCTGCTGGGTCGCACGGACATCACCCTGCGCGGAGACGACGGTCAATTCGGTGCTGCGCGCCGCCTCCACAAACCGGTCGAAATCCGCTCGGATAGCATCGTACGTTTCCTGGGAAAACTCTCGCGTGGCGCCGGCCTTTCGCAGTATGTCGCGCTTCTGTGTCGCCACCGCAAGTGCTGCGTCAATCCGGGTACGCTCAACCTGTGCCGCAGGTGCCCGCTCAACTGCCGCTTCGAGTCGCGCTACTCGCAGGTCGAGCGGCGCCAAACGCTCGATTTCAGCTCGGACATGCGCATGCCGCGCAGCATCGTACACCGCGCTGAGCACGTTGATCTCCGTCACCATCTCGTCGCGACGTTCCGTCTTCACGGTCAGATCCCGCGTCACTGTTGGCAACTCGTGCACCGCCGCCTGCACCTTTGCGAGCTTGCGCTCCAGTCCCGCCAGCGATGTCGCGAGCGTACGACGCTGCTCCTCCAGGCTGCTGATCGCCGCCGGAATCGCCGCGAGCTGCTCTTCGCGGTCACGATAATAGTTGCCGTCCACCCGGAGCGTTTCGAGCTGCTCGCCCAACTGGCCAACAACGCCGCGGAAATTTGTACCAAGAACGCGATTGCAAGTCGGGCACACACCTTCGGCCCCAAGCTCGACGATCTTGTCACGCTGTTGCTTTACATCGCCGTATTGCCGGCGTAGCTCCTGCAATTTTGTTTCTGCTGCCTGCTTGTCGCGAACCCATTCGGTGCGAGCGGCCTCGAGCGCCTGCGAAGTTTCTTCGAGACGAGTGCGAGCCGCTTCCAGCTCAAGCGTAACCTCCTCCTCCAACGCTGGCGCTGTCTCGATCCGCGTCAACCTTTCCTGCAGCTGTCCGATCTCATCCGTTAGCGCGCTCTCGTTCTCCATCAGTGCGACGCGACGTCCCTGCTGTCGGAACAATTCATCCAGGGCAAGCAACTCGGCACGGAATCTGGGCAGCGGCGCGACTTCAATTCGGAGGCGCGCCAGTTCCTCGTGCACAGTCGCGATAGCCAGCAACTCCCCAGACAGCTTTTCTCCGTCGCGCGTAAGATCGACGATTTCGCGCTCGACTATTGTTATCTCGGCCAGAAGCCTCTGCCACTGCTCACGTTCGCGCTGCGCTTGCTCCCAGATCGGCGTTACACGGCGCACGTCGCTCAGAGCAACCGCGTGCCGCGTGCCAGCTTCGTTCGATTTGGCGATCGCCGCCTGCAGGTTCTCGCGCGCTTGAATAAGCGCGTTGGAGATCGTGTCCTGCTCCGGAAGCGCCGACCGCAGACCCACAATTTCCGCGCCGATCCGACGGCGCGTTTCGCGAGCTATCTCCTGGGCAGCACGGAGCCGTTCGTAACCAAGAACGCGGGATAGAAACTGCGCGCGCTCAGTCGTCCCCATCGCCGCCATGACGGCAAGATCCTTCTGACCCGTGAAGTACGTATTGAAGAACTCGGTACGCGACATACCCATCCGTCGCGCAATGAGCTCGTTCACCGCGCTGATGGAGTTGGCGACCGCACTATCCGACCCATCCAGATAAACAGCAGCGGTCGTCAGTCCGCGCTTTACCCGATACTGATGGCCTCCCAACTCGAACTCGAGTTCGACTTCAACCGCAGCGCGCGGCCCCGCTCCAAGAAATCTTATTCCATCACGCTGCCCGCGAATCGCCGGCTGGCCATAAAGCGCCCACGCTATCGCCTCAAGCACAGTCGTCTTGCCAGAACCATTGGGACCAATGATCGCCGTGATCCCGCGATCAAATGTCATCTCGGTGTGCGCGTGCTGTCGGAAATTCACCATTCGCAGACGATGAATTTTCACGGACTTTCACTCCCCGAAGCTGCAGCAAGCGCAACATCTGCCTGATTCAGATATTCCAGGCCAAGCGTCACAAAGCCTACGCGATCAATCTCCGCGGACACGGGTCGCGTCTCGAGTTTGTCTCGAAGCACTTCGGCAAGCGACGCCCTGCGACCAGGAGCTCCGCTCGCGGTGCGGCGAACTATCTCGGGTCGCCGAACGTCCAGATTGAAATGCAGTGCGCGACGCTTCAGATCGCGGATGGCCTTGGGGTCCATCTGTCTCGCGACGTGGCGCGGCACACCGGTAATTACAAGTCGGACCACGCGCTCGTCGATGTCAATCCGCGATGACTGGACGCGCTGCAGCACAACGGCATCAAGCTCACCGCCCGTCATTCCTTCTCCGTCCACCCTCGGTAGATCGATCAGCGGTCGCGCGACTGTAAGCGGATGAAAAGTGTGTGTCGCCGAGTCCAGATCCCACTCGATGATTCCCTTGCCGCCACGTAGTGCGTCGTATATGCCCGCTTCCCGTTCCTCGCGCATCTCGCCCCATGGATTGGAGCTGGTGTAGTCGATCGAGCCAGCATAATACGCGTTCGGAGCAACCTCGCGATGCACGTGGTAATGGCCGAGTGCAACGTAGTCCCATCGCGCCGCACCCAACTCTTCACGCGAGATCTCTTCGACCGAGCGCTCCATGCGTCGCGCGTGTTCCGGGAGCACCCCCTCGACCTCCCCGTGCAGCAATAGAATATTTCTACGCGCCGCTGCATCCGGCACAAGAGCGGGAATCCCCTGCGGCATATCAGGCACAGCAAGAATCGACACACCCTCGTCCGAAAATTCGATTCGCTCGGCATCACCGTCGACTACGGTGATGCCGAGCGGCTTGAACAGGTGCAGTATGCACCCTGTCTCAGCCGTCCGCGCGGTGTCGTGATTGCCCGCAATCATCACGATATGCGACTGCGGAAGCGCCGCTACGAGCCGGGAAAATTGCTGGAACGCATGCAGGATCGCTGGATTCGATGGTCTGACAGAATGAAATACGTCGCCAGCGATGAGCACGAACTCCGGCTTCAGCTCGATCGTCTTGTCGATGGCGCGCTTGAACGTCGCGGCTACGTCTGCCTCGCGCTGATTGATTCCGGCGGCCGTCGACCTCTGATACTGCCGGTACCCTATATGCAGATCCGCAAGATGAACCAGTCGCATGAGGCTCAGTTCCCGACCAGCGCCCGGAGCGATTGCGTAATGCGTATTCGCGAGTGCACCGCCGGCCGACCCAAGGGCTGCACGTTGGAGATCACGTTGACGATCATTTCCGAATCAGTAATCCACATCAACCGTCGATCAACCTCCATGCTCCCGGCCAACGTGCCCACGGTTCGCCCGGTCGTTCCCCCGCCATCCTGTGCGTGATCGTGTGTTACCGCACCACGAAAGGATATGTAAGCCACCGCGCCGTGGTTCGTAAGCGAATCCAGTCGAAAGCGAGTCCGAACGTTCGCAGTGCTCGAGCCCGTTGCGCTGAGCGGAATGCTCAGATCACGAGTCCAGGATTCACCGACTGACACCGGATGTTCCGGGAGCACCGCCGGCATCGCCGTCCCTCCACCGAAGGGGGCATCCGGCCCACTGCCCACCATAATCCCACCATTGTCATCGACTCGCAAACGCACCGTTCTCCCTTCGAGCGCCTTCTGAGCTTCGCGCAACGGACTCAGCGTCGAACCTTCCGGAAATACACGCACGGAATCCGTCACCGACACGAGATCCGTAAATCCACGCGACCTGTGCATGACGATCGCGTGAGTCCAGACGCGCATCTGTCCCGAAATTACTTGCGCCGACTCGCCCGATTCCACGTCGAACCGCTGATTCAACTGCATCCGGAGCGTGTCACCCTCAGGTGGCGCGATCCTGAGACTCACACGCTGAGCTTCAGCCGTCGACGCCGCCACTGCGCAGCCGACGAGGAGTCCAACGAAACTCCACAACCTGGGGCTCACAAGTCAGATTCCATAAGGATCGTCCCCAGGTGCCCCGCGCAGCACCGCCGTCTGCGGCCGTGGCTTGAGCGACTGCGTAATCCGCCTCGGTAGACGAGCACGGAACGTCGCCATCGCATCACCAGACCGTTCCTTGAGCGTGAGCGTCAGTGCTCGCAACACGTCTCCCTCGTCGTGCAATCCAATAGCATCCTCAACCGCTTGCATTGTCACAGCAGAATCCTGTGCACGCAGCGAACGATACACCGCCGCCTCCAAAGTAACTTCACCGCCCTGCGGAAACTGCTCCGCGCCCATACGTCCCGTCATCACTGCAGGTCGCGGAAAACGCACAAAGATCGGTTGCGTAAAATGCGGGTGACGGATCATCAGCTGTCCCTTCTCCAGCGTCGCGAGCTTCGTGCGAGTCGCTGGCGAGAGTACGGCGTATCCCGGCGCGGCCAATTCGTCTGCGTCCATCCGGCCAAACACCGATGTCCCTGAGTTTCCAACAACTCTCTTGTGCACCTGCGATCGGAATTGCTGCGCGCTGAACAGCACGAGACCGAGATACCGGCCACGCTCGGCAATGTCGAGCAGCATCTTGCGGACGTACGTATCTGCGCCGTCAGATGGCGCGTACTTGTTCAGCTCGTCGACAAACACAACCACATGCTTCACACCAAGATCACGACGCTCCAGATGCTCTCGTAGCTTCGAGACTATTCGCGCAAAGATCAGATCCTGCGCGTCCTCCTCCAGATTCGCAACATCGACGACGTACGTTGCACGATCCTCGAATTCACCAAACGGCAAGTCACTCACTGGCCCCGAGTCGGTAACAAGCCCCGCACAACGAACGGAGATATTTGACAACCGGTTCCTGACCTTCCGAATCGTTGCGACATGGTGCGTGCGCCAGCTCTCCTTGTTGCCGTTTTCCAGGCCCCGCAGCACATCCTTGAACCAGTCTTCCAGGTCGGCGAACGATTGCACCAGATGCGATCTGGACAACATCTGATCCGTGAACGGTTGATCAATGACACTGCGTGTGATGAAATCGATCAGCGCATCGGCCTTCGCATCGATATCATCCCGGTTCAACAGAACCTCGGCGTACTGCAGCACCTCCCGCAACCCCCACGTAAGCGGAGTCACGTTGTGCGCGAGCGCCTCGTTCGATCTCAGAGTGTTCAAAGCGTACCCACGCGCCGCGTACGGCGCGAAGTAGTTGACATTCTCAAACGGTCGCGCTGGAACACCCATCTTCTCGTACAATGCACGATCAGAATCCTCCAGCTTGCCCGGCAGGTCCAGAAAACAGAGGTCCGGTCCCTTCACATTGAAGCAGACTGCAGCAATGGATCCACGACTCTCCGGAAAGTGCGCGAATAGAGACGCCAGCAACCATTCGACGGCGCTTGTCTTCGTAGCAAGGCCCGACACGCCAGTGATGTTCAGATGCGCGGCCTCCGGCCCAACAAGAAAGTCTGCGTCGAGATAGATCGTCGCGTCTGTCCCGCCAGCCCTGTACACGCCGATCGGAATTCCTGTGTTGCTGCCATCACGCAGATAGCCATCCATACGCAGCGCAACGTTGACGTCTTCTTCCTGTGCGAGGAAAACGTCGCCCATTGGTACCGGCTGCAACGGTTCTTCAGGAATCTGCCTCAGCACGGCCGCACTGTACAGGCGAATCTCAGCGCGCTCCGCCGAAGCAAAGCCTGCACGCTCCGGAGATCCGTCATGACTGAGCACGTCATGCATCGGCGTCAGAAGATCTGTGTAGCTGAGTCCTTCCGTCACAACACCGTAGATGTGCGGAATCTGGCCATCGACGGGACGGTTCCCATCCACACGCACAATCGTTCCGATGCCGACTGGTGAATCAAGAGCCGTCCAGAAATGAAACTCGTGCGGCGTGTTCGGCCTTCTCTCCGTCGCGACAACCCGCCCGAGCGCCGATATCATGCGATCGACCTCAGAAATTGTTCGCAGTCGCGAATCCCATAGGCCATCCGGTCCCAGCGATTATCCGGCAACGCCACCGGCGATGACTCGGCCAGTACCCAGCGCGATACTTCGTTGGCGCGCGCGGCCAGGTCATCGCCAATCGCGACTTCGATGCGCACAAGCCCGAACATCGCGTCGTGACCGCGCGGATCACGTAACCTGAGATACCAGCTCGCGACAGGGCTCCGCGTTTGAGATGGCGGCGCAAATACTGAGCTGCGCTCTCCGCACTTGAGCGACATCACGACGTCCAGCGCGTCTCCGTCAGCGAAAAGTGTGTGGTGACTCTTTATGACACCAATTGCGCAACGCGACGCAGCAACTCGAGGAGTGCCGCTGATTCCGCCATCCACGAAGAGCGGCTCTGCACCGTCAATGCACCATTCCGCTGCAAGGCTCTGCTCCGCATCCTCACGATCGCGCCCAATACGTTCAAGCGCGACCGCGCGCAGCGCGGCCGGATGTCGCGAGACCAGCTCCTTCGTGCGGACGTTGTAGCTGGTGTCAACGATCTCGAATCCCTCGATGTGCGCACGCCCCTCGCAACCGAGCAGAGCCAGAGGCATGTATAGTCTCCGCAAGATGATCGGTGCGCGACCGCCCCACGTCACATACCGCCTGTCGACACGTACTCTGATCGCTGCCGCGACGGAACCATCTATTATCGGAACCCCTCGACGATGACACAGAATCTTCGCCCGCTGAATGCCATCCAGAAATCCAGCAAAGCGAACCTCCGGATCGCCATCGATCCGATGAGCCCGCAGCCGCTGACCCTCCAGCAAGTCCGCGGATGCAATGTGTGGTGCCTCGTTATACGCGCCTGCATAGCTGTCGTCGGTCGGCGCGTCTGATTCAACTATCTCAGCATCCGGAAGCAGCGATTGTATTGCACGAAGCGCGTCAATTGACACCGATGTCCCACGCTTGCTCCAGATCACCCTTGGAGTACACCCTGAAGGCCGTCAGGGTCTGCGTCTTCTGCAGTCCAGGTGCAGCGGCGATCTCTTCTGTAACGACGCGCGCCACGCTTTCAAAGTCAGGAACTTCGATCAAGGCGACGAGATCCCAATCGCCACTTACAGAATACACGCGCGACACCCCTTCAATCCCGGCCAGCTTGGTGGCACATTGCGGGATCCGCTGCGGGTCGGCCCTCACCAGCACGATGGCGGAGATCATCCAATAACATTACCGAGCGAACACCGAATGGAACAGGCCGAGCGCAGCACGGCTTCACGCAGCCAGAACGTCGTCCACTTTCTCCCGAGGACGACCGACGCGCTCGCGCGCGTCATTCTGCCCGGCCTGGAGCGCATCGACCCATCCCAAGCCTCTCTCCAGGTAATGATCGTCACGCCTGACGCGGAGTCCGCAGTCGTGGTGGGAAACACCATTGCGGCCGTGAGCGGCGCCCACGGGGTGGAAGTCCTCCCGGTAACCTCCGCCAACCGTGCCGCACGCATGCTCACGGAACGCCCGGTTCACGCGATTGCAGGCCCCGCCACGGAAATCCAGGCCCTGATCCAGCGGTCCGCGATCAAACTCGACGCTCTCCGAACGATCGTTCTGGCGTGGATAGACGACGACCTCGCCAACAGCCCCCTGACACTTCCCGCCCTGGAATCGATATTCGGTGAGTTGCCCAAGGAAACGACCCGCGTGATGATCGCGCGCCGCGAAACGCCCGAAGTCGAGAAACTGATAGACAGCTACCTCCGTACTGCGCGGCGAATGACGCCATCTGAAGCGGAAGAGTCGCCTGTGCCCCAGATCGCTCCCGCCGCGCCGTCCGTCCATTACGTCAGTGTCAGCTCTGCTTCAAGACCGGCCGCACTTCGACGGCTCCTCGACGATCTCGATCCACCATCCGCGACGATCGTTGTCCGCGACGCAGGATCTGAAGCAGACGCGACGCAAACAGTCCGTAGCCTCGGCTATCGCCGGACCGACGACCCGATCAGGGTATCGCGCTACGACTCGATACCGGCCAGCCATACGGTAATCCTTTACGACTCACCGGTCATGCCAAGTGAGATCGCGGCGGCCTCCGGCGTCGGTCCCGTACAAATCGTTGCACTCGCAACACCTCGGGACATGATCGCGCTGCACGAATTGACGGACAGCGCGGCGCCGCTGACGCTCGAAGGGCCTGGCTCCGCCGCCCGGTCGCGTGACGCGACATTGCGCGAGGAGCTCGTTGTCATCCTGTCGCAGGGAGTGGCAACACGGGAAATGATTGCGCTGGAACCGTTGCTCGAGCGCTACGACGGAATCGAGATCGCAGCAGCGGCAATCCGATTGCTCGACGCTGAGCGCGCTCACGGCAAATTGATACCGGCGCATGGACTGCGGCTGATTACGTCGCCAGCCACAGATCGACCATCGCGCGACAGCCGTGGCGATAGTCGTAGCGACAGCCGCGGTGAAAAGCGCGACTCGCGGCCCCCGCGCGAGGCGCACGGTCGGGACGATCGTCCGCCTAGCAAGGAATTCCGCGGCCCACCCAGAGGCGGCGCGCGCCCGGACCGCGGCGCCGAGCGTAAGACGTGGAGTCCGCGGCCGCCGCGAGGTGACGCGCCTCCCGCTGGCGAGCGACGGGAACGGGACCTCGGTCGAGGACCCCGCTCGGGCGCTTCACATCGCGACGATCGCGGTGGAAGGCCCGGTGGAAGGCCCGGTGGACCGCCGCGTCGTCCGCGACCCTTCGAACGGTAAGTCGCCGTGAGTGTCGGATACCAGCACACCGGCGGCTGGATCGAAGTAATCGCTGGCGTCATGTTCAGCGGGAAGAGCGAGGAATTGATTCGCCGGATACGGCGCGCTTTGATCGCCCGCAAGCGGGTACAGGTCTTCAAATCCCGACTGGACGAGCGATACGCGGGCATCAATGCGGTCTCGAGCCACGATGGGCGGACGGTCGAGGCAATTCCCATCGACACGTCGGCGCAGATCGCGCAGAGGCTCGATCCAACCGCGCAGGTAATCGGCATCGATGAAGCTCAATTCCTGGATGCTGGTATCGTGCAACTCGTTACGACACTTGCGGAAACGGGGCGTCGCGTGATAATCGCTGGCACAGACACAGATTTCCGCGGCGAGCCCTTTGGCGCGATGCCTCAACTGATGGCCGTCGCGGAGACCGTCGACAAACTGAATGCGATATGCGTCCTGTGTGGCGGACCTGCAACGCGCAATCAGCGGCTGATCGACGGCAGGCCTGCACCGTACGAAAGCCCGCAGATCATGGTCGGCGCTGCCGACAAGTACGAAGCACGATGCCGGATGTGCCACAGCGTACCTCGTATCGATGCGGCACAGGTACGTTTATTCTGAGTTGTCTACGCATTACGCCGCCGACAACCTGCGTAGCTACGCAAATGGGCCCGGAAATTTTCCGGGCCCATCTGTCATCCAGACCGCTTCAGCAATTCGCCCCGTTCACGGAGTGAGAGAGTTGAAAAGCGCCGCGACGTTAAACCCGGACGGATCGATTTCGTAGTATCGGTTATCCGTGTAACGACCTGTGGTCGGAAAGTACGGCGGTGGATTGTACAACGCGCACTTGTCATAGCTGTAGCGCTTGGCGAAGCCACTTCCGTTCGAGAGACCGACAGCACCGCGCTGCTGTTGAATGATTCCGCCGGTGAGGTAAAGACAGCCGCGACCGTTGTTGGTGCCCTCGCAATCGTTGGCGTTGGTCGGCCCGCTATCGTAGTTCTCGACGCCGAAAGCAGTATTCAATGCCATCATCACACCCTGGATGAACACGTCCTTCGTGTCGTCCATGTTCGTATACCCGAGCCCTGACAGGCTTGGCGGATCCTGTAGCAGGTTATCCGCGACCATTATGTTGTTGCCCGAGATGATTCCGAGCATGTCCGCGGTGCAATTGTTGAGCGATGGATCGGTCACGTATTTCACATCTCGCAAGATGGCAACGTTCCCCGTCGCGTAGAGCGTGACGCGCCCGCGAAGTGTACCACTGATACCAGTCGTACCACCTACGTAGATGACGCCCTTGGTACCGGCATTAAGTCCGCGATACAGGGGATAAAGATAGCTTGCTTCTGCGGGGTAGAGCGCGGAGAGTTGCGGTGATACCGCGCCTGGATACGTCTTCCAGTACCCCATCGGGTTGCTGCTGGTTGCCGGGTAGAACGTCGTGCTGTCGCCAGCGATGTTCTGCACGGCGCTCATGATCCAGGTGCCACCAAGTGAGCGCGCCTTGAGCGTGTCGGCTGAATATGCGGCCGTTGAGCGATAACTGACTGCCCTCAGATTCGGGTCGCCACCGAGGTAACAGCGAGCCGTGGACTGACCCAGCGTGTACTGTTCGCGCGTCGACGCAGTCGCGCTCGTGAGACGGGATATCAGTGTGCTGCTGTAGTTGCCCGATGCGGTAATGGCAAGCGAAAACCACTTCTTCGTGTTTTCCGACATTGGGACGAACGCAGGCCTACTGGGCGAGCCCAGTCCCGTGCCAGTATTGGTGAACACGTACGTTGCACCGCAGTTATCTGCCTTGGAGCTTACGTCGGCGCGCAACCATGCCGCGCCAGCGTTGCTGATGTACACTCGGAAGAAGCCGTCGTCAGCGCCCGTCAGCGGTAGTCCAGTCGCGCCGCCACCCGCGCCACCATTCAACGGCCGCGCGACAAACTCGATTCGCATCTTCGCCTGGTCGACCGTGCTCGAATTGGGCGCAGTGAAATTGAAATTACCCGCCGACGCATAGCCGGCGAGGTTCGCCAGCACAGTGTTGTTGGGTAGCACGATTGGCTTCTGATTCTCGGAATATCCCAGGTCGAATGTTCCGTACGGCTTGCCGTCGATTGTTGATGCCGTTCCAACGGAGCCGTGGAATCTGGCCGTACCGGAACCGATGTGCAGCTGGTCATTCGACCAGACTGGTCCCCACAACTGGTCATTGTTGTTGAAGTAGATCGTGGTGCCGTTGTTCGATTCCTGATTTGACCAGTAAGCGAATTTTGCGAAGCTCTCACGGGCAAGTTCAAGCCGGCGGATAACCTGCGCACCGGTCTGATTCTGCACGATCGCTACCACGCTCACAAAACGACCGAACTGGCCGGTGTTGGAGCTGGTGGGGCCCAGATACATGCTCGCGGTCAGCCCTGGAAGTGGCGTTCCATTCGCGTCCTTCACTGTAGCATTATTCAACACCGTCCTATAGCCGGTGTCCGGTGCTGCTAGCGGATCGAAGTTAAGTGTGCTCTTCCCCATCGCGAGCACCGCCTCGGCAGCGTAGCGCATGTTGCGCTCCTGATCGTAGGTCAGCGCGAGCATCTGGTCGTTCGCACCAAGATAGATCGCTGACGTAGCGAGGCTCGCCAGAGAAAGTGTGAGAACGAGCGTGAGTATGAGCGCCGAGCCGCGGCGGTCAAAGCCCCGCTTCATAGTTCGACGACTTTTCCATGCGCGAACTTTCTTCGCGAGGATGTCAAGGTGCTTAGAGAACATCATTCCCCCGTTTATGGAACTGTAACCTGACTGCTCTGCGAAACGGTGGAAAACTGGCCACCGCAGTCCTCGGCGGCCACACCGTATATCCACTGCTCACCAGACAGAACTTGCGTATCGGTAAAGCTGTAACTCGGAAGGCCAGCCGGTATGGCGGCCAACGGGTCAGCAAATGCACCCGCTGCGGTCCTGCGATATATCACGTATTTCTCTACATCCTTTTCACCGCCTGTCTCATCGCTCGCCGGGTTCCATGTAAGCACGACCTTGCCGGGAGCGACGGCCGCCGACACTGATTGCGCGAAGACGGGCGCTTCACCGCAGGTTGCAAGATTCAGCAACCCTGCGTTGAGCAAACGTACGGACGCATCGGCGACCTGGACCGTGGTCGAACCATTACGTTCAATGAAACTGCCCTTCAGGTGAATCTTGACGAATCGAATCTGATCTGTCAGCGCAGATGAGGCCGTGTCATCGGGTGCACCGTGAACGGCCACGTGAAATGCCGGAAGTGAGGTGGTCGGCACGTCGGTTGGTAAGTTGAGGGCGGACAGTATCTGATATGTGAACGGTGGCGTCAACGGATCGAGAATCAATCCACGAGCAAGAGTATCGATCGGCATCGCATTGACTCTGCGAAACAGCGCGTACCTGCCGTTTGACCCTGGGCTGTTGTCTGCTGCAACCCAGAACGAGATCGTCTCCGCATCGCTCGGCGGACCGCCTCCTCGATAATACGAAACGGTGGGCCAGATTCTCGTCGAGAGTGGCAGAGTCACTTGTTGAGACGGCGTCATGCTCATCGTCGAACCAATCGGAAGATCCGGATCGTAATAGACCGCGCCAAACGCACCGCCTTCGGCCGCGGTATCGCGCGCGGCATAGTCAGCGTCGAAGGTTACAGCGTATGGATCGGCCTGGATCAGGAGCGGCTGCTGGTCGGCGACGCCGGCGCCGGCAACGCGAAGTTGTCGCTCGATAGTCGATGTCGCGAAGCGCACGTTCTGCTGCGCGTCAGACCTGCCGGCGGTGCTTCCCATCGCTTGCACCTGCGTGCGGAACAGCGGAATTGCCGTAGCAAATACCAGCAGGAGGATCGTGATCGAGATCATGACCTCCAGCAGAGTAAAGCCATCGTGCTGCGCGCGGCGGAAGGCACTGCGCGACCGGCGGCGCAAGTTCAGATTCATCATGCGATTCACCTCAAAAGGGCGCGATGATCGTGGTGCGCTTGATTGGCGTATCAAGACGCGAATTTGCGACCGTTACCGTAACTGTCTTGTAATCGTAGAAATCCGCCGATCCGCCGCCCGTGTGGCTGACGACCGTCGTCCGCGTGTAGCCGACGTACGGAGTCGTCATGTTGGTTGTGCCCGGATACAGCGTATCAATCGCTGAGTACCGAGGCGCATTCTTGATCTCTTCAAGGCGTTGCGAGGCGATCTCATTCGCGGTGTTCTTGACGTCGCTCACGGCGACGATGTGCGCAAACTTTCCCATGAAGCCCGCGATACCGAGCATGGCTGTGGAAAGTATGGTGACGGCAATCATCACCTCTATAAGGGTCATACCCTTGCGTGCTTTTCTCATCATAGTCCGGCTCCCATCCAGGTACTTCCGTTGTAACGGTACAGCTGCACACGTCCGGTAGCCTGCCGGACGTGTATTGCACGCTCATCCGTCAAATTGGTTCTGTGCGAAGTCAGGTACAATTCGAGCTCACTGCTCAGCGCGCCGTCTCGGTGGTAATAGACGGTCGGGTAATTGTCGCGCGAAGACAGGCTGGTTCCCACCACCGATGCGCCAGCGGCCATCTGAACTCCCGATGGCGGTACGACAAAACGATTCCCGTCATCCAGCGGCGACCATTTGATGGTTTCGCCGGGATCGTACTGGTGGTTGTTATTGACGTCGTAAACGACGCGAATGCGCTTGCCCGCGGTGTCGAAACTGACCATCACATCTGTTTGCCGAAGGATCGCGAAGCGCTGAGCCTGCTGCAGCACGATCTGCACGGTGTGCATACCGGTATCCGCGTCGAACTGCGCCGAGCGGATTCGGGGTAGCGCCAGAGCTGCGAGGATGCCCACAATGGTCACCACGATAAGCAGCTCGATCAGCGTGAATGCTTCGCGAACGGATTTCGGCATGCTGAGAAAGTAGGGATCGCCGGAAGCGTGAGTCGTCACGCGGCCGGACGTTCTTGTCACTAAATGCGAGTATCGGCGTCCTGTGAAACAACCAAAGCGTGCCGACACTAATTCCATGAGCGTTATTCTCACCCTTATCAACCATCCTGGCCGACTGGCCCGGCTAAGGGCGGCGGCACGCGACAGCCACACGATCATCGCGTGTGACAGCTGGGAACAGATGTTCTCAACCAGCGACCGTCTGCTGGTACACGCAGCCGTACTGGATCTGGAGTCGGCTGTTACGCCGACCTTCGATGCAATCCGACGGTTCAAGCGGCTGAATCCGGGCGTAGCCCTCATAGCATATACGACGTACTCCCTGGAATCGGTACATCACATCTTTGATGCTGGCCGATACGGTTTCGAAGCCCTCGTGATCGCGGACATGGACGACGGACCGTCAGCGTTCTCGCGGGCTATTGAAAGAGCATCGGCACGAGGAGTCGCGAGCCTCGTAAAAAGCGGTCTTGCGCCGGCTTCGGACCCTGTCGCGGCCGACGCACTGCTCACGGCTATCACCCGGGCCCACGAGCGGCTCACGCCCGCCGTGCTAGCTCGGGAAATGGGGATCGGGGCACGGCGGCTGTCCCGTGCCCTCTCGGCTTCCGGCTATCCTTCGGCCAATAAAGTGATCATGTGGGGTCGCCTCATCGTCGCGGCTGCCCTCATGGACGGCACTCGACATAGCACTGACCGGATTGCTCTGACGTTGAGCTTCCCATCCGGGAGCGCCTTTCGAAACAACTGCAGGCGTTACCTTGCGGTCACTCCTTCCCAAATCCGGGCTGGAGGAGGTGCGAAACTGGTCTTCGGCATGCTAAACGATCACATCGCGGGACGGCGGCCCCTGCAGCGGTTCAAACCGGCATACGACGCCGCCACTCCTGTCCTCGATACAACCGGCGAATAGACAATAGTTTCCCGTTTACAAGCGCGGCCCCATTCATAGTTTGTTAGTCAATGCTTTATGTGGGTTTGACTGGCAACATCGCCAGCGGAAAGTCCGAGGCGGCGGTACGCTTCGAGGCTCACGGCGCCACCATTGTGGACGCTGACGTTCTCGCCAGGGAGGCAGTGGCCGTGGGCTCATCCGGCTACCGGCGCGTGGTCGAGCGGTGGGGAGAGGACATCCTCACGCCAGACGGGGCTATCGACCGAGAGGCGCTCCGGCATGCCGTATTCGCAGACAAGGACCAACTCGACGAGTTGAACGGGATTATCCACCCCAGCGTCAACAACCTTCGCAAAAAGATTGTTGCAGAGGCGCGCAAGCGCGGAGACGCAGTTCTCATATACGTCGTGCCTCTCCTGTTTGAGCGACACCTCGTGGAAGAGTTCGACAAGATCATCCTTGTCGACGCACCAAAGAGCCTTCGGTTCAAGCGGCTCGTCAAAAGACGCGGCGTGTCCCAGGAAGATGCTGGCAACATGATTGCGGCACAGATGAACGCAGAGCTTAAACGGGCCAGATCCGATTACGTCATCGAGAATGACGGGTCCCTCAAGAAGCTGCAGTCTCAGGTGGACGCCGTATGGGCAGAGTTGACAGGGATCGATGCCCGCTCTACCTTGGCGGATTGACTGGCGCTTGGTGTCAGTCGCCTTTTTTCGCTCCATTTCGAGGCACTGACGCGTGGCTAACGTTCCCGGCGATCTGCTTTACACGGCTGAGCACGAGTACATCCGCGACCGCGGCAATGGAATTGTCGAAGTTGGGGTCACGGACTTCGCCCAGGGTGAACTGGGCGATGTTGTCTATCTCGAGCTACCTAAAGTGGGCGCGGCTTTCGCCAGGCACGATGTGTTCGGAACCATCGAAGCCGTCAAGGCTGTCTCCGAACTCTTCGCCCCCCTCGCAGGCGAAGTAACTGAGGTCAATGCGCGGCTGGATGGCGAACCGGCGCTGGTAAACTCGGACCCCTACGGCGACGGCTGGATGATTCGGATGAAAATAAAGGACCCAGCTGATCTCGCGGCATTGCTCAAGCCTGACGCTTATACGGCGCTAGCGGGATAACGAGCCACTCGAAATTTCCGAGCTGAACGCCGAAACAAAGCCGCGCCTCGATTGAGACGCGGCTTTTTGTTCATGTTGCGTATGCGTCAGTGGGTGGGCAGGAACACACGAGATGTCTGTCGCCGTACGCCGACTCGATGCGCGCGGTGGAAGGCCAGAACTTGGAATGGCGGACCCAGCTTGCAGGATACGCCGCCTGGGTGCGCGAGTATGGATGCGTCCATTCATCGGCTGTGACGCGCGCAAGCGTATGCGGTGCGTTCTTCAGCACGTTGTCCGTGCGATCGGATTCTCCAGTCTCGATCGCGCGGATTTCTTCACGGATCGCGATCAGCGCATCGCAGAATCTGTCGAGCTCGGCTTTCGACTCGCTCTCGGTGGGTTCAATCATCATCGTGCCGGCGACCGGGAACGAAACGGTCGGGGCGTGGAAACCATAATCCATAAGGCGTTTCGCGATATCCTCCACATCAATGCCGCTGGTCGCCTTGACTACCCGCGTATCGACGATGCACTCGTGCGCGATCGTTCCGTTCTGGCCACGGTAGAGAACCGGATAGTGCGGATCGAGTCTCGCCGCCATGTAATTGGCATTGAGGATGGCAATTTTCGTCGCCTCGGTGAGGCCCGCTGGTCCCATCATACGGATGTAGGCGTACGATATGGGCAAAATGCTTGCGCTGCCCCATGGTGCTTCCGCGACGGCACCAACTGTTTCGCGACCGGGCTGATCGATGACCGCGTGACCCGGAAGGAATGGTGCCAGATGTGGCGCGACTGCAATTGGACCCACACCCGGGCCGCCGCCGCCATGCGGAATGCAGAAGGTCTTGTGAAGATTGAGGTGGCACACATCAGCGCCCACATCACCCGGCCGACAAAGCCCAACCATCGCATTCATGTTGGCGCCATCCATATAGACCTGACCGCCATTGGCGTGAATGATGTCGCAGATATCTGCGATGGATTCCTCGAAAACGCCGTGCGTCGACGGGTATGTTACCATCAGCGCTCCAAGCTCGGCGCGGTGTGCTTCGGCCTTGTCGCGCAGATCGGACACGTCAATGTTGCCCGACGGATCTGTCTTGACGACGACTACAGTCATACCTGCCATCACAGCGCTGGCGGGATTGGTGCCGTGCGCCGACTGCGGAATCAGACAAACTCTGCGATGATTTTCACCGCGTGATGCGTGATATGCGGCAATAGCAAGCAGTCCCGAGTACTCGCCCTGCGAGCCTGCGTTCGGTTGCAACGATGCGGCAGCAAATCCTGTTATCTCGGCCAGATCCGCTTCAAGCTCACGGAAAAGCTGCGCGTATCCCTCTGTCTGATCGACGGGGGCAAATGGGTGGATCTTGTTGAAGAGCGGCCATGTCACAGGCATCATTTCGGCGGTCGCGTTCAGCTTCATGGTGCAGGAGCCAAGCGGAATCATCGAGTGCACGAGCGAGAGATCGCGAGCCTGCAGCCGATAGATGTAACGGAGCAGCTCGGTTTCAGAATGGTATTTGTTGAAGACCGGATGCGTCAGGAACTTCGAGGTACGCCTGAAGCGCTCATCGTAGCGAGCGTCGGATGCTGCGAGGAGCTCGTCGATGTTCGTATCGGGCCAGGAGCCAGTACTCAACGCGCCAAGAATATCAGCGACGTCGGCTGGAGTCGAGGTCTCGTCCAGAGAGATCCCGACTTCCGTGCCGCTCAACTTTCGGAGATTAATGCTGGCGGCGACTGCACGCTTCATTACGTCTGCCGCCTTTTGCGCGCCAAGGTCGATCCGAAGCGTGTCGAAATAATCTTCGTGAACGATGCGAAGACCGAGCCGACGTGCTCCTTCGGCAAGCGCGGTAGTGAGCTGGTGGACGCGTGTTGCGATGCGTTCCAGTCCATCGGGGCCATGATAGACAGCGTACATACTCGCAACGACGGCGAGGAGGACTTGCGCCGTGCAGATGTTGCTGGTCGCCTTCTCACGCCGGATGTGCTGTTCGCGGGTCTGAAGCGCCATGCGTAGCGCTGGAGCGCCGTCGGCGTCGCGAGAAACCCCAATGATGCGTCCGGGTATATGGCGCTTGTAATCGTCGCGCGTCGCAAAAAAGCCGGCATGCGGGCCACCATACCCCAGCGGAACGCCAAAACGCTGGGTATTTCCAACGACGATATCTGCGCCCCATTCGCCGGGCGGCGCAAGCAATACCAGGCTCAGTAGATCAGCCGCGACGGTTACAAGCGCGCCTGCTGCGTGCACAGTTTCGCAGAGTGCGGAGTAATCCCGGATGGCGCCGTCACTTGCCGGGTACTGGAGAAGCACTCCGAAGACCTGCGGTCCGAGCTCGAACTTGTCGTGTGGAAGCACCCTGACAGTGATCCCACGGGCTGAAGCGCGGGTCTGGACGACGCTGATGGTTTGTGGATGACAGTCGTCTGCGACGAGGAATACCTCCCGGCCCTCCTTTCCATTGAGTGCGTGCGACANNGACAGTCCCATCGCTTCGGCGGCTGCGGTCGACTCGTCAAGTAGCGACGCGTTGGCGACCGGCAGCCCGGTCAGGTCGCTTACCATGGTCTGGAAGTTCAGCAACGCTTCGAGGCGTCCCTGAGCTATTTCGGCCTGGTAGGGTGTGTAGGCGGTGTACCACGCAGGACTCTCGACGACATTCCGCTGGATCACGGGCGGCGTGACGGTATCCGAAAAGCCCATTCCTATGAATGATCGGAAGAGCTTGTTGCGGGCGGCCATTCCTCGTAGAAGGGCGAGAGTTTCGGACTCGGTCCGAGCCGCGGGAACGGACAGCGGGCGACGGAGACGGATCTTTTCCGGGACCGTGGCATCTATGAGCGCGTCGAGCGAGTCGTATCCGAGGGTGGAGAGCATATCGGCAACGTCGGATGGCGTGGGGCCGATGTGGCGGGGAGCAAATTGGANNAATTGATCAGCGCTTGCGAGCGCAGGGAGAGCCTGAACGGAAGCCATCTGTATGAGAATTGGAATGTACGGCGGCCGGGCGCGGGTGCAGCAGCGCCCTCAAGGGGTAAATTTAATCGCGCCGCGCGGAACCAATTTCCAATCGAAGCTCGTGGGGAGGCCTGTGTGGCGCGATGATGTAGCGCTGACGATACTCATCGAGGATCACCTGAAGCCACCCGCAATCTCGATGACGACTACTCCCATCTCCGCCGGCGCCCAGCGTCCTCGTACCAGTAGCGGCAGACGACGCCTCGCGTCGGCAAGGTTGCCACGCTTCCGTGCGGCCTTGGCGCTGATCTTCCTGACTACTGTTCTCGCCTGCAATGGTGAGCCAAAGCAAGGGGCCGCCACTGGCGGAACGCTTGTGATATCGACAGCGTCGGACGCAGATTATCTGTTCCCACCCCTGATCATCTCGACCCAGGGCCGAGAGATTGCTGAGCAGATATTCGAGCCTCTCGCCAATATTGGCGATTCTCTCAACGTATTCGGGGAGGCAGGATTTACACCGGCCCTCGCCGACAGCTGGACCTGGGCACCGGATTCTCTGTCGATCGCGTTTCATCTAAACCCCGGAGCGCGCTGGCACGACGGAAAGCCGGTGCGTGCGCGCGATGTGCAGTTCACGATCGCGCTGTGCAAGAATCCGGACCTGGCATCGCCTATTGCTCCGCTGCTCTCGGAGATCGATTCTGTAACGGTTGCAGACTCGCTTACGCCAGTATTCTGGTTCAAGCGTCGTACTTCGCAACAGTTTTACGACGCCGCAAACGTCGCATTGATTGTCCCTGAGCATGTGTACGGTGCAATTCCAGCTTCACGCCTGGCGGCGTCTCCAATATTGCGGACGCCGATTGGTTCGGGACGGTTTCGCTTCCGGCGCTGGGTGCCGAACGCGACGATCGAGATTGTGTCAAACCGGGAGCACTATCGTGCTCCGGCGAAACTGGACCGGGTAATCTGGACAATCGCGCCGAGCGACTTCGGCGCTGCGTCGACGAGATTCCTGGCAGGTGAGGCAGATTTCTTCTCGGCTGTTCGCGCATCGATGCTGCCACAGATTGCGAAGTCGAACACTTTGCGGCTCATCGAGTACCCGGGATTCAAATTTGGATATATGGTCTTCAACATGCGCGACCCGGCGAATCCACGATCGCCGAATCCGCTGTTTCGCAACGTCACGACAAGACGCGCACTTACGATGGCGATTGATCGTGCCGCGCTCGTAAGGAACGTATTCGATTCACTGGCAATCCCGAGCGTCGGCCCCACGGTTCGCGCCATGGCCACAACGGACACGACGATTCCGCAAATCCCATACGATCCGCAGCGCGCAATGCAGTTGCTCGACTCGCTCGGCTGGCGCACGGGACCAGACGGGTTCCGCGCGCGAAACGGTAAAAAGCTTGCCTTCTCAATAATGGTCCCGTCTTCCAGCATGGACAGACAAAGGCTTGCGGTGTTGATGCAGGATCAATTCAAGAAGATTGGCGTAAGCGTAACGATTGCATCGGTAGAACCGAACATCTTCGAGCAGCAGCAGCACTCGCACAAGTTCGACACGGCAATAGAGACCTGGCTTGCCGATCCCAGCCCTGGAGGGATCCGGGAGAGTTGGGGTTCGGCAGCGGCGCACACGGAGGGAAGCAAGAACTACGGCGACTATGCGAATGCCACGTTCGATTCTGAAGTTGACAGCGCACTGGCTGCACGTTCCCGTCCGGTGGCTCGCGGATTATACTCGGACGCGTTTCGGACCCTGATCAACGATGCACCAGCCATCTGGCTCTTCGAGCCTCGAAACATGATCGGTATTCAGAAGCGGTTTCATGTTGCCGCACTTCGCGCGGACGCATGGTGGGCTCATCTGGCCGACTGGTATGTGCCGGGGAATGAGCAAACTGCGCGTGATCGCGCCGGCGCAAGCCCGAGTGATCCCGTAGCAAACACGGCCTCTTCCACCCCAGCCGGAAACAAGTAGTTGGCATCGAACCGCGGGATCGTCGGCACTGTCATCTCACGACTTGTGCAGGCCGTCATCGTGGTCGCGATCGTCACTACGCTGGTCTTCGTCCTGATTCACATAGCGCCCGGCGATCCGTTCGCCGCCGCGATGGACAATCCGAACGTCAGCGAGGCGTTGCGTGCACGCTGGCGAGCGATGTACGGCCTGGACCAGCCATTGCTTACACAATACGTCCGTTACCTCGCGAACGTCGCTCGCGGCGATTTTGGTTGGTCGTTTTCGATGCATCGACCAGTGCTGGACGTGCTGAAGGATGCTCTGCCAAATACGCTTCTACTTGCTGGCACCGCGCTCGTGCTTGGATTCGCTGGTGGGATTGGACTTGCACTAATTCAAGCGATGCGCCCGGGATCACGCACTGATCGAACACTCGGCGCCGGATCGATGTTCTTCTATGCAATGCCTGATTTCTGGCTCGCTCTCATGATGATGCTGATCTTCGCGTACTGGTTTCCGGTTTTTCCCGTAGCCGGCGCGGTGGACCCCATCATGCACGAGTACATGACACCGCTCGCGGCCGTAGCCGACCGCCTGAAGCACCTCGCGCTGCCGGCTATTACGCTGGCGCTTCTGTCTGGCGCGGCGGTGGCACGATACCAGCGAGCGGAGTTGCTTCGAGTATTGCCCGATGATTTTGTGAGGACCGCTCGCGCCAAGGGTGTAAGTGAGCGACGCATCATGCTGGTACATGTACTCCGCAATGCGTTGATCCCCACCGTCAGTCTGCTCGGGCTTTCGTTGCCCGGCTTGTTCACAGGCGCCGTGTTCATCGAACGTGTGTTCGCGTGGCCAGGGATGGGTTGGGTGATCCTCAATGCTGTGAGCACACGAGACTATCCACTCGTCACCGCGGGCGTGATCGTTGCCGCGGCTACGGTAACGCTTGGGAGCCTTCTGGCCGACCTGTTGTACGCAGTTGTGGACCCGCGGATCCGTGGCCGCTGAGTCGATCGGTACCAGTACGCACTGGACGCGACACGTTGTTCGACACGCGGGATTTGCCGGCGGCGTCCTGGCGTTGATTGTGGTGGTGGCGCTGCTCGCACCGCTCATCTCGCCCTACGATCCAATTGCGCAGCCTGACATCATCGGACTCAAGAACGCGGCGCCATCGTTCGTTCATCCATTCGGGACAGACTCATTCAGCCGCGACGTGCTGAGCCGTTGCATCTACGGAGCGCGTGTGTCGTTGTCAGTCGCTGGCCTGGCGACCGTGATTGCGGTAACACTGGGGACATTGTACGGCGCCATCGCCGGCTATGCAGGCGGCGTGATTGACGCCGTAATGATGCGCTTCGTGGATGCGGCACTGGCCATACCACGAGTTCTCCTGCTCATCGCCATTCTGGCATTGTGGAACGGGTTGCCACTCTGGCTACTTGTAGTAGTACTGGGCGTCACTGGCTGGTTCGGCCTCAGTCGAATGGTGAGGGCACAGGTGCTGTCGCTTCGCGAGCTGGATTTTGTTGCTGCGGCTCGTGCAGTCGGGGCGAGCAGCCCGCGGATTCTTATTCGGCACATCTTACCTAATGTGGTGCCGACGATTATCGTCGCAGCCACGCTTGGCATTGGTCACGTGATAATTCTTGAGGCGGGACTTTCCTATCTTGGCCTTGGTGTACAGCCGCCGAGTGCAAGTTGGGGTAGCATTATCCAGGACGGAGCCGACCAGGTTGGGAGCGCCTGGTGGATATCACTATTTCCGGGATTACTTATCGTAACGACGGCTATCGCGTGCAACGCGCTCGGCGATGCACTGCACGCTGCGTTTGATCCGCGGCACACCACCGGCGCAATGGCGGAGCTCGATTCGTGAGCGAGTCACTGCTCAGAGTGAACGACCTGCGCACGTATTTCCACGATGCGGGTGCGATTGCGCGTGCTGTGGACGGCGTTTCGTTCGATGTGGCACGTGGCGAAACTGTGGCCGTCGTCGGAGAGTCTGGCTCAGGGAAGTCGGTTACGGCGCTCTCGATCCTCAGGTTGATCCGTAATCCAGGCAGAATAGAGGCGGGTAGCAGTATCCTCTTCGAGGGGCGTGAGATGCTCGGCCTGAGCGAGAAGGAGATGCGCGACATTCGCGGTAACCGGATCGCGATGATCTTTCAGGAGCCGATGTCCGCATTGAATCCGGTTCTGACCGTCGGTGAGCAGATCGCCGAAGTAGTGCGAGTTCACACCGATGCATCTCGTCACGAGGCTTGGGAGCGCGCTGTGGAGATGCTGGCTCTCACTGGTATGTCAGATCCGCGCGAGCGTGCTACCGCGTATCCACACGAGATGTCCGGCGGCATGCGACAGCGCGTGATGATTGCAATGGCGCTCGTCCTGCGACCGGCGTTGTTGATCGCAGATGAACCGACAACGGCACTGGACGTCACAATTCAGGCGCAGATCCTCGAGCTACTTCAGAAGTTGCAGGAGCAACTGGGCATGGCAGTGCTCCTCATCACACATGATCTGGGAGTCGTCGCGGAAGTCGCGGACCGGGTTGTTGTGATGTATGGCGGAGAAGTCGTTGAGCGTGCGACAGTCACGGAGCTATTCGATTCGCCGCAGCATCCGTACACCGAGGGTCTGATGAACGCGATGCCCAGGCTTGATCAGAAGACCGCGAGACTGACGACGATACCTGGCATTGTACCGCCCTCTACCTCCTGGCCGGGTGGTTGTCGGTTTCGCGATCGATGCGCATATGCCTGGGAACGATGCGAGATGGAGCATCCTCCGCTCTACGCGGTTGGCGAAAATCATGAGTCGCGTTGCCACCTTGCGATCGAGCCGGATCGACGTCAAAGTCCACACGAACCGCTGGCGGCGCGCGCTGGAGCGCATCAGTGAACAACATGAAGAGCGATGCGCCATTGCTCGAAGTCTCGCGTCTCAGCAAGAGCTTTTCCTCACACCGTGGGCTTTCCCGGAAAAAGGCGGCCGATATTCGCGCCGTAAACGACGTTTCGTTCAGTATCGCACGTGGAGAAACGCTCGGCGTTGTCGGCGAATCCGGGTGCGGGAAGACGACGATGGGTCGATCGATACTGCGACTACTCGAGCCGACCGCTGGAAAGGTCGAATTTGGTGGAGTTGACGTGCTTGGCTTGCGCGGCGCCGCTTTGCGAAGCATGCGCCGCAGGATGCAGATCGTTTTTCAGGACCCATTCTCGTCGCTCAACCCGCGAATGACTGTTGGTGCAGCTGTCAGGGAAGGGATTCTCATACACCAGCTGGCGCATGGACGGGACGCAGACCAGCGGGTCAAGGTCTTGTTTGAGGAAGTCGGTCTGGATCCGGCATACGTCTCGCGCTATCCACACGAATTCTCCGGCGGTCAGCGCCAGAGGATTGGTGTAGCGCGGGCGCTCTCCGTAGAACCGGAAATGATCGTCTGCGACGAGCCAGTCTCGGCTCTCGACGTATCGGTTCAGGCACAGGTGATAAACCTGCTCCAGGACCTGCAGCGGGATCGCGGGCTGACGTATCTGTTTATCGCCCACGACCTGTCCGTTGTGCAGCATATAGCAGACAGAGTCGCAGTGATGTATCTGGGAAGGATTGTCGAGATCGCGTCATCGAAAGATCTGTACTCCGATCCCATAATGCCATACACGCAGGCGCTATTATCGGCGGTACCACGTCCGGAACCGGGACGTCAGACGGCCCGCATTGTGCTTCAGGGAGAACCGCCGTCTCCAGCGAACCCACCCCCCGGCTGCGTATTCTATCCGCGGTGCCATCATCCGCGAAAGGATGAGGCATGCACGCAGATCATTCCACCGCTCGAAGAAAAAACACCGGGACACTTCGCTGCTTGTATCAAGGAGCCGCCCCGTACCGTAGAATTGTTGATGCTGGCGGCCCAGGCAGCGAGGTAACAGACCGCCTGCCAAGTCCGCTTTCTCTCCGGACACGGAAGCCGGTGAGAAGTGTTCCATCTCCAGATCACGACTATCATGGCAAACGACCAGTCCGTATTCAGTCAATCGCAAGCCGGTTCCGTGACACATGATGAGCCGCCGACCGGCCTGGAGCAATGGACCAACAACAAGGCGTTTTTCGGGCAGCCGAGCGGCCTTTCGACGCTTTTCTTCATGGAGATGTGGGAGCGATTCTCGTATTACGGGATCCGCCCCCTGCTCGTTCTCTTCATGTCGGCAGCGATCATGTCGGGCGGATTCGGCTTCGATCGCACGGTGGCCTCTTCGATCGTTGGCATCTATGCGGCGAGTGTGTATCTCGCATCGCTACCTGGCGGATGGATAGCCGATCGCTGGCTCGGTCTGCAGCGATCCATATGGTGGGGCGGCGTATTGATCGCCTGTGGCCATATCGCGATTGCACTGTCGGCACTGTTCGCGCACGTCGCATTCTTTACCGGTCTGGTTCTGATCGTGATGGGTACCGGTTTGCTGAAGCCCAACATTTCGGCGATCGTCGGAGATCTGTATCCTGAAGGTGGCGCGCGTCGTGATGCAGGCTTTTCGATCTTCTACATGGGCATCAACACCGGCTCGTTGTTTGCGCCGCTCATTACCGGATTCCTCGGTGAACGTGTCGGCTGGCACTGGGGATTCGGCGCCGCTGGCGTTGGCATGATAATCGGCCTCATTACCTACCGTGCGAGAGTCAAGCCCACACTTGGCCCGATTGGCGCAGTATCGCTGGCTGCACCTGCTGAACAGACCCGGGTGCGGCGCATCACACTCGCAGGAGTGGCCGGGATTGTCGCGCTCATCGTGCTGGTTGCAACCGGCGTAATTCACATCAACCCGGTTGCACTCGCCGAACGCATGGGGGTCGTTCTGCTCGCGCTGGCGGTGATTTACTTTGGCTATCTGTTCTTCTTCGCTGGTCTCACAACGGGTGAGAAAAAGCGTGTCGGAGTAATTGTCGTACTCTTTGTATTCGCCGCCATCTTCTGGGCGGGATTCGAACAGGCGCCGACATCGCTCAACTTGTTTGCACTCGACTTCACGGACCGCACAGTCTTCGGCTGGGAAGTGCCGACGCTCTGGCTTCAATCCGCGGAATCGTTTTTCGTCATTTCGCTGGCGCCAGTCTTCGCGTGGATCTGGGTGGCACTGGCGCGTCGCAAAATGGATCTTTCCAGCCCTGCAAAGTTCGCGATCGGAGTTGCATTGCTGGGTGTGAGTTTCGTCGTCATGGTTATTGCGGCCGACAAGGTCATATCTGGCGCCACCTCCGCGGGAGCAATGCGCGTCTCGATGTGGTGGCTCGTCGTGTGCTACCTGTTCCAGGCACTCGGCGAACTTTCACTCAGCCCAGTTGGACTGAGTTCCATGACGAAACTTGCGCCGCGCAAGTTTGTCGGACAGATGATGGGCGTGTGGTTTCTTGCGGACGCAATCGGCAATCTCATCGCCGGGCTTGTCGGTGGTCACGTAAACAGCAACGACCTCAAGGCGATCCCACAATTGTTCCAGGGCACCGCGATAGCGCTGTTCGCCAGCGCGATAATCTGCGCCATACTGATTATCCCCATCCGCAACATGATGAAGGAGAAGGCTTCTTCCTGATTTCGTAAGCCTGATCGCGATCGAGCCCGACTGGCGCAATCAGGGCCAGTTATAAACCGAGTTTGGAATGGCGCGTTCACGAGCCGTCTGCACGTCACCGGGCTCGCGCCAGAACCAGCGGGTGAAGTCGTGATTCGTAAAACGAATTTCGAATTTGGAATCACCGCGATCATTCAATGGAAACGCAAAGTCAACGCGCCAGGTGCGGCGCGAGCGCGGAGGGACTGCGGCAAGGATTCCGATTCCAACTGCGTATTTCACGTCCGTGTTGACACCGAACGGCGCATCGCCAGCCCATAGTCTTCCTGCGTCGACCCACAAAGCTGCTCCGAGCGCTGTGAGTTGACGGAGGTTCCCAAGCCTGTAGCGATCCTCCATCCGAACCACCATCCGACGGCCGCCTGCGAGATCGGATGATCCGTAGCCCCGCAGACCGCCCTCACGATCGGCGAACCGCAACTGAAACGGTACGCGCTGATCCCATCCACCACTGAATTCAGCGTCGATAATCGACGTATGCTTCCTGCTTGGGTGTGCGTACCACGCGGCTCGACCGCTCGCGAGCACGCCGTCGGTAGTGTGCGTATCCATGTCGCGTCGACGCTCACCCATGAATTCGAGTCCGGCAAACGACGAGGGCGTGCCGTGGCCGAAATACAGATCGGTGGACATGAAATAGTCGCGCTCATCCTGATTTGTGAACTTGACTCCACGCCCAATGAGTGTGGCCAGTTGCATGCCGGTCCCCACGTCCTGTGTGCCCTCAACTGCGTCGAACGCGCGCACTGGCATGTACGTCAGTCTTCGAAAGCCGAGCAAGAGGTTGATGCGGCTCGTCCGGTGTTCCGTGTATTTACCGATCAACACCGAGCTGGTGTCTGGTACGATGGCCGAGTCGCGAACGACGACTGGCATGCGGCCCGTGCGTTCACGTTCGCGCGAAAGGGTACCGCCGAGCAGGAAGATTCGACGCGTCTGACCAAACGCAATCACACCGCCGGCGTCTGCATACGCGCGGGTGAACTGAAGAGCAGCTGACTCGATCTTCGGCCGCGTGAAGAACACGTACCCACTGGATGATCCGACCGAAGCCCGCCATGAGGTTCGTTGCAGATCAGTAATGAAGGGGTGAGTTACAAGTGCATCCCAACTACCACCGATTTCGTTGCGCGAACCCTGCAGCGACAGTTGGTACGGACGGCCGAAAAGCTGATATTCAACGACGCGCGCCTTGTATGTGTCGCGATAATAAGGGCTGTTCTGCCATCCGCCCGAAACCGACAACGCGGAGCCGGAAAGATTCTCCTCGCCGAGGCGTACAGCGCGAATCAGGGGCGCCTTCGACGATACGTTACCGCCCAGAATGAGCGAGACTTCATCGAACGTGACTACATCGATGTCCACTCCGCCGCTACTGTCCGGCGAAACGATGATATTGGCGTCGGCGATGAACGGCTGCGCGCGGAGGATGCGCTCCGCCTCACGCAACCTGAAATCGACGCAGGGGTCGCCGATGCGAAATGGTACGAGGCGCGAGACGACGTTTGGGCGCGTGGTCGCGTGAAGGTGCGTGGCCAAGCGCACCAGCCGCATCGTGAACTTGGTCCCGCCAGGTTCGAATGGCGGGTATGTGTGGATATCGATGCGATTAATTATCTCACCGTGGCATACCGGTGGTGCAGCCACCCCGCTACTCGCAGTAGCTGCTATAGTCGAAACCTCCCCTTGCCCCCGCGCCGTAGACGCACAGATTGCGAGGAGAGCGCAGGTCCAACCCGTCCTCCGGTTCCAAAGTGGCCTCATCAAGTCCTATTGTAGCAGTTAGCGCGGCGATACGCAGCGACGGAAATGTTGCCTCGGCTCGACTCAGGGCGACCTACCTCACCGCGTTAGAGAACGCACGGCTCGTACCAACCATTGCCGCGGCGTCGTCCAATCCCTCGGCGGCCGGCACCCTCATGGAGCGACTCGACGGTCTGGTGCTGACCGGCGGCGCGGATATCAACCCGGCGCTGTACGGCGAGCGGGCGCACCCCAAACTTGGCCAGGTGTCGGATATTCGCGACAGCTGGGAAATCGCCCTCGTCCGCGCGGCGCAACTGCAGAATAAGCCAATCCTGGCGATTTGCCGAGGCATCCAGATTCTCAATGTCGCACTGGGTGGCACACTCCTGCAGGATCTTCCGAGTCAGCATCCGAGTGACATCAACCATGACCCTGATCGGCCACGAGATTCCCGAACGCATCCGATCGACCTCGCAACCGAATCGCGGCTCGGCCGCGCGCTGGGAGTCACTCACCTCACGGTGAACTCGGTGCATCATCAGGCGATCGCGCGAGTCGCGCCTGAACTTCGCGTTGTCGCCACGGCGGCAGATGGCGTAATCGAGGGAGTGGAATCGCCAGCCGATTCCGCCTGGTGGTGCGTTGGTGTCCAGTGGCATCCGGAAGAACTGATCGCGACCGAGGAAAACTGCGATCGCGACATATTTGATGCCTTCGCCCGGGCGCTGCGCGGGAGCTAGCGTTTATCGATCTCGATGACGTGATAGCGCGAGGCCCGATGCTTCAGGGAGCGAAACACCGCGGCGAATATATTCCGGGGTGACTTTGCGATCGCTGCATATCGACGCAGGACGCGCGTGGCGGGGGGGACAGCGGCAGGTCTTCCTGCTGGCGACCGCGCTGCGCGCTGATGGGCGCGAGCCGCTCGTGATTGGCGCGGGCGGATCACCCCTCCTCGAAAGGCTGCAGGGAGCGGGGATCGCGACCGCTTCGGCCCCGATGAGGTCCGACTGGGATCTCAGGTCAGCCAAACGACTGCGCTCCATAATCAGGGCGTGGAAGCCTGACATCGTCCACGCACACGACGCCCGGGCGCACGCGATCGCACTCATCGCACTCGCCGGTGACGTTACGCCCCTGATTGTGACTCGGCGCGTCACATTTCCGCTCAAGTCGGTCAGAGTCAAATACGGTCCGCGAGTCACGCGATTCATCGCGATATCGAATGCAGTGAAAGCAGCAATGACGCGTTCTGGCGTCGATCCACAACGGATCGATGTCGTCCACTCGGGAGTTCCCACTCCGATCGCAAACAGTCCTCGTGACTGGCGCACGGAGCTTGGATGGTCGCGCGATACAGTGCTCGCCGGAGTGGTGGGGGCGATGACCGCAGAAAAGGGAACGGAGGCAATTCGACACATCGCGAGCCGATTGTCCGAGGACGCCGTGGAGCGGACTCGACTGCTCCTGCTAGGCGGAACAGAACGAGGACCGGTACGGTTCGGGCCGATCCGGGCGCATCAGTGCGGCTTCGTGACCGAAATTCACAACGCGATGGCCGGACTCGACCTGCTGTGGCACCCCGCGAGCGAGGAAGGACTTGGAACCGTATTGATCGATGCGCTTGCCCTGAAAGTGCCGCCGATCGCGTTCGACGTTGGTGGCGTGGGCGAGATAGTGGAGAATGAGAAAAACGGACTTCTTGTCCGGCTTGGAGACTTCCATGGCTTTGCTGTCGCCCATAACTCGATGCTGGACCCAGTGCGTCGCCATGAACTCGCTGAAGCCGGGCCGAGCCGAGCCGCGGTCTTCAGTGTAGAAGCCATGACCGATGGAGTGGAACGGGTGTACCGGCGCGTACTCACCGCCTAACTTGGGAGTCATGCTTCATATCTGCATTCCGACGTACAACGAAGGCCCGACGGTGGGAGTTCTTCTCTGGCGCATCCGCAAAGTGTTCCAGGAGTATTCTCGCGAGTATGAAGTGATCGTTTATGACGACGGAAGCACTGATGGCACCGCCGCGACACTCGAGCCGTACTGCAAGGTTCTCCCGCTCACGATCCTCCACGGGACGCAGCGGGAAGGGTTTGGCCACGCGTTGAATGCGCTCAGCGAAGACGTATCGCGACGCACCAAGTATCCCCGACGCGATGCGATGGTCGTGATGCAGGCGGATTTCACCGATCAGCCGGAAGCACTGCCGGAGTTGCTCAAACGCTTCGAGGGAGGCGCCGACATTGTAGCGACCGAGCGCGATCGTGGCGGCATGCCGACGCCGGTTCGCAGGCTGGCGACATTTGGGCCGTGGATGGTTCGCCCGTTCGTTGCTGCGAAGGACATTCCTGACCCGTTCGCATCGTTCAAGCTGTATCGAATCTCGCTGCTGCGCGACTACTTCAAGTCAGCCGGTGACGTACCGCTTGTTACGTCGGAGGGGTGGGCCGCGAGTCTGGAGATGTTTCTGAAGCTCAAGCCATTTGCACGAAAGACCGAGCAAGTACCAGTCTCGCCGCGATACGATCTGCGTCCACGCGAGAGTCGCGTGCGGCCGTTCGCCGATGCGATGGGTCTTTACCGCGCAGGGCGCGCCTCGCACGGTTGGCGGAAGGAAACAACTTCATGAATGGTGCGCTCGTGAGGGCCGCCATCGGGGTAACGTTCGCTACTGGTTTGATCGCGTCCGCACAGACACCCGCGACAGCGGTGCATGCGTCTGGCGACTCTGTAACATCGGTGGACAGCAAGGACTCTTCGCTGACCGTTCCATTCAGCGTCGGCGAACGGGCCGACTACGATGTGAAGTTCGGCGCACTCAAGGTCGGATCGGCGAGCACCATTGTAAAGGGCATCGAAGACGTCCGCGGCATCTCGGCGTGGCATACCGTGTTTGAAGTGAAGGGTGGCACCTTCTTCTATCGTGTCAACGACGTGTTCGAGAGCTGGATAGATCGCGCGAGCTTTTCGTCACTGCGGTTTTATCAGACTCAGCAGGAAGGATCCAACGAACGGCAGAAGCGTTACGAGATATATCCCGATCGCGGAATGTACACGGAGATGGACAAGAACCCGCCGCGCGATCACCCCGGCGTGAAGAATCCTCTGGACGACGGTTCATTTCTGTTCTTTGTACGCACTCTTCCGCTGGAGGTTGGTCGCACCTACGTGTCGGACCGCTACTTTCGCCCCGAGGTAAATCCGATCCGGATTCGTGTGCTGCGGAAGGAGACTATCGAGGTACCGGCTGGCAAGTTCGATTGCGTAGTGGTGCAGCCAGTCATCAAGACAAAAGGGATATTCTCGGAAAACGGAAACGCTGAAGTCTGGCTTTCCGATGACAGCAGACACATCGTCGTGCAGTTGAAGTCACAACTGTCGTTCGGGTCTATCAACCTTTATCTAAAATCCTACAAGCCAGGCAGCTGACACCACGCTGACGTGGCGTGCGTGCACGGTGCGCGCTTCTCAACGATCGAGACCTTCAGGACCAGGACCCGCNNTCAGTCCCGCCGCATATGCAGCGGGACTGACGCGACTATAGCAGCAATATGGATCCCCGCTTTCGCGGGGATGACGATTTAATATCTATCGAACGACTTGCGCTGGAACTGGCTTCGAAGCATGGTAGCCGTGTTCGGGCTGATGAGTCGAATCACGAGATACGCGATGCCGCCGACTACGGCGATCTTGATTGCGATACCCAGGACTGCCATGGCGAGCCCAAGAACGATTCCGAGTACGACGCCGCCAACTATGAGCGCTATGCCGAGAAAGAAGATGGTGCGCAGCATTGCTGAATCTCCGTTTAGAGTAGTACTGAGCAGGGACGTTGCGCCCGCGTTCCGGGTTGCCTTGCTACACCACTTCGACACCAGCGGGGCACAATATGGTTGCTGATGTTACTGTGGTCGGTACGGGAATTATAGCGTTGAGCGCAGCTATCGAGCTCGCCGACCGCGGGCTGAGTGTCCGGGTTGTTGGAACGACCCACGCCGGGAACGCGTCATCGGCCGCAGGTGGGATGCTGGCTCCTTCGATTGGCCGAGCGCCCGGTTCGGCGCAGGACTTCATGGTGGCGTCGCGGGACCGGTATCCAGGATTCGTGGCGAGCCTATCGGAGCGAAGCGGAATGCGGATCCCGCTGAACACCGATGGAATTTTCGAGGTGGCATTCTCGAGTTCGCAGGCGGAGTCTCTTCAGCGTTCGATCGATCGTCCGTCCAGATGGGTAATTCCGACCGAACTCGCACTGGAGGAACCTGGGCTGGACGCCGCATTTGGCGCCATTTTTCATCCTCTGGACGGAGCCGTGCAGCCACCGCGGCTGCTCGATGCGCTCAGCTCGGTCGTCGCCTCACATCCTCGAATCTCCACCGCACGGGAAGATTGCTGCGAAGTGCGCCTNNGGTAAGTGCGCGCTACCGAATCCGAATGCACAGTGCTGACGAGCATGGAGAACCGCTTCACCTCCGATTACGTCGTTCTGGCTGCCGGAGCCTGGACGCCGCTCATCATCGGCGCCGGAGTGCCGGCGGAAAGTATCTCACCGATGCGTGGGCAAATGATTGCCTTTGAACGCAGCGCCGTCCGCCATGTCGTCTGCGGCGCTGACGCGTATCTCATACCGCGCAGCGACGGATTTACTGTAGCCGGCGGAACGATGGAGCATGTCGGCTTCGACTCAAGCACCACACCGGCGGGAATCGCGTCGATCCGCGAACGCGCGGCGCGGCTCTGCCCTACCCTCGAGAGCGCCTCAATACGCCTGAGTTGGGCCGGCCTTCGGCCAATCACGCCAGATTTCCTGCCGATCATTGGACCGGATCCGGACCGCTCGCGCGTCATTTACGCGTGCGGTCATTCACGCAACGGCATTTTGCTCGCGCCACTTACTGCGGAGGCAGTCGCTGATATCATCGCGGGCGTTGTGCCCTCCCATGATCTGACTCGATTTCGGCCCGGGCGGCAATAGGGTAGATTTGACATTCTATGGCTGATTCTCTGTACCAGATCATGGGACGCCATAGGGCAGAAGCCCTTCCCGAACGAAAGCCGTCGTGGCTCAAGGTAAGGGCGCCCGGCGGTCCCAACTACACTCGGCTCACGCAGATGATGCGCGAGCTGAATCTCCATACCGTGTGCGAGGAAGCGCATTGCCCGAACATCGGCGAGTGCTGGGAACACGGTACTGCTACTTTCATGATCCTCGGCGACGTCTGTACACGCAACTGCGCATACTGCGCCGTGGCACATGGCAGGCCGGGTTCATACGATCTAGCCGAGCCGGCTCGCGTCGGCGAGGCCGTTGCAGAACTGCAGCTGCGTCATGCGGTGATCACATCGGTGGACCGCGATGATCTGCCGGATTTCGGTGCGTACATCTTCGCAGAGACCATCCGCCAGATAAAGCAGAAGCTGCCGGGTTGTTCTGTCGAGGTTCTGGTCCCGGATTTTCAGGGTAACCGTGACAGTATCGCAACGGTGCTCGAAGCCGGGCCGGATATCTACAATCACAATACCGAAACAGTGCCGCGGCTCTACAAAAAGTGCCGCCCTGGCGGCCGCTATCCGCGTGTCATGGACATCTTCCGGACGGCAAAGGAACTGGCCCCGGATATCCCCACGAAAAGCGGGCTCATTCTGGGGATGGGAGAAACGCTGGAAGAGGTCGTGCTCGTGATGCGGGATTTGCGCGAAGTCGATGTCGACATTCTGACGCTGGGGCAATACTTGCGGCCATCGGATGCACACATCGCGCTGGACCGCTACGTCACTCCAGCAGAGTTCCGCGAGATGTACGACATCGGCATGTCGCTCGGCTTCAGGCATGTCGAATCGAGCCCACTGACTCGAAGCAGCTACCACGCCTGGGAGCAGGTTCAGGCGGCGGGAGTTAACTGAGCTGCGAATCGAACATGTCCGTGTTTCACCCGTGGCTGGATCGACAGCCACGCACCGACGCGCATCGGCGCTGCATCACACTCACAAGCCTGGCGGCCAGCGCGGCGAGCTAGTAAGCGGCCCCAGGTTCCGGTATCACTTGCACGTATAAGGGTCATGGCTAAGAAAAACACATCAAGTCCGGCAAGTCCGGCAGTTCAGGGCGCTGCGGCAGGCTCCAGCGCTCGAGACACTGCAGTTGGATACATGCATTCGATGCTATTGCAGCGTCGATTCGAGGAGAAGGCAGCTGAGGCGTACGCGATTGGAAAGATCGGAGGCTTCTGTCATCTATACATCGGTCAGGAAGCTGTATCGACCGGGACATTGTCAGTTCTGAGGTCCGATGACTATGTGATCACTGCGTACCGGGATCACGGCCTGGCGCTTGTACGTGGGATGACACCGCGTACAGTGATGGCGGAGCTATTCGGCCGCGCTGCGGGATGTTCAGGTGGCAAGGGTGGCTCGATGCACCTGTTCGACAGGAAGTTGAATTTTCTGGGCGGTCATGGAATCGTCGGCGGCCATCTTCCCATTGCCACCGGGGTCGGATTCGCTATCTCATATCGAGGAGGCGACCAGGTTTGCGTCTGTTTCTTTGGCGAGGCCGCAGTGAACATCGGCGCTTTTCATGAAGCGCTCAACATGGCATCGCTCTGGAATCTTCCTGTTGTGTTCATCATCGAGAACAACCGGTATGGGATGGGAACAGCGATTGGCCGTTCGACTGCGCAGCAGGATGTGGTCAAGCGTGCCGCTGCATACGCGATGATCGGTACGTCGATCGATGGTCAGGATGTGTATGGCGTTCACGACGAGATGGCTGCCGCGGTGGAGCGTGCACGCAAGGAGCATCGCCCGACACTCGTTGAAGTTCGTACCACGCGCTTCATGGGACACTCGATGTCGGACGCGGCAAGCGGGACGTATCGCTCCAAGCAAGAGCTGGACGAGAGCATGCAACGCGACCCGATTCAACTTCTCAAGAAGAAAATGCTCGCCGACGGCTCGTTGACCGAGGAACACTTCGCGAAGCTGGACGAAGAGGCGAAGGTAGCAGCACAGGATGCGTGGGACTTTGCTGACGCCGCTCCAGAGCCAGCTCCAGAGGAACTTTTCGCGCACGTGTTGAGTGACGGACCGACCGCTGACACTGCAGGATACGTGGAGGCGGGCCGATGACCGTCATGACATACCGCGATGCGCTGAACCAGGCGCTGCGAGAGGAGTTGAAGCGTGACGACTCCGTCTTTCTGATGGGCGAGGAAGTCGCCGAATACGATGGCGCTTACAAGGTGTCACGCGGACTGCTTGATGAATTCGGGCCGAAGCGTATTGTCGATACTCCCATTACCGAGCTTGGATTCGCAGGTGTTGGAGTTGGTGCCGCAATGGTGGGACTGCGTCCGATCATCGAGTTCATGACGTGGAATTTCGCGCTTCTTGCACTCGACCAGGTGGTGAACGCTGCGGCGAAGATGTCGTACATGTCCAACGGTCAGTTTCCAATGCCGATGGTCTTCCGCGGTCCGAACGGGGCGGCGTTGCAACTCGGCGCGCAGCATTCGCAGGCGTGGGAAAGCTGGCTTGCGCACATCCCTGGACTCAAGGTGGTGACACCAGGAACGCCGGCCGATGCAAAGGGCCTCCTCAAGGCTGCGATCCGCGACAACAATCCGGTAATCGTGCTGGAGGGTGAGATGTTGTACAACACGAAGGGCGAGGTTGATGAAAACCCTGACCTCATCGTGCCAATTGGAAAGGCGGAGCTGAAGCGCGAAGGCGATCACTGCACGATCGTCACATTTGGCAAGATGGTGCTGGTTGCACTCCAGGCTGCAGACCAACTCGCCAAGCAGGGAGTGAACGTGGACGTGGTCGATCTTCGGACTGTTCGTCCGATGGATGTTGATGCGATTGCAAATTCGGTGGCGAAGACGAATCGCGCTGTTGTCGTGGAGGAAGGGTGGGAAGTTTGCGGCATCGGCGCGCAGGTTGTCGACTACATACAGCGAGAATGCTTCGACGATCTCGACGCTCCGGTAGTACGAGTGCATCAGGCTGATGTACCGATGCCTTATGCCAAGAACCTTGAAAAGCTTGCCAAGCCGGACGCTGCCAAGGTTATCGCCGCGGTGAAGCGCGTCATGTACCTCGGAGACTAGACGATCATGGCGACGAAAGTATTGATGGAAGCGCTGTCACCCACGATGGAGGAAGGACGCCTCGTGAAGTGGCTGAAGAGCGAAGGCGATCAGGTGAAGACCGGTGACGTTCTCGCCGAGGTTGAGACCGACAAAGCGGTGATGGAGCTGGTCGCGCGCGGAGACGGCGTATTGCGCAAGCGACTTGCGAGTGAAGGTGATTCCTCAGCCGTCGGCACGTTACTCGGCGTCGTAGCAGCTCCGGACGAAGACATCTCTGCACTTCTCAACGCAGCGGGTCCAAAGCCGGTTGCATCTGATACGACGGCACAGCCAGTCGGCAAGCCAGCTGACGCGGGTGATGTGATCGCGAAAGCGAAGGAGTTCGAAGGTGTAACTTCGATCCCTTACGCGTCGCCGCAATCGCAGGGAGAGGCATCCACACCGCCGCAGGAGCGTGAGCGACGCGGCGGTCAGCGGATCGACTCTTCCGCACACACCGGCACTCGCGGCGCAACTGCGTCGTCAGATCGGCCGAGGTCTTCACCGCTCGCTCGCCGGCTTGCGTCGGAGCGAGGTGTGGATCTCGCATCCGTCCGTGGCTCCGGCCCCGGCGGCCGCATCGTCAAGCGCGATATCGAACAGGCACCGGCGGCTGCGGCGTCTTCGCACGCAGCCGGAGCACGTCCGGCGCGCGTCGGCGATTACCAGGACATTCCGCTCACGCTGATGCGGAAGACAATTGCGCGACGGTTGGCTGAATCGATTGGCCCGATTCCAACTTTCTATCTGACTGCTGAATTCGACATGACTCGCGTCGCCGAGCTGCGCGCGGCGATGATCGCACAGGGCGCGGAGTTCAAGGTGTCGTTCAATGACATCCTGATCAAGGCGACGGCGACGGCGCTCGCACAGCACCCGGAAGTGAACGCGCACTGGACCGGCGATGCCATTCGCCAGTTCAACCGTGTTCACATCGGCATGGCCGTCGCAGTAGAAGACGGCCTCATTACACCAGTCATCTTCGACGCAAACGAAAAGGGCCTGGCGGACATCGCGGCGGAAGCGAAGGAGCTTGCTGGGCGCGGTCGCGAACGCAAACTCAAGCCCGAAGAGTACACGGGCTCAACGTTCTCCATCTCGAACCTCGGGATGTTCGGGATCGATCAGTTCACTGCGATCATCAACCCACCAGAAGCGGGAATCCTCGCGATTGGTGCAGTTGAGGACAAGGCAGTAATCGTAGACGGAGCAGTAGTCGTTCGCAAGCGCCTTCGCGTAACAATGAGCTGCGATCACCGGGTGATCGACGGAGCGACCGGCGCGCGGTTCCTCCAGACACTCCGTCGCATGATCGAAAACCCGTTGATGCTCGTATTTTAATGAGCGAGTTGACTGTCGTTATCACGCATCAAAACGTGTTGCTTCAGGCACCGCGACGCGCACTCTGACCTTATCTGGGAACTTCCATGTCTTCTTTTGATGTGATCTTCATTGGCGGCGGTCCCGCCGGCTATGTCGGCGCCATTCGATGCGCGCAGCTCGGCATGTCTGTCGCCGTCGTGGAGCGCGAGGGCCTGGGTGGGACATGCGTGCTCTGGGGCTGCATACCTGCGAAAGCGCTGCTTGAGTCCGCGTACATCGCGGAGAAGGTCAGGAAGGGCGCAGAGTTCGGAGTGACTGCTGGCGAGGTCAAGCTTGACTACGGTGTCGCAGTCAAACGGTCGCGCGGCGTGAGCACTCAGAACTCCAAGGGAGTCGAATTCCTGTTCAAGAAGAACAAGATCACCTGGCTCAAGGGTGATGGAAGGATTACGTCGAAGAACTCGGTGACGGTCAAGTCCGCTGATGGAAAGGAAGAGAAGCACGACGCCCGCAAGGCCGTCTGCATCGCGACCGGCTCGCGTGTGAAGGGGCTTCCTCAGGTTGGTCTTGAACTAAACAAGACGACGGTTCTATCATCCGACGAGGCGCTCATTCTTGAAAAGGCGCCGAAGACGATGGCGATCGTCGGCGCTGGTGCGGTCGGTTGTGAATTTGCGGATGTCTTCGCCGCGTTTGGCACGCAGGTGACGATCATAGAGGTTGCGAAGCAGCTGTTGCCACTCGAGGACGATGACGTCGGCGCGGAGCTTGCGCGCTCGTTCAAGAAGCGCGGCATCACGCTGATAACCAATGCGAAGCTGGGTGACGTGAAGATTGGGAAGAGCTCGGTCAAATTCATTGTGGATGTCGCCGGCGCGAAACAGGATATCGAAGTCGAGAAGGTGCTGGTGGCAGCGGGCCGCGCCCCAAACATTCAGGATATCGGCGCCAAGGAGCTCGGCGTGGCGCTCACTGAACGCGGCTTCATCAAGATAAACGAGCGAATGGAAACATCAGTGAAAGGCGTGTTCGCGATCGGCGACGTGGCAGGCCCGCCCATGCTCGCACACAAGGGCGAGCGCGAAGGGATTGTATTCGCCGAGTATCTCGCAGGTCAGCCGCACGTACATAACGTGAACTACGGTAACATTCCGAACGCCACGTACTGTCATCCTGAGGTCGCGTCTATCGGCAAGACGGAGCGCGAGCTCAAGGAAAAGAAGATCGAGTACAAGGTTGGCAAGTTTCCATTCTCCGCGAATGGCCGCGCGCGCACTTCGGGCGAGACAGAGGGTTTCGTGAAGATCCTATCGGATCCCAAGTACGGCGAGATACTCGGCGCACATATCATCGGGTCGCACGCAACGGAGATCATTCACGAGCTCGCTGTCGCACGGGAGAATGAATTCACGGTTGAGGAAGTCGAGCTCGCGATTCACGCGCATCCAACTCTTTCAGAAGCAATTTCCGAAGCGACACTTGATTCGCTCGGCAAGATGATACACGCGTAGCAATGGCAGAAAGGGAGTTGCTGGTGCTGAACCTCGGCGAGCGATCGTATGCCGAGGTTCTTGCGTTTCAGCGGGACGCGGCTGCGCGACGGATTTCGGGGGAGATCGATCAGGACTTACTCGTACTGGTTGAGCACCCGCCTGTTGTAACGCTCGGTCGGAAGAAGGCTGACAATAAGCTTCCGGTGACGGAGGATTATCTGCGTTCGCGCGGGATAGAGCTGTTCGAAGTGGAGCGCGGTGGAGGCGTGACATTTCACGGGCCTGGGCAACTGGTCGGCTATCCGATTTTCGATCTCCAGCGGCACAAGCTCGATCTCCACTGGTATCTCCGTCAGGTGGAAGAGGCCTTGATTCGAACGCTCGCGGTGTACGACATCGCGGCCGAGCGGAACGTCGGATTTACGGGAGTCTGGACCGGCGGACGGAAGATCGCGTCGATCGGCGTTCATGCACGTAGTTGGGTAACGTGGCACGGGTTTGCTCTTAACGTGACGACTGATTTGTCGTATTTCAACATCATGACTCCGTGCGGCATCGATGGCGTGGTGATGACGTCGGTAAGTCGTGAGAAGCCTGAGGCTGATGTGACGATTCAGACCGTCGCGGATGAGACGGCGCGGCAGTTCGCGGAGCTGTTTGGGCTGACGCCGAGGGTCGTGGGAGAGGTTTAGTTAAAGGTGGGTCATCCCGCCGAAGCGAAGAGNNCGGGATCCATGGACGACGCAACAATCGCATACCAAAGGTGGTGCGGCGCAACCGAGGCCCGACATTCACGCGAATACCGGAATCCACTGATGCGTATTTGAATGTTCACCCGGCGCTGCCAGAGTCTCGACTGCTGGGAGAACCTGGCAGCAGCAGAGCGAGTGCGTACTGATGTCGCTGCCTCGTCCATGGATCCCGACCTTCGGCGGGATGACTACTGGATCCCGACCTTCGGCGGGATGACTACATGGATCCCGACCTTCGCCGGGATGACTACTGGATCCCGACCTTCGGCGGGATGACCACCATCCAGCTTCGGGTATATTTCGGGTATGACGCACAATAACCGCGACTTCTCGGCGGAGTTGAACGCCGATCAGCTCGCGGCGGCGACACATGGCGACGGGCCGTTGTTGATCGTGGCTGGGGCTGGGAGCGGTAAGACGCGGACGTTGGTGTATCGGGTCGCACATCTCGTTGAGCGCGGTGTCCGGCCGGAGCGAATTCTGCTGCTCACCTTCACCCGCCGCGCCGCCCATGAAATGCTGTCGCGAGCCGAGCGATTGATAGGAAGCGCCAGTCGGAATGTTCAGGGCGGGACGTTTCACGCCACCGCGCACAGGCTGTTGCGCCGCTTCGGGCCGGCCGCTGGCCTTCCCCGCGATTTCAGCATCATGGATCAGGGCGACTCGGCGGATCTCATGCAGATCTCGCGCGCTGCACTTGGTCTTGGTGCTGGCGCGAAGCGCTTTCCGAAGAAGGAGACGCTGCATCACGTCTACTCGCGTCACGTGAATACCGGCGTCGCGATGGAAGACATTGTTCGCGAGGAGTATCCGCGGTTCATCGAGTACATCCCCGACTTCACGCGGCTCTACGCAGACTACACACTTCGCAAGCAGGAGCGCAATCTCGTTGATTACGACGATCTCCTGCTCCTCTGGGCCATGCTGCTCGAAGCGAGTCCTGAGATCGCAAATGACATTGCCGGATTGTACGATCATATTCTGGTGGATGAGTATCAGGATACAAACGCACTTCAGGCGCGCATCCTTCGTGGCATGGCGCGCGCTCACTCGAATATCACCGTCGTCGGCGACGACGCGCAGAGTATCTACTCGTTTCGTGGTGCAACCATTCGGAACATTCTGGACTTCCCCGTTCAGTTTCCCGGGACATGTGTCGTAACACTGGACCGCAACTACCGATCGACTCCGCAGATTCTCGACACGAGCAATACGCTCATCGCGGAAGCTGGCGAACGGTTTACCAAGACTCTGTGGACGGATCGAAACAGCGCCGAGCGGGTGACGTTGGTCACTGCGCGCGACGAGCCGCAACAGACGCGTTACGTGGTTGACCGCATCCTGGAACTGCACGAGGAAGGGACCGCACTCAGGAATATCGCGGTACTGTTCCGAGCAGGATACTTGTCCGCAGATCTTGAAATTGAGCTTTCCAACCGGAAAATCCCCTTCGAGAAGTGGGGCGGTCTCAAGTTCCTGGAGGCTGCGCACGTCAAGGATGTGCTTGCCTTTTTGCGCGTGCTCGAGAACCCGCGTGACGAGGTGAGCTGGTACCGGTTGCTCTTGCTACTTCCGGGAATTGGTGAGGCGACGGCGCGAGCTGCGATGGACGCTCTGGCAGCCGCAGCATGGGACTCAGCGGCGTTTGGTGGCTACTCACCTCCTCCACGTGCGCGCGTGGCACATGCAGCGCTTGCGGAGCTGCTGAGGACGCTCCGCGAAGCGCCAGACACAGCGGACGCGCAAGTTGCGCGTGAGATCGGGCACGTTAGAGGCATGTACGACGCAATCGTGCGGGACCGATACGATCGACCGGAACCGAGGTTGGCTGATCTGGATCAGCTCCAGACGATTGCGTCCGCTTTTCCAGACCGTGCGACATTTCTGTCTGCCCTTGCACTCGAACCGCCGAGTGCAACGCAGGACTTTGCGGGCGCATCGGTCGACCGTGAGGATGATGCGCTGGTTCTGAGCACAGTCCACTCATCCAAGGGCAAGGAGTGGGACGCGGTATTCATCATCTCGGCGGTTGATGGACTGTTTCCATCAACCCGGGCGCTCGGGAGCGAGGAAGAGTGCGATGAGGAGCGTCGATTAATGTATGTGGCGATGACTCGCGCAAGAAATCATCTGGCCGTAGTGCATCCCTTGAGTTCGTACGGTAGCAGGCGCGGGGCCGACTATTCGCTGACGCAGCTATCGCGGTTCGTTGACCAGAAGGTCAGGGCGACGATGGATTGGGTGGCGCTCGGGGCTGATGACACGCTGGCGAGTCCGGATGTCGCGCTGGCTACGAACCCGACCGTCGACCTACGCGCGCTTTTGAGAGGCCGGTTCGGGGCCTGAGGAATTGCGGTACCGAATGGAGCCGTGCCGTTTACGATAGCCTCGACAGCGTCACCGGGAGCGGGGCTCAGCAATTGTCACTTTCCAGTCTGCCCTGACCCGGGGCCATTGACACTCGACCCAGTGCCGCCGTTGCCCAGGCTGCGACCTATCAAGATAGTGCCGATCACGGCTATTCCAGCGACAAGCAACGTCCTGGGCACGGAGAGGGATTGTACGCGGACGGCCGCGATTGCGTCCGCCGGAACTGATACGGTGTGACCCTCGCCAAGTTCCGTTGCGCCGCCGACACGCGTCAGCTCGCTGACGATTAGTGCGAGTCCGGTCGAATCAACACTCGTGATCTGCCCCGTGAGCTGCGTCACGCGACTTCCCAGCGTTGACGCTATCGAGGTACTCCCGCTGTCGGTCAGCGACACCTGTACGTCGGACCCGACGGGCACCGCGTTCAGCGCGACCGACGAGTACGACTGGCACGCAGTTGTTGCGATGAGCAAGCCCGCGACAAGCGATCGCTTCATTCGATTCTCTCCAGGATTACGATGGTTGAATGTGCGACAGGTCCGGCGCAGCCATCGCGCCGGACCTGTATGACACGTTACCACTGTGGCGGCCACCTGCCGCCACAGTGTCAGGCACTTTACTGATCCAAGCAGGCACCGCCGCCATCCGACGTCGTGGCCGAAGGATCGAGTTGGTTGAACGAGCCATTGACGCCTGTACCAGCATCGGGAATGTTCGTGTTCGTCTGCCGCTCACCCGAATCGTAGTACAAACGCCGCGGCATCTTCAGGTTCGAAACGGTCGGCGTCAGGTTGGGGAAGCAGGTACGCTTGTAGAGGTTCCAAGCTTCCTCCCCCAACTGGAAGTCATTGATGTACTCCTCGGTGAGAATCTCCGTGAGAAGCGCCTGCCCGCCGGCCGCCGCCGCCACGTCCGGGCCGAGCCCGGCCAGTGCCCGTGCCGCATTCAGCTTCGTCAACGCGGTTGCGGGATCACCGGTGCGATATGCCGCCTCCGACCAGATCAAGAGATTTTCGGCCGCGCTGACATAAGTCTGCTGGTAATCCGGAGCGTTACGCGTCGCACTCACATAGTCCGCCGTCGTGTCGATGTAATCCGACAACCGCGGATCGTTTCGAGTGACGAGCAGGTTTATGAATTGTGGATCGATGCCCATGTATCCACCGCGTCCGGCCGGACCATTGAACTGGTAATAGAAGTTCGTCTCGGCCAACGGTGAGGCCTGGAATACACCCTTGTAATCTATACTTGGGTCGTTCAGCCCGAGCTTCGCATTTGCCAACGCGGACGTATAGGCAGCGAGCCCGTCAACCTTGGCGGTATGCATGTAGAAGCGCGCCTTGAGCGTGTAGGCGAGTTTCGTCCAACTGGCGGGATTGCCACCGTAAACCTGATCATAGCTTCCCGGTCCGACGTCAGTCGGATTGCTGGAGGCCATGTTCGCGATACCGGCCGACAATACCTTCTGAACCGAATCGTAAACCGCCTGCTGCTTGTCGAGCGTTGGATTCGTCTTGCCCTGTAACGCTTGACTGTACACCAGGTCGCCGAATATGTCGGCACCAGTTCCCATCAACGCTCCCTCCATGATCTGTGAAATGCCAAGCGTATGCTTGTCGTTGCCCTTTATCGCAAGGGAGTCGGCTTTGGCGAGATCGACCAACCCACCGCCGGCGTACAGTCCGGTGTGGAAACCATTGGTCGTTGTCTCGTCATGCGCATACTGGTAGAGCGACACATACTGCGAAATGAGGCCCTTGAACTGCTGGGCCCACATCCCGGTGACACGTGCTGGATCACTTCCCCAGAGGCTCCAGAGGTTGGACTGGACGCCCCCCACCAGCTGCGCAGCAGTTGCAGAGGTCGGTCGGTTTGGATCTGTAGTGAGCTGTCCCCCGGAGAGGAAATCTCCCGTGCACCCTGCGACGCCGAGTACCGCCAGCGCAGCAACTGATGCGATTTTCCATGGTTTTATCACTTCGTTGTCTCCTTGAATTCTTGGCGGTTGGCTTAGCGATTGAGGCTGACAGAGACCACGAACGATCTTGTCTGGGGACTGTTGAAGTAGTCAAAACCCTGCGTGAGGAACTCAGCGCCGCCGAGGCTTGCCTCGGGATCGAGTCCGGAGTACTTGGTCCACGTATGGAGGTTACGTCCAGCGATACGAATGTCCGCGCTCGTAAAGCCGACGACGTGATTCAACCATGCCGCATCGAGTGTATACGTGACCGCCAGTTCGCGCAGCTTGACGAAGCTTCCGTCCTCCACGAACTGCTCGCCGACGGGGCCAAAGCCGCCACCGTTACCGGCGAACCAGCTATCCCACTTCGCCTGGCTGGTGAATGGCACGACTGCCACACCCGGTCCCGCAGTATACGGATAGGTCTTGGTATCGAAGTTCACGCCGAACTGGCCGTTCGTCGTCCCGCGAACATCAGTCAAAGCCGACGTGCCCTTGGTAATAAGAATGCCCTCCGTGCCATTCCACACATTGCCGCCCTTCCGCAGGTCGAGGAGTCCAGAGAACGTGAACCTGTTCCAGAGCTTGAGCGACGCGGTGTAATTCATCGTGTACTTCGGGTTCGGATCTGCTATCACTCGATCTGTTGGATCGGGAACCGGCAGTCCGTCAGCGCCGAGGAAGAGTGCATTCTTCTTGTATCCGCCGGGAGTCGCCGCGCAAAGTGCGTCGATGTCCTGCACGCCGCTTCCGTTGTAGTCCAGCTTCAGACCCCGTCCACAGCGAATGAAGTCGGAGCCACGAATCACGCCCGGTGCGTAGCCGACGGTTGCCGATCCGTTCGCGCCGGTGAAGCCTCCGCCCAAGCCGATGAACTCAGCGCCCAACAGATTGTCGACATTGCCCTTGTTGTGGGCGAATTGAGTGCCCAGTTGGAGCGAGACGTTCTGGGTCTCAATCGGGCGAACGTTGAAGGCGAGCTCAATACCGCGGTTGCTGAGCTTCGCACCATTCTCCAGCTTAGAGCCGTAGCCCGTCGCGGCCGCACTCGTCGGTACCTGGATTATCACGTCCGAGGTTTGCTTGTTGTACGAGGTAATCGATAGATCGGCGCGCTGATTGAAGAATCCAAAGTCGCCGCCAAACTCGAGCTCTTTCGACCGCTCTGGCCGCAACGCGTTGTTACCCTGACTGAAGCCGCTGACGATGCCGCCCGGGCCAAACAAGGTATTGATACCGTCGCCATAACCGCTACCAAATGTGCTACCCGTGCTGAACGCAGTGATGGTGCCGTACACAGGTGGCTCTTTACCCGTCTCCCCGTAAGCGGCGCGCAGCTTGCCGTAGCTGAGCACGCCTTTCCCGTCGATGCCCATAGCATGAGTGAAGTTCCACGCAGCGCTAGCTTTGGGGAAGTTGCTACGACGGTTCGATGCGCCAAATGTCGAGAAACCGTCGTTGCGCACGCCTAGTGTGAAATAGAGCTGGTTATAAAGATCGGCGGTAGCCTGCCCAAAATACGACTCGATATGCGCGAGCGATTCATTCTGGGACGACGTCTGCGAGACGGTGTTCTGTAGCGCCAGCGGAGTGGGTGAGAGAAATTGCTGGCCATTCGAGTTGAGGTTGCGGTCGCGGCGCGAATTCAGGTTCTGGCCCACCGTAATGGTGCCGGAGAAATTGTCGCCGAACGTGTGTTTCGCCGTCCCGGTAAGATTGTGATCGATCTCCAGGAACGTGAAGTCATTCCGCGTTACCGTTCCTGCGGCATTTCCGGCTGACGTTATCGGCAGTGCTTCCAGACGGCTGTCAGTGTACTGATCGGCGCCGAGATTCTCGTTGAACGACAGCCAACTCAAAGGATTCCAGTCGGCGTTGAAGCTCGCGATAGACCGGTTCAATTCACTCTTGTTGCCAGGACTGTTCAATACGAAGAACGGATTGTCGTAATAGCCCGCGTTTTCCAACGCCTGAACGCTGGTTGGATTGGGAAAGCGGTAGGGTCGCTGTAGTCCAAGATCGTTGAGGTACGGCAGATTGTTGAAGTTTGGCGGCGAACGAAGCGCGCCAAGTAGAACGCCGGACACGTTTGATCCCTTCTGGACATAGTTGCCGCGAGTATCGATAAAATTGAAGTTTCCGCCTACGCGGAGTGTAGAGGATACCTGCTCGCTCCCCTTGAGGCGAAACGTCGCGCGATTGTACTTGTTCTGGGGACCAACGAGCACTCCGTCCTGATTGGTCACGCCACCGGATGCATAGAACGTGGTGCGATCGTTCCCGCCTGACACGGACAGATTGTTATCGAACGTGTAGCCGGTGTTGTAAATCTCGTTGAGATGATCATACGTAGGCGTGCCGGCAGCGAGTTTCCCGCCGAAGCTGTTGCTGTTCATCACGCAGTTCGGCTTGGTGCACACCTGGGTTACACCTCCGCCGCCCTGTCCGTAATCTGTCTGGAGCTTGAGATTGCCGGTGTCAATGTTATCGACGTTGGTACTGGTCGTGAAGTTGTACCGCGTCGGGCCGGAGTGACCCGACTTGGTAGTGATGAGCACCACGCCGTTCGCTGCGCGAGCGCCGTAGATGGCCGCCGCCGCCGAGCCCTTGAGGATGTCGACGGACGCAATGTCGTCGGGATTGATATCCGACGCGCGGTTCGCGCTCACCGTGCTACCCTGGCCGCCTGTAGTCGAAGACGTTGAGTTGTCAATCGGCACTCCATCAACGACGAACAGCGGCTGGTTGGTGCCAGACAGTGAAGATCCGCCCCGTATCTTGATGTCGGCAGACGCGCCTGGCTCGCCGGACTGCGTGCGAACTTCAACACCGGGCGCCTGGGCCGCGAGCCCGGACACGAGGTTCTGCGGGTTGGCCGCGCGCCTGATGGCGGAGCTGTCAACCGTGTTGATAGTTACGCCGAGCTTCTCACGAGTCGTCTCAGTGCCCGCTCCCGTGACAACCACTTCGCCCAAACGCAATGGGTTGCTGGTGAGAGTAAAGTTCTCGGTAATGTCTCGGCCGTTCGTCAGAGTTATCTGGGTGGACGCGGCTGTGTAGCCGATGACGCGTACAGTAAGTGCCACGGTCTGGCCTGCTGCACGGTTACCGGCAACTACGAAAGTGTAGCGGCCAGCGTCGTTGGTTTGCGTTCCAACATTGAGCGAAGGGATGAACACACTCGCTCCTGCTAGCGGTGCGCCGGCTGTGTTGGTCACCCGTCCGGACACTGTAGTCCCCGACTGTGCCAACGCCGCCGAGGCAACCATCGCGCTAGCGCCGATGACTGACAGGATACGTTTCAACATTGTATTCAGTCTCCTCCATGATGCGCCGCATATAGGCGCGATTGATACGTACGTGAAGTACCGCCTGTCGAATGGGAAGGGGCCTCCCTTCCGTTCACACCCTCCTGCGCCACACAGCGAACGCTGCAAGCGCGGCAATTGGCGGCCAACCCACGAAACCCGACACCGCCCGTTTTGGGCGGTGTAAGCCTCCGTCACGTAACCTCACCGCAAATACTACTGCAAAGGAAGCGGGGCGCTAGGGCATGCGACCGCCCAAGTAATGTACGTTTGCGTGCAGATGGATCCGTTCCCGGAACAGCAGCTCGCGCGCTGCTGCCCGAGATGGTGCTAGCTTAGATGATCCTTAGCGGAAGTGAATCATGCACGTCAGGACCCTCGCTTCCTTATTAACTGTGGTCTCACTGGGTTCGACGCTCCCCGCCGGATGCAGCGGTCACCGCCCGGCACCGGCCTTTCAGCCGCCGCAGCAAGACGTCGTGCTCGAAGTCGACAATCATAACTGGTCCGACGTGCAGCTCTACATTATGCATGACGGCGTCACGACGCGCTTCCTGCAAGTGACGGCGGCCAAGTCAGCCTCCGTCACCATCCCATCGCGCCTGATCGGGTCCAACGGCATGGTGAGATTCGTAGCACACAGAATCGGTGGCCTGGACGACTACTACAGCCCGGAACTCTCGGTTCGCACCGCTCAAACCGTAGCACTGACACTTGAGGGGCAGCTGAATATGTCGAGCGTCGGCGTATGGTGAGAGTTGACGCAGGTGCGTTGCTATGGTCCCAACCGTGGATGCGGGCGTTCGAGACAGGCGTTGTGAACGGCTAGCGTAACGGCCGACCGCTCGCCGCATCTTGTATTGCCTGGAACGGAACTTTTGGATGCCGCTTCGCTTCGACAATTATCTGCCGGATAGTCGCACGCAAATCGTATCCGTTGCGCGCCCACATGCTGTCGAATGAGTCCAGGTGACTTCCGTAAACTCGGCGTGCAAGCAACGCAGCATTATCGAGCTGCAGGCGTTGCGCGTACAGCGGCGAAATCGTCGTGAGCTGCGGCGCGATGCTGTCCACGAGTGTCCTGCGCGCCTGTTTATAGATCGCGTCACGCGCTGCAACGCGCGCAAGGCTGTCCGTCGGGTTGGCACCGAATGCCGAATCGAGCGAGTGACTCAGCCTGCTCCAGAATGCGCCGAGCAGCTTGTCGTCCGCCCACCTTGCATCTACCCGCGCGGCGGCGAGTGAATCATGCCGCGACCTGAATAGCGCCGCTGCACCCCGCGCGCCAACGAAGCTCGCGAAGGACTCGTTAAAGGGAACAGAGCCCGGCGCGTAGTACGTGTTGTGGGTGACTTCATGGATGACCGTGTTCGCCAGGTCCAGTGAGTCCCCACTGAGCGTGGTGTTCAAAAGTGGGTCGTTGAAGAAGCCCAGCGTGCTGAATGCTGCCGAGGGACGGAGGTACACGTCAAAGCCGCGTGCTTCGAGATCGCGCGCCGCCTGACGACCTGCGTTGAAGTCGAAATAGCCCTTGTAGGGGACGCGTCCGACTATGGGGAACCACCAGGTATATGGAACGAGCCGGTCCCGGTACGCCGCCGACAGCACCAGAACGAGGGTGTCGTGATCGACATGGGAATAGGTTGTGAAACTGTCGCCGGTTTTGAGTCCAAGCGAGTCGTGCGCGTATCTCCTGGCGGCCTCCACGACGGTCAGCTTGGCTCGGAGCGCGGCCGGTGTCGACGGGTCCGCGATCATTGCGGAAATCGGCTTGCGCCGGCTCAGGATTCTGGCCTCTTCCCACGCACCGCGGCTGAGATAGCAGGCCGTCGGTCCGATGGCGATCAGGAGAGCCGCAAAGACTACCGCGACGGCAGCAAAAAGCCAACGCAGAAAGCAGCGAACCGTCGTTTGTGAAGCCCCTGTCAGCGGCATTGCCCGCCACCTATCCTTACAGTGTGTCCTTCGTCCATCTTCACTGCCACTCGGAATACTCCCTTCTCGACGGCGCCAATCGCGTCGAGGACCTTATTGCTCGCGCGCTTGAATTCGAGCAGCCAGCGCTCGCCGTAACGGACCATGGGAACATGCACGCCGCGTGGGAGTTTCAGGAGAAAGCCAAGAAAGCCGGTCTCAAGCCAATCCTCGGTATGGAGGCGTACGTTGCGCCCGGCGACAGGCGATCGAGACAGCGCGTTGAGAGCTCGTTTCAATCGGTGCAGAGCGGGAACTCCGGAAAGGCCGGGCAGATTGGCAAAGCCAGGGCATACTATCATCTCGTGTTGCTGGCCCAGAACGCGACCGGATACCGGAATCTAGTCAAGCTCTCATCGCTCGGTTACACGGAGGGTTTCTATTCCAAACCCCGAGTTGATCGCGAGCTGCTGGCGCAGTACAGCGAGGGGATCGTCGTCTCGTCAGCCTGCATGGCGGGTGAAGTCGCGACACATCTTCTGGCAGATAATTGGGACGCGGCGCGAGAGACCGCGGCATGGTACGCCGAACTGTTCAAGGATCGCTATTACCTGGAAGTCCAGGCACACGACAGCGAGGGTCAGGCTCTGCTCAACGAGCGCGTGTTCAAACTGGCGGACGAATTGGGACTCCCGGTCGTCGCGACAAACGACGCGCACTTTCTCCGCCATGAGGATCACGCATCGCACGACGTACTCCTGTGCATCGGACTCGGCAAGAACGTATCCGACAGCAACCGGATGCACTACGACGACGGACTGTATTTCAAGAACGCTGATGAGATGCGCGAGCGCTTTCCAGAACGCGCCGACGTGCTCGAGAACACTCTGCGGATCGCCGACGAAACGAATATCGAGTTCAAAAAGAAGTACAATCTTCCGTCATTCCCGCTACCAAAAGGTGTCCGCAGCGAGAACGAGCTTCTCGTAAGGCTGACAGAAGAGGGCGCGCGCGAGCGTTATGGCGACCCACTTCCGGAAGAAGTGGAAACGCGCATGCGATATGAGCTGGATGTCATAACGAAGACGGGTTACGCCGGTTACTTCCTGATCGTATATGACTTCATAAAAGCCGCGCGCGACATGCACATCCCGGTAGGTCCGGGACGCGGTTCTGCGGCTGGATCGCTCGTAGCGTACTCGCTCAAGATCACCAACGTCTGTCCGCTCAAGTTCGACTTGCTGTTCGAGCGCTTCCTGAACCCGGAACGCGTATCGATGCCCGACATCGATGTCGACTTCTGTTTCGAGCGACGCGGCGAGGTGATCGATTATGTCCGCCAGAAATACGGTCGTGACTCCGTAGGCCAGATAATCACCTTCGGTACGCTCAAGTCGCGCGCAGCTGTGAAAGATGTAGGTCGCGTGCTCGGCTTTACACCGGGTGAAACAGACGCGCTCGCCAAGCTGATTCCGAATCTCCCCAACTACTCGCTCACAGTAAGCGAGGCTGTCGAAAAGATTCCTGAAGTGAAGGCGCTATATCACGATGATGTGCGCTACAGTGAGTTGCTCGACTATGCGATCGCGCTTGAAGGGCTGTCGCGGCATGCGGGGGTGCACGCCGCCGGCGTGGTCATCGCGCCAGGACCACTCGATGACTACGTGCCGATTTGTACGCAATCCAGCAAGGGCGCCGGCAGTCAGGGCGACGAGGCAGTTGTCGTAACACAATACGACATGAACGCGCTCGAGAAGGCCGGGATGCTCAAGATGGATTTCCTCGGCCTCACTACGCTGACGATCATCACCGACGCTGTGGACAATGTACGTGCGCGCGGTCGAGTGATTCCGGATCTTGACGACATTCCGCTCGATGATGCAGAGACGTATCACATGCTGCGACTCGGCAAAACAGCAGGAGTATTCCAGTTCGAGTCGCCGCTCGCAACAGATCTGCTTCGATCGCTGCGATGCGATCGATTCAACGATCTCGTCGCGTCGAATGCATTGATGCGACCGGGGCCGCTCGACGCGGGGATGCACAAGGTTTATATCCGGCGCAAGCGCGGCGAGGAGCCGATTACATATCAGCTCCCGGAACTCGAAGAGTTTTTGAACGAGACGTACGGTGTTATCACCTATCAGGAACAGGTGATGCGTATCGCACAGAAGCTCGCGGGCATTTCGCTGTCGGAAGCCGACGTGCTGCGCAAGGCAGTGGGCAAGAAAGATGCGGTGCTCATTCGCAAGGAACTCGACAAGTTTGTCGAGAAGGCCGTCGCGATGGGACATGACCGCAAGATCATCAACGACATCGCGTCGCAGATCGAGACGTTTGGGCGTTACGGATTTAATAAAAGTCACAGCGTCGCGTACTCGATTCTTTCATACCAGACTGCGTGGCTCAAGACGCACTTTCCTGCTGAATTCATGGCGGCGTTGTTGTCGTCGCAGATCGGTGATACGGACAGTGTCGTCAAGTACATCAACGAGGCGCGAGAGATTGGGCTCGAGGTTTTACCTCCGGATGTCAACGAATCGAATTACAAGTTCACGGTAATTGCCGACAAGCGTCTGCGCTTTGGGCTCGGCGCGATTCGCAACGTTGGCAAGACGGCAATCGAGGCGATTCTCGCGGCACGTGCGGTCGGTCCGTTCACTTCGCTCTTCGATCTTTGCAACCGGGTGGATCTGCGGATGTGCAACAAGCGCGTGCTCGAGGCAATGATTCACGCCGGTGCGCTCGATTCTCTGGGCGGTCATCGGTCGCAATTGGCAGCCGCGCTCGACACGGCGATTCGCGAGGCTTCGCTGGCGCAGGACGATGTCGCGACTGGCCAGGTGTCCATCTTCGGCAACATGCTGGGCGAGACGTCCAAGCCGACGCACCAGACGACGCTGCCGAGTGTGGCGCCGTGGCCGGAAAGCGAGAGGCTCGCAAACGAGAAGGCAATCCTCGGCTTCTACACATCGGGACATCCGCTGGAGCCATTTCGAACCGAGGCTGAGCTGTTTTCCACGCATGTGGTAAGCGATCTTGGCGCCTGGACTGCGGAGTCAATATCGCTGTGCTGTGTAATCACGTCGATCAAGCGGCAGACGAGCAAGAAGAACGGCGCCGAATTCGCACGGTTGACGATCGAGGACTTTTCCGGCTCCAGCGAGGTGCTGGTGTTTCCGGAGGCCTGGAGCGTGATCAACGACCAGGTGAAAGCAGACGTTCCGGTTGTGATGAAGGGGGGCTATTCGCGGCGGGACGAAGGCGCTGACAATCCGACTTTCATTGTCGAGTCGGTTACAAAGCTCGCCGAGAAGCGGACCAATGGTCAGGTGGCGGTGGCGATCGACCTGGCACCGGGGTCGGCTCTGGACCCACAGGTGATGCAGGACGTCCAGGTGGTGGTTAACGCGCACCCGGGCAGCGCGCCCCTGGAGATTCGCTGGAGCGACGGCCTGGGTTCGGCTGGCCGCCTGCGTTCCCGGTCGCTCAAGCTGTCGGCCGACGGGATAGCTCTAAAGGAATTGCGCGCGCTACTCGGAGAGGAGCGTGTTTCAGTAGTTTTAGGGACCTAGGAGGTCCGGATGGCAACTGGTGCGACGACGATGGACTTCGAGAAGCCCATCGCAGAGCTCGAGCGGAAGATCGAGGAACTGAAGCATTCTGCGGGTGAGCGGGCCGTAAACGTCGACGACGAGGTTGTGTCGCTTGAGCGCAAGCTCAGTGAACTGCGGGGCGACGTGTACAAGCATCTCACCCCCATTCAACGGGTGCAGGTCGCCCGGAATGTAAGGCGACCGTTCATGCTCGACTACGTTGCGCGGATCTTCACGGATTTCATCGAGCTGCATGGTGACCGTGCGTTCCGCGACGACGCCGCAATCGTTGGCGGCTGGGCGAGGCTTGATGGCGAAACTGTGATGCTTATCGGCCATCAGCGTGGTCACGATACCAAGGAGAATCTCAGACGGAATTTCGGGATGCCTCATCCGGAAGGATACCGAAAGGCGCTCCGGTTAATGAAGCTCGCTGAGAAATTTCACGTTCCAGTGCTGACGTTTATCGATACGCCCGGCGCGTATCCTGGGTTGGGTGCGGAAGAGCGTGGTCAGTCCGAGGCGATCGCACGGAATCTGCTCGAAATGAGCCAACTGCAGGTGCCGATCATTGCAACGGTAATTGGTGAGGGCGGATCTGGCGGTGCACTCGCGCTTGGTGTCGCCGATCGTGTGCTGATGATGGAGAATGCAGTGTACTCGGTGATTACCGTCGAAGGGTGTGCAGCAATTCTCTGGAAGGATGGCAAGTCTCCGGAGATGCGAGATCGCGCTGCGACGGCGCTACGAATCACCGCGCCGGACCTGCTGGACATGCGCGTAGTTGACGAGATCGTACCGGAGCCCGAGGGTGGCGCGCATGCCAATCACGAAGCAGCGGCTCGAGCGCTCGGCGAAGTTCTCAATACGAACCTTGAGGAGCTGCGGAAGTTGCGGCCGGAGAGATTGGTAAGGAGACGGCGGCAGAAGTATTTGAGGATGGGACAGTGGGAAGAGTAGGAGGACTGGATCCCGACCTTCGGCGGGATGACAACTGGATCCCGACCTTCGGCGGGATGACAACCGACCTTCGGCGGGACGACTACACGGAATGGATATGCATCTTATTGAAGTAGCGTTTCGCGGGAATCGGAAGGAGTTCTTTGGTTGGGATGGCGCTACGCCGCCAGCTACGCGGACGCATGTCGTTGTGGAGGCCGATCGCGGTGAAGACCTGGGGATCGTGCACGCGACTGGGGACCTTGCTGCGCAGCGCAATGCAGGGTGCTCGCACGGTTGCGGTGAGCCGGTGCGCAAGGCACTCCGCATTGCCACAAAGCGCGACATTCGAAATGGCGACGCGCTTCAGGCCGCGAACGACGAAGCGCGCCAGCGTGCTGCGGACAAGGTCCGCGAGGCACAACTCGAGATGAAAATCTCCGACGCCGAGTGGCAGTGGGACAGGAAGAAGCTGACACTGTACTTTACCGCTGAGAAGAGGGTCGATTTCCGGAATCTCGTTCGCGATCTCGCGGCTGCATTCCGTACCAGGATCGAACTCAAGCAGATTGGTGTTCGCGACGAGGCCAAGCGGCTGGACGGAATCGGCCGGTGCGGCCGGCAGTATTGCTCGGCTGCGTGGCTACCCGAATTGCGGCCGGTGAATCTTGGTGTCGCAAAGGATCAACGGCTCTCGTTGAACCCATCGCAGATTTCCGGCGCCTGCGGGCGACTCATGTGCTGCCTCAGATATGAGCACGACTTCTACGTCGAAACCCGGCGTCGGTTTCCGAAGGAAGGGCGGATCGTTACGACGACGGTTGGCGAGGAGAAGGTGCTTGCCATCGACATCTTCCGCGAGACGGTGACGCTGCGAACCGCCGAAGGGGCGCCGCGGACCATGCCGCTGGCCGCGTACAAGGACGAGATCGAAGGTAAGCCTGCCGGTGCTGTCTCGACTGTCCAGGATGATGTAGATGAGGCAGAAGAGATATCGCCGGAACTCATGTACACGTCCGAATTCGCAATCCCACAACCGCGGCTCGTGATCCTGACGGAGACTGTCGAGACCGAACCCGTTGCACCTGCTCCAGCGCGGCGGCCTGATCGTCATCGGCGTGGGCGGCGCGGTGGCGATTCTGGTAGCAATCCGGGCGGCGGTCGAGGCGAGCCCGGGCAGCCGGATGGCAATAAGGGGCCAACCCCGAACAATTGATCGGCTAGATTGCAGCGTGCACAAAAAGTACTACATCACTACAGCCATCGATTACGCGAATGGCGACCCACATCTGGGTCACGCCTTCGAGAAAATCGGCGCCGACGTACTGGCGCGTTACCATCGCCTGCGCGGTGACGACGTGTTGTTCGTCACGGGCATGGACGAGCATGGACAGAAGGTCGCGCAATCGGCGGCAAAGGAAGGCCGTACACCGCAGCAGCAGGTGGACGAAATCGCACGCCGATTCCAGGAAGCCTGGGCCGCACTCGGAATTTCGTATGACCGGTTCGTCAGAACCACGAGTGAGTCGCACAAAGTTGGCGTCCGGGCACTGATCGAGCGGATTTTCGAGCGTTCGCCGGACAGTTTCTACACCAAGACGTACGCCGGCTGGTACTGCGTCGGGTGTGAAGCGTTCAAGACGGACGAAGAGATCGTCGATGGCAAGTGTGTGCTGCACGGCACACGTACGCTTGAATGGGTCGAGGAGCGCAACTGGTTTTTCCGGCTGAGCGAATATGCGGACCGGCTGCGTACGCTAATAGCAAGCGGCGAGTTCCTGCAGCCACGCAGCCGCGCGAACGAGATTCTATCGCTGATCGATCAGGGACTCGACGATGTATCCGCGAGCCGCGCACGTGCCGGCTGGGGTATTCCCTTCCCGCGTGATACGGGCGACGGGGAGCCACAGACCACTTATGTCTGGTTCGACGCGCTTCCGAATTACATCACTGAAGTTGGTTTCCCCGACACCCAGGGAGAATTTGCGAAGTGGTGGCCTGCCGACGTGCATATCATCGGCAAGGACATCACACGCTTCCATTCATTGATCTGGCCTGCAATGCTGATTGCGGCGGAGCTGCCGTTGCCACGGCTTGTCTGGGCGCATGGGTTTGTGCTGCTGGGTGGTGACAGATTCAGCAAGTCTGCCGGTGTGACGCTGGATCTGCAGGATGCAGTGAGCAGGTATGGCGCCGATCCCTTCCGGTACTTTCTGATGCGAGAAGTTCCCTTCGATGCAGACGGGAATTTCTCGTGGGAGCGATTCGAGGAGCGCTACAATTCCGATCTGGCGAATGCATGGGGTAATCTCGCAAGTCGCACGATTGCGATGGTCGAGAAGTACTGTGGGGCGATTGTACCAGCCGCGGAACTGAACGACCTCGATGCGCTGGATGCGGTTGACATGGCCGCGTACGACTCCGCGATGCGTGAGAATCTTCCGAACCGCGCGCTCGACCACGTGTGGGCTTCTGTTGCGCGTGGGAACGAATACGTTGACCGACAGGCGCCATGGAAACTTGCCAAGGATCCCGCGAAGCGCGGGGAGCTGGAGGCAACGCTCGCTGCTCTCGTCAGGCAGCTGGTTCGACAGGCGATCGTGCTGTCGCCATTCATGCCCGGCCGCTGCACAGAACTGCTTTCGCAGCTCGGTGCCCCGGCGGAGTTTCTGAACGTGGACGGGAAAATGGATTCCCACCTTCGCGGGAATGACGTGGAACGGCTTGGCGCGGACGGCAAGATGACGTTCGACGCAACGGGGTGGCGCGTCGCGAAGGGTGCATCGCTGTTTCCGAAGCGAGAGACGCATTAAGCAGGATGGACGTAATCTGGGACACCCCGGACGCTGACTAGTTCTTGGTGATCACCTGAATCACCCCGCCCATATGGCCACTGCCGAATTTGTATTGGGCCTCGTAAGACTGGTAGAAGCGGATCTCCATCACGTCCATAGCGTCGATATCGCGTAATGACGTGACGTCGTTCGAGTAGTAAGCGTTGTCGACATACACGTGGATTGGTATCGCCGGAACATTGGGATTCTGAGACTCACGGCCGCGACTGTGCAGGAAGTTCCCGTGTGTCTGCACCACGATGTCATATGCGTTGGTGACATGCAGCTGGTCAATCTGGTCCTCGGTAACAACCATAGGGTCGCCACCTGGAGCTACGGAGGTATTTGTGTGAGTACAGGCAGCTACGAGAATCACAAATGGCAGAAGTTTACAGGTTGCGCGGAAGTGCCAACTTGACCCGGCAGGATATGCAGTCATTGGAGGCTCCAGGTTAGCGTCGGCTCAGATGACATGATCCGGCGTCGTCCGTTACAGCGCAAAAGGGGCCCCAAACGGGACCCCTTTCGTTTTACCATATCCGTCACAGCATTGAGATCACGGCACAGGCGTAATGTTGCCCTTCCGTGCGTTCGTCTCATTCAGAGTAATCGGCAGGCTCTGAACGAGCGCATCGGCCGCGCCCTTGTTAGGCATACCAGCTTGCGTGACGTATGCAAGGTTGAACATACCGTAGTCCCGCAGAGCGACGATATGCTGTGGACCAATGTACGCGAACGTATAACGCAGCTCGTAGAGCAGCTTGCTGATGGCATCCGCTGAACTCGTGAAAGTCGAGTAGGCCGGTAGGCCGCCTTCAACGGTATGTACAGCATTGACGTCTCTGGTAGCACCAACCAGGTCATTCGTCGCGATCTCCGCCTGAGCGCGAAGCAGGAGCAGCTCAGCGTTGCGCACTATCGGAAGCGGCGCAGACTGGAGCGCCGCGTTGTTCGGGTCGGTCACCTTCAACCGATGCGACGCGGTGAAGCCGGCGACGGTCGGAGCCGATGCCGGAACGACGTTGAGTGCGCGTATGTCACCTGGCAGGAAGGAGCTTGCAAAGTTATCCGTGACGAGATTCGAAGAACCTGGTAAAGGGTTCGGCGCATTCTCGGGGGACGCCGGATTGTACTCGTACCACGGTCCGGTATTCAGATATTCCTGGGTCATCGGTGTCGGGGCGCCCGCGAGCGCGATGTTCAACGCAGTGACAGCAGCTGCGGCGCTTGCAGCGTTGGGCGCAACGGGGTCGAGTGCGCGCATGACCTCGACCCGGCCTTTCAGACCGCGGTTAAGCAGGATGAGGTTAGCGGTAGAGCTGTAATCGCCGTGGAGCGAATACCCGGATGGCAGCGAAACCGGCAGGGTCGCCGATCCCGCAGTCAGATCTGCGAGCGCCGAATCGAGCAGCGCCGATGTCGCGGTCAACGCGGACTGCTTGGTACGGATAGGATCCTGAGCCGCCGCATCAGGTCCCTGAATCACTACGCCGTTCTGGTCGCGGTAATCAATGAGTCTGATGTAGGAGAGCGCGTCCAGCGTGCGAACAAAACCACGTGTCGCGGCCTGATCAGCCGTACTAAGTGTGGTGAACGATGCGTCCTTCAAGAGCAACTGGGACGCGCGAAGCAACTGATAGTAGCCCGTCCACTGTGACCCGCCGATAAAATCGCTTGGGTCGGGCGGGGTGACATAAAACTCCGTGACGAAACGACTCTCGTTGGCGGTCGGAACGATGGCGTCGCGCGCCATGATCCCGCCCCATAGATAGTATCCGCCGTAGTTTACGCGGTCCTGCGCTGTGATGCCGATGACCAACGATTGCAGGGTCTGCTGCGATCCAGCCACAACGTTGTCCCTGCTGGGCGACGTCGGGTTGTCCTGGCACGCGCTCGCCAGCACAAGAGTGCTGGTGATTGCCGCCGCTATGTATTTCTTCATATTAAGTGAGATCCCCGAGATTAGAATGTGGCGTTAAGCGAGAGGAAGAACTGGCGGCTGGGCGGATACGGCGTCACATCCTGCGTGCGACCGATCGGTGCGTTGCCGAAGTTCGACACCTCGGGGTCATAGCCCGTGTAGTTCGTCCAGGTGATCAGATTGTGTCCGCTCGCTTCGATCCGAAGATCCTTCGCATGGCTTCCGAGGAACCTGTGCGCGAATGATTCGCCCAGGTCATAGGAAACGGTCAACTCGCGAAGCTTGGCAAAGCTGCCGTGCTCCGCATATACTGGTTGGCCGGCAAGGAATGCGTTGCCACGAGCCTGCGCCTTCGTTGTATCGGCTAAGTTGCTGCCATCCACATTGAAGTCGAAGTAGTTATTCGTGAGGTTGATCACGTAGCCACCCTTGCGCCAGTCAAGCAAGCTGGAGACGCTGAGTCTGCCAAGCGTGAAGTTGTTTGAGAACCCCATCTGGAAGTCCGGGTTCTGGTCGCCGATGTGAAGCTCATGACGAGCACGACTCACGTACTTGCCATTGGCGTCGAATGTGGTATCGAAGCCACTGAACACGACCACTTCCGTGGCGGAGTATCCGGTTTGAATCTTGTAGCTGCCGAAGCGTTCGCTGAAGCCAGCGCCCGTGGCAAATGCAGGGACGGGCAGGCTGAGCACCTTGTTCCGGTTACGCGAGAAGGTGGTATTGGACGTCCACGTGAACATCCCCGTTTGAATCGGGACCAGGTTCAAACCGACCTCCGTGCCGACGTTTCGCATCGTCCCGCCGTTGATGACCTGGGTCGTGAAGCCCGTTGAGGGTGCGAGGCCGGCCGTGAGTACCATCCCGGTCGTCTTCTTTTCATACTGCGTGACTTCGAGGCCGGCGCGGCCGCTGAAGAAACTGGCATCAAATCCGCCTTCGACTTCTGTCGTCTGCTCCGGCTTGATGCCGGGGAAACCGATCTGCGGGCCCTGACGCAGTCCATTCACGCCGCTTTCCAGGAGAGGCGTGAGGAAGGTGTACTTGAAATTGACAGGGACCGTGTTGCCGGCCTTGCCGTATGCCAGACGCAACTTCAGGTTGTCCGCCGCTGGCGGTAGCCATGGCAGCTTATAAGAGATCGATGCCTTCGGGTACGTGTAGAACGCGTTTGCGTCGCCATTAGTGCTGGAACGCTCTGCGTTTATCGCGCCAGTCAACAGGATGCGCTCATCGGCGGTCAGCAGCTCTTCCTGGGCAAAGTATGAGAACGACTTCGTGAGAGATTGCGCCTGGTTGACAGCCGTCTGTATGGCTGTCGCGACGTTCGTGACACCCGGGAACATTCCCAGGCCCTGGTTAAAGATGTTGTTAACCTGAGCGCGTGACTGACGCAGGCCCAGCGACGTGGTCGCGGTGAACGGCGATAATATGAGCTTGTGCGTCGCGTTCAAATTCAGGTTCGCGTTGGTGACGTTGGTGTTGCCTCGAGCGACAGTACCCGGATACGGGCTGATGACACCCGACTGCTCCAGATACGTATATGACGGCGAATAGACGAGCGCCTGATCCGAATAGCTGTCGACTCCGCCAAGCATCGAGAAGTCGAGCGTTTGCCGCGTTGACGCAACTGCTGACCAACGCGCCTGGGCGCTTCCGATCAATCGGTAAACGTCCTCAGGGGTTTGGATAGCTTCCTGATTCTGAAGGATGTTGGTCCCGCTCGTCGCGAACGGATCGCTCGTATAGACACCATTGACCTTGCGGGAAAAGTCGTAGAACGTCGGAGTGCCGGAAATGACATCAAGCGGGTTGATCGCGTTGTTATCATTACCAGAAATGCCACGCTTGGTGAGCGTGTGCAGCACTTCCGTGTTCGCACTGACATTGAGTTTCGATCCAAACTGTTGCGCCAGATTAATCCGGAGATTCTGCTTGTCGTATCCATCTGTCGAGGTAATGCCCGCATCATGCCTTACGCCCGCGGAAGTGAAGTACGTCGTGTTTCCATCCGCGGTGCCGCCGCGCAGAGATGCGGACGTCTCATACGAAAGGCCC